>JAEEVR010000001.1 GCA_016290995.1 Treponema sp. | reverse complement strand
TGCGACAGAGGAGCGCTGCCCTCTAACGACGCGCCGTTTAATGTAGAGATGCCTGCTGCGGGGTCGGACAATCGTTGTCCGGCGGTTGAGGAAATATGGCGAACTTCAACGGCATTCGCTCCTGCCTTTTGGCGGGAGCGTTTTTTTTGGAAGTTAACACAACAAAAAAAGCCTTGAATGGGCAAACGAAAGAGGGTTCTTATTACCCCCACGATTGACCACTCAAGGCTCTTTAAGTGTAAGCCAAAAAGAAGAAGTTGTCAATAAAGTAATATTTTAATGCGCGGAACGCGGACTAGCGCTATATTGAAAGGCGCTATGGAACTGCCTGACATCAAAAATCTTTTTTCAGACCGCTTGTACGAACAATGCCTCCTGCGCGACATAACCCCGGACGAACTTGCCGAAGAATTGTCAAAAAACTTCGACAACGAGTGGCTCAAGGTATGTTTCCCCGGAAAAGAATTCTCAAAAGTCTTCGACAAGGAGCGGCTCAAGGCGTGTTTCGCCGGAAAAGAAATGTTTACAGACGTACTTTTGATAAGCGTTACAAGATACTTTAAAATAAACGTGGACTCATTTTTTGAGCTTGGAGAAAGGGTGACGGAAAAAAGCGCCGTTATTCCCGCAATACGGGAAAGAAAAATAAAGCATCTTGAAGAAGTCTTGGACAGAAAAATACCGTACACCGCGGACAACTTTGAAGAAGTTCTAGAGTCGGCTGTAAGCGAAGCCTTGGACAAAGAGCTTATGTCTACTTCAAAAGCCGCAGCCATATTGAACGTAAGCGTGGAATATGAGATGAAACTTTGAAAAAGAATTTAATTCCATCCTCCACGCCCTCACCGCTCATAAACAATAAGCTCGTCCATAGAAACACCGTAAATCTTCGCCAAAAAGACAAGGTTTTCGATTCTGGGAAGAGTCTTTTTCTCGGGGTTCTCCCAATCGTATACGGCCTGCGGATATTCAAAGTTAAAGAGCTTTTGAACGTCCGCAATTTTTAGCCCGCGCTCCTCTCGGATTTCTTTGAGCCGCCTTGACGTTGCGGGAATGTCAATCACAGGTCTTTCCATAAATCTTACTCCCCTTCTTTATTATCAAAAGGGCCGACAAGGTCTAGCAATTCTTCAACTAAAACTTTTTCGCCGCCTTTTTCTTCTTTTACAAAGCCGCGAGGAAGCTTCCAGCGCTGGTCAGAAATCGCCTTGGCGCCGCGAAAGTTTTTCCAACCCGCGGCGATTTCGTCCGGCGAAAAGAGCGCGATTTTGTGGCCGGTCTCGGAATCATCCATAAGCGTGTCCATAAAGACAGACGTTATCGCGTCTTCGATGCTGCGCGGATCGTCGTGGCATTCTTCAAGAATTCTTTCCTTGATGAACGACGACAAAACCTTAGGAAGCCATTCCGCCTCAATGCCGTTGTTGCAAAGCCAAGCCTTGTAGCAACTGTCTATCACGCAATCCTTGAGCTGCTTGTGGCTATAGTTTTCTATGTTAAACACGCGAAGGCGGTTTACAATCGGCTTTGGAATTCCTTCAAGCGTGTTCGCGGTAAAGATGTAGTTTATTCCCGAAGCGTCAACGTTGATTCCGATAAAGTTGTCGTAAAAGCGGCGGGCGGTGTTCTTTTCCAAAATGGAATAGAACACGGTTTCCACGCTGTAGTTTTGCTTGCCGTTAACCTTGTCCAATTCGTCAAAGTGAATCACGGGATTCTTCAAAGGACCTTCGCCTTTTTTGTCGGAGAACATCGCTTCTATTATGCGGCCGTGGCGCGAATGCGTGTAGCCGGGGTCGGAACCAGTAAAGGTAAAGGAAGCCACGTCGTTCCCCAAGTCTATCTTTAGAGTCTTTTTTCCCATTATGATTTCGCACAGTTCCGAAACAAAGGAACTTTTTCCGCAGCCCGGGCCGCCGACCAAAACAATCGGCTTAAAGCTGATGTCATGGTTTTCTTTGAGCCTGGCGATTTCAAAGGCGCTTAGAATGTATTCAACGACTTCCGACATATTGGGATATTTTTCCAAAAGCTTTTTTATTCGGGAAGCCTGTTCGTCAGTCGCCTTGACGCATCTTGCCTCGCCCCTCAATTTGTCGATAAGCGACTCAATCTCTTCCTTTTGGGAGACAACCGAATCAAGGTGTTTTTCCGCTTCCCGCTCGTCGATAATCGTTTGTTTTTTTTCGCCGTACCAGCCTGGAATGCGGGCGTTGTTGGACAAAAAGCGCAGGTCGCTTGAACCGCACATCGGGCAAGAAAAGGTTTTGTTCTGCCCCTTCTCTTTTAGGAACACAAAGAATTTTTTGCACTTGTCGCAGCGCTTGATCCTAGCCTCATAGCGCTCGTTGGACAAAGAGCCGTCCGCATGGATTTGAAGAATTCTTTCTTGCGGAACTTGGCTCCTGTATTTTTCCATGTCGGGAATTCTTTCTTCGTAAACCATAATGGCTTGCTCCGGCAAGACGAAAACTTCGTCCGACGGAGAATACCTCGCCTCAATTTTCAACTCGTCCAAAACTTCCGCCAAGCGTCGTTGCGCGTCGCTCTTGTAAACAATCTCTTTCATAATAATTCCTCCTATAGCTCAAAGCCGATTTTGCGGCTTTTTTTGTTGTCTTTTTTACCCGCGACCATCGTCTTTAATTCATCTGCGATGTAGTCCGCGCAAATTTTTTCCTTGTCCAAAAAGCGAATCCTTTGCCCCAAGGCGCCAAAGTCGCCGGGAGTGATGTCGCCCGCCCTGAAAATTTCATTAAGCTTTTCGCCGGAAATTTCGTAGTCAGGAAAATATTTTTTCCACAAGATTTCCGTTCCCTCTTTTGTGAGCGGCTTAAAGCAAACCTTAAAGTGAAAGCGCCTGTCGGTGGCCGAATCCAAAATTTCAGGCAAGTTGGTGTTGCAAATCACGATGTAGGGATAGCGCTCCATCTGAACCAAAAATTCGTTGGTCATTACATCGTTGTGGTGGTTCAGCGTGTCGCCGCGTTCGTTCAAAAAGGAGTCGGCCTCGTCAATCAAAAGCACGGCCTTTTTGTCCGCCGCTTCCTCAAAAACGCGCTTGATGTTTTGCTCCGTTTCGCCGACAAGGCTTCCCAAAATGTCCGACGCGCGCGCAGTCACAAGCGGCTTGTCCAGCATCTTGGAAATTTCTTCCGCGCAGGCGGTCTTTCCCGCGCCTGAAACTCCGTAGCACAAAATCCTAACGCCCGACTCCTTGTCGTATTGCCCGTTTTGATACTCGTCCGCGTTCTTCAGCGCGCTGACAAGCTCTTCGATTCGCGGGCTTGTGTTCAAAGCCTCAAAAGAAAAGCGCGCGTTTTTCCTAACGTCGTCATCGGGCCGCTTTTTGTATTTTTCCTCAAGCAATTCCATCGCAGCGTCGGGAGAAAGCCGCGTGGCGTTCTTTAGAATCTCGGCGGCATCTTCCCAATCTTCCGGCGGGATTTCCAGCTTGGCGCTTTTCTCGCTCGCCGCTTGCAAAAATTTTTCAGGAATTTTTCGCTCGTAAAAAAAATCCTTGGAGCGCTCTTGGCGCAAATTTTCTTTGGGAACTTGTATCTCGGCGCAATGCAAAACGCTGGCCCCAAGGTCTTCCAAGCCTTCCTTTAAATCTTGCGGCGAGCCTTGCGCGGCGACAAAAATCGGGCAGCCGACCATTCTTAGGACCGAGCCGTTTTGTTCCGTCGCAGAATGCCGGCCCTTGCTTTTTGTCTTTACCCTAACGCCAAGCCGCCCTTCTTTGGGGCAGTCCAAAAGTTTTCGAGCGCATTCTTGGCTTATGAACATCGCGGCCTTTCTTCCGCGCAGGCGGCTTGAAAGCGCGTAAACGTAAAACTCAAGCTCTTCCTGACTGAGATATGAAAGTTCCGGCGAAAACTCGTAAAGGTCAAGCCGCGCAAGCTTGCAATCCCACGCGATAAAATTCCTGACCGACCAATCGCTTAGGCCGCTTACAATTTGCCAACAGCCTTTATGGTTTTCGATGTATTCAAGCGTTTGGTTCATTGCAAGGCTTAAAGTTTTATCGTTGTCCGCGCTTATTTTGTGGTAATCGTAAATGTCGCGCTTTTCGTCGGGAACGATTTTGCAAAGCGAGCAGCTTGCGTTCTCGTCCTTAAAAAAAGCGTAGACGTACTCGCGGACAGTCCAAGCCTCGCTGAACAATCCAAGCCGCAACATTCTGTCGTTCAACTTGCGGGCAAGCGAGAACCATGTGTCAAAGTCCGCTTTTACGACGTTAGAAAAAATTCTCGACTTGTACTTATCTCCTTTTGAATCGGGAAAAAGCCATCCCCATTCCTTTTGAGCAACGGCCAAGAGCAAAAGCTGCTTTTCAAAATAGTTCAAGTTCAGGCCGTCGCAAAAAGATTTTGCGCAAGGGGTGTCCAGCA
Source organism: Treponema sp. (assembly GCA_016290995.1). GTDB lineage: Bacteria > Spirochaetota > Spirochaetia > Treponematales > Treponemataceae > Treponema_D. The sequence continues at coordinate 253,217 of JAEEVR010000001.1, read as the reverse complement.
TTTTGTCGATTGGCGTTTTGTCCTTATATAGCGCTGCTTTCGTATCCCTGTGAAAGATGAAAACATCTCGGAAAGCGTCAAAATCGTTCTTCAAGTCGTCTAAAAACATTTCAATGATTTTATCAATGCGTATTGGAAGTTTCTTTTCAAGCTCTTGATATTTTTCGTTCCTCCGCTTCTCCAAAAGGAACACATAACATTTGAGCAAAGATTCAAGTTCATCGCGCGAATAAATGCGCTCCAACAACTCGCCGCAAAATTTTCCGCTGTAAAAAATCACTCCCTCAAAGCATTGGTCGTAAACGTAAGACGAAAGCTCCCTATCGTCAAAGCAAAGCGCTGGCGCCGCCACAGGCTCGCGGCAATTAGTTTTCTTTTCTTCCAAAACTCTCATAAGCAACCTCCATTCTGCGCGTAGGATAACGCGGGAACGAAGATCTGTCATTAAAGCATTGCTTGAAATAGGAGATTTCTCCCTATTGACAAAACAAGAAACCAGCGCTATATTTTAAGTATTGGGGAGAGTTCTCCCCATATCAAAACAACTAAACGACCTAAGGAGGCGGCTTTTATGAAAGAATTTGAGCATGTTTTTGAGCGCGAAACGCTGGATTTGGTGAAGACTGGACAAGCCTTGCGGGAAATTAGAAAAAAGCAGAAAATCGCGGTTCCCGCAGTCGCAAGACATCTTGGAATTACGGGCCAATCAGTGTATAATTGGGAAATCGGCGGACAAATAAAATTGGAGCATTTGGTTCCGCTGTGCAGATTCTACAAGGTCAGCTTGGACAATGTGGTCAAGCTAAAAACGGAAAAGGCAGTGTATTGCGATTATGACGAATGATTTGGACAACGACAATTTTCTAAAATCCCAAGATGCGAATATGCTCGTCAGGCTTTACCTCAACTATTTGGGAAAAGACGGCGGCCGCTCTTCTGTCCGCGCCTTGCTGGACAAAAGGGCGCTTTCGCCGGAAGTAAAAGAAATTGTCTTAAAAGTTTGTCCAAAAATTTCTTACGACGACTTTAAAAAGTTCTTTACTGACGCAGGCTGCGCCGAGTTTTTCCGCTACGAGGACGACTATGACTTTTTTATGCCCAACACGGATTTCCTTGAAGCGGCTTGCGACTCGCCAAAACACACAAAAACAAACCATGATTTGTACAAAAAAGTTTTTGGGCTGTTAAAAGCAAAGGCCGGCGAAACAGTCGCGAATTTTTACGGAGATCCGCGCGAGTTTTTCTCCGCGGCCACGCGCCTGCCAGCCTCCATTCACGCAGTGTCATTTTACGCGACAAAAACGGAATGGCTTTCATACAATTTGCTGAATGACGTTTACGGAACGTCATATAAAGCGGCGCGGCTTATACCTTCCGACCTAAAAAATCCAAATGAAAAAATCGAACGGCGCTTTTCAAAAATATACGCCTTTCCGCCAATCTATCAAGCGCCGGTTGAAGGCTCGCCCCGCGCCTCCTGGGATTACATCAACATGGAGCGGACAAAAAGCGACAACACGGAATTTTACATCCAACGCGCCTTGGATTGTTTGGAAGACGGCGGCCGCGCGGTAATTCTTGTGTCCAACGCTTTGTTCAGCCGCAATTACAAGGCCTTGCATAGAAAATTCATTGAGCAAAAAAATTTGTCGCAAGTAATCCACTTGCCGTTAAAGTCCATAACGCCAAAAGACGTAAGCGCAAGCCTTTTGGTCTTTGAAAAACGCGCGGACCTTTTAGGAATAAAATTCATCGATGAACGCAACAAAGACAAGCGCGAGATTTACGTTCCCTACGAACTTATACAAGAAAACAACTGTGAATTGAACGCGGCCTTTTACAAAGACCAAAAGGCAAGCAAAAAGGCGTTCATGCTTGGCGAAGAGGCCTTGATTGCAAAAAGCGCTCCAAGCGCTTCAAAGGTTATTTTTGCGGAAGAAAAAAACGCGGCAAAAAAAATCATAGGCCGCTACTTGAGAATATCGGACATAGGCGACGGCCGCGTTCAAAACACAATGAGGCCCATCGTCGGCGTGGCGGAAGGCTGCAAGTTTGACCCGCTTGAACCAAAAGACATAGTCCTTGCAAAAGTAATTCCTATAAAAATAGCGCTTGTTCCAAGCGGGGAGAAAATTTTTCCCGCCGAAAGCCTCTTTATTGTCAGAATCAAGCCCGGCTCGCGCTTGAACCCTTGCTATTTAAAAAGTTTTTTGGAATCGCAGGCAGGACAGGATAGCCTTGAAAAAATCGCGACTGGCGGCAGAATGAAAACCCTTTCAAAAGGCGCCTTGGAAACTTTGGAAATTCCCTTTATGCCTCAAAGCGAGCAAAAAAAATTTGAAGCAAAATACATGGCCTTGGAAAAACGCCTTTTGGATTTTGACAAGCAAATCGAAGATTTGCGCGCCGCGCAAAAAAACTTATTGTAAACTGCAATCAATCAAATCGAAATATCATTCGCTCAAGAAAAGCCCGTTGACGTGAAGAAACTTCGTCTCCCCGTCGCGGATCTCGATTTCGGCGAAGCCCGTGGTTGCGACCGACGGAACGATTCCGAAGAGCGCCGTCACGGCGTAAACCTTGTACTTTCCGGCGTCCAAGTATATGTTTCCGTAGTTGGACTCAAGCCCATGCTTTTCGTTCCACACGCGCGAATAGGACGCGGCCCCAGACTTCTTGGCGTACACGCTCTTCAAGTAAACGGCGTCGGACTCCGTGTCCACGACCAACAAGCCTTGGCCGTCGGGGATTCCCATAGAGCAGGAGCACAAGGCCATGGCGAACGCGAAAATTGCAATAAGAGATAATTTGATACAGAACTTCATTGCGGCCTCCTTTTTTTAAACAATTATAAATGCCTTTAAGCCGGCTGTCATTAAAGCAGAGCTTTAATGCGCGAATCGCCGACTTGTATTAAAATTAAAAAAATAGATTTCACGGTCAGTGCATCGAAACAATTCACATTATGGAGAATAAGAAAATGAACCACGAAAAACAAACCCCGGCATACAGCGATCTTTACATAGAGGACGCGCGGAAAACCATAGCGCATTCTTTCGATTACGCTGTAAAGAAATTGAATTATTCGCTTGAGGAATACGCAGAACTTTTCGCGAACTTTGAATATATAGACCTTATTGAAACTGGAGATCCTCATTATGTCGCAGGAATGAGCGGAATAGAGTTGGCAAAAGAAATTTGCGGAAAAACTGAAAGGTATGGCCGGATTCCATACAACCCCGGACTTGAATATTGGACAGGTTGGATTCTAAGCTATTACCAATGGTCAAGAAACATCGCCTATAAAACGATTCTTAGCAAATTTCCAATCGAACGTTTTAGAATGGCGTATCCGACTTTCCACGAGGAAAACGAGCGGCGCATGTTTGAATATATGGACGATGTAATTTAATTGCCGCCATTCTCTTTCAGTTCGCAAAAAAAATCTTCCACAGTCCATTCGCGCTTTGATTTGGGCCACTGCAATTTTTTTCTTTCTCCCGGAGCCAGCGAGATTCTTACGCCTTTGATAAAAAGATCCAAATTAAAGTCGCCGCGATTTTCAACGTACATATTTCTTCCGCCGTTTTGATGGGAATAAAATTCTATTAGACCTTGCTTAACGTACCACCTAATGTCCACTTCTTTATGTGTAAGGCGATCTTCAACTAAATAAGTGTCTACAAGCATTCCAAGATGTGGATAGGAAATAAATTCTCTCCGCGCTCCATTTGAGTCATAAAAGAATATCGTCTCAAAATAAAACTCCTGCAAGTCCGACAAAACCAAAAGCATGTCGTCTTTGCCAAGGCCGCTTGTGTCTATCGGCTTAAAATACTCCGCCTTTATTTTTTCATAATCGGGAAGAACGATTTTTGAATTGTCCTGCTTTTCAAAAAAGCAGGATTCAAACGCGCAATGGTAAAGAGTGTTTTCAGTTTGAATCAAATATTCTTTTTCGTCGTAGTCGATTGAAATCTCTTTTACAGGCGAAGTGTGTCCGATTGTAAAGTCGTAGATTCCTGGCCGGTTGAAAAAAGCTCCGAACGCAACCTCGTAGTATTCGCCGTACCATTCCATTTCGTCCACATGCCACTTTCGCAAAGTGTTAAGCTTAAAATTCACTTGTTTGAACATAACGCTCGCCTCCTGTTTTTGACAATTATAAATGCCTTTAAGTAAGCTGTCATTAAAGCAGTGCTTTAATGCGCTGATCCCGCTCTTTGCGCTATAATGGCCGCATGAAAGTTTTAGTTGTTCCAGACGTTCACGGCTCGCGCGAGTGGGAGGTTGTGAAAACTTTTCCGCAAGATTCCTACGACCGCATTGTCTTTATGGGTGACTACTTTGACGCATGGGAAAACAAGTGGCCCGAACAAGGCGAAAACTTTGAGGCGATTTGCGCCTTTGTCCGCCAAGACCCGGAGCGCAGAAAGGCTCTTTTAGGAAACCACGACTGGAGCTACCTTAGCGCGACGGTTTACGGCGCGGGCTGTTCCGGCCATCAAAACGCAAGGTCGGGCATAATAGAGAGCCTCCTGATTTCCGCCCGCGACATATTGGACTTGGCGTTTGAGGCGGACGGCGTGGTGTTCTCGCACGGCGGATTTTCCAAAACTTGGGTCGCGACAATTCTAAAACTTTTTAATATGAACTCAAGCGAATGGTCGATTGACTTTTTGAACAAGACTTGGCGCTCGCTTTCGCTCCAAAAGGGAGACGCTGCGTTCAACTACGAGTTTGAGGAACTCTTGGACTGGCACGGATATTTTAGCGGAAGCGGAAACGAGGTCACGCAAGGCCCGCTGTGGATTCGGCCAGAGGCTCTTTTGCGCGACGCGTATTACCGAACGCAAGTGGTTGGCCACACCGAATACTGCCTCGGCGATTTTGTCGCGCTCACGGACAAAGACATGAAGACTGGCCGCGAAAATGTCGTGGTAGCGACGGACTCAAAGCGCCATCAAGTTTTTGGAATCATCGACACAAATAGCCTTGGCGTCCAGCCTATGACGCTTGTGGAATTCAACAGCTTCTACAAAAAGACGATGAAGAAAATAAACGACATAAAGTCGCAAGTCGGCGGCGAGCCAAATTGGAGCCAAGAAAACGCGACGCAAAAACTAGCCGCCGCCTTTGGCCAGCCGCTCGCCTCGCGCTATTACAAGGCGTTCTTTGAGGAAGAAAAATGAAGCGCTGCGGACTTATTGGCAAGGCTATCTTTCACAAATCAAAAACATATATCGGCTGGCGTAAATCCTTCGAGTGGCCGAAAGCTTCATCGTTTTTCAAAACGGCGCAGGGCTCTTCAAATGTTGAATTGCGCGTGAGGGCTTCTTCTATCGTTCCGCCCTCCTCCTCAAGGTTTTCGCCGCCCAAAGTTTCATGCTCGTAGCTGGAACTATCCTTTAAAAGAATCACTTTTGTTGGATGGAACACTTGCGCAAGATTTTCTTTGATTAACGAAACAAGATTTTCTTTCCATTCCTTGGCATAATCGACATTCTGGGCAAAGAAATTGTTCATTGCATGCCATCTGCAAAAATCCACTTTATCCGTCCAGCCGGGCAACTTTCTAATCAGCAATGTGTTTTTTTCAAATTCCAACTCAATCTCTGAATCGCCGCAAGTCTTATAAATATGTATGTCTCCGCCCGGATTTGGAAATTGCTTTTCCAACAAACCGTCAGCCCAACCGCCAATAATTCGCCATTTGCCGTCAGCTCCGGCGCGCTTGTTAAATTCAGCCAAAAAACTTTGCGCGCAATCCGTCGGCAAGTCATGTTCCACATAATATAAAATGTCAACGCCCATATTTGTAATTATAACGCGCGCCGGCGGTTCGCGCATTAAAGCAGAACTTTAATGACAAAAACGCGGACGCGCGCTATATTGGAAGGCGCCGGGGGAACAACGGAGAAATCCGCTAACTTGGGCAACGTCGGCAAGATTTCGTCTTGCGGTTTTATGAGCCAAGAAAATCAAAACACCGCGTAATAAGAGCGCGGCATATTGGGTTTTCTTGGCTCCTTTTTTTGCAAAAAAAAATTGCCCAACGATATCATACAGTCGATTGGGCAAAAAAAAGCCTCAAGTGGTCAATCGAAAGAGGGCTACCATTGCCCCCACGGTCGGCCACTCAAGGCTCTTTAAGTGTAAGCCAAAAATAAGAAGTTGTCAATAAAGTATTACTTTAATGACAAAAAAACAGACTAGCGCTATAATCAATCCTGTCGAGAGCGTTAAGTGTGCTAACTCGCATATAGAGCGTAACCACACTTAACGCTCTCGGCATATTTTTTTGGAAGCAATGGCGGCATCCGCCGCTTCCTATTTCGCTTTGTTCGCCCTCGCCCCCACAGTCTTGTAAATCTTCAGTTTGTCCCTTTTTCCGATTCCCCAAATTTCCACCACTTCTATTTTCTCGGCGGAGAGCAGCCTGTAAACAATCCGTATGCTTTTGTTGCATGCGTACATTTTGTAGAAGCCGGTCAAATCCACGTTGTCCTTGTTTCCAAGCTCCCGGCCCGCGAATGGGTTGGCCTTCAGTTTGTCAATTTCCTTGTTGACGGATTTTCTTTGGCTTCCGTCAAGATTATTGTAGTCTTCGACGGCTTCGGGAATGAAATTGATTCGGACTTCTTTTTTTTCTTTGTCCATCAATCTTTCCTTATGGAATCCCAGCTGACAGATTTCGCCGCGTTGTAGCGCTTCATTCTTGGGGCAAGGTTTTCCGCGATTTCCAACCGCTCGAAAGCCTCTTCTAAGGCGGAAAGATATTCGTATTCGCGGAAGGGAACAATAACCGCCTCCATATTGTTGTTTTTGAGAATGTATACAGATTCGTTTTTCTCGGAAACCTTTCTTACGGTTTGGGTCAATTCCTTTTGCAGCCTTGTAATCGGCATCATTTGGGCAGTTTCCACCATCATGCAGCCACCTCCATATATATATATATAATTATACATATTTATATATATATGTCAAGAAGATGGCAAGCCTATTTTCATTTGCCATTTTGGTCAAGTGAACCTACAACAGCGGCGTATAGTTTTCTTTGAGCGGCGTAGACTTCGGGAAACATATCGGGTCGCTAATAGGTGTAGCGCTCAGTCATGTCAGACTTGTCTTTGTGGCCCAACCAAGCTTGTCGCAGATTCTAGCGAACGTGTTGTATACAGCGCGCGAGAACATAGGACGTTCTGCAGAAAGCCCCTCAAACACCCATTCGGTCCGCGACTCTCCGAAATCAAAATTCTCCAAGATTGGGACCTTTCGGCTTTCGCCGGTCTTTGCGCTGCCCAACCACAGGCTATCAGAATACGTGTGAGAAACGTCGATGTAGTTTTCGCGCAGGTCCTCTTTTCGCAAAACGGCGACCTCGCCTATTCTCATTCCAGTAAGGGCAGCCAAAAGAAACATTTTTCTTTGACAATCCCTAGTCCAGAGCTGAGAAAAATACACTTCTTTAATTTCGTCTGGCGTAAGCAACCTGCGGCTCTTTCTTTCAGTAGGCCTATACTTGATTCCTGTCTATGATTTCTTTGTCAACAGCCGCTTCAAGTATTATGTTCAAGACGCCACGGGCGTTGTTCACGGTCTTCGCTGACCAGAATCCACTCGCCCAGACGATCCAATCCTTCACAACGTCCTTGCTGACGTCACCAATTTGCTTTTCACCAAAAAAAGGAATCAGCTGGTTCGCAAGAAGCTTACGGTACAAGATAAGGGTGTTGTCCTTAATCGGACGGCCTGTAAGGGCTTGGAATTCAAAGTACTTTCCGTCTTTGTCAAAAAAAACCTTTGCAAAATCCGAAAACAAAACCGAACGGATTTGCTTCCAAGCGCCTACTTGCTTTCGCTTACGGGAAAAATCAACAATGTCTGGTGGTGTTTTATAATCGCCGAAACTATCTCAATCACGCTTTCGCTGTTTTTCTTTGCGCGCGTCAAGAAAAATAAGATTGGATGATATTGGGATCGAACCAACGACCTCTTCCGTGTGAAGGAAGCGCTCTACCACTAAGCTAATCATCCAGGACAGCCTTGCGGCCGCCAAAAAATTCTATGCCTGTAGCGCAGTTACGGCTACGGTGGCGACGATGTCGTCCACGTTGCAGCCGCGGCTAAGGTCGTTGAGCGGCTTTGCAAAGCCTTGGCATACAGGGCCGATAGCCATCCAACCGCCCATGCGCTGGCAAATCTTGTAGCCGATGTTTCCCGCGTTGATGTTGGGGAATACAAATACGTTGGCGTGGCCTGCGACTGAGCTTCCCGGCGCCTTAAGCTGGCCTACTTCCGGAGCGACCGCGGCGTCAAACTGGAACTCGCCGTCGATGGCCAAGTCGGGAGCGGCTTTCTTTGCAAGCTCCGTGGCCTCCTGCACTTTTGGAACAGACTTAAAGAACTTGTCGTCGTTTCCGCTTCCCTTTGTAGAGAACGAAAGCATGGCCACGCGAGGCTCGATGCCGGCAATCTTTTTTGCTGTGTCAGCGGTGGCGACGGCGATGTCGGCCAACTGCTGGGCGTCGGGCTCGATGTTAATCGCGCAGTCGGCAAAGAGCGAAACGCCTTCCTTGATGTATGGGTTGCCGCCTTCTGGAGCGACCATGATAAAGCTTGATGAAACAGTAGAAATGCCAGGCGCGGTCTTGATTACCTGCAAGCCGGGGCGCAAAGTGTTGGCCGTTGAATGGCAGGCGCCAGAAACAAAGCCGTCCGCGTCGCCGGCCTTAAGGATCAAGGCTCCGAACATCGTGCGGTCTTTTTGAATGTAAGCCTTGGCCGCGGCAACGTCGGCGTACTCAGGCTGGTTGGTCTTCTTGTTGATTTTTCCTTCACGGGCCTTGAACAAAATCTCGGCGTAGCGGTCGGCGTCGGCGCTTGTGGCCGGGTCTACAAGCTTTACTCCGCTAAGGTCAACTCCGGGCGCCGCCTTTTTGGCTTCTTCTTCCGTTCCCAAAAGAATGATTTTTGCGATTCCTTCCTTTACGATTTTAGCGGCGGCCTCAACCACGCGCTTGTCCTCGCCTTCGCAAAGAACGATTGTCTTGTTGGCCGCCTTGGCCTTTTTGAGCAAATCATCGACGAATGCCATATTATGTCTCCTAAAAAAATTTTATTTTATTGCAACGCGCATTTAACTACATTGTAGCCGCCGTTGTAAATTCCCATTTTGTCGTTGTTCAAAATATTTTGAACTTGCATTTGAAGAAGGTCGTCTTCTTCTATAATCATTGTCAAAAGCCTGTGCAAGATAATGTGGTCGTCGGCCTCTTTTGTTCCGTCGCCAATCTCGCTTCCGCGAATGGCGCCCCAAGCCTCGTGGCGGCCTACGCGCTGGATAAAAAGTTTTGGGATTGGGTAGAACGAAAGCTCGGACGGCTTTGTTACCATAAAATCGCAAACATGCATCAAAAGGTTTGTGCAATAGACGGCCGCGTAAAAGTCTTTGTGCAAGAAAATATGGACGCCGGTAACGGGAGACTTTTCGGCCTCTTTTGCAAAGGCCTTTGTTTTTTTCCAATCAGTGTGGAGCGTGTAAGGAATGTTGCCTTCTTCAAGCAATTCCTTTAAGACAAGCCAGCGGCCTTCGTGGTCGCCCATATTGATCAATAGAGCGCAATTCTTTTGGCGAATGTATTCCTTGCAATAATTGGCTATGTCGCCAAACTTGTGCGCCTGCGCTCCCGCTCCGCCCATAGTCAAAAGGAAGCGGCGGGCCTCTCCCCTTTTGGCGCGGTCAAGGCGGGCCTTGCAGTCGGCCTTGATCGAGCTTAAAAGCTCATAGTCAACGTAATGGCCGGTTTGGACAATCTGGCTGGCGGGCAAGCAATGGGTGATCGGCTTTCCGCGCTCCATCTTTAAAAGAGAGCGGTAGCCCATGTAGGCCGACGGCGACTGAACGGTGTGGAGGCTTCCCTGCACAAGCCAAAAGGCCAAAGGAAGATTGTCCGGCACCATTGAGATTACTTTTTTCATTCCGCAATGCATGGCCGACCAGCCGACCCAAGGATGCGCGGCCACAAGCGGAATGTCTTTTGGGAGCTTTTCCAATGCGGCGGTAAAAAGCCTTGAGATTTCGCGGTTTTGAATCGCCGAGTCAAGCGTGGCGTTGGCGCGGCTTGTGATGTCTTCCCAAATATGGTTGTTGAACCACTTGGACCTTTGCGAAAGGCGGCTAAAAGTGTTGTAAAGATCTTCCAAGAATTTTATCGATTTTGCGATCGGGGTGTTTGAAAAAGAAAGGTAGTCCAAAATATAGGCGCGGACGTTCATGCTGGCCGCGACGCTGGCCAAGGCGATGGCGATTCTCCAGTGGCCAAAGCCCATTCGAATCGTTCCGATGACCAAGGCATTTTTGGGATTGACTTCGTAAACCTTTAAGGGCGTTCCGTCGTCGTCTTTTTGGGCCTCAAGGTCGTCGCGGCGAACCAATGTCAAGGCCTTAAAATCCTTGTAAACGCCGCCTTTGGCCACGGCAACAAGATCCAAGCCTTCTTTTTGCTCGCCAAAGATTCTTTTGCACATCTTATAGGCAAGGCCTGCCTTCCAAGCGGAAAAACGCGAAACTTTGTTTCCAAAAATCTCATTAGACATCGTTCTACTATTATATACCTTTTTTAGCAAATTTGCAAGCAAAGTTGACAAGGTTTGCCAAAATGAATAAAATAGCAGGAACAATACCCCATAAAAGGAACTAATATGAAAAAGGAAAAGAACGCCACGCTCATCACATTCGCGCTTAGCTGGGTTGGCAAAAAGAATAAAAAAGCCTTGGACAAGGCCGCAAAAAACTGCGAAAAATCATCCGAAAAGACTTTGCGCGGAATCTTGGAATACGCAAAAGACTCAGAATGGGGAAAAGCCCATCATTTTTCTGAAATCCTGGAGGCAAAAAGCGCCGACGAGCTTTACGAGCGCTGGCAAAAGAACGTTCCGATCCAAGACTACGAGGACTTGCGCCCCTACATCGAGCGCCACAAGAACGGCGAAGAGAACGTCTTGTTCCCCGGAAAGCCGATGATGTACGCCACGACAAGCGGAACGACAAAAGAGCCCAAGTGGATCCCCATCACCAACGAATACTACCAAAACATTTTTAGCAAAATGTCAAAGCTTTGGCTTTACTCCTTTATCATGCACAGGCCCAAGACCTTTTGGGGAAAGTGCGTTTCCATCGTAGGAAAGTCAATCGAAGGCTACGCTCCCGACGGAACGGTATGCGGCTCCGTATCGGGCGTGACCCAGCGCGACTGCCCGGAATTCATCAAGGGCCTTTACTCCGCTCCCGCAGACGTTTTTGCCATAAAGGACTACACAGCCCGCTACTACGCCTTGATGCGAAGCGGCATCGAGCAAAACGTAACGCTTTTGGTAACCGCCAACCCTTCCACAATCATCGAGTTGCAAAAGAACGTTGACCAATTCTTGGACGACTACATCGACGACATCGAACATGGAACCCTTAGCAAAAAGGTCAACATCGAGCCAGAAATCCGCTCCGTCTTGGAAGCGCGATACTCGCCCAACCCCAAGCGCGCCGCGGAACTCCGCGAGCTTAAGGCAAAGTACGGCCGCGTTCTTCCCAAGCATTATTGGCCCAACTTGCAGACGATAACAACCTGGCACTGCGGAAACACAAGCGTTTACCGCGACAAGTACAAGGACTACTTTCCGGAGCAGACGCTTGACCAGGAGTTCGGCTACTTTGCCAGCGAATGCCGCGCGGGCTTGGTAATGAACGGAGCCGACGACACTGTTTTGTTCCCGCACAACCACTACTTTGAGTTTACAGAAATCGGCGACGAAAGCGAAAACCCAAAATTCATTCAGCTGCACCAGCTGCAAAAAGGCAAGCGCTACATTCCCTACATAACGACTTACGGCGGCCTTTACCGCTACAATATGAACGACATGATCGAATGCACCGGCGTTTACAAGACGATTCCCACAATTCAATTCATTCAAAAGATAAACGGAATCGTTTCGATGACCGGCGAAAAGCTTAGCGAACGCCAATTCATCGACGCTATTGCGGAAACAGAAAAAGAATTGGGACAAAAGACCAGCTTCTTTGTCGGCTTTGCGGACTTGCAACAAAGCGCCTACAACATTTACATTGAGTTCCAAAACAAAGACCTTGACCAGGCTTTTTGCGACAAGTTTACAGCCTGCGTTGACCAAAAGCTTAAGAGCGAAAACGTTGAGTACGCCGCCAAGAGAGATTCTTTCCGCGTAAAGGATCCGATCGGCCACCGCTTGGTTGAAAACTCATTCGAAAAATACAAGGCCGCCATGATCCAAAAAGGAGCCCGCGACGGCCAGTTCAAGATGAACCTCTTGATGCAAGACGACAAGAGACACGAATACTTTAAAGAGTTGGTCATCCGTTAATGAACGCAAGAAATTTCAAGGCCGTCATATTTGACTTTGACGGCACGCTTTACGACAACACAGGCATCGCAAAAGGCTTGCTTCTTCCGCGCTTGCACAGGTTTTTCTTTATGAAGGCGGAACGAAAGGCGCGCGCGTTCTTTAAAGGCCGCGATTTTGAGACTCCCGAAAACTTCAAGAAGGAATACTACACCCTTGCCTCAAAGACCGCCTTTTGCTCGCCAAAAACTTTTGGCGAATGGTACGAAAAGCGATACCTTCGCTACATGGAAAAAGTTCTTGGGCATAAAAAATTCGCGGCCCATCAAAAAGTTTTTGAAGTGTTCAAGGCGCTTTCCGGCTCCGGAACAAAAATCGCGCTCTACTCCGACTACAACTTAATCAAGGAGCGCGCGCTCTCTTGCGGAGTAAAGCAAGAGGCCTTGGACTTGTGCGAAAGGTTTTATTCTTCCGAAACATTGGGCTGCCTAAAGCCGGCGCCCAGAGGCTTTTTGCAAATCGCGGCCGACCTTGGAGCCAAGCCTAAGGAAACTTTGGTTGTCGGCGACAGGGACGACACCGATGGCCAGGGCACAAGAAACGCCGGAATGAAATTCGTTCAGATTAAGACAAAGGCTCAAAGGCCCATTTGGGACTTGCAGCATCCTGTCCTTTCTTGGGAAGAATTTGCCTCCAAGATTTTAGACGGAAGCGACTTTTAATCCTTAAAACAAATGGCTAAAGCGCGGGCCATTGGTTCTTTTCTATGCCCGCCATGTCAACGATTTTTTTGTGACACTCTTCCAAAAGCCTTGTGGAATCTTGCTTTAAAGAAAGGCCCGCGTCGGGCATTATCGGCGAGCCGACTGTCAACGTGACAAGCGGATGCTTTACGCCAAAAAATTTCCGCAAAGCGTCAGGCTCCCTGTAGCTTATTGCCATGGGAATAATCGGAATGTCGTAGCGGTGCGAAAACTCAAAGGCGCCGCGCTTAAAGGGACGGATCGGCTGGTACCAAGTCCAACGGCAGCTTTCGGGAAAAACGTGAATCCATTTTTTCTTTTGGTGGAGCGAGTCAAAGGCCTCGTAGAATTTTTTCATTCCGCTAAAGTTTTGGGCAACGGGAATGCCGCCCACCGCGCGGATCAAGCCGGCGTCGCTTCCCATTAAGTTTTCGGCGCGGGCCGGAAACCACAGGCGCTTTTTTGTCGCTTGGACAACCGCCAAAAAATCCCAACGGTAAACATGGTTGCAAACAGTCACCGCTCCGTTTTTAAAAAGCGCCTTGTTCTTGCGCAAATTTTCCAAGCCCTTAAACTTAATTCCGTAGCGAAGGCGCTGCAAAGGAAAGACAACAAACCAAACGCCGGCGTAAATAAAGTTGCGCCACAAAAAGAATTTAAAGGTTTTGTCAATAAAGGGATATTTTTCGTCTACGACAACTTGACGCAAATGCTTTGGCTGCAAAAGGGGTTGGTCGGGCTTTTGCGGCCAAATCGAGTCAGTCGGGGGAACGTATGTCCCCTCCCTGTTAACGTGCTCGAACATTAGCGTGTCGTTGTAATTTCTGTCCAACCAGTAATGACGCGGTCAACCACAGTCTTGGCCAAAGTCATGGACATTTGGGCTTTTGCCATGGCAGTCGTAACGTCATGAATGTCAACGCTGTCCGGATCTGTAATCATTTGCTTTGTAAGGGAATCGACGTCCGTTTGCTGCTTGTTCATTGCGCTAAAGGCTTCTGACAACAATTCGCCAAAAGACTTTTCCTTTATGCGCTGGTTTTCTTCCGCGGAAGAAAGAATGTTCACATGCGGAGCGTTCTTAAGCGGATTTGTGTCCTTGATGTTTTCAAAGCCTTGCATTTGCAAGACAGGCATTTCGTTAATTTTCATTTTTCCACCCTGCCCTTATCTTAGCGCGATTATCGTCCAATTTCAAGAGCGGAATTGAACATATCCTTTGAGCCTTCGATTACCGTTGTGTTGGCCTCGTAAGCGCGGCTGGCCGAAATCAAGTCAACCATTTCGTTTACGATGTTTACGTTAGGATATTCTACATAGCCGGCGCGGGGTCCGGTCTTGATCGCGTCCGGATGGTCGGGATCGTAAATCAATTTTCCTTCGCTTGTGTCAACGACGATCTCTCGCACCTTTACGCCCTTTCCGGGACCGTTGTCCAAATTGCTGGGAAGATAAGGAGTGCGGAACGTGGGGTTGGCGTCGGCCACGGGTTGGAAAATCACGCGGCTTCGCTTAAAGGGACCGCCGTCCTGCGTTCTTGTTGTAGAAGCGTTGGCGATGTTGTTTGAAATAACGTCGGTTCTAAGACGCTCGGCGCTAAGTCCTGTAGAAGCTATGTTAATCGCAGAAAAGAGTCCCATTTATTCTTCCTCCCTAAAATCAGCGGTTAGGCGACATCGCTGTCTTGACTTGGCTAAACTCAAAGTTTTCCAACTGGCTGAGCAAGCGATACTGCATCTGGATTTTGATGATGTTCATCGCTTCGGTCTCTACGTCAACGCTGTTTCCGTTGGCGTTTTGGGTGGAACTCCAATCAACCACGCGGCGCGGCTTTACTTCCTGCCAATCCATAACGTTGTGGATTGAAAAATGGCGGGGATCGGTTCTTGTCAAGTCAAAGGAATTGCGGGCGTTTTCCTCGGATTCAAAGGCGCGCTTAAGCTCGCTTTCAAAATTCACGGCGGAACGCTTGAAATTCGGCACTTCGGCGTTGGCAATGTTGTTAGCCGTTACCTGATAGCGCAAGGCGTTTACATCCAGGGCCTTGTGCAATAAGTCAATTGATCGATTGAATGAGTTCATACTTAAATTGTCGGAATTTTAACGGCGGAGTTTAGGGTTAGAAAGGCAAAAACGGCCCGAAGGCTCCTAAAAATTCCACATAACGCCAAAGCTTGGGGTAAGCGCCACATTCCCCCTTATCTCAAACGAATCATTGTAACTGCGGTCCAGTTTCTTTCCGTTTATCCTTAGCTTTCCCGCGTCAAAGAATTTCAAGCCCAAAGTTCCGTACAAAGACAAGCGGTTTGTCAAAGGAAAGAATCCAATCGCCTCTAGGCCGATTCCAAAGGCAAACAAAGAGTCTTCTTGCGTCCATTCGGAAGACACCGTTCCGCCCGAAACTTTTGCGGAAATCGTTTTCTTGAACTTATAGGTCATCCAATCAAAGGACAAGGTTCCAAGAAGCGCGAACGTTCCGCGGCTGGAGTTATGGAAGGCATATCCCGCTCCGATTGTCGTTCCAAAAGCAAGGCCCGCGCAAACATTGTTCTCGTTGTCCAACTTAAAATTCCTGCTGACGGACAGGCCAAAGCCAAAGGTTCCCGAAACGCAAAAGCCGTTTTGCGCCTCGCCGTAGTAGCGGGCCGACAATTGCGGAACAAAGGCGTTCTTCTCTCCATCGCCCCTTACATGCAAAGAATATAAAGAGGCGTTTACAGCCGCTCCGGCCGAATGTTTCCAAGAACTTTGTCCAAAGGCAAAAAAGCCCATGCCGGCCAAAAAAATGGCCAAGAAAATTTTTTTCAAATTTTTACAACCTCTCCAAAAACTTTGGCCCCTTTAAGAGGCAAAGGACTGCCGCTCCGCCATAAATCAAAAAGCAAACGATAGTAAAGAAGGCGTTCATTCCCAAAATCCACAAAGCTTCTATCGCGGCCGGCAAAATCAAGCATAAAACAAAGCATGTCCAAACGCACACGGCCTGCTTTGCGGTCAACAAGGCCCTTTGGGCCGAAATAAAAAGATATTCCTGGCACTTGTTGGCCAAAAGAAGCATTAAAAGGAACATTACGGGCTTTGCAAAAAGTCCAAAGGCCGAATACGGAAGCGACTCGTTTAGGATTCTAAAGGGCAAGTATACGGCAAAAAAGCCCGCGTAAAACGGAAAAATGTTTTGCACGCGGACGGCCATCTTGTCTTTTTTGTAGACAAACAAAAAGGCGGCGGTCAAAACGGCCAAGGGCAAGAGTATCTGTTCCAACTCGATATGGATGAAATTGCGGACAAAAGAGTCGGGCGTCAAAAAATAATAGGGCGAAAAGAAATACTTGTAGGCGCAAAAAACCGCCGCCAAAAACAAACCCAAGAAAGCGTTGAAAAGAAACGGCGCCAAGGGCTTTTTTTGCTCAAAAAGCCAATAGGCAAAATAAAGCGGAATCAAGAGCATTGCGAATAAAATCATGCCACTATGCTACACCAAGCGCGAAAAAAATTCAAGACAACAGTTCCGCAAGCGGAGCGTTGCGACTTATGCGGCGACCAACATTTTTGGGCTTGCGTAAATTTTCATCGCCGCTACTAGACTAAATGACGCTTTTTCTGATATAATCTAATTTACGCTTAATATACATGTGTGTTTTTTGCGACACGAGGAGGCCAGTTGGCAGACACTAATAAGGGACCGCGAATTAATGAACGAATTCGCGTCAGAGAAGTACGACTTATAGATGATGAGGGCAACCAGATGGGAATCGTTCCCACAGTGGAAGCTCTCAAAATGGCTAAAGACCGGGAACTCGACCTTGTTGAAGTCGCGCCGACTGCAAATCCGCCTGTATGCAAAATACTCGATTTCGGAAAATACCGCTTTGAACAGGAGAAAAAGCTCCGTGACTCCAAGAAAAAGCAAAAGGTATTAAAACTTAAAGAGATCAGGATGCAGCCCAAAATTGGACCGGGCGATCTTGACACGAAAGCTAAGCATGTACAAGAATTCCTTGAAGAAGGCAACAAGGTAAAAGTAACGATTCGCTTCCGCGGACGCGAACTTGCCCACACTGACTTGGGATTTGGAGTTCTTGAAGAGGTTCTAAAAAGGCTTACCTCGGCGTATGTCATCGAAAAGCCGGCCGCTATGGAAGGCAAGTTCATGTCGATGACAATATCATCAAAAGCCAAAAATTAAAGAGGTTTTAGCTATGCCTAAGATGAAGACAAAGAAATCCGCTTCAAAGCGCTTTTCGCTTACCGGAACAGGAAAGGTAAAGTACAAGAAGATGAACTTGCGTCATATTTTGACCAAGCGTTCGCCCAAGAGAAAGAGACAGCTTCGCAAAGAAGGAATTCTTGCGGAATCAGAAGCAGCAAAAGTCAGGAAGCAGATGCTTCCCTACGGTTGATAGGAGCAAAGTATGTCTAGAGCAGTAGATGGAACAAGAAGAGCCGACAGGCGCAAGAAAATCCTTAAGTTGGCCAAAGGCTTCAAAGGCCGCAGAGGAACAAACTTTAAGGCCGCCAAAGACGCGGTAACAAAAGCGCTCGACCACGCTTATGTCGGACGCAAAGACAAAAAAGGCGAGTATCGCTCATTGTGGATTGCCCGTATCAACGCGGCCGTTCGCGACGAAGGCTTGTCTTACTCACGCTTTATTGACGGCGTAACAAAAGCCGGAATTAAGGTAAACCGCAAGGCCTTGTCTAACATGGCCATTGAAGATCCCAAAGCATTCAAGGCTGTTGTAGAAGCCGCCAAGAAGGCTTTGGCCTAATAAAAGAGGACGCTGATGATTTCCGTTGACACAATCCTTCTTTTGCAGCAAAAAGTAGAAAGCGCTGTTCAAAAAATCGAACAGCTAAAATCAGAAAACGATGCTCTGCGCGCCGAGCGTTCAGAGCTCACAAAAGCGCTTTCTGAAAAATCGGAGCTGCTTTCGCGCTTTAGCGCTGACGAAAAAAAGATTGAAGACGGAATCCTTGGCGCCCTCAACCGCTTGGACTCAGTGGAAAACGCCTTGCTTGACTCGAGCGGAAACGCTCCTCAAGCGGCGGTTCAGCCGCAAGTCCAAGCCTCCGCTCAACCTGAGCAGGCAGAACCCGCCCAGGCCGAGCCGGTGACACAAACAAGCTCGATCGCGCAAGCCGCCACCGAGCCGCAGCAAGCCGCTCCGCAGACAGAAGCGACGCAAGTTCAAGAGCCGCAAACAAGCGCGGAACAAGAATTGGTTTCCGACTTGTTCAACGACGACTCCTTCGAGACTGAAGAAGAAAGCGTTCCAGACATCTTCTAACCAACACTCCGCATGGCTGTAATTGAAATAAACGTATTAGGAACATCGTTCGCCCTTAAAGCCGACGAAGAGCTTCCCTACCTTGAAAAAATTCACGAATACTTCAAAAACGTTTGCGACGAAATCCAAAAGAACGACGGCATCCAAGACCAAAAGAAAACCGCCGTCTTGGCCGGAATCTTAATCGCCGACGAGCTTTTTAAGGAAAAGCAAAAAGCTTTGGAAGCCAAAGACGCCGCGAAAAACCAAGACATAGACCCCTTGGCCGAACTAGAAGCGGACAGGCTTACAAGAAGCATGATAGAAAAAATCGACAAGGCGCTTAGCTAAAATGGAAGGACGCGTTTTGGTTGACGCGGATTCCTGTCCAAAAAGAGTCCGCAACTGGCTTTTGTCACAGGCAAAAAAAAATCACATCCAGCTAATCTTTGCGGCAAACAAGGATTTGTCGCCAAAAAACGGCGACGGCGTCCAAGACATTCCAAACTTTAAAATGATAGTGTGCCCCGCGCAAAGCCAAGCCGCCGACAATTGGATTTTGCAAAACGCCCAAGCTGGCGACCTTGTGATTACCCGCGACATCCCCCTAGCCGCCTCGCTTTTGGAAAAAGGCATTGCGGTGATGAATGATTTTGGAAAAGTTTTTGACAAGCAAAACATTGTCCGCGCCTTAAAGGAACGCGAGCTTAGCCTTCAAATGAGCCAACTGGGCTTGGGAACAAAAAAACGGGATTCCTACGGACAAGAAGAATTTGAGGTTTTTGCAAAAAGCTTTAACAAGGAAATCGCGCGCTAGTCGCTTCCGTAAGAATTGCTGATGGCGATCAAGCGGTCTTTTATTTGCATAAAGGCTTCGACCACGCCAGGATCAAATTGAGTTCCAGAGCATTTTTGAATTTCGTTGACGGCGTCTTCCATTGTCCACGCCGGCTTGTAAACGCGCGCGTGGCTCAAGGCGTCAAAGACGTCAGCGACAGAAACGATTCTGGCTTCCAAGGGAATTTCCTCGCCCTTAAGGCATTCAGCTTTTGGCAAGGGATTTCCTTGCTCGTATTTTTCCCAATCCAAATTTCCTGGATAGCCGCGGCTTCCGTCCCACCATTCGTGGTGGCGCAAGTTGATGTTTTGGCACATTTGGAAAAGCGGCGAGTTAAAGTTTTTGAACAAAAGCGCGCCCAAGCAAGTGTGGCTGTTCATAATCGCGCGCTCGTCGTCGTCAAAGCGGCCGGGTTTTTTAAGAATCTTGTCTTCGATTCCAATCTTTCCAAAGTCGTGGCACTTGCTGGCGGTTGCCAAAAAGTCGCGGAATTTTTCTCGCTCGGCCTCGTCAATCTTGTGGTTAAAGGCCCAACGGTCGTAAATTTCAACGGAGAATTTTGAGACGCGCGCTACGTGCATGCCGGTCTCTTTTGGATCGCGCATGTTGGCCATCTCGGTCATCGCGTCAATCAAGTCGCGGCGGCTCTTGGCTTGGCCCAAAGCGTTGGCGGCGTTGGCGGCAAAGTGGTTTATGTAAAGTTCCGCGTCCGCGTCAAATTCAATGTACTCGCCTTCTTCGTTTTTTGCGTTGATGATTTGAAGGACGCCCAACAAGCTTGAGTCCGCGATTTTTAGCGGAATAGTAAGCATCGACTTTGTGTGGTAGCCGGTGTTCTTGTCTGAAGTCGGGTTAAAGGAATAAGGAACGCCTTCGGGCAATTTGTAGGCGTCGTGAATGTTCAAAGTTTCGCCGCTCAACGCGACGTAGCCAGAAATTGACTTTTCGGTTATCGGGAACGAGAAAGACAAGAAAGGAAGCTTTTCGCCGGGCTGGAGCTTCGCGCTTTGGGTGTCGTTTTGCGCGTACTTGATCGCCAGGTTCTTTCCTTGAACTTCGTAAATTGAACCCGCGTCGGCGTTGACGATTTTTCGCGCTTCGGTAAGAATGCGTTCGAGCAAAACGTCGATATCTTGGATTTCGTTAAGCTTTTGGTCAATTTCAAAAATGCTCTGCAAGTGCTTTCCGCGATAGGCCGCGTTTGAAAGCTCGGCGGCCTCGGCCATTTCCAAAGCGGTGGAAATGCTTAGGGTCAAGTCCTGCGCTATCTCCAAATCGTCGTCGCTAAAGGTCGTGACTTTGCCGTCTTTGTCCAACCTATTGATTAGCTGCAAGACGCCAAGAACACGGCCGCCTGCCACAAACAAGGGAAGCGCGATTGAAGAAATTGTCTTGTAGCCAGTCACAACGTCCGTTCCGACATTGAATTTATACGGCTCGGATTTTGGAATGTTGTAAGCGTCTTTAATGTTTAAGGGCTCTTTTGAAAGAACGCAGTAGCCCGCGATTGAAGTCTTGGTTATTGGAAAAGAAAAGGAAACAAAAGGAAGCTCCTCTCCCTCTTCTAGGTCTTTTTGCTGGGTGTCGTTTTGCGCGCACCTGATAGTGAGTTTTTTTTCTTCTACGATATAGATAGAGCCCGCGTCCGAAGGAATCGCTTTGCGGGTTTGAGTCAACAGAGAATTCAATAAGTCGTCAAAATCTTTGATGCTGGAAAGCGAATTTTTGACTTTCTTTAACTCATCCTTTTTCATAAGCGCTCTTATTATAGAACATTCATTAAATTTTGTCCATAGTTTTTTCAAAAAGGCAAAAATATATGGGCCCCGCTCCGTCCTGAACGTCGGGCAAAATCGAAAATCCCAACTCCTGCGCCTCGAATTTTGGAAGGGCCGTGACGTCAAAAAAGTCCAAAATCTCTTTCTTTCCCGCCTCTTGAAAGGCCGAGACCTCTTCCAAGGACACGGCGCGGGCTTCTGGAAACTTCTTTAAAAGCCGCTGGGCAAGTTGGGAATTTTCGCTTTGGTTTATCGCGCAAGTGGAATAAAGCAAAAACCCGCCCGGAGCCAAAAGCCTGTAGGCGGACGACAAAAGCGCCCATTGCTGCATCGCAAGGCTTTTTACGCGGGCGGGCGACCATTCGGCCAAATATTTAGGGTCGTTCAGCACGTGGCGCTCGGACGAGCAAGGCGCGTCAAGCAAAATCGCGTCGTACAAAACGCTTTCCTTTTTGCACAAAAGCGCTCCGTCGCCGCAAGAAATTTTTACGCGCTCTTGCGTGTCTTGCGGCAAATGTTCGGCGACAACTTTTCGCAAGCGCTGAAAGCGGTCAAAGGAGCGCTCGTTGCATCTAAGGCTTGCGCCGCCGTTCATGCGCCTTGCAAGAACCAAGCTTTTTCCGCCTGGAGCCGCGCACATGTCCAAAATCTTCTGGGCGTTTTTCAACGGAAGGCTTAAGGCCGCCAAAACGCTGGCCGAGTCCAAAAAATATTCGGGGCCGCCGTCAAAGGCTTTAAAAGCCTTGGGCTGGCTTTCCTTTAAGAGCGCGGCTTTAAGGGCTGGCCAACGCTGGCCGTAAATCGCGGAATAATATTCTTCAAAGGCCTCTTCCCCGTGGAGGCTTTTCTTTTTATCTTTGGCCATATTCTTTTAGCGACTCCTGGTTAAGGCTTTTTGCGGAGCGGAAGCGGTCCAAACGGTCCGCGCGTATTTGATCTCGTTCCAAAGCGCCTTGCGATTTTTTGGAAACGATTTTTTGTTCCGCAAAATCCCATTCCAAAATTCCCTGCTCAAGCTTGAACTTTAAAACGCGCTTTATTGAGTCGTCGGCGGCCGCCCTAAAGTCCGCGTCTGAATCGTAGAGTTTTTTTACAAGTTTCCATTCATTGATGAAACGCTTTTCGCTCATAAGGATGCAATTGACGCCTGCAAGAATCGCGGCCTTTACCGCGCGCTCGCTTGGCCAGCCGTTCTTTTCCAAGGCCGCCATAAAAATGTCGTCGCTAAACACAAGGCCGTCATAAGAAAGGCGGCCGCGCAAAACGTCTTTTATCCAATAAGGGCTAAGGCTTGCCGGCGTGTTATGGGCTTGAAAAAGATTTTGTTCCTGGCCAAAAGGCGCGGCCTCCCCTTCAACATTAACAAGCGCGTGGCTCATCAAAACGCCGCTGGGTCTCAAAGCGCAAAGGACCTTAAAGGGTTCCAAAACGTCGCGCTCAAATTCTTCCTTTTCAAATGACAAAAGCGGAAGCGCCCGATGCGGATCGACGCTGTTGTTGCCAGGAAAATGCTTTAATACGGCCGCCACCTTGTTTGTTTGGTAAGCGACGACCGCCGCAGAGCCGTAATCCTTTACTTGTTCCGCGCTTCCAAAAGAGCGGCCGTCCAAAAATTCTTGGTTGCCCTCGTTTTGAACTTCGACAACCGGAGAAAGGTTTAGGTCAAAGCCTAGCGCCCTAAGCTGGACCGCGTTCAACGAATAAAGCAAAAAGGCTTCTTTTGTAGAAAGATTTTTTGAAATCCATTCGTTTTCGGGCAAGGGGCCGGCAACGCCGCGCAAACGGTTTACGTAGCCGCCCTCCGCGTCAAGGCACAAAAAAGGTTCCAACATGTCATGGTCGCGGGCAAAGTCTCGGACTGAATCAGTGAAGGCGGCGATTTGCTCCGGGTCGCGCGCGATGTTGAACGAAAAGAAAATGTAGCCGCCGGGAATAAGCGGCGCTTTTGTCACCTCCACCCCGCCGCTTGGGTCAAAAGATCTTTTGGCCTTGTCCGCGTCAAGATGGTACTCGTCCATCCATTCAACGAACCAGAATTTTTTGTCGCCCTCAAGGTTAATTACAAAAAGCTGGGCAAGGCGTTCGCGCAAGGACAAACTTTTAATGTAGGAGTCAAGCGCGGCGGATTGTTTTTGTTCCAATTCGCGGCCGGCGCGCTCCGCCGCCATTCCCGCTTGGCGCGACTTTTTTTCGAGGGAATCAATTTTGGATTTGGATGAGCAAGAAAAAGAAGCGCAAAGAAGAAAGGCGGCCAGCGCGGCAAGGCCTATGACCCGCCGCGCTTTTTTTATTTTGCGATGCACGTTGTGAGGGGGCTTACGTATGTTACAAGCAGCAAGACAGCCAACTGTACGATCAAGAAAGGCAGAACTCCCTTGATTACTTGGCCGACAGGCTTTTTAAACGTGTAAGAAGAAATGAACAAGTCCATTCCAACCGGGGGCGTCAAAAAGCCGATGCTCAAGTTCATGATAAAGATTACGCCCGCCTGCACAACCGGGATTCCAAACGAAGCCGCGCTATAAAGGAACAAGGGCGAGACAAGCAAAATGGCCGAGTAAATGTCCATCAAGCAGCCAACGACCAAGAGCGCCAAGTTCATCAAGAAGAGGAAGAGATACTTGTTCTTGATGTATGTCGTGATAAAGAAGGTGACGTTCTCGGGGATGTTGGCGTCTTGCATCCAATAGCTAAGGGCTGCGGCTGCGGCGATGATGAACAAGATTCCGCCAGAAACAGGAACGCTGTCAGCGATGACGCGGGCTGTCTCCTTTGCGTTAAAGTCGCGGCGGAACAAGAATACCAAGGCGATCGCGTAGATTACCGCAAACGAAGCGACTTGGAACAAGTTGAAAAAGCCTGTAAAGTATGTAACGCAAATCAAAATCGGCAAGAGCAATTCGGCGGCGCAATCCCAAAAGGCCTTTCCGATTTTTTTGATTGAAAAGCTGGGACGGTTTTTATTATTGTCAAAAACGATTCCCAAAACGATCATCGAAAGCGCCATTATAAAGCCGGGAATCAAGGCGGCCTTAAAAAGAGTGATGATGTCAAAGCCGGGCGCGAACTGCGTGATTACCGTATAGTTTGACGAAGCGTACATAATGATCGCGACGCTGGGCGGGAACAAAAGGCCTACCGCTCCGCAAGAAGTGATGAGGCTTTCGGCTCTGTCCTTGTCGTAGCCGCTTCCGGTCAAGATTACGGCGAGCAAAGAGCCAAGCGCCAAAATGGTGACGCCCGAAACTCCTGTAAATGTTGAGAAGAATGTCAAAACCAAAACCGCGGCCACAACAGTTCCGCCGCGGAACCAGCCGAACAAGGCGCGGAACAATTCAACAAAGCGCTTTCCCGCGCTGCCTTGCGCCAAAACATAGCCTGCGATCGTAAAGAGCGGAATCGCGGCGATTGACTTGTCGGCAAGCTTACTGTAGGCCTCGATCGGAATTACGTCGATGTAGCCGCCGGCTTTAGAGAAGATTGCATAAGTTATTCCGCTGATGACTACAAAAAGCGGAACGCCGGCAAAGGCAAGCGTTATAAGGACGATAACCCACAACAAGAGGGTCTTGTCGCAAAAGGCGTTCCAAGCGTCGGCCATCGCGTACAATTTTGGAAAGTCGGAATTACCGGTCCAGTACCAAATGATTCCAGTCACCGCTCCCATTGAAGTCAAGACTCCAAAGGCAAGGCCAAGGCCGGCGGCGATTTTTTGGGCCTTGTCTTCCGCGTTTTGGAAGATAAGGACAATAATCATCAAAAAGCACAAGGGATAAAAGGCAAAGTAAACTTTTTCGAGCAAGCCCAAGATTTTGTTTGTGAATTGGTCGGGATTCGCTATTTGCAAAAAGGACGCCAAGAAAAGCTGGGTGATGATAAGCGCCGTCGTGAAAGACACGATTGCCTTTACGGCCTTCCTCGCCTTTTCCGGAAATTTTTCGGTAACGTTGGCAAGGCACAAGGCGCGCTTTTCGCGCCAAGTGATTAGGCCGGCCACGCAGGCAAAAACAAAGGCTATGTTCACTACGATTGAGTCAGCGTCCATAACCTGCAAGCGCAAGTTGTCCTGCATGATCTTGATTACAAGCGCCGTGACGCTCAAAAGCGCCACAAGCGCGACCGCAAACGCGTCTTCGATTTTCTTAAGCATTAGTTGCCTCTAAACTTTTTAAGGAAGGCCGTGATTCTTTCGTAAAAGTCCTTGTCGGCCACAGGAGTTTTGGGATCGTACATATAGCGGGCCTTGTCGGTGAACTCGTCGGTCCAAGCCTGAAGCTCGGCCGCGTTGGGGTTGTACACTGTCGCTCCGCCAGTCTCGCATCGCTTTAGATACTCCGAATCGTTCTTTTGCTGAGCTTCGATGAATTTCTTTTCGGCCCTCTTGATGCTGGCCATAAGCTCCGGCTTGAACTTGTCGGGAATCGCGTCCCATTCAGCCTTTGAGATGATGAAGGTTACCATTACAGGGCACAAGGGAACGTTAAGAATGTTGGTGAGCGTCTTGTAATACTGGGCGGCGTATCCGTACATCGGAATCGTAAAGACGCCTTCGACACCTCCCGGGCTTTTCATGCTCTGCAAAAGCTTGTCAGTCGGAACGTCCATCGTAAGGTAGCCGGCGGCCTTAAAGGCGTTGGCCAACATCGGAGAAGTGTTTCCGCCTACTGTAAGGCGCTGCTTTTTAAGGTCGGCCGGAGTGTGAACCGGGTTCTTTGTAAAGAAGCAGCACCAGCCGATGTTAAAGAAGCCCAAAACCGTGTAGCCTTTGGCTTCCAAGGGCTTTTGCATTTCGGGAGTGAATTCGTCCAACACCGCGTTGACTTCCGCCTGATTTCTGAACATAAGGGGAACGCAAAGGGTCATAATGTGGCTTTCGGGACAGAAAGAGTCGATTCCAAGCGAAGTGAATACCGCTCCGCCGATCGGAGGCTTTTGTCCGGGGCGAACGGAATTGAGCTTTTTGGTGACTCCAGCCTCTCCGCCCATCGAGTCAGAGTTCATAAACTGAAGTTCGACCTCGCCGCCTGTGATTCTGGCCCAGTCGGCCGAAATCGTTCTCTGGTCAACGTCCCAAGAGGAGCGGGCCGGAGCGACAGACGCCACTTTGATGATAGTTTTTGCGGAAAGAGTTCCCGCCAAAGAAGCCGCCAAAAGGACGGCCGCGATTTTCTTAATCATTTTCATAGCAAATTCTCCACTATAAAGAAAGTAATTTCCCTAATTTTTGTAACACAATATTTTACCAAACGACAAAGTAATCGTCAACATGGTCCAAAAGGTACTGGGCCTTTTGCTGGTTCAAGACGCACATAAGGCGGCTTGAGGGGTCGTCGTCGGGATTTATGGCCAAAGCCTTGTTCAAGTTTTCTATAAAACCGTCGCGGTCGCCGTTGGGCTTGCAAACGCTTTGGGCGTAAGTGATGTAAATTCCGGGAGCGTTTCCGCCGGAAGCCTTGAGGGCCTTTTCGTAGCATTCAAGGCCGCGGTCATAGTCTCCGCCAAAGTCAATCGGAGCGGCGGTGTAGAACTGGCAAAGGGCGTCCCATATCGCTCCCTTGTTGTAGTCCGGGTCAAGGCTGGCCGCCTTTTCAAGCAGAGCGACAGGCCCTTGTATAGAAGAAAGCGCGTCAACGTCCAAGGGGTCGAGCGACCAAGCGATAAGGCTGGCTCCGCCCGCCCAGTAGGCCGCGTTGACGTCGTTCTTTGTAATGTTTGAAACGGCGGCTTTGATCGCGTCAGCGTCGCTGGATAAAAAGGCCTTCTCAAAGCCGGGCCAGCGGCTTTCAAAAACGTCAAGGATGTACTGGCGGCCCTTTAGGTAATGGTACTTGGCGCGGTTGAACTCCGCGACTTGCTTTTCAAGTTCCGTTATGGGAAGGCTTTCGGCCGGCGTCTGCGCGCAAAGGTTTCCGTACATTACGTTAAGCTGGCCCGCCATTATTTGAAGGCCTTGATGGCTTGGGTTTTGGAGGGCCAAGATTTCGTACATTTTTACGATCATCGGAAGGACTTCGGCGATGATTTTTGGATCTTTTTCGCCCATAAAGGCCATCATCATGTCGGGAGCGTCGGCCTTTTTAGGAATGGCGGCTCCTTTTTTGTCGGAACCGGCGGCCGCGTCGCCCAACTTGTTGGCGATCATGGACTTGCAGGAAAATAAGCTTGCGCTAGAGGCGACCAAAGCCGCCAGCGCGAAAGTTTTTACAAGAGTTTTCATAAGATTGATTATAATAGAAGAAGGCTCATTGGTCAACAAAATCCCAGGAAGCGTCCGTAGGACGCGGTGAAACCGCTCGAACAAACGATTAAGGTCAACCGTTCGACGACACGAGCGGACTAGTCTTCCTCCGGCTCGCCAAGCTTGCGCTGCAGGGTCTTGCGGCCGATGCCCAAAAGCTCGGCGGTCTTGCTCTTGTTGCCCTTGTTGGCGGCCAAGGTTTGCTCGATTACGATTTTTTCGGCTTCCTCAAGCGTGGAGCCCGCAGGAATCGTGATGTTCTCGGCGGCCGTGGCCTTGCTGATTGTAGGAGGAAGATCGTCAAGCGTTATCTCGCCGCCCGAACACATTACGACGGCGCTTTCCATGCAGTTCCTAAGCTCGCGAATGTTTCCGGGCCAATCGTACTTGTAAAGGGCGCTGCGGGCGCGGCTGTCCACGCCCGTTATGGTCTTTCCCAAATCCTTGGCCTCGGCCTCAAACTCTTTTAGGAAGTGGGCGATCAAAAGCGGAATGTCGTCCTTTCGCTCCCTTAGCGGAGGAACCTCTATGCGGACGACGTTAAGGCGGTAAAAGAGGTCTTCGCGGAACTTTCCTTGCTTGACCAGCTCCTCCAAATTTTTGTTTGTGGCGGCCACGACGCGAACGTCCACTTCTATCGTTTGGCTTCCGCCCACGCGCTCAAACTTTTTTTCCTGCAGGACGCGCAAAAGCTTTACTTGCGTCGCTTGGTCTATCTCGCCGATCTCGTCAAGGAATATCGTGGAATTGTGGGCAAGCTCAAAGCGGCCTTTTGCCATTTGGTCCGCGCCGGTGTAAGCGCCCTTTTCGTGGCCAAAAAGCTCGGACTCCAAAAGGGTCTCGCTAAGCGCGGCGCAGTGAACTTTCACGCACTCGTGGTCCTTGCGGCCAGACAAGGCGTGGATCGCGTCGGCGACGACTTCTTTTCCAACGCCGCTTTCGCCGGTAATCAAGACGCTGGCCTTTGAGGGCGCGACTTTTTTTATCAACTCCGCGATTTTTTGCATTGCGGCGCTTTTTCCGATCATCCCCTCAAGGGACTTTGTTTGGTCAACTTGCGCCTTTAGCTCCTTGTGCTGGAGCGAAAGCTCGCGGCCTTGCAAGGCCCGCTTGGCGATCATCAAAAGTTGGTCAAGGTTCAAAGGCTTTGTCAAAAAGTCGTAGGCGCCGTTTCTCATCGCGTCAACGGCGGCGTCAATGCTTCCGTGGCCGGTAAGAACAATTACGGGTATGCCGGGATTTTGGGTTGTGACTCGGCGCAAAACTTCTTCGCCGCTTATTCCGTCCATGCGGAGGTCTGTGACGACCAAGTCAATGTCGCCCTTTGCGATTTGGTCCAAGCCTTCCTGGCCGTTTGAAGCCAAGCGGACTTCGTAGCCTTCCATCTCAAAGGCGGCGCCCAAGCCTTCGCGAATGTTTTTTTCGTCGTCAATTACAAGAATCGTAAATTTCATTTTGACTCCAAAAGCCGCTTGTCGGTTTGCGGAACAGGCAAGCTTATAATAAAGGCGCTTCCCTCGCCTTCCTTTGACTCAACTTGTATGTCGCCTGAAAATTCTTTTACGATTTTGTAAACCATCGTCAAGCCCAAACCTGTTCCGCTGGCCTTTGTGGTGTAGTAAGGCTCAAAGACGCGGGCCAAAATTTCTTGGCTCATTCCGACGCCGTTGTCCTTTATCAAAATCACAAACTTGTTGTCCTTTACGGCGGAATGGATTTCAAAGACTCCGCCTTTCTTTCCGCCAAACTTGTCTTGAATCGCGGCCAGCGCGTTTTGCGCCAAATTGGCGACCACCTCGCGCAAAAGCTTTTGGTCAAGCAAAAGCCTGCTTGTGTCGGAACAAAGGTCAAGCTTTAGCTCAACGTTCTTGCTTGCAAACTCCGGCGTAAAAAATTCGGCGAATTTTTGCAAAAGCGGATTGGGCTCAAGCAATTCAAAAGTCGCGCTAATCGGCCTAACCGCAAACAAAAAGTCCATCACGATTTTATTAAGGTTGGCTATTTCGTCGTTGACAACGTCGATGTATTTTTCCAAAAATTTTTGGTCGGGCAAAAGGCCGTCGGACTCGCGCGCCTTTTTTATCGCCTTTTGCAAAAGCTGGATGTGGATGCTAATCGCGCCAAGCGGATTTTTTATTTCGTGCGCGACGCTGGCGGCCAAGTTTGTAAGGCCGGCCAAGCTTTCCATTCTGTGCAAAAGAATTTCTTGGTTTCTTTGCTCTGTCATGTCGCGCACGGACATAATGCAGCCGTCAAGCTTTTCTTCTTTTACCAAGGACGAAAGGCTTATCTGGATAAATCGGATCCTGCCATCGCTGGCCTGAACCGAAAACTCTTCGCTTGCGTTGGTCTTGTTTTTTTCAAAGCAAGTTTTTAGAAAGTCCGCCACGCTTTTGTCGGCGACAAACTCGCAGAAATTGGCAGCGTTTTTTGGAAGAGGCCTAGTCGTCAAGGGCAGGCAACGTTCCGCCGCCTTGTTTATCAAAAGCAGCTTGTAGTCCTTGTCCAAAATCACAAGGCCCAAGGAAAGCGATTCGATTATCGAAGAAAGCGTGTCGCGCTCTGAACTTATCGAGGAAAAAAGCTCTTGGATTTGAGAGTCAGAAAGCTTTGAAAGTTTTTGCGCGACGCTCTTGTTAAAACTTTTCACCGCTTGCGCTCCCTGGCCAAGGCGCAAAGCAACTCTTCCAAAGCGGCTTGGATTCCTTGGTTGTACGTCGAAACGTTAAGCCAAGACTCGCGCAAGGCCTTTGAAATTTCCAAAGCCTTTTGGCTTCCGGCGGCGCTGGAAAAGAATTGGCGGCTTTTCGCTTCCAACGAGGTCAAAAAGAGCCTGAACAAAACGCGCGGCTCAAACTTTCCGCAATTCTTTATCAAGTCGGCTATGTCAGGAATTTTTCCTTCAAAGATTTGGTCAAAAAAGTCAGAGGCGCGCTTTTCTATCGCTTCGGGGCGGACTGGCAAAAAGCCTTCCAAGTAATGCTGGATCAAAGAGCCTCCGGAGCCAAGAGCCACCGCTCCGTCATGGAAAACGCGGTCGATGATTTCTTTTTCCTGCTCCTGCGTTCTTGTAGAAAAATTATAGGGGCGCAAGCGGGACAAAATCGTGGGCATCACCGCGTTCTTTCTTGAAGTCGTAAGAATGAACAATGTGTTGGCCGGCGGCTCCTCCAAGATTTTTAGCAAGGCGTTTCGCACGCCTTCCAGCATACGCTCGGCTTTTTCTATGATTATGACCTTTGTTCCCGAAGCCGCTCCGATATGGGCCCAAGTTGAAAGGTTTCTTATTTGCAAAATCGGAATCGAGTCGTACAAAAAATCGCCTTCAAGCTTTTCGCAAAGCTCAACGATTTTTTGCGCGTCCTTTTCGACGTCCTTTATGTCCGGAAGCTCATGCTCAATGTCAAGCTCTTCCATGTACTCGTCAAGCTCGCTTGTGATGGCGGCGATTTTGCTAAGCTTGTCGCTGTCTTGCCACAAGGCTTGGTTAAAGCGGTTTTGCAATTTGCGGACTGAGCGCAAAAAAAGATAGCGGGTGGCGGTGACATGGCTGTCGTTCATCGATGCGGAATTGACAAAAGCCCTGCAAGCCGCGTGAATCTCAAGCGAGCAGTCGCGCGGGCCCAAGAGCATAAGGTTGGGGCTTACCAAAGCCTTGTGCTTTAAGCAAGAAGGACATGTGCAAGACCATTTTCCGCGCGGGCTTGCCGTGCAAGAAAGGACGCGGGCCGTCTCCAACGCGGCGGTCAGCTTTCCGCAAGAATCGTTTCCGCAAAACAAAACGGCTCCGGGGAGCTTTGACTGAACGATGTCGTCTTCCAAGAGTTTAGCGGCGCTTTGATAAAGCAAATTGTCAAACACTTTTTTACACTCCCCTTTTGTTTACGCAGGAAACGCTCTTTCGACCAATTCATAAACCACGCTGCCTTCAAGCAAGGCGCTGGTGTCTATCTTTCCCTTTATCTCGACCAAGGCGACCAAAATCAAAAAGACCAAGGCGCCGCCTTCGGCAAAGCCCATAAGAAGGCCCAAGGTTTTGTCCAAGCTGTTCAATATCGGACCCGAAAAAATCGTCTTGACCAAAAGCTGGATTATCTTGATAAGGACAAAGGCGCAAATAAAAACAACCAAAAAGCCCAAGACATTCGCGACAATTAAATTCATTGACGGGGCGAAAACCGCTCCCATTTTTTGATAGAACAAAATTCCCAAAAGCAAGGGGATGATAAAAGAGCCAAAGCCAAAAATTTCGTTTATCAAACCGCGGACAAAACCGCGAATTACGAATATCAACAAAATGGCGATCAGGATGTAGTCCAAAACGTTCATTGCATCCCCTCAAGCAATATTTGCGCGATTTTTTCCGCGGGCCTTTCCGTTCCGCAAAGCTTATTGCAGGCAAGCTTGTAATTTTTTCTTTGCGCGGCGCTCAAGAATGACGACAAGGCGCTTTGCAAAGAAGACTCGGTCATTCCGCTTTTTTTAATCACGACGGCCGCGCCCTGGCGCTCAAAGTATTCGGCGTTGTCAACTTGGTCGCCGCGCGTTCCCGCTCCCTCCAAAGGAATCAAGACCATCGGCTTTTCCAAAACAGCGCATTCCCAAATCGAATTGGCTCCCGCTCGCGAAAGGACAAGGTCCGCCGCCGAAATAACGTCCGGCATTTCCTTGTAAATAAAGGCGTAAGGATGGTAATTGTCTTTTTCTTCCTGCGACAAGTCTTGGGGCAAGAGCGCGGCGTTCTTTTGGCCCGTTTGGTGGACAACGATGAATTTTTGGCAAAGCCAAGAAAGGTTTTTCCAAACAAGTTCGTTGATTTGAGCCGCGCCCAAGGAGCCGCCAGTCACAAGCAATATAGGCTTTTTCTTTTTTTGCTCTTTTGTCACGCCCAAAAATTCCAAGCCGGCGGCGGGATTTGTTTCGTAAAACACAGGGCGCACGGGATTTCCAGTCACCACAAATTTTGAAGTGGAGCCGCCCGCAAAAAAGTCGCGCGTCTCCTCGTAGCTTAGCAAAACCTTGTTGGCGAACTTGGAGTTGATTCTTGTGGCAAGGCCCGGAGTAAAGTCGCATTCGTGCGTGTAAAGCTTTATCTTTAAAAGTCTGGCCGCAATGCAAGGCGGAACGGAAACAAAGCCGCCCTTTGAAAACAAAAAGGCCGGCCTGTTCTTTAACAAAATAAAGAAAGCCGCCACAAAGCCAAAGAATATTTTAAATACGTCGATAAAGTTCCTTAAAGAAAAATAGCGGCGCATCTTTCCGCTGGGGATTCCGTAAAATTTGTCCGCGGACTTGTTTCCGTTCTTGTCCAAAGAATTTGTCACGATGCTCTTGTCCATCTTGGAAAGAGAGCCGATCCAAATCACGCGGAGTTTTTTTCCGTCCTGGAGAATTCCTGACTGAATGACTTTTTGCCTAAAAGCGTCGGCGACTGCAAGGCCTGGATAAATGTGTCCGCCAGTTCCGCCGCCGGTAAAGGCGACAACAAGCGTCTTATTGTCCATGGTGGTTCTTTTCCATCAAAGAAAGCAAGTCTTGGCGCTTAAAGAGTTTTGCGTAAGTCCAAGGCGACATTCCCAAAGCGTCAAACTTGTCGGGGTTGGCGCCGGCGTCGGACAAAAGCTTTACCATGTCGGCGTTTCCTTCGCCTACGGCAAGGGCCAAGGCCGATTGGTTGTCGGCGGAAACAAAGTCAAGGTTGGCTTTTTTTGCGACCAAAATTTTGGCAAGCTCAAGATTCTTTTTCCAAACGCAGTCCATAAGGGCGGAATAGCCGCGGTCCTTTGAAACGGCGTTAAGATCAATGTCATGCTCAAGCATCCATTTTACTTCTTCGATTTGTTCGGCGCGGATAGCCACGTTAAGCATCGGAGTGCCTTCCGCGTCGCGCTCGTTAAGGCTCATTCCGGCGTCAAGGTAAGTCTGGACAACGTCGCGGTTGTCTTTTTTTACGTGAACCGAAAGCGCGTCGCCGGTAAAGGGATTGCCCGTGTCAAAGAGCTTTGCCCAAGCGGCCTTCTTTTTGTCCTCAAGGGCGATGGAGGCGATGTTTTTGCTTATATAGCCAAAAAGCTTTTCAAATGAGTCAAAATCCTTTAGCTGGCCGCATTTTTTGGCGGAAGCGGTAAAGTCGTCCTTTAGCGCGTAAACCAAAACGCCCGCTCCCAAAAGATAGCCCCAAGCAAAAGAAGCGTTCTTTGCGGGAGCCTTTCCGTCAAGAATGACGCAGTGGCTGACGCCTTTTAGCATTGAAGGAAGGGTATTTACAGAAAGTTCCGTGTCTTTTTCGTATAGGAAACTCTTTGCCTTGATTTTATTCTTTTTAAAAAACTGCTTTAATTCGTCGTTTTTTGACGAATTTTTTCCAGTGTAAACAATAAGCCAATTCATTCTTCAATTATATAGAAAAGCGCAATATGTTTCAAGGATGTCACATTTGGAAGCGCATGCTCAAATTTCCGTTCCAAATTGAATGCTTAAAGTCATAAGAGCCCGAAAGGTTCAAGGCAAAGAAGCTTGCTTTTATGCCGAATCCGCCGTAAATCTGCGGAATGAAGTAATCCGTCCAAGAGGCCTTTTCCGATCCGCTGCCGGAATTTTCCGTTCCGATATATGAAGCGGCCGACGCGATTCTTTCGTCGGTGACGGCCCAATTCCATTTTGTGTCGCTTTTTGAGAAAATTCCCCTAAAGCCGATAAACGGCGTAAAGAAAAGGAAGGTTTTTGAAACTTGAACCTGGCCAAAAAGCGTGTGGGTGGCGTATTCGATTCCGGCGCTGACTCCGTCCTTGTCCAAGGAAATTTTTCCGCCCAAGTAATAATAGCCAAGTCCAAGGGAAATTTGCGGCAAGGCGCCCTCGCCCTTTAGCAAGGCGTAGCGAACGTCGCCTCCGATGTCAAAGAATTTGACTCCAAAACCGTCAGACACAGCCTTGAGCTTTGAAAAATTCATGTACATGCAAGAAAAACCAAAGTCAAAGGGCAGGAAAAAGCCGCCCACCCTGACATTGCCCGTTATGGTCGGATAAATGAAGGTGTTGGGAAGGCTTCCAACCTTAAAGATTTCGGCGACCGTTCCCAAAGGAGACAAGTCAAGCTTTGTCACGCCCGCTTCAAGGCCAACGGCAAAATGCGGCGGAGCGGAAGGAAAGACCTTTCCAATCCAGGCCTGCGAATATACGTTTTGCTGGCTGGCCGCGTTGGGGAGGGTTTTATTCATTATAATTGACAAATCGCTAAGGCAATTGTTAACGTCCGCGGCCGAATAATCTCTGGCAAAAGCGCCGGCCGAAAAAGCGATGAACGCAAGAATTACAAAAATCTTCTTCATATTTTCAATTATAGCGCGCCTTTCAAGAAAAAACAAGAAAGCGCAAAAAAAACGGCGCCGCGCTATTGACAGTTTTTTTTAATTCTGATAGTATAGCCCTAATACGCCGCTGTAGCTCAGTTGGTAGAGCGCCGGACTGAAAATCCGTATGTCGTCAGTTCGATTCTGACCGGTGGCAAAGGACCCGCAATCGCGGGTCTTTTTTTATGCCCTCGCAAGCGGTTTTGCGGGCCGCGCGGACGCTGGGAGCGGTTATTAAAGCCCGTGTTTTTTTCTTGATTTTTTAACCTTTATGCGCTATCATTGTTATTCAATTAGGAGGAACATATGGCTTACAAAATTTCTGACGCCTGCGTAAACTGCGGCGCCTGCGAACCTGAGTGCCCGTCATCGGCCATCTCAGAAAAAGACGGCAAGCGCGTCATCGACGCTGGAGCTTGCGTAAATTGCGGAACTTGCGCCGGCGTATGCCCCGCGGAAGCGATTTCGGAAGAGTAAATGAACTTAAAGATAAAATCCAAACTAATCTCTTTTTTGCTTCTTGCGGGTTTTATCTTGGCGTGCGCCCTTGCGGCCTTTGCCGTAATCGCGCCGCTATGGCTTTTTGCCTCAAAAAAGCCCGGCTTGTATTCGGCCTTTGTCTTGGCCCTTGCCGCGGCTTTTATTGTTTTAAAGATAGCGAAATTCATAAAAAGAAAAATCGATGCAAAAAATTAAGGCCCTGTTTTTTGCGGCCGCCTTTCTTTGCGCCGCCGCCTTTGCCCAAGATGAACGGAACGCGCAAAGTTCCGTGATTAAAATCCAAAAATCAAAAGTTCCTCAAATAAACTCGCTCAACGTCCGCGACAAAGACTATATGCTAAAGCAGTTTGACGACGAAGTTGAGCAAAACAAGCAGTTTTTCATCAGCGGAAAGCCGGTCCTCCCCTCCTTTTACGCCTACACCATAAACAACGACGACGACTTGTTCAATTTGGCAGCCCGCTTTTGCATCCGCTACGACAGTTTTTGCCTTATAAACGGAATCACAGGCGCTGAAGAGTACATAAAGGGAAAAACCTTGCTGCTCCCCAGCGCGGACGGCATTTTCGTTCCCCTGGAAGAAAGCAAAAACCTAAGCGCGCTTGAATTTTTATTGCAAAAAAACCGCCTTGCCCTATTGGAAGACACAAGCCACTTGCGCTATAATATTGACGGAAAAGATTTTGCCTTTTTTCCCGGCGAAAAGTTTACAACCACAGAGCGCGCTTTTTTTTTAGACACATCCATGCAGCTGCCGGTGAAGAATTACAGGATAAGCAGCCGTTACGGCCAGAGAGAGAACCCCTTTAACGGGGCAAAGACTCAGTTCCACCGGGGCGTTGACATGGCGGTCCCCAACGGATCAAACGTTTTCGCTTGCAAAAGCGGAACGGTATCGGGCCGGGGCGAAAACGCGGTTTACGGCAAGTGGATTCAAATCGACCACGGCCGCGGAATGACAAGCTTTTACGCGCACCTTTCTTCAATTCAGGAAAACGCGCAAAAAGGAACGATTGTCAGAGCCGGCGAATTGATTGCAAAAAGCGGGAGCACAGGCCAAGTGACCGGCCCGCACTTGCATTTTGAAATTTGGCTGAACGGAAAAACCGTCGATCCTTCGGCCTACGGTAATTTTTGAGGAAGAGAATGCGTTTATTAAAAAAAGCCCCTTTTATGGCCTTGGCGATTTTTGCCGCCGTCCTTGCCGCTCCCAACGCGGAAGTCTTTAGGACGCGAAAAACCGTATGCCTTCAGCTTCCGGCCCGCGGAACGACAGAAAGCAAGCCTTGCGGAATAAACGATTGCGTGGCGGTCTTTCTTCCCCAGGACACAACCTTTATCCAAGGCGTTGAAATCACGGTAAAAATTCCCCAAACCTTGGCGGCTTACAGGAACACAATACTCTACTCCCTTTACAACAACGTCACTCCCGTTCCGACGGAAAAAGGCATTGACTATTCCGGAACGGAAATCTACTCCGGCTTGTATCCCGGCCAGTTGGCTTGGACAATCGCGATTCCTCTTGTAAAAGGAAACACGATAAAGCAAAGCCCCTACGCCGACAAAACCTTGATTCCGGACGCCAGCCGCGGCTTTGTCTTTTTGCGAAACCAGCTGGCGATGAAGGGCGTCCCGCGGAGCGTGATGGAGGCCGAGTTTGAAGTCAGCGCCAAAACGGTTTTGGCGGACTTTGGCGCGCTAAAAGTGGCCGCCCCCGCCGACGCCGGCGAGTACACGGTTTACGTTGACGACAAGCCGGTGACCGCCAACGAAAAAGGCCTTGTAATCCTAAAACCCGGCAAGCGAAACGTTTCAATCGTTTCCGAAAAATTCAGGAACGAGACCCGAGCGGTTATGATCGCCCAAGGCGAAGTGACAGAACTTTCGCTTGCCTTGCAAAGCGTGGCGCCCGCCGTTCGAGTCCGCGCCCCGGAAGGAACAAAGGTTTACGTTGACGGCGAGGAAGTAAAAGCCGGCGACGCGCTGGACTTGGAAGCCGGCGAGCACATCTTTAAGTTCAATTTGGGCGGCTACGAAGTCACCAAAAAAGTTGCGATTCAAAACGGAAAGAGCTATAACATCAGCGTCAATGTGGACGCTAGCGTAAAAGAGGAATAATATGAAAAAAATCATCAGCGGAAAAGTACGCGAAGTTTACGACCTAGAAGACGGCCGCATGGTAATCGTGACAACGGACAGAATCAGCGCCTTTGACGTGATTTTGCCGGTTGACATTCCCAACAAAGGAAAAGTCCTTAACGCCGTCAGCGAGCACTGGTTTGACCTTACAAAGGACATTTGCAAAAACCACTTGATTTCAAGCGACGTAAAGGACATGCCCGCCGACTTCCAAAAGCCGGAATTTGAAGGCCGAACGATGCTGGTAAAAAAGCTTAAGATGGTTCCCTACGAGGTAATCGTCCGCGGCTACATGTTCGGCTCTATGTACGAAGCCTACAAAAAGGGCGAGCCTTTCTTGGGCCACTCTTTTGACAAGGAATACCAGGAGGCCGAAAAATTGGCCCAGCCGATTTGCACCCCCTCCACCAAAGCCAAGGAAGGGCACGACATCAACGTTACCCTTGACTACATGAAAAAGGACTTGGGCGACGAGTTGGGAACGAAAATCGAAAAGGCCGCCCTTGCCATCTACAAAAAATGCTACGACTACGCCTACGAGCGCGGAATCATCATCGCCGACACAAAATTTGAGTTTGGCCTTGACGAAAACGGCGAATTGGTCTTGGCCGACGAGGTTTTGACCCCCGATTCAAGCCGCTTTTGGAACAAGGACACCTACAAGGTTGGAACAAGCCCCGCCAGCTACGACAAGCAGTTTGTCCGCGACTGGCTTAAGGCCAACAATTTGGCCGGCGACCCCAAAATCAAGGAAATTCCCGCCGAAATCGTCAAAAAAACGGCCGATTTGTACGCGGAATGCCAAAAACGCATTTGCGGCTAAAATTCGCAAAAAATTTTAAAAATTATTAAAGAAATCGGCGGGCGTTGACGATAATATAAATGTCGGGGGCGTTTTCCCCTCCCACCCACGCCTCCGATAATGCCTGATGGGCATTGCCCGGCCGACTGGCCGGGCTTTTTTTTGCCCAAAAGAAGCGGCGGCAGGCAAAAAAAATCCCGCGCGGGTTGCGCGGGATTTTGGGGTTGGTGTGATTTACGGCGCGTTGCGAACAATGCGGAAGCCGTTGACCTTTTCTGTGTCATAATGGCGCTCACACGGTTTCCAAGGCCAGTTTTTATAAACCGTAACGAATTCATCGGTGCTAGAGTGAACCGAACCGCCGCGACGAATGCGATCTTCGCCTGTCGCCCAGCCAGTCCAGGGAGTGTCTGTCGTTATAGCGGGATTTATAGTACGGCTCCAATCCCAGCACCATTCCCACATATTTCCGCTCATGTCGTAAAGACCAAGTCCATTTGGCTTTTTCTTTTTCACTTCCTGAACCTTTCCCACTCCGGTAGTGTTTCCGCCGCTGTTGTAATAATACCAAGCCACTTCATCGATATGTTCGCTTCCGCTGAACTTGGTTTGGCCTTCGTTGGTCAAGTTTCCTCCGCGGGCGAGCATTTCCCATTCCGCTTCTGTCGGAAGCCGCCAGCCATTGGCGCCGGTGTCAAAGACAACGCCGTTCCATTCAGCTTTGTTCTCTTTCGGCCCTGAGTACTTAAGGCTTCCGCCCACTTCGGCAGATTCTATGTCGGGCCATTTAGAAGGATCCGTTTCCCATGTCTCAGGGTCGGACGCAGTTTTTATCTTGTAAACGGGGGTCCGTTGTTCGGCCATGGACCTGAGGTTGCAGTAGACTATGGCGTCGTACCAGCTGACATGACCTGCGGGATAGTTGTTGCCCCTTGGGTAGTCCACGCGATTGACATTGCTGCCGTACTTGCAGTATCTCGTATATTCGTAATGCGTAACCTCGTGGTCGCTTGCAAGAATTGCGGGCAGTGCCAGACTGCGGTCTTTGATAAAAATCTTTGACTCAAACGCCGTGATTGCCGTTTCTCCGCTAAAGGACTTTGCCGGGACAGACACAAAAATCTCCTCCACCGCGCCGTCCGCCTTGTAAGTTGCCACAATGCTTACGTTTCTCGCCGGCATGGTGAATTTCGTTATGTCCATAATGGCGTTGTCAAACTCTATGCCCGGAGTGGAACTTGTCCACTTGTCAAAGGATTGTTGGCTGCTAGCCGAGGTTGCAAAAATTCTTACGACCTCGCCAACTTTAGCGCTTGTCAAAACAGTTCCTCCGACATTTTTGGCAATCCCTCCAGTAACGCTTATGCTGTATGCCGCGCCGTCGTCCGCTTGCGGCGGAATCGCGTTCGAGCCGCCAGAGCTGTTGGAGCAAGAGGCCGCCCCCCAAACAAGCGCCGCTCCCAAAATGGCCAACGCGACTTTCGTACCTTTTTTCATATTATCCTCCGATGCAAAATTCACTTTCTACTATATTACCCCCCCCCATTGGGATTTGTCAAGTTTTTGGCGCCTACGCCGCGAGCATCAAGTTTTTCCCCTTTTTCCCAAATTCTATGCTATAATAATAAGGATGAAATCCATAAACATAACCCTAGACATTTATAATATCGCGATCAACTTTATCATCTTGCTTGCCATTTATACCAGCAAATTCAACAAGGAAGGCATAGAGAATTTTAACAAAACCAGAAGATGGTACCGCGTCATTTCCATAATCAACCTTGTAATGTCCGGGATAGATATTTTCATTAGGGCGTATGAGGGAACGGCAAGGCCGGTAAATTTTACGATTCTTCCCATTGCGTTGTTTTTGTATTATCTTGCGGTTTTTCTTTTGCTCTGCTCGTCGGCAAAATGCATAATGTCGCTTTTGGACCATGTAAGGGCGCAAAAAAAAGGAAGGAAAATTTTCTCCGGGCTTTTAATCTTTAGCCTGGCCGCCTATTGCGGCTTGCTGCTTGCGACGCAGTTCACCCCCTTGCTGTACGAGATTGACCAAAACAACATTTACTCGCGCGGAAATTTCTTTTTCTTGGCCGTTGCCGTTCAAGCCGTAATATACGCAGATTTAGTTTGGTACATGCATATCAACAGAAAAACAATCCATCCGCTAAAAATAATCATTGTTGCCTTTTTTATTTTCTTCCCTCAGTTGGCGGAAATTCTGCAACTGGCGATTCCAGGCCTTTCGCTAATAAACACGGGCTTTTCGTTGGTCTTTGTAATCATGTTCATTTTCTCAAACAGCTTTGCCGAAAGCAGGCTTAAAAATGCCGAAAGCGAGATACAAGACAAGTCAACGCAAATCGAAAAGAACAGGCTTGCGCTCATAGACATGCAAAACCACACAATAGAAAGCCTTTCTAACCTTGTTCAAAAGCGCGAAGGAGACAGCGGAGAGCGCATCGCGCGGACAAAGGAGTATGTGGACCTTATAACCGATCAATTAAGGAAGAGCGGCCACTTTCAAAACATTCTGACCCAAGACTATGTAAAGCTTTTGGAACGGGCGGTTCCCGTATACGACATCGGAAAAATAGTCGTTCCAGACGCAATCCTAAAAAAGGAAGCGCCTCTCAGCCCGGACGAATTTGAGCAGCTGCGCCGCCACGCTTCCGAAGGCGGAAGAATCATCCACGAAATTCTTGACGGCTACGAAAGCCCCGAATACATTAGAATCGCCTCGGACATCGCGGCCCACCACCACGAAAAATGGGACGGCACGGGCTACCCCGCAAGGTTTTCGGGCGAGGCGATTCCCCTGTGCGCAAGGATTATGGCCTTGGCGGACTCTTTTGACTCTATGGTGGCGCAAAAGAATCACAAGGCGGCCATGGATTATGAAGAAGCCTTTAGAGTCATAGAAGACAAAGCCGGATCGGATTTTGACCCGACGATAACCCGCGAATTCCTAAAAGCTAAGCGCAAGGCGATCGACATCAACGAAAGGCATAAAAAGCGCGCAAAAACGCAAAACGCCCCATTTATTTTTCAAACAAACATGTAACTACTAGCAAAACAGCGAAAAGTGTTGTATAATAGTAGCACTTTTCATTTGGAGAACAAAACTTACATGAAAACCTTCACCTTTAAGGGGGGAATATTCCCTCCCGAGCATAAGGAGCTGGCGGAAGGAAAGAAAATCACTCCTGCCTTTCCCGCTTCCAAAACGCTGACCATTCCGATAACGATGGGCGGCGCTCCCAACCAGCCGGTTGTGGCCGTTGGCGACAAGGTTTCGCGCGGACAAGTGATCGCAAAAAGCGACGCCTTTGTCAGCGCGCCTGTCCACTCCCCCGTAAGCGGAACGGTAAAGAAAATCGTTTCAAACCTTTCAACCGCAAACTCGGAAGTTCCCTGCATCGTAATCGCCGCGGACGAAGACCCCAACGCGGGC
The DNA here is from genome assembly GCA_016290995.1 of Treponema sp. GTDB lineage: Bacteria > Spirochaetota > Spirochaetia > Treponematales > Treponemataceae > Treponema_D. The sequence continues at coordinate 211,728 of JAEEVR010000001.1, read as the reverse complement.
GAAACTTTCATGCCGCCGCTTGACCCCTTTGCCTGCTCAAAGGAAGAGGCCTTGGCCCGCGTGCGCGACGCCGGCATTTGCGGAATGGGCGGAGCGTCGTTCCCCACCCACGTAAAACTTAATCCGCCAAAAGACTGCGTCATTGACAACGTTCTCTTAAACGCGGCCGAATGCGAGCCCTACCTTACCGTTGACGAGCAGACGATGGACGAAAGCCCCGACAAAGTTATCGACGGCCTTTTGATCGTTCAAAAAATCGTCGGCGGAAAAGCCAAAATCGTTTTGGAAAGCAACAAAAAACATTTGATTCCAAAATTGGAACAAGCCGCCAAAGGACAAGTTGAAGTCGTCGTAGTAAAGACAAAATATCCGCAAGGCGCGGAAAAAGACATAATCACCGCCGTGACAGGCCGCGAGGTCAAGGCCGGCGGACTACCTGCAAGCGCGGGCTGCGTTGTCTGCAACGTCGGAACGGTTTGCGCGATCAGCGACGCCTTCCGTCTTGGAAAGCCCTTGATCGAGCGCGCCTTTACCGTTAGCGGTCTTGGCGTAAAAGAGCCAAAGAATCTTTTGGTTCCGATCGGAACGCTTGTAAGCGACTTGATTCCTGGCGCGATCGAAGTTGAGGAAGACAAGGTTGCCAAGATTTTGTCGGGCGGACCGATGATGGGCTTTTCCATGCAGAGCGCGGCCTTTCCCGTTCAAAAGGGAACAAGCGGCGTCCTCTTCCTTACTGAAAAAGAAATCGACACAGAAGATTCCACTCCCTGCTTGACTTGCGGCGCCTGCGTCCACGTTTGTCCGATGAGATTGACGCCGGCCTTGATTGTCCGCTCGGTAAACGCGGACGACTTAAAGGCCGCCAAAAAATACGGCTTGATGGACTGCATCGAGTGCGGCTCTTGCGCTTACGTTTGTCCGGCCACTGTCCGCCTTGTGCAGACAATCAGAATAGGAAAAAATCTTGAGCGCGCGAGAATCGCCGCCGAAAAGGCCGCCGCTCAAAACGCTAACGGAGGCGCAAAATGATTCAGCTTTCCTCATCTCCGCACATTTCCAGCGGACTAAAAACGCGCCACGTGATGTGGTTGGTGGTCTTGTCCATGCTGCCCGAGGCGGTTTACGGCGTGATTCTTTTTGGAATCCCGGCCTTGGTCACAATCTTGGCCAGCGTAGCCACCACAGTAGTTTGCGAATTCTTGTTCAACAAGATTACAGGAAAAAAACAAAGCGCGGGCGACGGCTCGGCCGTGATAACAGGCCTTTTGCTTGCCTTAGTTTTGCCTCCGACGCTTCCGATTTGGCAGACCGTTCTTGGAGCGGCCTTTGCCATCATCGTCGCAAAGCAATTGTTCGGCGGCCTTGGCTCAAACGTTTGGAACCCGGCTTTGACAGGCCGAGCCTTTTTGGTGGCCAGCTTTCCGGCCGCGATGGGAAACGCTTGGATCAGCCCCCTTCCCGACGCGACAAGTTCGGCGACAATTCTTTCTACATTAAAGCAGGCCGACGCTGCGGCCGCCTCCGCTCCCGACTACTTGTCCTTGTTCTTGGGACGACAGGCCGGCTGTATCGGCGAATCTTCGATCTTGCTGATTTTGATTTCGGCGCTTTTCTTAATCTCGACTAGGCTCGTTGACTGGAGAACGCCGGTCTTTATGGTTGGAACGTTCGCGCTCTTGATGTTCGTTTCTGGCGGCGACGTTTTGGCCCACGTCCTTTCGGGCGGCTTGGTCTTTGGAGCGGTCTTTATGGCCACCGACTATGTAACAAGCCCGATAACCGCTCCCGGACGAATGATATTCGGCGCCGGCTGCGGCTTGCTAACGTTCCTTATAAGAAAGTTTGGCGGATATCCGGAAGGCGTAATGTTCTCGATTTTGATCATGAACTCAATCGTGCCTTTCTTGAACAAAATCACGCCGCGAAAATACGGCTATAAAAAAGAAGGAGGCGCCAAATGAAAGAAGCGTTAAAGCTGGGCGTAATCCTTGCCCTTTACGCGGCGGCGGCTTGCTTTGCCCTTGCCTTGGTGAACAACGTGACCGCTCCCGAAATTGAGAGGCGCGCGTTGGAAAAAGAAAGCCAGGCGCTTAAGATGATTTTCCCTGACGCGGACGGCTTTGAAAAAATCGCCGCCTATGACAAGCAAAGCGGAAGCGCGACAATCGAGTCGTTCTACTCGGCCAAAAAAGACGGCCAAGTGTTCGGGTACGCTGTAAAGGCTTCCGGCCCCACTTACGATACGACGACTCTTGTGGCCGGCTTTGGAAGCGACCTAAAAATCGCGGGCGTCCACATTTTGCAGACGACCGACTCGCCGGGCTTTGGACAAAAGGCCGCCGATCCCAATTACAAAAACTCCAAGGGAACAACCTTCTACGGCCAGTTTGCCGGAGTTGACGCAAGCGCGCCGCTTGTTCTTGGAAACGACTACGAGGCGATTTCCGGCGCGACAATCACTTCCAACACGATGGGAGAGTTGATTTCAAACGCGGCCGAGACTGTTAAAAAATATCTTGCGGGAGGAAACAAATGAAAGCCTTGAACATTTTTACAAACGGCATCGTAAAAGAAAACCCGCTTTTGGTTCTTTCCATCGGACTTTGTTCGTCGCTTGCCGTAACGACAAGCGTATTCAACGGCTTGGGAATGGGCCTTAGCATGACATTCGTTCTCTTGATGAGCGAAATCATCATAAGCCTTTTTAGAAAGCTGATTCCGTCGGCGATAAGGTTGCCGATTTTCATCATCGTAATCGCGGCCTTTACGACGATTGTCCAGCTTTTGCTGCAAGCCTACGTTCCCGCTTTGAGCGACTCGCTTGGCGTCTTTATTCCGTTGATTGTTGTAAACTGCATCATCATGGGCCGCGTCGAAGCCTTCTCGTCAAAGAACAACACGGGCCTTGCGATTTTGGACGCGTTGGGAATGGGAATCGGCTACACTTGGGTTTTGATCGCCATTTCCTTTATCCGCGAGCTTTTGGGAAGCGGAAAGATTTTTGGCCACACGGTTTTTGCCGAAGAAAACGCGATCGGCTTTTTTAGCGGAGCGCCGGGCGGCTTCTTTGTCTTTGGAATTATGATCGCAATCACGCTTGGACTTTCAGAGATGAAGAAAAACAAAGGAGCTAAAAAATGAACGAACTTCTTAAAATATTCTTAAAGGCCATGCTCGTTGACAACGTGATTTTGGTCCAGTACTTGGCGCTCTGTCCCTTTATGGGAATGACAAGCGACACAAGCAAATCCGCCGGAATGGGAATCGCGACTTCGTTCGTAATTTTGCTTGCAACCGCGGCCACCTACCCGATTTACTATTGCGTGTTGGTTCCGCTTAAGCTGCAGTTTTTGCAGACCTTGATTTTCATCTTGGTAATCGCCTCGCTTGTTCAATTGGTTGAGTTCTACCTTAAAAAATCTTCGCCCGCCTTGTACAGCGCGATGGGCGTTTACCTTGCCTTGATCACGACAAACTGCGCGGTTTTGGCAATCACGCTCAACTGCATCAGCAAAAACTACAACTACGGCCAGTCAATCGTTTACGCGCTTGGAAGCGCCGGCGGCTTTTTGCTTTCGATGGTAATCATGGCGGGAATCCGCGAGCGGCTTAGAACCTCAAACATGCCGGCCTTCCTAAAAGGAAACTCCGGCCTCTTTTTGGCCACGTCGCTTTTGGCCCTTTCGTTTATGGGATTTAAGGGGTTGATATGAACACAATTTTAATTACAATAGCGGTCTCGTTTGCGATAGCCTTTTTGCTTGGCCTTTTGCTGGGACTCTTCAAAAAAATATTCGCGGTTCCCGTAAACCAAAAAGAAATCGACGTGCGCGAGCAATTGCCGGGCGCCAACTGCGGCGGCTGCGGCTTTGCAGGCTGCGACGGTTACGCAAAAGCGGTCGCCGCTGGAACCGTCGCCCCCAACCTTTGCACGGCCGGCGGCGCTGAAGTCGCCGAAAAGCTTTCTAAAGTTTTGGGCGTTACCGTAACGGCCGAAAAAAAGGCCGCCGTCCTTATGTGCCGCGGAACAAAAGAATGCGCAAAGCCCAGGGGCCAATACAAGGGCATCCAGACTTGCGCCGCCGCGGTCCAAGCGATAAACGGAACAAAGCTTTGCTCGTTTGGCTGCGCCGGCTTTGGCGATTGCGCGGCCGCCTGCGAATTTGGCGGAATCGTTATCGGAGAAGACGGACTTCCCCACATCGACCTTGTAAACTGCACAGGCTGCGGCTCATGCGTAAAGGCTTGCCCCAAACATTTGATTTCGCTCTACAACGTTGAGACAAAAGGCCCGATCGCCCTTTGCCAAAACCGCAGCGACAACAAGCCTTCAATTATGAAAAACTGCAAGAACGGCTGCATCAAGTGCGGCAAGTGCGAAAGAACTTGCGAAGCGGGAGCGCTGACTCTTGTAAAGGGCATTCCTGTAATCGACTACGCCAAGTGCAACGCTTGCGGAAAATGCGCCGAAGGCTGCCCGACACACGTTCTTTCAATGAATGTTTTTAACTAACAAAAAAAGCCGCGAGCAATTCGCGGCTTTTTTGCTTTAGTTGCTTTTTCCGGCCTTTTGGTCGGCTTCCATTTTTTCTTTCCAGGTCATCGCCTTTTTCTTTAGTTCTTCGGCGGTCTCGCTTTCGCCAAGAGTCACGCTAACGCGGCGCAAGGCAAGCAAAAAGTTGATCGCCGCTTTCATGTCGTCAAGGCGGCGGCTTGAAAGCTCGTACTTGTCGCGGTAGGCGTTGGCCGACTTGTCAAGCAAGGTTCTTATCAAGCGCAAGTAAAGGATTGAATTTTCGTTGTCAGGATTGTTGGGGTCAAAGTAAGCCTTGATGTATTCCTTAAAGTCGTAAAAGTTTTTGGCCACGACGGCAAAGCGGCCTTCCAATTCTACAAAGGACCACTTCCATTTAGAATTGTCGCCAAAGGCGTCGATTATCATTTGAATCGCCAAGCCCAACTTTCGGATCAAAAAGTAGCGCTTTTCGAGCGGAGTGTTGGCGACCGCCTCCAATTTTTCGCTTACGTCGCTTTGCGCGGCGTTGATTATGTTGGTGACGATTTCCTCCAAATAAATGATTGATTTGTAAAGAATCTTTCTTCCTTCATTGAGAGCGTCGTTGTTTTTTACGTCAAGAATCTTTACGGAAGCGGAATTTATGGCGTTGTACAAAGTGGCGATGTAAATCATCTGCTCGGCGAGAATCAACTTTTTGTATTCCACGCCGACAGCGTCGCCCTTCATAGTTGTGAGCATTTCTTTTTCTTTGTCCAATTCGGCCTTAATTAAATCTTCGTACTGCTTTGCTTCTTTCTTAAAAAGCTCGCGGTCTTCGTTTGTAATTTTTGCCATTTAGCGCTCCCGTTCTGTCTTACTGCGACAAGCTTGAGTACTTTTTCAACATAGACCTAGCGTGCTCCAAAGATTCGGAGCTTTGCTGGTCGCCAGATAGCATTCGGGCAATTTCAGCCACTCGCTCTTCTCCCTGAACAGGAGCCGCCCGAGTTTTCATTATGCCGCCTTCAACAGACTTTTGTATTCTTATTTGATTATCGGCAAAAACCGCAATGCTCGCTAGATGTGTTATGCATAAAATTTGACGATTTTTTGCCAAATTTTTCATATGTTCGCCCACCGCGACGGCCACTTCGCCGCCAATTCCGGTGTCGATTTCGTCAAAAATCAGGGTTGGAACCTTGTCGCTTTGGGCAAAAATCGTCTTTAGGGCCAGCATTACGCGGCTCAATTCGCCGCCGGAAGCTATTTTTGAAAGGCTTGCCATAGGCGAGCCGGGATTCGCGCTAATCAAGAACTCTATGTCGTCCATTCCGTAGGGGCCGCACTTTTGCTCCACCGCGTCGCCGGCCTTTTGGCTGATGTTCACGCTAAATTTGGTTCCGGCCATGCCAAGTTTTTGCAAAACCGCCTCGACTTGGGCCGACATTTTGGCGGCTCCCGCCTGTCTTTTGGCCGAAATAGCCTTTGCGGCCTCGTAAACCTTGCGTTCCAAGGCGGCGATTTCCTTTTCCAAGGATTCCTTGTTGATTGAGGAGGAATCCAAAGTTTCAAGCTCGGCCTTGGCCTGGGACAAGTATTCAAAAACGGCCTGCAAGGGGCTGTCAACGCTGGCCGCGTACTTTTTCTTAAGCTTGTAGATTACGTCAAGGCGGCCTTGGACTTCTTCCAAGCGGGCCGGGTCGAACACCAAGGAATTTTGGTATGAGCGGAAGGACTGGCTAAGGTCCGAAAGTTCGTACCAAGCGTTTTGAACGCGGCCGTCCAGCTCCTCCAAATTTTTGTCCAAAGCGGCGGCCCGCTCGCTGGCAGACCTTACGCGCTTAAAAAGCGACTCAATGCCGCCGTCCTCACCGGAAAATATTTCATTTACGGCCTGGACTTCGGAATACAATTTTTCAAAGCTCAAAAGCTTGGACTCTTCGGCGGACAAAGCTTCGTCCTCGCCGGCCTTGAGCTTTGCGTCTTCGATTTCTTGGATAGAAAACTTAAGGTAGTCGATTCTGCGCTCGCGTTCAGCCCCGCTTGCGCTAAGGGACGCCAAGGCGGCGCGCTTTTCGACAAGCGCGGCGTAGATTTTTGTAAAGGCGGCCACTTCTTCGACAATGCCGCAATAGCTGTCCAAAAATTTTCTGTGTTCGGCCACGCGCATCAGGGACTGGTGCTCGTGCTGGCCGTGTATGTCAATCAAAAATTCGCTGAACTTTACCAAGTCCGCGCGCGGAACGGGAGTTCCTTGAATCCAAGCGCCGCTTTTTCCGCCGGCCCTGACGACTCGGCGCAAAATGATCTGGCCGTCCTCGTCTTCGATTCCGCGCTGGCTAAGCCATTCGCGGGCGCTAAGCGGTTCCTCCTCCGCGTCCATGGAAAGGTCTCGGTCGGCCGCCGTCTTTGCGGGAATCGTGAACACGCCGCTAACGCTGGCTTCTTGGCAGCCCGCGCGAATTGATTCCGCTCCGGCCTTTCCGCCAAGCAAAAAGGAAATCGCTCCGATAAGGATGGATTTTCCCGCGCCTGTCTCGCCCGAAAGAACGCTAAAGCCCTTTGAAAATTCAACGCTGGAAGAGTCGATCAGCGCAAAGTCTTTTATCTTTAAAGATTCAAGCATTAGAGCCTCCGTTTGGTCCGCCGGACCAGTTCAACTTGTTGCGGAGCGCGTTATAAAATTTTTCTACGGAAGTTCCTGCCAAAATCGCGTCATGCTCCGATTTTTTAATTTGAATTATGTCGTTGTCCTTTAAGTCAATCGGTTTTTGTCCGTCAACCGTAAGAATCGCGTCGCGGTTTCTGGACGGAATCAACTTGATTTGCAAAAGCGCCCTAGTCGAAAAAACGATCGGCCTAGCGCTCAAAGAAAAGGGATTGAGCGGCGTCAAGACAAGCGCGTCCAAGTCCGGACCTACAATCGGGCCGCCGGCGCTGGCCGAATAAGCGGTGCTGCCTGTAGGGCTAGAAACGATCGCGCCGTCCGCCTTAAAGTGGCCAAGCGTCGTCTCGTTTACGCTTACGTCCATAGAAATAGTTTGCGCCGCGCTCTTGGCGCTTACGACGATGTCGTTTAGGGCTTGGTGGCTTTCAACGATTTTTCCGCCGCGAATCACTTGGGCGCTAAGCATCGTTCGCAAAACAGTCTTAAGCTTTCCTTGCAAAAACAAGTCAAGGTACTTTTCCCACTCGTCAGGCTGAACGCCCGCGATAAAGCCAAACTCGCCAAGGTTTACAGGAAAGACGGGAATGGAATGTTTTGCCGCTCCCCTGGCCGCAAAGAGAACGGTTCCGTCTCCGCCAAGGGTAATCACAAAGTCAAAGGATTTCCAATCGCAGTCTTGCTCATTGCCGTTAAAGTCCAAGAAAGTGTATTCGACGCCGCGCAACTTTAGAAAGTTGGCGGTCTCGATTCCGAGCAGCTCGGACTTGGGCTTATCAGTGTTTACGACAATAAGGCAATTTTTCATTACGGAAGAGTTACCAAAACTTTTGAAATCTTCTCGATTTGGCTTCTGTTCAGGCGCGGATACAAGGGGAAGACGGCGCTTCTCAAGGCAAGGGCCTTGGCGTTTTTGCACGCCGCGCCCAACTCATCTTCCTTGGCCGCGATGATTGAGTCTTCAAAAGCCAAACGAACTTCAATGTCCTTTTTTTGCGCGTAAGCCTTTACGTCCTTGAATCCGCTGTTGAGCGCGATCGGGAAAGACCAAATTGTGGAGTTCAATTCAACGTCGCGGACAAAGCCCTTGTTTTTGCCAGACATGATGGAACGGTTGTAAAGCGCGTATATTTCCTTGCGCTTGGCTTCGTTGCGCGCAAATTCCTTTATCTGAACCGTGGCAAGCGCCGCGTTAATGTCGGGAAGCATTTCGATCGAAGGAATGCCTTCGGCCAAAGATTTTAGGACGGGCCAATCGCGGCGGCCGGCGGCCATCAACAAGGCTCCGCCTCCAGCGGTGATGACGTCCTGCTCTTCAAGAGAGCAAATAGCGTAAATGCCAAAAGAGCCGGCCTTTTTTCCCTTAACTTCCGTCTTGACGGCGTCGCCTTCCTCTTCGCTTGAGGGAGCGGCTTTTGCAGCTTCTTCGCCTTGCGCCGCTTCGGGAACGAGGCCGCCGGCGCTTTGGCTTATGTCTTCTATCACAGGGATGCCCAAGGCCAAGATGCCTTCAAAGTCAGGAAGGATTCCAAGGCTTTCGCGCAACACAAGGGCGCGGCCGCCGCTTTGAATTCCCTGCGAAACTATCTCGGAAGTGATTTGGGCGCTTTCTGTTTGAACGTCCAAGACTACGGGCTTAAAGCCCAATTCCTCCACCACGGCGTATTGCCACAGGGGAGCCAAAGCGCTGAGCATGACGCCGCTACCCGCCTCCAAGCTTAGAGCTTTAAGGGCGTACTTAAGGGCGGCGGCGGGAGTGCGCAATGCGACCGCTCCAGCGCATGAAAAAAATTCTTTTGCCGTCTGAATCAGGCGCGCGTTCAACTCGCCGGGGCCGATTCTTTCATCGACCATGCAAGTCAATACCGCGTCCATTTCTTTGCGGCGAATGGTTGAGCTGAATGTTTGGATCATTGTTTTACTTCAATAATTTTTTGCAATTCTTTTGCGTTAAAGAGCCTGCGAATGTCGAGCATAATCAAGTAAGGAGCGTTGGGGTCCTTTTGGATTACGCCCTGAATGTATTCGGAACCGATTCCGCTGAACATCTGCGGCGGAGCCTTGATGTCGCTTCCGGCAACGGGAACGACGCGGGCAACGCGGTCGATGATGATCGCGATGCGGTTTCCGTCAATGTTCAAAATGACAAATCCGCCCTCATCCTCGCCGTCTTCCAAAACAGCCTTCTTAAGGCGGAATCTTTTGTGCAAGTTGATAATAGGAATGATTTCCTTTCTAAGGTTAAAAATGCCTTCTACATAATATGGAGCGTTGGGCAAAGGGCGCACAGGCTGCGTCTTTACAATTTCCTTAACGTCCATAATGTTAACGCCATATAATTCTTCGCCAAGTTGGAATGTAACAAGCTGATATTGTTCTTCGCCGGCCATAAATCCTCCAATTACGTCTTTCTATTATAAAGCGCTTTGCCAAAAAATGCAAGATAAAAATAAACGCTATCCTACCCTAAAAAGCGCCAGGCCGGTGACTTTTTGGACGCCGGCGGCCTTTAAAAGCCAGGCGCACTTTTCCATAGTGGCCCCGGTCGTCACAATGTCGTCCAAAAGAACGACTTCGGCCGGGATCGCGCCTATGTCCGTCAAAGCCCTAAAATCAGGCCGCAAATCGTAAACCGCCCCCGCCGCTCCCAATCGTTCGTCACGTCCCAGTTTTTTTTGCTGGCCGCCGCTTTTTCGCTCCAAAATGTCCCTGTGGACCAAAATTCCGCGCTTTTTTTCCAAAATACAGGCCAATTCGTCAACTTGGTCCCAGCCTTTTTCCTTTATTTTGCCCGGTCGCGGCGGCACGGGAACCAGGGGCGTTTTTTCCAGGCCCAGCTCTTTCAAAGCCTTAAAAAGAAGCCGGGCAAGCAGAGGAGAAAGCCTCCTCTGCCCTTCCGACTTCCACGTGAACGCCAATTCCTTTTTCCACTGCCGATAGCTGTGGATGGGAAAAAGCGCGTCCAAACTGCTTTCTCCTTCGCGTTCCCGGCATTCCATGCAAATTTCCTTTTCGGAAACTAGGAGTTTTCCGCATTTGGAACACCGCTGGGGAGAATTTAGCGGGACGAAATTCTGAAGCTCAAGGGCGCATTTTGGACATAAGGGAAGAATATAAGGAGAAAACAAACCACATCGGAGGCACCGATTTACGCCAACCAAAGCTGACAAGAAAAACCTGTTTTTGCCAAAACGCCCTTTGCTTTTTAAATTCCTCACACCTATATCATATAAATAGTTGATGAGAGTTTGGCTTTTTTTTAAAGAATTTTGAAAAAAATTTAAAAAAAAGAAAAAACCCGCCGAATGGCGGGTTTTGCGTCGCGAGCCGCGATTGCCAGCGCAAGTTTACAGCTACTTTTTAAGAAGCTTTGTGATCGCGTCGATGCCCGAAACGTTGGGGATTTCGGCGGCCGACTTGTTTTCGTTCTTAATCGCGTTAAAGACTTCTTGCCTAAAAACCTTTACGTTTTTGGGAGCCTCAACGCCAATCTTGACTTGGTCGCCGCGAATTTCGATTATGGTAAGGGTGATGTCCTCGCCAATCTTGATTTTTTCGTCGGTTTTTCTGGAAAGGATTAGCATTAAGCCTCTCCCCGCGCGTCTTTGGCCTTGAGCGCCTTCATTATGTCATGCTTTGTGGTCCACTTGTTGCTTCCCAAAATCACTTGCATGCACTGGTTGTTGGTTCTGTTGATGACAAGCGGGCCTTGCAAATTGGCGGTGACCGGCGTTCCTCCGGCAGGAATCGTAACAATCGCCATAACGCAAACTTCGGCGGGATTGGTGATTCCAATCTTTGCCAATGCCTTGTCGTCAACGTCAAGCTCGTAGTCGTCCGCGACCAAAAATGGATCGACGATCAAAAAAGCCAGGCTTGGCTCTTCCATCGACTGCATCCACATAAAGGGCGCGTATTCGCTTTCGTATATCGCGTATTTCTTGTATTCCTCAAATCCAAAAAGGCCTTCGGGGATTTCCAAAATATCCTTGTCTTGAATTTGAACTGTCGTTCCGATTTTAGTCCTAACGTCCATGTTAAAAAACTCCTAAATTAGCGCATATAGTTTAGCAAGCTGCTTGAGTACATTTTTCCGGCTACGCTAAGAGAGGCTTGGTGAACGTAGTCCATCATCTTCATGTCGGTGACGGCCTTTGTAAAGTCCAAGTCGCCCTCGGTGGCGATCATCTGCGTTACGTTGAGCGCGGTCTGCGAGTTGCGGGTCACGTTGAGCGAGGCCCTTTCGTAGTTGGAACCGTTCTCGGCGATGCGGGTCACAAGGTTTCCAAGGCCTGAGTCAAGGCTTCCCAAAACGCGGCTTCCGATAGCCTCTTGGTCGCCCTTGAGCATCGCGTTTCGCAAGGCGATTACGCTGTCGAACATGCTTCCGCCTGAGACGCGGGTTCCTGTTGCGTAGTTGTAGGGCGGTCTCTGTTCCGTTCCGCTAATTACGCCAAGGTCTGTAAGAACGCTGCCCTCCTCGTCCCTAAGCCAAAGCTGGCGGGCGTCGGTTGTCTGCAAGTGAAGGCCGCGAGTGATCGGGTCAAGGCTTGCCTTTACAGCGGCGTCGGAATTGTTAATCTTTGCGATTACGGCATAGATGTTGTCGCCGGCCGAAACTTGAATTTCCTTTCCGTCAACAGAAATGATTGAGTCGTTTTGGGCAACCCAGTTTGTCGTGTCGCGGCCGCTTGTCAAAGTCTGCCTGTCGGCCCAGAAAGTCCTGTTTCCGGAATTGTTGACTTCCAAATACTGGCCTTCGTCAACCTCAACGTTGTTGGAGGCTACGTTTCCGTTGTAAATGACTTCCTGAATCATCGGAACGCCGGAGCCTTCCACGTTTCCCATCTCAACTTCAAAGGCGGTTACCTTTGTGTTGGTTCCGGCAAAGAGCGCGTTTCCGTCTTGGTCGACTGCGTTGGCGTTTTGGATCATTTGGCGCAAAAGCTGGTCAACCTCGCCGGCCATATTCTGAAGGTCTTCTTTAGTGTATGTTCCATGAGCGCCCTGGACGGCAAGCTCGCGCACGCGCTGCATGATTTGCAAAGAGTCGTTCATGTAGCCTTCACGAACGGTAAAGCGTTCGGTCAAGGTTTGCGCGTTTTCCTCAAACTGCTTTACGCGGCCCGCAAAAGACTGGTAGCGGACCAAGTGGCCGGCGGCGATCGGGTCGTCGCGCAATTCCTGGATGCGGCGCTGGCTTCCCAACTGGTTGTTGGCCTTGTTAAGCTTGAACTCCTGTATTCTCAATCTAGACTGAACGTCTGTGTCATTCATTCCTGAACTGATTCTTCTCATATCCTACTCCTTATACTCCAAGGCGGTTAATCACCGTGTCGATCATCTCGTCGATGACAGTCACAAACTTGGCGGCGGCGTTGTAGCCGTGCTGGAACTTCATAATGTCGGCCAACTCTTCGTCGATGTTGACTCCGCTGATAGAGTCGCGGAGGCCGCGAAGGTCGTCCATAATCGCATGCTGGCTCATAAGGTTTGTCTCGGCCTGCTCTCCCATAAGGCCAACGTTTGTAACCGAGTCGGCAAAGTAGTCGTCAAGCGTGCGCTCGCGGCCGATCATAACCTTTGTGTTGCGGATGCTGGCGATTTCGGCGGCGGCGTTTCCGTCTCCGCTCATCGCGCGATTGTCGCGGTCGGCATAGGCCGAGGCTACGTTCATGACGTCGTTTTTGATCACGCCGTTGATTTCTATGTAAGTTGACGGATTTGTGTAGGGAGCGACGGCAAACTGCGCGCGGCTTCCGTTTCCGTCGGCGCCCTTAAGAGCGTTGACCGCGTCGGCTCCGTTCCAATCGTAGGCTCCTTCTTCGCCGCTTGCAGAAAGGATTCCGGCGTAGCCTACCAAGAAGTGGCCAGAGTCTTCCACGTGGCGGATGACGAAATCCGGGTTCTCTATCGCTTGGCTTGTAGTGGCCTTAAGGACCAAATTGTTGTTGCGGTCAAGGTAGGCCTTTACTTCGCCGTTGGAATCGTTGATGCGGTTGACTACGTCCTCGACGCGGTCCGTCGGATGGTAGGCGACTTGGATCGTTCCAGTGTGGCCGGCCAAAGTCATGACGCCTTCGATTCCGATTTGCTCCTGAGCGTCAAGCGCGTTGGTTCCCGTAAAGCGGAAGGCGTAAGTCTTGTCCTCAACGCCGTCTCCGTCAGAGTCGTAGTTTCCGTTTGTGTTCTCGACAAATGGGCGGCTTACAAAAAAGTCAAGGCCGGTCGTCTTGTTGGCGCCCACCGCGTTGCGGTGAACGTCGTTGACCAAGTCTGTAAAGTTCATCGTCATTGTGTTCAAGGACTGGATTTCGTTGCGAACGTCAACGTCACGGAGCTCAATCAAGGCGCCCAAAGAGCCGCCCTTTACAACCGCTTCGTTGCGGGTGTCGGCCCATACGACGCGCGAGTATCCGTAATTGTCAACGACTGACTCAACGTCAAAGTTGCGGGCGATTCCGCCCTGAACCAAAATGTGGCCGTCGATGTGAACCATAAACTCGTCGCTGTCGCGCTGGTCGCTTGTGATGTTTGCGATCTTTGAAAGCTTTTCGACGAGCGCGTCGCGCCTGTCAAGCAAGTCGTTGGGATTGTCGCCCATAGCCTTTGAGCGAACGATTTCGGTGGAAAGCGCGGCGATTTGGTTTGCGATGTCGTTAAGCTGCTCGACGTTGGATTCGATGTCGCTGTTCAAAAGGTTTCCGATTCCGGTCAAGGCCTTGTCGCGGTTTTGGATTGAGTTTACAAGCGACTGGCCGCGAGAGACAACGGCTTCGCGGTGCGCCTGGCTTTCCGGGTTGAGCGAAAGTTCCTGCCAAGACTCCCAAAACTTGTCCATTGTAGTGCGGACAGAAACGTCGTCGGGCTCGTTGTAGATTTGCTCCAACATCGTGTAGTACTTGCTGCGGGTGTCCCAATAAGACTCCTCGTTGCTTTGGGCCACGATGCGAAGGTCAAGCATTTCGTCGCGGACGCGGGTGATGCTTTCCGCTTCCATGCCCTGGCCGATTTGGCCGGGAACTTCGGCGCGGCTAAGGTCGGGCCTGTAAATGGGGTCAAAAGATTTTAGCTGAACGCGCTGGCGCGAGTAGCCTTCTGTGTTGGCGTTTGTGATGTTGTGGCCGGCGGTTGTGATTGAAGTTTGATGCGCGTTAAGGCTGCGCTTTCCGATTTCTATTCCTGCAAATGTAGACATAATTTACAACTCCTTAGAAGATACGATTCAAGACCACGCTTTCGGGCTCGCGCTTAAGAACCTTTCCGTTGCGCGAGTAGATGATGTTTCGGCGCTGGGGAACGGCGTTCTCCAAAATGCCCTGAACAAAAGAGCGGCTTGTTTCTATATATTTGTTCAAAATCTGGTTTTCAATCTTTGACTTGAGGAGCTTGGCGTGAAGCTTGAGCATCATGGCCTTTTCTTCGCCGCTGATTTCGGGATCGCAAATCTTTTCGCGCTCCTCCTCCAAGGCGGAAAATTCCAACGAAAGCTGGCGGATTTTTTCCATGTCTTCTTCAAGGCCAATCCAATTGCGAGTCTTTACCGCGACGTGGACGCTTGACTGGCAGTCCAACAATCTGTCAAGAGTGTCGTTCTCCTTTTCCAAAATATCCATAACCTGAACTTTTTTTGCCATAAAGACCTCCGTCATCGCCGCCAGACGCGGCTATTCCCTATGAATTTCGGAATTTAAAAAATAAAGTTTAGGAAAAAAATTTGCAAAAAAAAGCGGGCCGACCTATTGACAAATATGAGCGAAATTTGATACTATCATTTTACGTCGATAACTTGGTGCCTGTAGTTCAGTGGTAGAGCGCCAGATTGTGGATCTGGTTGTCGTGGGTTCAATCCCCACCAGGCACCCAATCCACAGGATGATGTTGTCGCCGGGTAGCGCGTCCGTAGCTCATCTGGATAGAGTCCCGGACTTCGAATCCGGTGGTAGCAGGTTCGAATCCTGTCGGACGCAAAAAACATGGGCCATTAGCTCAGCTGGTAGAGCAACAGACTCTTAATCTGTGGGTCGCTGGTTCGAAGCCGGCATGGCTCATCCCAAATCGCCTTCCAAACGGAAGGCGATTTTTTTTGTATTGAGTTTTGAAACAAGCGCAAAAAAAGACCGCCAAGCGCTTGATGCCTATGCGCCGAAGGCGCAAACGTCAATAATTTCCACTTACGCAACAAGCGCAAAAAAAGACCGCCATGCGCTTGACAAAACTTTCCATTTCCTATAATATTGTTTGAAATCGCCTTGCGGTGATGCCAGTGCCTGCGAGAGTGGTGAAATGGCAGACACGCTAGACTTAGGATCTAGTGCCCTAGGCGTGAGGGTTCAAGTCCCTCCTCTCGCATATGCGGAAATAGCTCAGTGGTAGAGCGCCACCTTGCCAAGGTGGATGTCGCGGGTCCAACTCCCGTTTTCCGCTCTAGGCCTATAGGCCAAAAACCTTGCGGAAATAGCTCAGTGGTAGAGCGCCACCTTGCCAAGGTGGATGTCGCGGGTCCAACTCCCGTTTTCCGCTCTAAAATTTGGCGGTCTGGAAACTTTTCCCGACCGCTTTTTTTTCTAAAAAATCATTTTAGCGAGGCAAAAAATGCAGTTGAAGAAAGAATTCGTTCCGCAGGAAAAATCGTCAGTAAAGCTTACAGTCACAATCGGAAAGGACGACGTGGCTAAGTCATACAAGGACGCCTTGGCAAAAATCGCCAAAGAAATTCAGATTCCCGGCTTCCGCAAGGGCCACGTTCCCGCCAACGTATTGGAAAAGAAGTACGGCGAGGCGCTCAAGGCCGACGCTTTGGGAGAAATCATCGACAGCTCTTTGAACGAAATCTTCCAGGACGAGGCGGAAAAGGACAACAGGCCTCTTCCCTACTCTCAGCCGGTATTGGAAGGAACTCCGGCCTTGGACTTGGACAAGGACTTGACTTACACAGTAAAGTACGACGTTTTCCCCAAGGTTCAGGTAAAGAACTTTGGCGGCATCAACGTAAAGGAGCCGCAGGTAAACATCGGCGACAAGGAGCTCCAGAACGAGCTTAAGGCCATCCAGGAGCGCAACGCCACAATCACAGACCGCGCCGACGACCAGGCTGCCCAAAAGGGAGACATCGTAACGGTTGACTACGTTGAGTTGGACAAAGACGGAAACGAAGTCGCCGGAACAAAGCGCGACGGATACGTTTTCACAATCGGCGACGCGGACGCCTACAATATTTCTGACGACGTTGTCGGAATGAAAAAAGGCGAGACAAAGGAAGTCGGAAAGAAAGACAAAAAAGGCCGCGCCACTCTCAAGGCCGTAAAGATCAAGAATCTTCCCGCCCTTGACGACGACTTGGCCCAAGACGTCAGCGAAAAGTTCAAGACTTTGGACGACCTCAAGAAAGACTTGGAAATCAACATGAAGAGCGCCGCCGACCGCCGCGTCCGCGAAATGAAGAACAACGACTTGCTCACCCAGCTTATCGAAAAGAACCCCTTTGAGCTTCCCCAGAGCATGCTTGACACAGAAATCAACGCCCGCTGGGACATGATGGCCAAGCAGTTCCAGACAAGCCCCGAGCAGCTTGAAAAATTGATCGCCGCCAGCGGCCAGTCAAAGGAAGAGATGCTAAAGCAGTGGACAGGCGACTCAGAAAAGATGCTCAAAAGCCGCATCATCGTTGACGAGCTTATCCGCGAGAAGAACATTTCGGTAACACCCGAAGAAATCGAAGCAAAATACAAAGAAATCGCCGAGCAGAGCAACGCTTCCGTAGAAGAAGTCAAAAAGCACTACGAAGACCCCCGCTCAAAGGAATACCTTATTGACGACGTTAAGGAGCAAAAGCTTTACGACGAGCTCTACAAGGAAGTCAAGGTTTCAAAGGGCGACAAAATTGACTTTGCCGACTTGTTCAAGCAGAACTAAGCCTTGTTAAAGGAAAAAAAGGAGCGGCAAGAGGCTAAAAAACGCTTTTTGCCGCCTTTTTTTTGCAAACCCTAGACGATTTGAGGAATAATCGCTATATTATAATTATGAACGAAAAAATGAACACATTGGTTCCCTATGTAATAGAACGAACAGGAAACGGGGAACGCTCTTACGATATCTTTTCGCGCCTTTTAAAGGACCGAATCGTTTTTGTTGACGGAGAGATCAACGACGCCACGGCCGACTTGGTCGTAGCCCAGCTTCTTTTCTTGGAATCGGAGAATCCCGACAAAGACATCAACATGTACATCAACTCGCCCGGCGGATCGGTAACGGCCGGCCTTGCGATTTACGACACTATGCAGTACGTCCACTGCCCCATCCAGACGATTTGCTTGGGACAGGCGGCCAGCATGGCGGCGATTTTGCTCGCCGGCGGAACAAAGGGAAAGCGCATCGCGCTTCCGTCAAGCCGAGTCATGATCCACCAGCCGCGCGGAGGCGTTGGCGGACAGGAAAGCGACATCGCGATCCAGGCAAAGGAAATCATCCGCCTAAAGCAGCTTTCAATCCAGTATTTGGCAAAAGCCACAGGCCAGACAGAAAAGACAATCGCCAAGGACATGGAGCGCGACTTTTACATGTCGGCCAAAGACGCGCTTGAATACGGCGTGATCGACCAAGTAATGGAGGCCCGCAAATGAGCTTGTTCCGCAATTCCAACAACAACTTTTGCGCCTTTTGCGGCCGCCCCGCCGACACAGACAGAAAGCTTGCCGCCAGCAAAATAGGCGAAATCTTCATCTGCCGCGAGTGCGCCGAGCTTTGCTCCAGGGTCTTGGCCGAAGAAGACAGCGGCGTTGACCAAATAGAAATGAGCAAGGTTCCCAGCCCCAAGGAATTCAAAGAATACCTTGACCAATACGTCGTGGGCCAGGACTACGCCAAAAAGGCTTTGAGCGTCGCGGTATACAACCACTACAAGCGAATGTCCTTGATGGGCCAGCCCGAAGCGCAAAACGAAGTTAAAATCGAAAAGTCAAACATTCTCTTGATCGGACCGACAGGCTCTGGAAAGACTTTGCTGGCCCGCACTTTGGCGCAAAAGCTAAAGGTTCCCTTTGCCATCGCCGACGCGACAACCTTGACCGAAGCCGGCTACGTTGGCGAAGACGTGGAGAACGTTTTGCTTAAGCTTATCAACGCCGCCGACGGAAACATCGCCGCCGCCGAGCGCGGAATCATATTCATTGACGAGATTGACAAAATCGCGCGCAAAAGCGAGAACACTTCGATCACCCGAGACGTTTCGGGCGAAGGCGTTCAGCAGGCGCTTCTTAAAATCATCGAAGGAACAAAGGCTTCCGTTCCGCCGCAGGGAGGAAGAAAGCATCCCAACCAGGAAATGCTTGAGATTGACACGACAAACATTTTGTTCATCCTTGGCGGCGCTTTTGTCGGCCTGGACAAAATCATCGAGCAGAGAACGGCGGAGCACTCTTTGGGCTTTGGCTCAAACGTCGCCACAATGAGCGACGAGGAGCGCATGCAGCTTTTGAACCAAGTGACGCCCGACGACCTTGTGAAGTTTGGTTTGATACCGGAATTGATCGGCCGTATGCCGATTACAGTCGCGCTCAAGGCTTTGACCCGCGACGACTTGGTTGCCATCCTTACCCAGCCCAAGAACGCGATCACAAAGCAGTTCCAAGCTTCGTTCGCCGTTGACGA
Organism: Treponema sp.; assembly: GCA_016290995.1. Taxonomy (GTDB): domain Bacteria; phylum Spirochaetota; class Spirochaetia; order Treponematales; family Treponemataceae; genus Treponema_D. The sequence goes on along the minus strand of JAEEVR010000001.1, from coordinate 192,916 downwards.
CGTTGCCTTGACCTTTAACGAAGAGGCGATCGGAGCGATTGCCGACACCGCGATAAAGCAAAAGACCGGAGCGCGCGGTTTGCGAGCGATTGTCGAGAAAATGCTTTTGGACTTGATGTACGAGCTTCCGAGCGTTCCCGGAAAGAAAGAGCTTGAAATCACAAAGGACTTTGTGGAGAACAAAAAGATTCCAAAGCCCGAAAGCCTTGTGGTAAAACAAACCGCCTAGGCGTAAAAAAAATCCGCGCAAACCGCGCGGATTTTTTTTGCCGCAACGACCAACCACAACTGGCCGTTATATTTGTTCCGCCGCCTCTTTTAGAAGCTCGACGGTTTTTGCGGCGCATTCCTGCCAATTGAATTTTTTGCTCCAGGCGATTCCTTCGGCAATCATCTTTGACCGGGCCTTTTTGTCGGTCGCTACGGTCTCTATCGCGGCCGCCATTTCTTCCAGATTGTCGCTGTCAAACAAGACGGCTTTTCCGGCGCAGATTTCGGGCAAGGCGCCTGAATTGGACGCGGCAACCGGAACGCCGGACGCCATCGCCTCGACAACCGGAAGACCCACTCCCTCCTGGACCGACGGAAAGACGCAAGCGTCCGCTCCCGCGCACAAAAGCGGAAAGCCCTCGCGCGGGAAAAAGCCCGTCAAAAAAATGTCCGACGAATACGGAGACTCAAAGGCGGCCTTGTGGACTTGCTCGCCCCAAGCGTTTTCGGCGCCGGCCAAAACCAAGCGGTGCGGAGACTCCGTTTTCTTTTTAAAAATCTCAAAGGCCTTTATCAACTCTATGTGCTTTTTTCCGGCGCTGGTAATGCTGGACGCGTAAATGATGTAAGGCCGCTTTATAGCAAAGGGCTTTACGTTAAGCGTATCTTGGTCTTCCAAGGGCCGCTGGTAAAAAAGGTTGTGGTCGATTCCGTGGCGGACGACCGCGATCTTTTTTCCGTCAAAGCCAAGGCCGAGCAAATCGTTTTTTATAAAGTTTGTGGGAACGATGATTTTTTGAACGCGTTCAAAGCCCCGCAAGGCCAGGCGGTGCGAAAAGCGCGACTTGGCCAAAATTTTGCTTAGGGAATCGTGCAAGACCGCCACGCTTGGAAGCGGAAAGCGGCCGGGCAAAAGCCGAGTGGCAGCCGGGTACAACACCGCTCCGACCTTGTTCTTTTTGTAAAAGCGGGCGGAAGAAACGTTGTGCCACCACCTTTGCGCGTTCATCGACTCTCCGCAATGAACCTCGCAAAAGGGAATGTCGTTGGAATATGTATATCTGTCCAGCGGCGCGCCAAAAAGCATGTATTCCACGCCTTCTTGCGCTGGAAGGTTTGCTGTCAGCCCCGTCAAGTAAGAGCCAAAGCCGCTTTTTCCGCTGTCGCAGGCGAATGTGTCAATTGCGATCTTCATTTCTCTATAGTAGCATTTTTTGCGCGTTTATGCTACAGTATGCGGCATGAGCGGATTTACTGAATTGGGAATTGACGGCGGCCTTGCAGGAAAATTGGCCGCTCTGGGAATCACTGAGCCGACGCCGGTTCAAAAGAAAGTGATTCCGGAAATTTTGGCTGGAAAAGACGTGATTTTTCAGTCGGCCACAGGAAGCGGAAAAACCTTCGCCTTTTTGCTGCCCCTTTTGCAAAAGATTCAAGCCGAGCCCAATCCGACAAAGGCCGTCCGCCTAGTGATCGTCTCGCCAACCTTTGAACTGGCTTCCCAACTAAAACAGGCGGCGGCTAGCGTGACAGACCTTAAATGCGGCCTTTTTATCGGGGGAGCCCCGCTAAAAAGGCAAATCGACGCCCTAAAGGAAAGGCCCGCGATTGTCGTTGGAACCGTAAGCCGCTTGCTGGAACTCTGCCGATTAAAGAAGCTTAAAATAGAAAACGCCGCCGCCGTGGTCCTTGACGAGGCCGACCGGCTTGCCTCAAAGGAAATCCGCGACGAATGCCAGGAATTGCTGGACCTTTTTGGCCAAAACGTTCAGGCGATCGCTTGCAGCGCCACAATCACAAAGAAAACCCAGGACTTTTTGACAGCCGTCAGGCCGGCGGCGGAATTTGAGACGATTCTTTTGCCGCTGGAAGACGTTTTGCGCGAAAAAATCGAGCATTGGGCCTTTTTTGCCGAACGGCGGGACAAAATCGACTTTGTCCGCTCGCTTTTAAGGGCGATGCAGCCAAAAAAGGCGCTTGTCTTTACAAGCCGGGCCGACCAAGTGGAAAACATTTACCAAAAGCTAAAATTTAAGAAAATCGACTGCGCCGCGCTTACCGCAAAAATAAAGAACCAAGAGCGCCAAGCGGTTTTGGCCCATTTTAAGAGCGGAAAATGCCCTGTATTGATTACCAGCGACCTTTCCAGCCGCGGCCTGGACATCCCGGACATTGACTGCGTGATTCAATGCGACTTTCCGCCGGACGAGGACTTTTTTGTCCACCGTTCCGGCCGCACCGCCCGAGCAGGCAAAAACGGCGTAAATATCGTCGTTGGCGACGAATGGGAGCTCCGCAAACTGGCCGCGCTTGAAAAAAAGCTTAAGATTATCGTCCATCCAAAAGCGCTATATAAAGGAAAGATTTGCGACCCGGCGCAAGCGAGCCTTGAATAAATTCGCCGCTTATGATAGAATGATGGGACTATTTTTAGGGTGGCATTGACGTGTTTTTAAAAAGTCTTGACATATTTGGTTTTAAATCGTTCGCCGACCGCACTCACATCGACTTTGCGGACGGAATCACCGCGCTTTTGGGCCCCAACGGCTGCGGAAAAAGCAATGTAGTTGACGCGATGAAATGGGTTCTCGCGGAGAACAAGTCCAAAAATTTGCGCGCGGCCACAATGGAAGGCGTAATTTTTAACGGAACCGAAACCCGTCCGGCCCTCAACTTGGCCGAAGTTACCCTTACAATCCTTAACGAAAACTCGCTCCTCCCCCGCCCCGACTCAGAAATAGCGATCAAGCGCCGCCTCTTCCGTTCCGGCGAAAGCCAATACTTTATCAACAACGAGCAAGTCGGCCCGACCGAAATCCGAAAGCTTTTTATGGACACCGGCGTAGGAAAGGCCGCCTATTCCGTAATGGAACAGGGAAAAATCGACCAAATCCTTTCCAGCAAGCCGGAAGACCGCCGCTATCTTTTTGAAGAGGCCGCGGGAATCAGCCGTTCCAAGGCGGAATGCGCCGAAGCCGAGCGCGAATTGGAAAAGACAAAGGCCAACTTGACTCAAATCGAAGTCGCCCTTGCCGAAATCAAGCGCAGCTACGAAACGCTCAAAGTTCAGTCCGAAAAGACAAAAAAATACCGCAAGGTAAAAGAAGAAGTCTTTGACCTGCAGCTTGACATTCAGCTTTTAAAATTGAAAGGCTTTGTGGAACAGCAGAGCCGCAACGAAAACACAAAGAAAGAAATAGAAAAAAAGCGAACCGACGTTCGCGCCGAAATCGACGCGATCAACAGCGCCCTTACCGAGAACACCGACAAAATCAAGAGCCTTCAGGACCAAGTCGCCGAAGGAACGCAAGAGTTGATCAAGATTCAGGGCGAAAAGAACGGAAAGTTGGAGCTGCAAAAACAGTTCAACAGCCGCCAGACAGAAATCAACGAAAAGATCGCTCAAATAGAAAACCACAGAAAAGCGATCCAAGAGCGAATCGACAGCATCAACGAAGAGCTTGACGAAGCCGAAAGCGCGATGCACGAAAAAGAAAAGCAGCTTGCCGACATCAAGCAGAACATCGACTCCTTTGGCCAGAACATCACCAACGCTTCAAAGAGGATCAGCGACAACGACGCGATGGCAAGCGAAAAGCAAGAGATGATCGAAGACCTTGAGCTTGCGCGCGCCAACTTGCAAAAAGAGCTTACCGCGATTACAGAAGACATCGTGACCGAGCTTGACGCAAAGCTTAAGTCTGCCGGCTATTCCCAGAACGCGATGAGCCAGGCAAAGCAAGAGCTTGACGACACTTTGGGAAAGCTTAAGATCTTTGTTCAGGGCCGCAAGAACATTTTTGACGACGCGGTAAAAACCGGCGCCACTTCTGACGGAAACAAAATAGCCAGCGAGTCCGCCGCCGCTTTTGGCGATGCGCTCGAAATGCTTCAAACACTTCAAACCGCGCTTGACGCTTACATAAAGGCCTCGCCCCAGTTTATCGGCGAGTTCCTTAGCCCGGAAGGCATCATCACTAAAAAGCGCGGCGTTGACCAAAAGGTTCAGGAAAACTTGGCGCAAGTCGGCGAGTTGAACAAACGCATCGACGAGCTTAAAAAAGAGAACGAAAGCCTCAACGAAAAAATTTCGGAATACAGGGAAACCTTGGCAAACCTTCAAGTCAACGAAGCCAAGATGAACGAGCAAATCGCCGCGGCCCAAAGCCAAATGACTATGTTGCGCCGCACGTTGACCACAGAAGAAAACAACTTGCGCCAAAACGACGAAGAGCTTTACCTTGAGCAAAAGCGCAAGGAAGACTTGGAAGAGCAAATCCAAACAATCGCCGAAGAGCTTGCCGAAATCGAGGCTCGCGGAACAAAGACCGCCGACCGCCTTAAGGAACTTGACGAAGAAATCAAGGACTACAACAACAAGGTTTCGGGCAAGACCAACGACCTCAACAAAAAGCAAGAAATGCTCAACAAGTACCAATCTCAGTACGAACAGCTTTCAAGCTCTTTGATCCAGACCGAAACCGAAATCAAGAACGTAAAGCAAAACTTCCTTGACCAGTATTCCCGCGACTTGATGGAATACGAGGAACGAATGTACACCATCACCGTCCAGCCCGCGGACTTAAAGGAAAAGCTTTCAAAAAAGCGAACCGAGTTGGACGAGTTGAGCCACGGAATCAACTTGATGGCTCCCGAAGAGTTTGTGGAAGTAAAGGAGCGTTACGAGCGCCAGCAGACAAACTACGACGACACGTTAAAGTCGCTTAAGGACTTGGAGCGCGTCGCCGAAGAAATCAAGTCAAAGTCTTCGGAACTCTTTTTGGAGACTTACAACAAAATCAAAAGAAATTTCCACAATATGTTCCGCCGCTTGTTTGGCGGAGGCCGCGCGGAATTGCGCTTGGAGAATCCCGAAAACGTTCTTACGACGGGAATCGACATTTTGGCGCAGCCGCCGGGAAAAAAGTTGGAAAGCATCGCGCTTCTTTCGGGCGGCGAAAAAACAATGACCGCCATCGCGCTTTTGTTCGCCACATACCAAGTCCGCCCCAGCCCCTTCTGTTTGCTTGACGAGATTGACGCGGCGCTTGACGACAAGAACGTAGGAAGCTTTGTAACGGCGCTTACCGCTTTTGCCAACGTAAGCCAATACATCGTAATCACCCACAATAAAAAGACCGTTATGGGAGCCAGCTCCATGCTTGGCGTTACGATGGAAGAGTCGGGCGTTTCAAAAATCATCGCCTTGCGCCTTGACGAAGACATCGACAATATTAAGAAGAATTATGTCGAGCAGCCCGACGACTTTGTTGAAGAAGACGTTCCGCCGGAGGAAGGAGTCGTAATTCCTCCGCGCCCGCCGCGCCGCGATAAATCAGGCGAAACGGAGCAAGGCCAGCAGTAATGGATTTTTCTGAGATTGGCGACAACATAAGGGACTTTTTCTCGCAAAGACAAAAAGCGCTTTTGATTTCTTGCGTCTTGATAATATTTTTTTGCGCGGCGCTTATCGCCATCATTTTGATTCCGCAAAAAAAAGAAGTCCCCAGCGCCAGCTTTAGAAGCCCGCCTTTGGAAGCCGACCAAGAGTTGCTTTTGCCCCAAGGCGTTTCAATCCCGCAAGAGTACGCCGTAAGCAGGCAGACAAACGAAAAATGGACCGACTCGCAAGTTCACGAATGGCTTACTCTTCCCGACGAGGAAGCGGTAAAAAAGCTTTCGGCGTCAAACGATTCCCTTATTAAAAGCATAACGGAGGCCGCCCCGTGAAAAAGACATTGTTCCCGGCTTTTGCTTTGCCCTTAGTTTGCGCGATTCTCTTTTCTTGTCAAAGCACTGAAGGCTCCGCCAAAAACGCGGCCGACACCGCAAGCCTAGCGGCAGAACAAAGCGCCGCCGAAAAAGCCGCGACTTCTGAAAACAGCCAAGAAATCGCGGCCGCCGAGGACGACGCGACCGGAGCGAATGACGCGGCCGACGCAAACGGCGCGGACGCTTCCGCCTACGAAGAAAAAATTCCCCAAAGCGAAATGGAAGAATTTTCCGCGCTTTTAGACTCAGAAGAAGACGCTGAACAAGCGGACGATACGGAAAACCAGCAAAACGCGTCCGGCATCGCGCAAAGCGAAAACGGCTCGCTCGCTCAAAAAATAAAGGACGCGGGCAAAAGCGAGGCCGACGAATCCACCGACACCGCGGACCTTACGCGCTTGACCAACCAAGGAAAGGAAATCTCAGGCGGGCCTTTGATCGGTCCTGCAAGCGACAAAGTTCCGGGCGGCAAGAATGCGGGCGGCGAAAAAACAGCCGCGGGCAATCAGTCAACGCCCAAGAACGCCGAGCCAAAAAAAGGCGCGCCAAACGCTCCGGCAGCCGCGAACGGATCAAACAATTCCGGCCGTGACAACACAAGCGACCGCTATAATTTTTCGGACAGCAAAAATGGCGGCGAATCCAACGCAGCCGCCCAAGCCGCGGCGCAAGACGGCCAAGAGCAAGAAACGATAGAAGAAAAGGAAGAAAAACAGCCGCCGGTTCCCAGCCGCTCGATGACGATAAAAAACAACCAATTTCTTGACGTAATCTATCCCGGAAGCGGCTGGATTTACTTAGGCGAAGAAGGCTCAGGCGAACACTTTATTTTCCAAGGCCGCAAATTGGGAAAAGGCGAGACAACCTTTACCCTTCGCTCAAAGGAACCGGGCGTCGCGCTCTTGCACTTTTACAAGAACGACATCCTTACAGGAAACTACATCGACGACTACATTCAAATTTCAATAACCGACAAAAGCGCGACAGACGCCACCCATGTAGAGGCGCCCTCTTACGCCGAAGTCGTTCCGCCAAAATTTGACAGAACAAAAGCGATTGAGGAAAAGAAAGTCGCGCAGGCGGAAAGCGCTCCAAACGCTCCGCAAAAAGAAGCTCCCGCGCAAAGCAAAGACAGCGAAAAAAAGCCGGCGGCAAAAGAATCGCAGCCCGATAAAAAAGAAGCCGCGCAAGAGTCGCCGTCAGAAAAAGTTCAAACTGTAATCCAGACTTCGGGCCAAGAAAAAAGCGATTCAAAGCAAAAAACCGCCGTCGCCGGAACGAGCGCCCCCGCGGCCGAAGAAGAGCAAAAAGAAAGCGCCTTGGACCAAGGCTTTTCCGGCGGAACGGACAAGGCAAAGAGCCTTTTGGAGCGCGCGCAAAAAGCCTACGACGAAAAGCGCTACGCCGAAGCGTTGGACTTGGTTCAGCAATTCTTTGACACGGCAAGCGAAGACTTTGACGCAGGCCTTTACTTGGAAGGCTTGATTTTGGAAGCCAAGTCCGAAGTGCGAAACATCAAGAGCGCGATCGGCGCCTACGACACGTTGATCAAAAACTGGCCGCAAAGCAATTACTGGCGCAAGGCCAACGAGCGTTCGATTTACTTAAAGAGATTTTACATAGACATAAGATAAGAAGGTTTGTATGAAAAAGAATTCATTTACCATTGCGACGGCCCTGTCGCTTGCGGCCGCGCTCGCGCTTTCTTCTTGCTACATTAGAGCGGAAGACAAAAAGGAAAACGCAAGAAGCATTTCCGTTTCGGGAACGGGTTCTGTAAGCGTAAGGGCCGACCAAGCGATAATCAACGTGGCCGTCGTCACCTACAACCGCTCGGTGGTCGAAGCCGCGCGCCTTAACGCCGAGTCAGTCGGAAAAGTCCACGCCGCTTTGGCCGACGCGGGTTTCGCTCCCGATTCGATCACAACCAACAGCTACAGGATTTGGCAGGACAGCTCATACAGGAACGGAGTCCAAGTCCGCGGCGACTACCGCGTTTCAAATTCAATTCAAATCGTAACGATGGACACACGCAAGGCCGGAACCGCGATTGACGCCGCCGTAAAGGCAGGCGCCAACGAATTCTCGTCGATTCAATTCGCTTCGACAAGAACGGACGACGCCTTGCGCGAAGCCCGCACCTTGGCTATAAAGAACGCCGCGGAAGCCGCCAACTTGATGGCAAAAACTGCCGGAGCGGAATTGGGAAAAATAATTTCCATCCAAGAAGCGGGCGCCCCGACGCAAGCCGCGCGCGCCGAAGGAGCCAAGATGATGGCGGCGAACGACTTTGCCACGCCCATCAACGCCGGCGACAATCTTGTGACCGTAACCGTATACTGCGTCTACGAACTAAAATAAAACATAAAACAAAGAGGCATAAACATGTTGGACTACAAATTTATTAAAGAAAACCTTGCCGCGGTAAAAGAGAACATCAAAAACCGCAATATGACAGCCGACGCGGACGCCGTCGTCGAGCTTTACGACAAAAGAACAGCGCTGGTCACAAAACGCCAGGACTTGCAGCAGCAGCGAAACCAAAACGCCGCGGCGATGAAAGGCAAGATGGAAGCCGACGCCCGCCAAAAGCTTATCGACGAAGGAAAGAAAATCAAGGAAGAAATCGCGGCCGTCGAAGCCGACCTTGAAAAAATCGAGCCGGCGCTTGAAGAAGCCGCGCGAAAGATTCCCAATATGTGCAACCCTGCCGTTCCGATCGGAAAGCTGGACACGGAAAACCTTGAGGTAAAGAAAGTGGGAACTCCGCGCAAGTTTGACTTTGAGCCGCGCGACCACGTTCAGCTTATGGAAGAACTGGACTTGATCGACTTTGAGCGCGGAACAAAAGTTTCGGGCCAGAAATTCTATTACCTAAAGAACGAGGCGGTCTTCTTGGAGCAAGCCTTGATCATGTACACGCTTAACCTTTTGCGTAAGCACGGCTTTACGCCCTTCATCACGCCGGACGTCGCCCGCCAAGAAATCCTTCAGGGCATCGGCTTTAATCCGCGCGGAAACGAGTCAAACGTTTACTGCATCGAAGAAGAAGGCACATGCTTGGTTGCCACAGCCGAAATCACTTTGGGCGGCTACCATTCCGAAGAAATTTTGGACAAGGCAAAACTGCCTCTTATGTACTGCGGACTTTCGCACTGCTTTAGGCGCGAAGCCGGAGCGGCCGGCCAATTCAGCAAGGGCCTCTACCGCGTCCACCAGTTTGACAAAGTGGAAATGTTCGTTTACTGCGTTCCGGAACAGAGCGACGAATTGCACGAAAAGTTGCGCCTTATCGAAGAAGAAATCTTTACAGGCTTGGGACTTCCCTTCCATGTCGTCGACACATGCACCGGAGACCTTGGCGCGCCGGCCTACCGCAAGTGGGACTTGGAAGCCTGGATGCCCGGCCGCAACGGCGGAGAATACGGCGAGGTCACTTCTACCTCAAACTGCACGGACTACCAAAGCCGCCGCCTGAACGTTCGCTACAAGGACGACGACGGAAAGAACAAGTACGTCCACATGCTTAACGGAACGGCCATCGCCGTAGGACGCGCGATGCTCGCGATCGTTGAGAACTACCAAAACGAAGACGGCTCGATCACAATCCCGGAAGCGCTTGTTCCCTTCTGCGGCTTTGACAAGATTGGACCCAAAAAATAAGGAAGCGGATTTTGGAAGAAAAGACGGTTATGGAAAGCGCCTCTCTGGAAGGCGCCAAAGAAAAAAACTATCCCAGGCGAGTTTTCATTCTTTTGTGCCTTTTGTCGATGGTCGTTCTTGTCGCCATCCTTAAAGTCACAAAGGGAATCGCCGTTCAAATCGTCTTGTCAATTCTGCTCGCGCTTGTAGCCCTTCCCGCCGTTCGAAAGATGCACACACGCTTGCGCCTTCCGTGGGGCGTTGGAATCGGAATCACTTTAATCGCCTTTGTTTTGTCAATCGGAGCGATCGCCCGCCTTTTGCAGGCCAGCGCCGCTTCGATTATCAACGCCTACCCCCGCTACGAAAACCGCTTGCTTACCCTTTACAAGTACGCGGCGCAGCGCTTTAACCTAAGCTTTGACGAAGGAAAAACATTAATCGAAAACCTTTTGGCGCAATTGAAAATCCGTCAGTACTTGCAAAGCGCGGCGCTTTCAGTTTCAAACACGGCGCTGCTCACGGCAAAGAACGTGTTTTTGGTTTTCATGATGTACACGTTCCTGCTTGTCGAGGCGGGCTCTTTTGAAAAAAAGATTTCGCTGGCCTTTGAAGGAAAAATGCGCCACCGCGTAAAAAGCGTGATAACAAAAGTCATGGTGGACACAACCAGATACCTTTCAATCAAGTTTGTGATTTCGCTTGCCACAGGCCTTTTGGTCTTTGTCGAACTGTCGATCATAGGCGTTGACTTTGCGATCGTTTGGGCTTTCTTGGCCTTTTTGCTCAACTTCATTCCTACATTCGGAAGCGTGATTTCCGGGCTTTTGACGGGCTTTTTCGCGCTGCTTCAATTCTTTCCGTACGCGCCGCCGGTAATCGCCACGGCTCTTCTTTTGACTTTGACAAACATGCTTTTGGGGAACGTAGTCGAACCCCGCATCGAAGGCGACAACTTGAACATTTCGCCCTTCTTGATCTTGGTTTCTTTGAGCATTTGGGGATGGGTATGGGGCTTTATCGGAATGCTTTTGGCCGTTCCCTTCTTGGTGTTCATCAAGATTGTTTGCGAAAACGTTTCCTTCCTAAAGCCGATCGGCATCTTGATTGGAAACAACAAGAAGGTCAAACGCGCCGTTAAATAAGTTTTTCACCGGTTCCCTTTTCGTACAAAAAGCGAATGTCTTCTTCTTGCAGCGACGTGTACCTGCAAACCACGCAAACCAATTCTTTTTTGTCGTCAAAATAGTTTGACTCGACGCGGCAAGTGGCGAAAATTTTTCGTTCGCTCAAAGGCCTGGGCAGCGGAAACGACATCTCAAGCGCGTATTCCGTTCCATCCTGCAAATCGGCGTTGCCGGCTTTTTGGCCAAAGACAATTCGTTCGTGGTTGATGAACAAAATTTCAAGCGGGCTTTTTCTGTCTTGGACGCTTTCCATTTTTACGACTTTTTCGGCCAAGTATCGGACAACCGGAATCAATTGCACGCCGCTTCCGGCAACGCCTTTTTGGCGCGCGTGGACGATGAACTCTTCCAAGTATTCCTTGGCCTTGACTTGCGCGTCTTCGGCGATGTCCTTCCAAACCGGCTTTGAAAAAAGTTGGTAGCCTTCGGCGGGAACGCAATCGATGTGAACGTCAGTTTTTTGGTTGACCGAAAAATACAGCTGCGCCGAAATTTCCGTCGGGCGCGGAGCGGCGGCCGCCTCTTGGATTCTGCTTATTGAAGAAGGAATCACAAGCGCAAGGCCGGACTTTATCTGCTTGATCTTTGTCTCAAAGTAAAGGCCCAAGCGGTTAAAGTAAAATTCGACGCGGGCTTTTTTATCGATAAAGTTCTTTACGTTTTGAGGCGGGTTGGTCAAAAGAATGATTCCTTGCTCCAAGACCTTTAATTGCTCGGCCTTGATGGCGATCGGAAAAAGCGCCGCGGTGGCAGGCTTTACTTCCGAACCGTCGGCGGCATCCGGAACCTCGTCTTCGATTGGCGTTACGGTTACGGGAACGTTTCCGTCAATCAAATATTGAAGGACCAATTCCCGCTCAATTCCTGTCAGTTTTGCCGCTTCCATCTTTTGCCTCCCATTTGTAAATTTCTATCTGCTGGATTTTCCAAGCTTCCTTATCCATTATTGGATACAGCTTGCAAAACAAATAATCCTTTTGCCCCGAAAACCTTACGGGAATTTCTATCAAGTCGTCTCCCACAAAGGGACGGCCAACTACAAAAGCGTCAAACGCGCCCGCCTCCTTGGTATCCGCAAAAAAAAGCGAAAGCGAAAAAAGCGTCTTAGCGTAAAACAAGGCGTCAACCTGCCCGGAGGCCTTTTGTCCGTCTTCGCCCGGCTCGGCCTTTGAATAGTCGATAAAGGCTTTGCAAAAGGCCCTTGTCGTTTCCAAAAGCTCGCCCTGAATGCCGGAAGTGTCAAGGTTTTCAAAGCCCAGCAAATCCGGGTAAACGCCCCTCATCGGAAGGCCGCCTTCCAAAGCCGCCATAGCCAGGGGCGAAAGCGGAATGCTTTTTGAAATCGCCTCAAAGGAGTCGATTTTTTTTGAAAGCCGGTCGCCTTCTATTTCGTAGGCCCATTGGGCGGAGGAGCTAAGCTCTTGCGCGCTTTTGGAAAGGGGCGTGTATTCTTCCAGGACTTTTTCCGCCTTTTTTTTGCAAGAAAAGAGCGCCGGGCAAAGCGCAAGAATTGCCGCGCAAAGGCAAAAAGAGGCCGACTTTTTTACAAGAAATTTCGCTCCCACAATATTCTATTGTATACCGAAAGTCTAGAAAAAACAAGCGCAGCGTCCGTTGGACGCGGTTAAACCGCTCGAACTAACGGTTAAAGCCTTGGAAGCAAAAATCACGAGCGGCTGCCCCCTAGCAAAAGAGGTAAAAATGCGCTAAAATCTTTAGAAAATTTTTTTGAGGTAACTTTATGGCTCTTACATTGGCGGAAAAAATCTTGCAGGAACACATCGTTCCCCAAGCGTGCAAGGAAACACAGTTTACAAAAGGCTCTCCGATTGAGCGCGGAAAGGACATCGCGATAAAAATCGACCAAACGCTCACCCAAGACGCGACGGGCACGATGACCTACCTTCAGTTTGAGACAATCGGAATTCCCCGCGTAAAGACAGAGCTTTCGGTCTCATACGTTGACCACAACACCCTTCAGACAGACTTTAAGAATATGGACGACCACCGCTACCTTCAAAGCATCGCCGCCAAGTACGGCCTTTACTTTAGCCGCCCCGGAAACGGCATTTGCCACCAGGTTCACTTGGAATGCTTTGGAGCGCCCGGAAAAACCTTGCTCGGTTCCGACAGCCACACGCCGACAGGCGGCGGAATCGGAATGATCGCCATCGGAGCGGGCGGCCTTGACGTCGCCGTCGCTATGGGCGGAGGAGCCTTTCACTTGGCCATGCCCAAAATTTTCGGCGTAAAGCTTACAGGCTCTCTTAAAAAGGGAGTCGGAGCCAAGGACATTATTTTGGAAGTCCTCCGCCGCGAGACCGTCAAGGGCGGAACGCTTGCCATCTACGAATACTTTGGCCCTGGCGTCGAAACTCTTACCGTTCCGCAAAGAGCCACAATCACAAACATGGGAGCGGAATTGGGCGCGACGACTTCGGTATTCCCCAGCGACCAAAAGACAAAGAAATTCTTGGAATCAATGGGCCGCGGCGGCGACTGGAAAGAGCTTAAGGCCGACGAAGGCGCCGCTTACGACAAGGTTATCGAAATCAACTTGGACGACTTGCATGCCCTTGCAGCCTGCCCCCACAACCCCGACGTAATCAATTCAATACAAAGCCTTAAGGGCCAGCCTGTGACGCAAGTCGTAATCGGAAGCTGCACCAACTCGTCGCTTGACGACCTGGAAAGCGTGGCCGCCATCGTAAAGGGAAAGCATATCGCGCCCGGCGTTGAGGCTGGAATCGCGCCCGGAAGCCGCGCCACTTTGATGATGGCCGAAAAAGCCGGAATCTTGGGCGACCTTATAAAAGCCGGCTTTAGAATTTTGGAATCGGCTTGCGGCCCCTGCATCGGCCAGGGCTTTGCCCCAAACAGCCAAGGCGTAACCTTGCGAACGTTCAACCGAAACTTTAAGGGCCGAAGCGGCACTGCCGACGCAAACGTATATTTGGTAAGCCCAGAGACCGCCGCCGCCGCCGCAATCACGGGCGTTTTCACAAGCGCGGAGGACTTGGACTACGAAGACGCGGCCTACAAGACTGGAGTCCGCCAAAGCCTTTTGGACGGAGGCGACAGCCGCCTTACAAGCCAAGACGTTTTGGAAGCCGCTCAGGACCGCGGAATGGTAATCGCCCCGCTTTCAGAAAGCGAGTCGGCCAAAGTTGAAATTTTGCGCGGCCCCAACATCAAGCCCTGCCCCGCTTGCCGCGACTACAAGCCAAGCCTTACGCTCCCGGTGGCGCTTAAGGCGGGCGACAACGTTTCCACCGACGACATCATGCCGGCCGGAGCAAAAATGCTCCCCTTGCGCTCCAACATCCCGGAAATAAGCAAGTTCACCCTTACGCGCCTGGACCCGGAATTCTACGAGCGCGCCGAAAAAGCGAATTTTGCCGACTGCATCGTGGTTGGAGGCGAAAACTACGGACAAGGCTCAAGCCGCGAGCACGCCGCGCTTGGCCCGATGTACTTGGGCGTCCGAGCGATTTTGACCAAGAGTTTTGCCAGAATCCACAAAGCGAATCTTATCAACTACGGCATCATTCCGCTCAACTTTGTGAATCCCGCCGACTACGACGCGATTAAGATGGGCGACACGCTCAAGCTTGTAAACATCGAAGAAGCGCTGGACACAGGCTGCGAGTTCAAGATTGACCTTAACGGAAAGACAATCTTGGCCGTAAACGACTTGTCCGAGCGCAGCCGGGCGATCCTTAAGCAGGGCGGCTTGGCAAAATACACCAAAAACGGCGGCAATTGACATAGCAAAAGCCATTCAGTATAATAGAAAAGATAAGTATGATACTGATAAAAACGTCTACAAAAGTTCTTTTTTCTTTACTGATGGCCGCCGCTTTGGTTACCGGAGCCATTTTGGGCCTTTGCTTGGCCAAAACCGCTGACACTGTCAACACCGAAAACTTCACCGAATTTACCACGGCGCTGCCGACTAAAATTTTGGACATCAACGGCGAGTTGATCACGGAATTCACTTCGGAAGAGCGCCGCGAAATCATCAGCTTGATTGAAATTCCCCAGCACATGAAAGACTCCCTTTTGACTCGCGAAGACCGCATCTTTTACGAGCACAAAGGCTTTAGCGCCCGCGCGATTTTCCGCGCCGTTGTCGGCGTATTGACAAGAAGGTCGATGGGCGGCGGCTCAACCTTGACCCAGCAAATCGCGGGAACCTTGTATTGCGACCGCAAGGAAATGTCGATTTTGCGAAAGCTAAAGGAATTGTGGTGGGCCATTCAAATGGAGCGCCGCTATTCAAAGAACGAAATTTTGGAATTGTACTTGAACCGCGTCTACTTTGGAGGCGGAACATACGGCGTAAACGCGGCAAGCAAATATTACTTTGGCCACGACGCCCGAAGCATAACTCCGGCCGAGTCCGCGATTCTTGTAATCCAGCTTTCAAACCCGGCCTTTTACAACCCCTTTGAGCACCCCAACCGCGCGATGGACAGACAAAAGGACGTTTTGCGCGCGATGGTCAGCGAGGGCTACATCACTCAAAAAGAAGCGGAAGAGTCCTTTGACAACTATTGGCTCAACTTTGACTTTTCGCGCACGGACACCTCGGCCTTCTTTATGCGCGACGACAAGGCGCCTTGGTTCAGCGAATACGTTCGCCGCGAGCTGAGCGAAATGATTTACGGCGACGCCGACATTTATTCAAGCGGCCTTACGGTAAACACAACGGGAAACATCCAGCACTTGCAGGTGGCCCAGCTTTTGATGGAAAAGCAGATCGCCAACGCAAACGCCAACTACAAGCAGCAAATGGCAGTAAAGCAAAAGGGCGCCTTTAGCACTTACGTTCCGATGAGCGAGTTGATCACCCTTATGTTCAACCTAAAGCGCCTCAAGATGTCAAAGCAGCTTGTTCAGTCGTCGGCCACAAAAGATTTCCAGACAAAGATCAATCCCTTGGTTGACATCGCCAGCCTTATGTTCGGCATCGACAACCTTAAGGTCGGCATCATCAACAAGGCCAACCGCTTGTCTCAAGAAAAGGCAAAGGCCCACACTATCGAAGGAACGATGGTAAACCTTGAAAACGACACCGGCTACATCACGGCGCTTATCGGCGGAAGCAAGTTTGACCAGTCAAACCAATTCATACGCGCAAGCCAAGCGCGCGTTCAGCCCGGATCTTCTTTCAAGCCCTTGTATTACAGCGCGGCTTTGGACACGCCCGACTTTAACGCGGCCACTGCGATTCTTGACGCGCCTTACGAGTTCAAGGCCAAAGACGGAAGCAGCTATCTTCCCAACAATTACGGCGGCGCCTGGCGCGGAAACGTCTTGCTTTGGAGAGCCTTGGCGCTTTCCCTTAACGTGCCGGCGCTTAAGGTCTTGGAAAAAGTTGGCTTCGACGCGGCCATCGAACGCTCCGTCGCCTTGCTTGGAATTCCGCAAAAGGAGCTTCCCAGCCGCGCCTTTATTCCAGGCTTTCCGCTTGGCTTGGGAACGGTTTCAGTGCGCCCGATAGAAATGGCTCGCGCCTACGCTATTTTCGCCAACGGCGGAAAAGCCGTCACTCCGACAGCGATTCGCACGGTGGAAGACCGCAACGGAAACATCATTCTTAACATAGAGCGCGACGTTCACAACAACCTAAAGAACCCGACGCAAGTTATCACTCCGCAAAACTCCTTTGTGATGACAAAAATCATGGAGCACGCGACGACAGTCGGAACCTTGCGCTTTGGCTCGCAAAACCGTTCCAGCCTGATAGAGCCGGCGGGCGGAGACCCCACAGGCTCAAAGTTCATTTACACAGACAAAACAACAGGCCAAGAATTCCAAATGCCCTTTGCCGGCAAAACTGGAACGACGCAAAACTGGGGCGACGCTTGGTCAATCGGATACAGTCCCTACTACACCGCCGCCTTCTGGTTTGGCTTTGACACGCCCGGAAACTCAATGGGCATGTCCGGAACCGGAGCCTCACTGGCCGGCCCGCCGTGGGGCGACTTTATGAAAGTAATCCACAGAGGCTTGCCTTACAAAGAATGGCCTACGCCCGAAGAAGGCGTCGTAAAAATCAACGTTTGCGCCGAAACAGGAAAGCTTTGCGCCGAAGGCTGCAGCCAGATCGCGCTTTGGTTTATGTCGAACAACGTTCCAAAGGAAATTTGCGACTTGCACGGCGTTGGCCGCGCCAACACAGAAAAGAGAGCCGAAGACATGCTGCAAGACGCCCTTTACCAAACAGGCTTTACAATGGACGACTTTATCGACGACAGCGACTTGTCAACCGGCTTGGATTTGGACTCAATCATTGAAAACAGCGAAAAGCAAAGCGTGAACAATTCAAGCGACTTTAACAATTTTGACGGCAATTCTTTGATGGAGTAAGCCGATGTTGGTAAGCATAAAAGACATCAAAGTAAAAAGACGCGTGCGCAAAGACTTGGGAAACCTTGAGAACCTTAAGGACAGTTTGCGCCGCTACGGCCTTTTAAATCCGATAACGCTAAATTCAAAATACCAACTGATTGCCGGCGAGCGCCGTTTGGAAGCCGCCAAGGCGATCGGTTGGACAAGCATCAACGCAAACATCATCGACAACCTTACGCCTCTAAGCCAGCTAGAAATGGAATTGGAAGAAAACAACCAGCGCAAGGAATTCACCGACGAAGAGCTTATGGAAGGCTACAGGCGTTTGGCCCGATTGAGAAATCCAAGCCCCTTGCGCCGTCTATGGGACGCGCTGGTGGCTTTCTTTGTCTGGCTATTTAAGACAATCGCGTCTTGGTTTGGAAGGTAAAATTCCGCCGCAAACACCGCGTTCCTATTTGAAAACGACGCGGACGAACTTTTTCTTTCCGGCGCGCAAGACTAGCTCGCCGTCTTTGTCCAAGTCAGCCTCGCCGACAACGCGCTTTACGTCGTCAAAAGTTTTTGCGTTGATCGCCGCTCCGCCCTGCTGAATCAAACGGCGAATGTCGCCCTTTGAAGCGCCGCCGATTTTTGCGGCAAAGAACAAGTCAATCGCGCCGACTCCGTTTTGAATCAAAGCTTTTTCCAACTCAACCGTGGGCATGTCGTCCTTGTTGCCTTCTCCGCTAAAGGCGGCTTTGGCTCCGCTTACGGCCTTGTCCGCTTCTTCCGCGCCATGAATGTCTTTGACAACTTCGTAGGCCAAAGTCTTTTGGGCGATGCGAGTTTCGGGAGCGGCCTGCTGTTTGGCGGCAATCTCTTCGATTTGCTCGCGGGGAAGGAAGGTGAACACCTTGAGGTATTCCAAAACCTTGGTGTCGTCGGAATTGTAAAGGTGCTGGTAAATCTGGTAGGCGCTGGTCTTTGTCTTGTCAAGCCAAAGCGCGTTTCCTTCGCTCTTTCCAAACTTTTTTCCGCTGGCGTCAAGAATCAAGGGCATCGTAAAGGCGTAGGCCTGCTTGTCCAGCATTTTGCGGATAAGGTCGACGCCCGTTGTGATGTTGCCCCACTGGTCGCTTCCGGCGACTTGCATAATGCAGTTTTTGTCTTGGAACAAGTGAACAAAGTCAAAGCCTTGCAAAAGCATGTAGGAAAATTCGGCAAAGGTGATGCCCGTCTCCAAGCGGCGGCGGATAATGTCTTTGTCCAACATATAGTTAAGGCTTACGTATTTTCCAATGTCGCGCAGGGTGTCCAAAAAGGAGCGGTCCTTCCACCAGTCGTAGTTGTCGACCAATTCCGCTCCGGGAACGAGCGCCTGGATTTGCGAGCGGATTCCGTTGATGTTGGCGTTGACAGTTTCTTCGCTGATTATTTCGCGCTCGGCTGTGGGGCGCGGGTCTCCGATGCGGCCTGTCGCTCCTCCGCACAAAAGAACGGGATGATGGCCCGCGTTGGCCAAGCGCTTTGCCATGCACAAAGATGAATAATGGCCAAGGTGAAGGCTGTCCGCGGTGGGATCGGTTCCCCAATAAAATGAAAAGGGCTTTCCGTCCAAAACTTTTTGCAAATCGCTTTCTTCGCCTGCGATGTCCTTAATCAAACCGCGCCATTTTAAATCTTCGTACAAAGTCATAGTAAAGGCATTTTATCAGATTGAATGATTCTTTTCAATATGCTAGAATAATTCTTATGAACTATGGATACTTTCGCGCGGCGGCTGCCAGCGTTGACCTAAAAGTGGCGGACCCCGCCTACAATTCTGAGCGAATCATTACCGCGGCAAACCAAGCCGAGGCTAAGGACGCAAGCCTTGTCGTCTTTCCGGAACTTTGCGTCACCGGCTACACTTGCGGAGACTTGTTCTTTCAAGACGCTCTTTTAAAGGCGGCCGCAAAGGAATGCGAAAGAATCGCAAAAGAAACCAGCGGACTTAAAGCCGTTATCGCAATCGGCCTTCCAGTCAAAAAGGACGGAGCGATATACAACGCGGCGGCGATTTTGTTTAAAGGAAAAATCTTGGCGCTGGTTCCAAAATCCTTTATTCCAAACTATTCGGAATTTTACGAGCGCCGCCAGTTTTGTCCCGCTCCCGCGACGGAAGTTGCGCAAAGCGTTTATTTGTCTGAAAAAAATCCGGCCGTTCCCTTTGGAACCAACATTTTGATTTGCCCGGAAAATAGCCCGGCCAAAATCGCCTTTGAAATTTGCGAAGACTTATGGGCGCCCAATCCGCCGTCCACCCGCCACGCATTGAACGGAGCCAACATCATCGCAAACCTTTCGGCCTCCAACGAAATAATCGGAAAAGCCGAATACCGCCGCCTTTTGGCAAACGCCACTTCGGCCCGCCTTTTTTGCTCCTACATTTACGCTGACGCGGGGAACGGAGAGTCAAGCCAAGACATGGTATTCGCCGGCCACAACTTGATTTGCGAAAACGGAAAGCTTTTGGCGCAAAGCGCTCTTTTTGAAAACCAAATAATTTACGCAGACATCGACCTAAATCTTTTGGAAGCCGAGCGAGCCAAGACCACGACTTTTGGACAGGCGCAAGCCGCGGCGCAAGATAAGGGCCGCTACTTGGAAATTCCTGTCAGCCTAAAAGAGCTTGACTACGACAAGACTCCAATCTTTTATAGGAACGTAAACGCGCGGCCCTTTGTTCCGTCGGACAACGAAAAGCGCGACGAACGCTGCAAAGAAGTCATCACCCTCCAAGCGCAAGGCTTGGCCAAACGCTTGCGCCACATAAAGGCAAAGAGCGCCGTAATCGGATTGAGCGGCGGCTTGGACTCTACCCTGGCTTTGCTTGTGACTTGCCGCGCCTTTGACCTTTGCAAGCTGGACCGCAAGGGAATCTTGGCGGTTACGATGCCCGGCTTTGGCACGACGGACAGAACTTACCAAAACGCGCTTTCGCTTGCAAAGGAAGCGGGCGTTTCGTTAAAGGAAGTTTCTATAGCCGCCGCGGTTCGCCAGCATTTTAACGACATCGGCCAGGACGAAAACGTTCACGACGTTACCTACGAAAATTCGCAGGCGCGCGAGCGCACTCAAATTCTTATGGACTTGGCCAACAAGTCCGGCGGAATCGTAATCGGAACAGGCGACCTTTCGGAGCTGGCCTTGGGCTGGTGCACTTACAACGGCGACCACATGTCTATGTACGGAGTCAACTCGTCTATTCCAAAAACTTTGGTGCGCCATTTGGTTCAGTGGGAAGCCGACTGCGCGCAAAGTCCAAAATTCAAGGAAGCGCTTTTGGACGTTTTGAACACGCCCGTAAGCCCGGAACTCCTTCCTCCCGAAGGCGGAAACATCTCGCAAAAAACCGAAGAGCTTGTGGGCCCTTACGAATTGCACGACTTTTTCTTGTACAATATCGTTCGCTACGGATTCGCCCCGGCAAAAATTTATTTCTTGGCAAAAAAAGCCTTTGCGGACGAAAACGGAGCGCAAGACAAAAACGCGCCGCGCTTTGCAAAGGCCGAAATAAAAAAATGGCTCAAGACTTTTTACTCACGATTCTTCTCCCAACAGTTCAAGCGCTCGTGCATGCCCGATGGAGCCAAAGTTGGAACGGTATCCCTTTCGCCGCGCGGCGATTGGAGAATGCCCAGCGACGCAAGCTGCGCCTTGTGGCTTGCTGAAATCGACGAGCTGGACTAATAGGAGGAACGGAATGAAAAAAAGTTATCAGGCGGCGGAAGACCGCTACCAAAAGATGGCCTACGAAAAATGCGGAAAGAGCGGACTAAAAATGCCGCGCGTGTCGCTTGGCCTTTGGCACAATTTTGGAGAAAGCGCCAAAATCGACAACGTTCGCACGATGTGCCGCGCGGCCTTTGACAACGGAATCACTTGCTTTGACATCGCCAACAATTACGGCCCGCCTGGAGGAGCCGCCGAAGAAAATTTCGGAAAGGTTTTAAAAAGCGACTTTGCCTCCTACCGCGACCAAATGATCATTACGACAAAAGCCGGCTACGGAATGTGGCCCGGACCTTACGGCGACGGCGGCTCGCGAAAATACCTTTTGGCAAGCCTTGACCAAAGCCTTGCGCGAACCGGCCTTGAATACTTTGACATTTTTTACCACCACAGAATGGATCCCGACACGCCTCTTGAAGAGACAATGGGAGCGTTGGACCAAGCGGTAAAGTCAGGCAAGGCTTTGTACGCGGGAATCTCAAACTACGACTTGCCGACGACATTGAAGGCGGCGAAAATTTTGAGCGACTTGCATTGCCCCTTTGTCGTAAACCAAATTCAATATTCGATTTTCAACCGTTCCATCGAAAAAAGCGGCCTAAAGAAAAAGGCGGCAAAAGAAGGAATCGGCTTGGTTTGCTTTAGCCCGCTGGCGCAAGGCCTTTTGACCGACCGCTACCTTAAGGGAATCCCAAAAGACAGCCGCATCAAAACCGACGGCCGCTTTTTGACCGAAAAAAATTTGACGGCGGAACGAATGGCGCAAATAAACGCGCTTAACGACATCGCAAAAACGCGCGGACAGACTTTGGCGCAAATGGCCTTGGCCTGGGTTTTGCGCGACGGCGACATCGCTAGCGTCATCATCGGAGCGTCAAAGCCAGAGCAAATTTTGGACAACGTAAAGGCCGCCCAAAGCGCCGCGTTTACAAAAGAGGAATTGGACGCGATTGACAAAATCGCCCCTGCGCTCTGATAAGCCTTCGCTATGCTAAGCTACTTGCACGCCTTTCACGCGGGAAACCACGCCGACATCCTAAAGCACGCCGCGCTTATCCAGCTTTTAAAAAAGCTGAACCAAAAAGAGGCGCCCTACACTTTTTTTGACACCCACGCAGGAAGCGGCTTGTATTCCACTCAAGGCGAAAAGGCCCGCAAAACTGGCGAAGCCGCGCGCGGCGTCTTGGCGCTAGCCCAATGCGCGGCAAAAGAGGCGGCGCAAGACCAAAACGCGGGCGGCCAAAATCTTGGCCTTGCAACCGATACTGGTTCAAGCCCAAAAAGCGCCGCGCTCGCGGACTACCTGGACTTTGTCCGCCCCTACCTTGCGCGCGACTTGTATCCCGGCTCGCCCCTAATCGAGCGCGCTTTTTTGCGGCCGGACGACGCCCACACAATTTGCGAGCTGCATCCCGCCGAGTTTGAAAGCCTAAAGGAAAACGTCTTGCAAGCCCAAGAAGGGGCCGCCCCCAATTCTAGTCTTGCGACCGTTCCAAAAAACGCGCCCCATACGCAAATCCTAAAAGCCGACGGCCTAAAAACATTGATCGCCCAAACGCCTCCAAAAATAAAGCGCGGCGCCGTCTTGATCGACCCCAGCTACGAAGAAGCCTCGGACTACGAAGCCGTAAAAAAGACGGTGATCGCGGTTCACAAAAAATGGAGCGTCGGCATTATAATAATTTGGTATCCGCTTCTGGCCCACCGCGCGGCGAAAATAGAAAATATGCTGGAATCGATAATAGCCGCGGCAAAAGTTCAAAACGCAAACACAAACATTTTGCGCGCGGAGTTTTGCGTTGACGCGCCGCAGAGCCACATAGAAACGTCATTGGAAGAAAACACCGCCGCAAAGGCCGCCGCGGCGGGTACGTCTAACGCGCCGCGCCTTTACGGAAGCGGAATCCTAGTCGTCAACTCGCCCTGGAAGCTGGACGAGGAACTTGACGAAGCGCTAAAGCATTTGTCGCGCGTTCCAGGCCTAGCAACAGAAGCGTCTTATTCAATCACGAAAATTTAATTTGTCCGTCCGAAGCGGCCGCTGTAATTTGCGTTCCTTCGGCAAACTTTCCGGCAAGGATTTCCTTTGCAAGCGGATTTTCGACGTAAGTCTGGATCGCGCGCTTTACGGGACGCGCGCCAAAGGCCGGGTCGTAGCCCTTTTCCGCAAGGAAGTCCAAGGCGCTTTGGTCAAAGCAAAGCTTAATGCGGCGGTCTTCCAAACGCTTGGCCACGCGCTCCAACTGATTCTTTACGATGCCAGAGATGCAAGACTTGTCAAGACGCGCGAACATGACGGTTTCGTCGATGCGGTTTAGGAACTCCGGCTTGAACGAAGCCTTTAAGAGCGCGTCGATTTGCGGCCGGGCCGCCTTTAACTTTTCGTCAGTGTCGGCTTCCAAAATAAGGTCGCTTCCAAGATTGCTTGTCATTATGATGATCGTGTTCTTAAAGTCAACAAGGCGGCCTTGTCCGTCGGTCAAGCGGCCGTCGTCCAGCACTTGAAGCAAAACGTTAAAGACATCGGGATGCGCCTTTTCGATTTCGTCAAAGAGAACGACGCTGTAGGGACGGCGGCGGACGGCTTCGGTCAACTGGCCGCCTTCGTCGTAGCCAACGTATCCCGGCGGCGCTCCGATCAAGCGGCTTACCGAAAACTTTTCCATGTACTCGCTCATGTCGATGCGGGTCAAAGATTT
The DNA here is from genome assembly GCA_016290995.1 of Treponema sp. Classification (GTDB taxonomy): domain Bacteria; phylum Spirochaetota; class Spirochaetia; order Treponematales; family Treponemataceae; genus Treponema_D. The sequence goes on along the minus strand of JAEEVR010000001.1, from coordinate 169,293 downwards.
TTCGTCGTTGAACAAAAAGTCCGCGAGCGTTTTTGCAAGCTCGGTTTTTCCGACACCGGTGGGGCCGATGAACAAGAAAGAGCCGAGCGGCTTGTTGGGGTCGCTAAGGCCGCTTCGGTTTCGGCGAATCGCGTCGCTTACAACTTGCACCGCCTCGTCCTGGCCGATGACGCGCTTGTGAAGCTCGCCCTCCAGCTGCAAGTACTTTTCCTTTTCGGAGCTCATCATTTTTGAAAGCGGAATTCCTGTCCAAGAAGAAACGACGCGAGCGATGTCCTCTTCCGTAACCTCTTGGCGCAAGAGCGAAGCGTTTTGCTCCGAGCCTTTTTCTTTGTCCTTTTCTTCGGCGGCCTTAAGGTCTTTTTCCAAAGCGGGAATTATCGAATACTTAAGCTCGGCGGCCTTTTCCAAATTGCCTTGGCGGGTGAACTTTTCTTCGTCAAAGCGAGCGGCTTCCAACTTTTCTTTTAGCTCGCGCGACTTTCCGATTTGGTTCTTTTCGTTTTGCCACTGCAATTTCATCGCGTCGCGCTTGCTGGAAATTTCGGCCAATTCTTTTTCAAGCTTTTGCAAACGTTCCAAACTTGCCGCGTCGTCTTCCTTGCTGAGCGACTGCCGCTCGATTTGAAGCTGCAAAATTTTTCGTTCGATTTGGTCAAGCTCGGTCGGTTGGCTTTCGATTTCCATCTTAAGGCGGCTGGCGGCTTCGTCAACCAAGTCTATCGCCTTGTCGGGCAAAAAGCGGTTCGTTATGTAGCGGTTGGACAAAAGCGCTGCGGCCACAAGCGCCTCATCTTCTATGCGAACGCCGTGGTGGATTTCGTACTTTTCGCGAAGTCCTCGCAAAATCGCGATCGTGTCCTCAACGCTAGGCTCGGCGCAATAAACTTGCTGAAATCTTCGCTCCAGCGCGGGGTCTTTTTCTATGTACTTGCGGTATTCGTCAAGGGTCGTCGCTCCGATCGCGCGCAATTCGCCGCGAGCAAGAGCGGGCTTTAAAAGGTTTGCCGCGTTGGTGGAACCGTCTCCGCCGCCACCCGCTCCGACAATCGTGTGAAGCTCGTCGATGAACAAAATTATTTTTCCGTCGGCCTTTTTGACTTCGTTGATGACGGCTTTCAACCGTTCCTCAAACTCGCCCTTGTACTTGGCTCCGGCGACCAAAGCGCCCATGTCCAGCGACAAAAGGCGCTTGCCCTTTAAGCTTTCGGGAACGTCACCGCTAGCCACGCGGCGCGCAAGTCCTTCCACGACGGCGGTTTTACCGACGCCGGGCTCGCCGATCAAGACCGGGTTGTTCTTTGTGCGGCGGCACAAAACTTGCATCACGCGGCGGATTTCTTCGTCGCGGCCGATCACAGGGTCAATCTTGTCTTGTCTGGCAAGGCTTGTAAGGTCGGTACAATATTTTTCCAAGGAACGCATTGAGCTTTCGGGATCGTTTGAGTCCACCTTGCTTGAGCCGCGCAAGGCTTTGAGCGCCGTCATAATCGCCTGACGGTTGACGCCGCTGGCCTTGAGCAGTTCCGCAGCCTTGTCGGAATTTTGAGTCATCGCCAAAAGAAGATGCTCGGTTGAAAGGTAGTCGTCGCCAAGGGAGGACATCTCGCCCTCGGCCTTGGCAAGCGTCCTTTGCGCGGCCTGCGACAGCGTAAGGTTGGCCGCTCCGCTTACCCGCGGAAGGCTGTCCAAAAGACGGCGCGCCTGGCCGGCCAAAGCGCCCGCGTCCATTCCAATCCGTTCCACCAAGGGAGCGATGATTCCGTCCTTTTGCTCCAAAAGAGCGATGAGAATATGTTCGTTTGTAATTTCGGCATGGTCGTTTTGTCGGGCGACGCTAGAAGCCTCCTGCAGCGCGTCCATCGCCTTAATTGTCATTTTGTCCTGATCCATACCTTTAAAAATAACAAAAAAAACAAAATTCGGCAAATTTTTCTTGATTTGCGGGGAAAAAGTAAAATTTTCTGGCCTATCGCATATATCTTATATGCAAGGAAAACGCGGAACGTTTTCCAAATACTACATATAAGGAGTGTTTATGGGAACGAACAATTCCAACACAATCGAAGAAAAGCCTCAGCCCAAGTATCGCGATAGGCTTTTCATCGCTATTTTTGGCAAAGACACGGAGCGAAGCAAGCGTTGGCGGCTGGACTTGTACAACGTCTTGAACGGGACGAATTACACAGACCCAAACGCTTTGGAGCTGAACACAATCGAGAACGTCATCTACATCAAGATGTACAACGACGTATCTTTTTTGGTTGACAGCCAGATGACGCTCTACGAGCAGCAGAGCGAAACCAACGCCAACATGCCGCTCCGAGGCTTTTTTTATTTTGCACAACTTTATCAGAAACATCTCGCCAAAAAGGACTTGAACTTGCATCGTTCGTCTGTTATTAAGATTCCAAATCCACGCTTCATCGTCTTTTACAACGGCGACACAAAAAGAGAGGAGCGATACAAGCTCCGACTGTCAGACGCTTTTGAGTTGGAAGATAAATCAGGTGACTTTGAATGGACTGCCGACGTGATAAACATCAACCAAGGCTCCAACGAAACGCTTGTCAAAAAATGCAAACCAATGTATGATTATGTAAGGCTTGTGGGAAGAATTTCCGACAACAAAAAGGCAGGCATGAAAATCGAGCAAGCCGTGCAAGAGGCCGTTGATTGGGCAATCAGACAGAACTTTTTGGAAGGCTTTGTCCACGAGCAAAAAGAGGAGATAATAGCTATGTGTTTGACTGAATACGATGAAGAAAGCGCCATCCGCGGCTGGAAACAAGACGGAATTGAAATGGGCCGCATAGAAGCCGCGCAAAAGTTGCTTGCCGACGGCAAATATACGGCTGAAGAAATCTCGGCATTATTGGGAATTCCTGTCGAAACGTTTGCAGAACCAGCCAATTCGCAAGCGTAGGTCGGATTTCCGACAACAAAAAGAATAAAGTGGAAATCGTCGCCCGTCGCCGCTCGGTCCTTGGAACTTATCCGTCCGACAGCGAACTGATAGACTGCTACGACAAGGCGATAAGCGAAGCGATTTCCAAAGGCATTCTTGTCGACTATCTTTCACGCAAGGCCACGGAGGTTAGGAATATGTTTGTTGGCGAATACGATTACAATTTGGACATGGAAGCGAAAAAAGAAGATGGCCGCAAAGAAAAAGCCGTAGAAGACGCCCGTAGTTTTTACGCCAACGGCGTGTCCATTGACATCATTGCCAAATCCTTAAACATGACAGAAGAAGAAGTCAAAGAAATCATCGCAGCCCCCTCCCCCGCGCAGGCCTAGCCGCCCCGGTTACGGTCTAACAAAGCCTACATCGTTCTAAATACCACAACTCATCGCTAACACAAAAAAAAGGCCGCCCAAAAACGGGCGGCCCGCCAAAAGCTTTGCGCGACGCCGGCCGGCGACAAGCGCCAACCGAACGTTTTTGCAAAAATCTTTTAGTTCAATGTGATGTCAAATTCCTGTGAAACCTGTCTGTACTGTGTCTCGCCGGCATCGGTGTAAGCGCCTGTGCCATTAACCGTAAGATACCAGTGTCCTTCGGAACTTGTCAATCCAGTTGTGTTGAATGTTACCGTGTGGGCTGTTGTGTCTACAGTGGCGGTCGCGGAATCTCTTCCGTTGCTAACCGTGGCGGCCACTGAGTCAACCTTAGCCTCGTCATAAGTCAACACAATAGTGTCTCCCGTTGTGGCGCTAATGTGGACAAGTTTGTTGCTATCTACAGTCACAGCGGTGGCGGCGCCAACCTTGTAGCTCTTTATCCATACGCTGCTACGAAGGCTTGAGTAGTCAGGGAAGACAACCGAAACATTGGCTACGCTTTTCCAAACGCCTGTAAGCTTGAGGTTTGTGATGTTGTTTGCGGCGATGCTTGTGACAGCCTCGGCTGCATCCATCTGGTCTGATGTTTGGGAAGCGACAGTCGTAATCCACTTGATAAACTTCATCGTAGCCGCACTGATTGTTACATACGGATAAGATGTTGAACTTCCGCCAGAAGCGACGTAGCCCAACAAGTCCTGAGCTTCTGTGCTGTAGTTGTATCCGATGACATACATCGCGCTTTCGTCTTTGTCAGCCGCGTCGGCTCCAGTCTTGACAAAAGCGTTAGCGTCGCCAAGAGTGTAAGCCACAGTAAACATGCCGTAGACCATGTCTGTTCCAGTGACGTTGTTGACCTTTGTAACATTGATTCCAATGTCGGTTGTGTCAAGCTCGTCGTAGCGGTTGTAGGCGCGGATGCTGGCCTTGTAAGTGTAGCCGGTCTCAAGGTAAACGGAGGCCTGAGTTTCGTTCTTGCCCATTGTCGGGTCAGCGGTTCCATCGACGTTGGAGTTGGCCTTGACTTCGCCGGCGGCAGTTCCGATAGTGACTTCGCCCTTCTTGATTGTGTAGGAGGCTGTTGTGGGATATGTAGTAACGCCTCCGCTGACAGTTCCCTTGAAAATCTTAAGCTCAAAGCCGGTTTCGTTTCCTGACTGGTCGTTCCATTTGAATGTCGCAAGGAAGGTGTTGGGAACGGCGGCGTTAGAAGCCTGTCCAACATTTGTGAACGAAGTGTCAACAGAAAGCTGGGTTGGGTTTGTGGCCGGAGAGTTAAGGAAGTCGCCCAAAGTGATTGTTTCGGAAGACGTGTTTCCGCCGTCAACAATCAAAGCTTCTCTGTAATGTCCAAGCGACTCTCCGCCGCTATCGGGGTCTCCGTTGTAAAAGTCAACCACATAATAGTAGTTGCTAGCAGCGACCACGTCCTTGTTGTATGTAAAGGTAAGGCTTGTGCTTGTGGCTGTGCTTGCAGAAACGTCAGTCGTAACCTTATAGGCTCCGCTTGCGGCGGAAGTGAATGTTGTTCCAGCATATGTTCCAACATCCTGCACTACATACTTTAAGTAAGGTCCGCAGTTTACAGAGCCTGTAATGCTTACAGTGCCTGTCGCGTTTGTTGTAGCTACAGGTTTAAGGTTAAAGGCCTGGGTTGAGCCAGAAGTAGTCAAGTCGATGCCTGTGTTGGTGGCCGTAAGAACCATGTTTGTGGCGGCCGGATCATCGCCCGCAGCCAACTGGTAGGCGCTTAGCGTAAGGCTCCAAGTGCCGGGACTAAGCTCGATTTCCTGGCCTGTGCCGGTAATCTTGTCAAAATCAAGCTTTGTCAAGGCAAGCGTCTTTTCAGATCCGCCGGCATCGCTAAGGGTTCCCGTTCCCGACAAGTAGTAAGTCAAAGCGCCTTCCTTTGCGCTTGTCCATGCGTCAGGCAAGATTGTCTTGGAAACAACGCTTCCAAGCACAACCCTTACATGGCCTGCCGCCTGGGCCGAGTCGCCTGTAGCGCCTTCGGCCACGTCAAAAGAGTTCGAGCAGCTTGCGATCAAAAGGGCCGCAAGAGCCAGAACAAACAATTTTAAAATTGATTTTAAGTTTTTCATAGTCACTCCTTTAAAAACCTAAAAATTTGCTATAATTAGTTGCCTGCTATTTTTGCAAGCAATCCCAACTCCAAAATTTATTCCTTTACCGTCACCTCCGCCACGTCTATGTAATGAGTATCCAACATCCAAGCCATTACAAAAAGCTTGTATTTTCCAGGAGCCAAGACAGCCTCCGACGGCTTTATTTCGATTATCGTATTGTAATACAGATTATTTTCTGTCCGTATTCTTCCTGTGTTAAAATAAACGCTTGCGTAAGTGTATGTCGGATCCGCCGGGTCTGGAACGTCCGTCATGCCGTTCATTTTCTCTTCCAAATACTCTGTATATTCAACAGGATCTTCCGGATATTCGTCTTCCGCTCCGTCGTCAACCTTTAAATACCACTTGCAAGGGACAACGCAGCTAAGAATAATCTTTTGTCGTCCGGTCTTTTCAACCTCATAGCTTTCCTCCGGTATCAAAAGCCGCGCATCGTACTTGAAATTTGAGCCGGTGTCGTTCCCCCAAATTCTCTCGTGCAAACAATTGCCGTTGTATTCGTCAACCATGACGGATATGTCCTTGCAAGCGCAAAAGGCAAGGCAGGAGGCGATAAAGGCGGCGCGGACAAGGGCTTTTACAAAAGTTTTTTTCACGCCTTTGCCCCCTTAGCCTTTTTGGCTTTGCCGCCGCCGTGCTTTAACGGAATCGGTATCTTTCCGCTGACAATCGCTTTGGGCTTTATGCCAAGAATCGTGTCAAAGTCAAAGCCCGCTCCAAATTCAAAGAACTTCCAGCTGGCTCCGACTGTAAATGCCGCTCCAAAAGCCGTGTGCCACTTTGTTGACACGGAAGAGTCGTTCCTTCTTTGATAAAGCTTTTCTATTCTAAAGCAAGGGTCCAGCTCAAAGAAAATGTAAGGAGCCTTTTTGTTCTTAAACGTTACCATAAGGCCCGCCGTGCCGTAAAAAGTGGCGCACAAAAAATACGGCGGCTTGTAGTCGCTTCCGCCAACACTGTATTTGTAAGGAAAATCTTTTTTTGGAAAGCCCAAGCCAAAAGACGCGCCGCCGCCTGTAAAGAACAAATTATTCACCAAATATCGGACCTTTGCGTCAACGTCCACCGCGGCAATGTAGGGGTTGGGCATCATTCGCCCCGCAACGCCCAAGTTTATTGTAAGCGGGCTGTCCGGAAGCGCGACGTTCTTTTTTGGCTCTTCGTCTTCTTGGCCGACAGTGTCCTTGTATGCCGTTCCCTTTACGACAACTTCGTCGGGGCCGATCGCTCGCATGCGCGGCGGCTTTTGGTTTGGCTTTAGGAAAACTTTTTCCATCCGCAGCTTGTAAACCGAACCGTCCGCGTGGCCAGTAAGCAAAACGCTGTCGTCGCGGTTAAAGGCAAAGCTTGTCAAAGAAGTTTCGTTAAAGGGCGGAATCCAGCCAATGTACTTTCCTGTTTGCAAGTCGTAAAATTCCAAGTTGTCCCTTGCGCTAAGGACCACAAGCTTGTCTCCGCTAGAAGTAAGCTTTATCGCCTTGGCGCTTTTTCCGTGCGGAACGATAGACAAAAGCCGCTTGCCGTCAAAGTTCCTTACGGTAATCAAGTCGGGCCGCTCCAAAGCAATCAAGCCGCTGGAGTCTTTTGTAAACAAGGCTCCCGCTCCGCTTCCGCTGTAAAAAGGCAAGTAGCAAATTTTATTTCCGCCGGTCGCATCCCAAACAAAAACCTTGTCGTCCAAACCGGAGCTTGCCAAATACTTGTCGTCGCGGCTAAAGTCAAGCGCAAAGACGTTTCCCAAATGGCCTTTTAAATCCCTGTCTGACAATTTTTGCGTGTAGTGCAATACGATCGAAAGGTTTACCGTTCCGTCGTCAAAAGCCACGGCCATGTGGTTTCCGCTGTGGCTAAAGGCGCTGGCGGTGACGCGGCGGTCGCTTGCAAATTGGTAGGAATATGACGGCTCTATCTCGCCTGAGATTGCGATTTGATTCGGCAGGTCCTTAAAATTCCAAACGCTGAATTTTCCGCCGGAGCTTAGCGCCATGAACATGTCCGTTTCGGTGACGATGTCCCAGGCAAACTGCAGGCTTACCGCTCCATCGTATTCGATTGTGTGGATCAAGCGGCTGTCAAAGCCGTCTCGAATAAAAAGCGCGTTTTGTTCTGTAAGCGAAAAATAGCCGTTGTTGGCGCTCCAGCAAAGGCCGTGGACTGGGCTTGGTGTTTTTAGGCTGGGAGCCGTTCCGTAAACAGAGGCAGAGGCTTGGTCGCCCTCTGGAGCGTAGTCGAGCTGTTCAGGCTCGTCATTTGTAGGGGGGGGTGTCGCGGTTTTTTGTTCGGGAGCTATTTTTGAGGCTTGCGCTTGGCCCAATCCGTCAATGGCGTCTTCCGACAATTTTATGGCTTGGGCGCGCAAACTTGTTCCGGCAAGCAGAATCGCGTAAAAGAGAAGCAGTAATTTTATTGCGTAAAAGCGTTCAGCCATCCAGTCATTTTAGCGTTCCCCTCATAAACCCTCTCGCCTACTCTCCATCCTTTTCTCCGTATTCGCAAGACGCGCCAAGAATTTTAGCGTGCTGTATCAATTCTAACGATTTTTTGATTTGCTTGTAAAGGCGTATCTCGCCCGTTCCGCTTCCGCCGCACAAAACCTTTAGCAAGGTTCCGTCGGGGAGCCAATAGTCTTTTACCAACATTTCGGAGGCCGGGCAATAAACGTCAACGTCAAGAATGTATTTTTTGCAATTGACGCTGGCCGACCAATGCAACTCTTCGCTTCCCTCATTTGCCGGGGAGCGGACGCAAGACCATTGGCAAGTGTATTTGTTTATTTTTTGCTGCGGGCCAAAGTCGTATGTTTCGCCGTCAAATTTTGTCAAAGCGACAAGGCGGCCGTCGTAATTTCCTTCCAGCGCAAAGCCGGAATCCTTCATCACCTTTCCTGTAAAGATGCTGGTAAGGCGGCTGGAAGACAAGTGCATAAAGGGAATCGGAAGCGCGGTTCCCCAAGACTTTTCCACGTATCCAAAAGAATGGTCGGGCGACACGGCGTATTCCTGGCCGTCAAGCGTCACCATTCCCGAAAATCGCGCCGTAAGGCCGCCGGCCAGCCAATGCTCGCCTGCTTTTGTAAAAGTTTCGGGAGCGTCAAAGTCGCGCTCGTACTTTAAATTCCATTCCATTCGGCCGGCAGACGTTCCCCACTCCGTAAAAGAGCGGGCCTCCACTTCCGTAATCGCGATAACGCCGTAAAGCTCGTTGTCGTTAAAGGCGCAGCCGCCGGCTTTTATTCCAAAGGCGCGCTTTTCAAAAACCATTTCGCTGTTGGCAAAAAAGCGGTTAAGCTGCTTGGGCTTGCTTCCAAAAACGCCGGCCCTGACGCAAGCGTAGCTGGGAATGACTTTTGCCTTTGCCTCGCTCTTTACCTCGATGTTTCCGGCAAGGGCGTCCTGCAAGTCGCTTGAATCAAGCTTTTTTTCTTCGGAATTTTCGGGCAAAACCGTATGTTCGTAGCTGATTCCGGGATTTTCGGACATCAATTCGATAAAAAACAGGCGTTCCTCTCCGCTCGCCACATTGATTCCGTTAAAATAATAGCGCCAGCGGTCAAAACCGCATTTTTTGAGAGACCCCTTTAATTTAAAACCGTTATTTTTGATCGACTTTTTTGAAACGGCCATTTTTCCACCTTTGGGCGATTTTTCGCCAATTCTTCTTTTTTATTATCGGCGCTTTAGGCGGAAAAGTTGAGATTTTTTTACTATTTTAGGAGGCTGTCAATCGCTTTGATGATTTCTTCGCGGTTGGTAAAGTTTTCGTCCAGGTATTCAAAGGCGTTTACGGCGTCGCGCTGGGCGTGCTCATACCAAATCGAATACAATTCGGTGGAAAAATCGTCGCCGACAAAGGGCGCGCCCTGTATATCGCTGACCAAAAGCCGCATCAATTCGATGCACTTTGACATTTTTTTATCCATAAAAACACCTCTCTGGACCTTTTTCTGACTCATTCAATTTTAGCGCGCTTTTGGCAAAATTGCAAGAAAATTTGACAAATCCCCAAATGGGGTGTAAAATTATAAGTCTAGACAAAAAGTTCGGAGAGAGAATGAAAAAGTACCAATATGACAAAGAGGAACTTTCCCTTTTAGAGCGCGCTTGCGTTCCTTTGGCCATATACCAGTACATAGACAAGCGAATCGTCACCTTGGCCATTTCGGACGGCTTTTTGGACCTTTTTGAAATTCCAGACCGAGAAGCCGCGATAAAAATCATAAGCAAGGACTTGTACTACGGCTGCCACCCCGACGACCTTGCGATGCTGGAAAACGCGTCTCACCTATTTGCCTCAAACGACCAGCCCTACAACATCGTCTACCGCACAAGAATCGGCGGCAGGTACAAAATTCTCCACGCCCGCGGACTGCACGTTCAAAAGGGCGACGCAAGGCTGGCGGTGGTTTGGTTTTCCGACGAAGGCGAATACCAGGAGGAAGGCGAGCAAAAGGGAGACTTTTTGGCGGCGGCCTACTCCAACCTTTTAAGGGCCAACACGCAGGAACGCCTTTTGCAATACGACTACCTTACGGGCTTTCCGACAATCAGCCACTTTTTTTACATGTGCGACACAATTTTTTATCCAAAAAGCTTGGAAGCCGGCGAAACGCCAATCATGCTCTTTTTTGACATGAACGGAATGAGGCGCTTTAACGCCAAGTACGGATACGCGGAAGGCGACAAGCTGATTCACGCCTTTGCCCGCCTTTTGGCGCAAACTTTTTCAAACGATTGCTGCAGCCGCTTTGGCATGGACCGCTTTTGCGTCTACACCAACGACAAGGACTTGGAAAAGCGCCTTTGGCAATTTTTTTCCGACTGCGAGCAAATCAACGGCGGAAGGTCGCTTCCGGTGCGGGCGGGCATTTATTCCAAAGACGTAGAGGTTTGCGGAGCCAGCTTTGCCTGCGACCGAGCCAAAATGGCTTGCGACTCTGGCAAGGGCGCCTTTGTCTCAAACTTCACTTGGTTTGAAAAATCGATGCTGGTCGAGGCCGAAAAGCGCCAATACATTGTGGAAAACATCGACCGCGCCATCGCCGAAAAATGGATAAAGGTTTACTACCAGCCGATCATCCGAGCCGCCAACGGCAAGGTTTGCGACGAAGAGGCGCTGGCCCGCTGGATTGACCCGCAAAAAGGCTTTTTAAGCCCGGTTGACTTCATTCCGGTTTTGGAAGACTCCGGCCTAATCTACAAGCTTGACTTGTTCATGCTGGAAGGGATTCTAAAAAAACTGGAAGAGCAAAAAAACGCCGGCCTATACTTGGCTCCGGTTTCTGTGAACCTTTCGCGCTCGGACTTTGACTCTTGCGACATCGTGCAGGAAATTTACCAGCGCGTCCAAAAGTCGTCGATTCCGCTGGACAAAATAACGATAGAAATAACCGAAAGCATTTTGGGCGGCGACTTTGACTACATGAAAAGCCAAATCAAGCGCTTTAAGGATTTGGGCTTTAAAGTTTGGCTTGACGACTTTGGCTCAGGATACTCTTCGCTTGAAGTCTTGCACGACGTTCCCTTTGACTTGATAAAATTCGACATGAAGTTCATGCGCGAGTTTGAGCGGAGCGAAAAGTGCAAGATCATGCTGAGCGGCCTGATAAAAATCGCCGCAGAGCTTGGCTTGGAAACAGTTTGCGAGGGCGTAGAGACCGAGGAGCAAGTCGAGTTCCTAAAAGAGATCGGCTGCGTAAAGCTGCAAGGCTACTATTACTGCAAGCCGATTCCCTTGGAGGAAATATTCGAGCGCTACAAAAAAGGCGTTCAAATCGGCTTTGAAAATCCGGACGAATCCGAATACTACGCTAAAATCGGAAGCATAAACCTTTACAACATTTCGTCCATAACAAACTCAGGCGACCAAATCTACAAGAACGTTTTCAACACGCCTCCGATGGTCATATTTGAAGCGACAAAAAGCGAAATCAAAATCGTTCGCGGCAACAAGTCCTACAAGGAATTTGTCAAAAAGAATTTTAGGCGCATGGCGTCCGAAGGCAGCGCGATCGGAAAGACTATTTACATCAACGAAACAAACCGCAGGCGAAACGCGCTCTTCTTTGAAGTGATCCGAAAGTGCAGCGAAAGCTCCGAGCCTGTCATCGTTGACCAAGAGTTGAGCGACGGAAGCAACGCGCACATTTTTATCAGGCGGGTGTCCGTAAACCCGGTGACAAAAGTCGTCGCTCTTGCCGCGATAATTTTCTCCGTCTCCGACATAAAATAGCGGAGAGAAATTTTCCCACTAGAAAAAACGCCCCGTTTTTAGTAAAATGTTTTGCATGAAAAAGCTTTTATCAACGCTCGCGATTTTCGCGGCAATGTCCGCGGCGGCCTTTTGCGCGGCCCCGTCATCTGAATACCCAATGCTAAAAATAACGCCAGTCCGCCAAAAAATCTGGGACGGCGTTCCCTCAATGCAAGGAAAAAGCTCGCGCTTGGACTACTACAAGCCGATAGACAAAAGTTCCGACGCCGCGGTGATCGTTTGCCCGGGCGGAAGCTACCACCACTTGGGAATGTTCCACGAAGGAAAAGACGTGGCCTTGTGGCTTTGCTCCAAGGGCATTTCCGCATTTGTCTTAAAGTACCGAGTCAGCGGGAACGGCTGGCACCACCCGGCCATGCTGGAAGACATCCAGCGCGCGATCCAAATCGTACGGCAAAACGCCGCCCAATACGGAATCAATCCCAACAAAATCGGAGCGGCCGGTTTTAGCGCCGGCGGCCACTTGGTTTTGATGGCCGCGGAATTTTACCAGCAAGACGAGCTAAAAAAACTGGGAGTCAACGCGGAGGTGAGCCTTGCGCCAAACTTTATCGTGCCGGTTTACCCGGTCGTCTCAATGCAAGACGACATCGCGCACGTCCGCTCCCGCAAAAGCCTTTTGCGCAACGACTTAAGCCAAGAGCGCAAGGACATGCTTTCGCTTGAGCTTCACGCGGACAAAATAAAGTGCCCGGTATTCCTGATCGCCAACAAAGACGACCGCACGGTTGACTACCGCAATTCCGTCCGCATGGCCGACGCCATGACAAAAGCCGGCGTTGACAACGTCTTTATCCTTGGCGAAAAAGGCGACCACGGCTTTGGAATGGGCAACAACAATTTTGTCCACACCACCAAGTGGAACGACAACCTGCTTTTGCCCTGGCTGCGCGAAAACGGCTTTGCGCGATAATTGTTCGCAAGCCTAGAATGCGGCGGCGATAACCTCCGACACGTCCGTCACCGGAACAAACTTAATGCCGGCCTTTACGCGATCCGGGGTTTCCTCCAAGTCGCGCAAATTGGCTTTGGGAATCAAAATCGTCTTGATCTTGTTGCGCTTGGCCGCCACCGTCTTTTCGCGAAGTCCTCCAATCGGGAGAACTTGGCCTGTAAGGCTAAGCTCTCCGGTCATCGCAAGATTCGGCTTGATGGTCTTTCCAGTCAAAAGCGAGACAAAGGTGGTGGCCATAGTGATTCCAGCGCTGGGTCCGTCCTTGGGCGTGGCGCCTTCCGGAATATGCAAGTGCACGGTGTTTTCGTCAAACCACTTGGCGTCCTTTTTTCCGTTCGCGATTAAGTAGCGCCTCGCCCAGTTAAAGGCGATTTGCGCGCTTTCTTTCATAACGTCGCCCATTTGGCCGGTAAGCTGGAGGCCGCCGTTCTTTCCGGGGAATGAAACAGATTCCAAAAGCAATGTGTCGCCGCCCATGCTGGTCCACGCAAGGCCGATCGCGGTTCCTGGCTTGGCCGCGCGCTTGATCGAGCTTTCGTCAAAGACAGGCTTTCCAAGATACTTGTCAAGGTCGGCGGCGTCCACCGTGACTTTTTTGTCCGCCACAGATTTGCTGGAGGCGGATTGCGCAGTCAAAAGTTCGGTTACGATTTTGCGGTCGATTTTGTCCAAGGCTTTTTCAAAAGCGCGCACTCCGGACTCGCGCGCGTATTCTTCGGCGATTCTGGACAAAGCCTTTGCGGTAAATTTTACCTGGCCTTTTTTTAGGCCGTTCTTTTCCAAGTTCTTTGGAATCAAGTAATTGCGCGCGATTTCCATTTTTTCTTGGTCGATGTAGCCGGGAAGCTGAATCACTTCCGCGCGGTCCAACAAGGGAGCCGGAATCGAGTCCAAGGTGTTCGCCGTAAGAATAAAGAAAACGTCGCTAATGTCAAAGGGCAAATCCAAGTAGTTGTCGCGGAACGAAACGTTCTGCTCCGGATCCAAGGCTTCCAAAAGCGCGCTGGCCGGATCGCCTTGCGAGCTTGAGCCCATCTTGTCAACTTCGTCAATCAAGAATACTGGCGAGCGGCTTTTTGCGATTTTAAGCCCTTGAATGATTTTTCCGGGCATCGCGCCGATGTAAGTGCGGCGGTGGCCTTTGATCTCGGCCTCGTCGCGCATTCCTCCGACGCTAAAGCGGTAGAAGGGTTTGTTCATCGCGCGCGCGATGCTTTTTCCGACGCTGGTTTTTCCAACGCCCGGCGGTCCGACCAAAAGCAAAATCGAACCCTTGTTGTCCTTTTTAAGCTTGCGCACCGCCAAAAATTCCACGATGCGCTTTTTTACGTCGTCCAAACCGTAGTGGTCGCCGTCAAGAATTTTCTTTGCCTTAATAAGATCGTATTCTTCAACGACTTCGTCCTTCCACGGAAGCGCGCAAACCAATTCCAAAAAGTTTCGCGTTCCGATGTACTCCGGCGAATTGGGATCCATCACTTGGAACTTGGCCAACTCGCTGTCAACGCTTTCTTTGATCTCGCCCTCAAACTTAAGCTCTTCGATTTTTTCCTTGAACTTTTTGTAGTCGGTGGCGGTTCCTTCAGCGTCAGTTCCAAGCTCTTCTTGGATGGACTTTAGTTCCTCGCGCAAAAAGTAGTCGCGCTGATTTTTTTCAACGCGCTCGTTGATTTCGTTTTGAATCTTTTTTTGAATGCGCAAGAGTTCCTGCTCCTTCTTGATAAAGACAAGAACTTGCTCCATTCTTTGTCGGACGTTGACCGTCTCCAAAATTTTTTGCTGGTCGTTTTTTTCGATGTTCAAAATCGAAGCGATAAAGTCCGCGATTTTTCCTGGGTGGTCGATGTTGACCATGTTCAAGCGCATCTCCTCGCTGAACATCGGATTGTTTTCGCTGATTTCCTTCATCTCGCTGATAAGGGCGCGGGTCAAGGCCTTTACTTGGAATGTGTTGTCCTCTTCGTCGTCAAGGTAGTCAACAAGTGCGGCCATCGGGCTTTGCTCATGCAGGGTGGAACGGATTTTAAAGCGCTTTATCGTAGAGATAAAAATGTTGACGCCGCCGTCGGGAAGGTTGATTTTTTTTATGATGCGGGCTGCCGTTCCGACCGCGCAAAGATTTTTTATCGAGCCTTTTTTCTTGTCGTCCTTAACCAAAGAAATTCCGATAAAGCCGTCGGCCTTCATCGCGGCCTCAACAGCCTTTTGGTCGTCCTCGTTTGAAATTTGAAGGGGCGTAAAAATTCCTGGAAAAATCGGCCGTCCCTGGATCGAAAGCAAATTTAGCGACGGAGGCAAAATCTGCTCAACAGGCAAAATTTGAGTAGCCTCTCCGTCAACGGTTTTATTTTCATTTTTGTCGTTATTTTTCTTAGCCATACCTTTAAATATAAGGAATTTTCGCCGCAAAGTCAAATTTTATGATATTATAATAGTATGAAAGCATTGACACGCAGCGTGATTTGGCGATACGCCATAGGACAGTTGGGATGGCCGATTTTGAGCGGCCTTGTAAGCTCTTGGCTGGTTTACTTTTACCAGCCCGCCCAGGCCGAATTGGCCAACGGAATGCCCCTTTTTATTCCCCAGGGCCGCGTTGTTTTTGGCCTTTTGACGATAATCGGCCTTGTAGGAGCGCTTGGCCGCCTTTTTGACGCGGTTACCGACCCGCTTGTAGGAAACCTTTCGGACAACTGCAAATCGCCCTTGGGCCGCCGCGTTCCCTTTTTGCGACGCTCCGCCCTGCCCTTTGGAGTTTCCACGCTCCTAATTTTTTGCGCCCCTATACAAAAGATTAGCGCGATAAACACGGTCTGGCTTTTTGTCTTTGTCCTCTTGTATTACTTTTTGCTCACTTGCTACTACACGCCCTACACTTCCCTCATTGCGGAACTTGCCAAAAGCCAAAAGGAAAAGCTCGCGCTTTCAACTTGCATTTCGCTCACTTTTATTTTGGGAACGGCAATCTCCTACTTGGCGCCGGCTGTGTGGACCGCCTTTATGTCCCACGGAATGGAACGGATTTTCGCCATGCGGCTGACCTTTGGAATCTTCTGCGCTCTTGCCGTGGCGCTAATGCTGGTTCCCGCCTACACCCTAAACGAAAAGGATTATGTCCAAGATTGCGGACAAAACCCCGAACAGGCGGGCATGCTTTCTTCGCTGGCCAAAACTTTTTCAAACAAGGATTTTAGGTTCTTCATCGGCCAAGACGTCATCTATTGGTTTGCCCTTACTATGTTCCAAACGGGCCTGCCCTTCTTTGTAACCGCGCTCTTAAAATTGCCAGAAACATACGCCACGATTATGTTTGTTGGCCTTACCGCCGCCTCGCTAATATTCTATTTGCCGGTGAACGTCTTGGCAAAAAAATTCGGAAAGAAAAAAATCGTTCTTGCGGCCTTTGCCTTTTTCTTGGCAGACTTTTTGTTCACCGGCTTGTGCGGAGAGCGCTTGGCAATTCCCACAATCGCGCAAGCGGCGATAATCGTTTTTGCGGCGGCTTTTCCGATGGCGGCCTTTGGCATTTTGCCGCAAGCGATGGTGGCCGACATAGCCCAAGCCGAAACCGCCGCAACCGGCCAAAACCGTTCAGGCATGTTCTTTGCCGCGCGCACCTTTGCCTTTAAGCTGGGCCAAAGCGCCGCGATGCTGGCCTTTGCAAGCCTTGCCACAATTTGGACGTCGACAGGCGGCGGCTACAGAATCGTCGCAATCGTGTCATCAATTTGCTGCGCCATCGGCGGCGCTATCCTGATTTTCTACAACGAAAAGCGCGTAATGTCTGGACTACTCGTCGGCGCCGCTTGAGTTAAGAACAAAGTCTCCGTACTTGTCGGCGATCTTGGTCTTGATGCTGTCCATCGGGCGCCAAACGACCGACAAAGAAAAGTACGGCGAAAAGTCGTAGTATCTTTTTCCTTCGCTGTTTGTCACAAGGCGCGGCGAAACTTTAAACTTCATGTTAAAATCCCAGTCGTGCAATTCGTGAGTCATTTGAATTATCAAAGACTTTAACTTAAAGCCGCTGGACTTTCGGATGTTTTCGTTGTCAAACCTAAAGCCGTTGAACAAGTCAACAATCGGATTGGTCTCGCCTGGAATGCGGCCATGGTGGCCCGCCGCGTCTTGGAAATAACGGTAAATGACGTCGTTGCGCGACTCGGCGGCGAATTTTATGTAGAACAGCTTGTTCAGCCTAAATGTAATTGAAGGCGTAAAAATAAAGTACGATTGGGTCGGACGCACAAAGTCGTAAGAAATGCTGGTCGAAAGGCCCGGAGTCACTTCGATTCTGTTCTTCCATTTTTTAAATGTCTTGTTGGAAGAAGTGTAGGCCACCGACAAGGCGTAGGGAATGAATTCTTTTTCGGTCTTGGCCACCCAGCCGTTTCCGTAAGAGGCTATCGTTCCGTCAGCGTTATACTTGTCGCCGTCAAAGTCGTAAGGAGTCGTGTACCTCATAGTGTACGAGGCTTGCAAGCCGCCGTAAGACAAGGCAAGCTTTAATGAATCGTGGTGGTTTTCTTCCATCTCGTAATTGTAAGACTCGGTGAACTTTAACTTTGAGTCAAACAAGGAAACGGACATAGATTGCCTAAATTGCTCTTTTTTCCAAGTTGAGTCGTTGGCGCTGACTTTTGAAACGCCAGTCTCGGCAGTCGCGGAAACGTAAGGAAAAGTCAAATTCAACGTTCCGTAATACTTGTCAACTTGCGGCGGAAGCGTCGCGGTAAGCGTAAGGCTTTGCTTAAAGCGGTCGTCCATTTCGTTTGCGGCCAACGTGGCGCTCATAGTGTGGCTGGTGATTGACTCCTTTTTTGTCCAGTCAACGGTAAGGTAATCCCATTCAGGGTTGTCCGCGTCTCCGATAAATTCCGTGCGCAGCCAGTTGATGTTTGTGTTCCAAGAAATCGCGGTGTCCTTAAAGTGCTTGTAGTAAACCAAGGGCCTTAATGTTACGGCGTTGGAACCGTAAAGCTTCATATAGGTTGCCTTGTAGTCAGTCAAAATCAAATTCTTTCTTGCGCTTTCGTCATAGCCGCCGTTGGTTCGGCCGCCGCTTGTAGTTTCCTTGGCCGCGATGTAAGGGTGGTCTTGGTAGTAGCGCTCATAAGTAAGATTGTTCGTAATCGAAAAAAAGCTGTCGTAAAAACTCAGCTTGGAGTTTAGCGTTACGGGAGCCTTTACTTGATAGTATGTGGCCTTGGGCTTTGAAAAGTCAAAGTCTTTTGAGGTTTCCAACGGTTCCGAAGCGTAAGTCACTTGCGAAGAAAAATCCGGGCTAAACGAATAATCCAAGGAATACGCAAAGGGCGTCAACGTGTTTGAGCCGGGGAGCGAAAAAGCCAAGTCCGGCAAAGCGTTTTGGGCAAGCGAATTTTCATCGTCGGCGCTTTTATCCGCGGCCTTTTCGTCTTTTTTTTCTTCCGCGCTTTCTTCAAGGTTAAAGTTGGGGATAGCAAGCTCCGCGGCCAAACTCTTGCTGGTCTTTTTTACGCGGTTCCTCGTTGTGGAAGTTGAAAAAAGCGTT
Organism: Treponema sp.; assembly: GCA_016290995.1. GTDB lineage: Bacteria > Spirochaetota > Spirochaetia > Treponematales > Treponemataceae > Treponema_D. Next base: position 151,043 of record JAEEVR010000001.1, on the reverse strand, counting down.
CCAGAAATTTTCAAGGCAGTCTTAAGCGGAGCGACCGTTGACGGATAAAAGAATTTTCTGCTTGGCGTAAACTTTTGAAATTCATCAGCTTTTTCTTGGGTCGTGTAACTATTTTTATCACGCTCAGCTTCGCTAAAAGAAATAGAAGAATTAAAATTGCTTATCGAAAGCGAAGAAATCCAAGGCTTTACAGCTTCCGGGAGCGGAATCGTGTAAGAGGCGTTGCTTTCCCAAACAAAGGAATTTATCTCGGCGGCCTCTCGCTTTTGGTCTTCCGTCTTGGTCGTGTTTTCAACATTGGGATTGTTCAACAAGTAGCTGAACCAATCCATCGTTTCGCTTCGGTCGCCATAGTCATAGTTAAAGAAGGGGTCTGAAAAAATCGGGAACGACAATGAATAGCTAAAGGGAAACGAGCCGCTCAACTTTAAATTGGCCCTGTACCTAAACGGAAGATGCAAGCCCATAAAGTCAGAGTCGTCCTTGTAGGTTTTTCCGCTCCGCCCGTACGGATGCCAAAACTGGCTTGCGGAATCCTGAAAAACCGTGTTTGAAAAACCAAAGACCAAGCCGCCTTCTATCGCCGGAAAATTTCCCGAACCCTTGTACGCTCCCTCCAAGCCGGTTGAAAAACCGATGTTTGTGTAATAGTCCAAAAGAAGCTTCAAATAGTTTGAAGTGTCGCCCTTGTACTCCGTGTCAAGGTTGTGCATAATCAAGCCTTCTCGCTTTTGGTCCATCAATTTTGTCGGCTTGATCAAGCTAAAGTAGTCGCCAAGAATGTCGTCCTCTTTTTTTTCGTTTGATTGGCTTGTACTGCTTGTGTCCAGCGGCTTTCGGCCAAACAAGTAAGTCGTCGTTTGGAAATAATAGCCCGCGCGGTTCCTGTAGCCAAAGACCGGATTAAAGACAAGCTCGTCCTTTGGATAGTAAAAGGCCGGCAAATACATTACGGGAACGGGGCCCACGTAAACAAGCGCGTTCAAAAAAGCGAACTCGTTTCCGGGCAAAAGCCAAATGCGGCTGGCCTTGATTTTCCAGTGGGGATTTTCGTCGTCGCAAAAAGTAAGCGAGCCATTCTTAAACGTGATTGTTCCGATGTCGTTGCGCGCGAACAAGTCCGAGGCGACTGTGATTTTGGAGCCCGAGGGCAAATTGATCGCGTTGCTTTGCGCCTTTACTACGCGCGAATTGTCAAAGACGCCTTCAAGCGTCTGCGTGTTGAACAAAAGGCTGTCGCTTGTAATCGTTTGCGTTCCGCCGTTGGATTCCGTCTGCTCAAGCTTTACGGCGCCCTCGGCAAAAAGCATTTCGCGCGCGCGGTTGTAAGAAACCCTGTCGGCGCTGATAGTCGTCTTGGTTCCGTTTTTTTCAACAGAAATCTGAACGTTGCCTTCAAAAGTCAAAAGGTCGTCGCCATTGTTGGGATCCTTGGAGTTGCCGCTTTTAAGCGCGTTCATAATAGTGATGACAGTTTTTTGCGGAGCGGAATTCTCAGCCTCTTTTTTTTCAGCATCCTTGTCCTTTTTTTTGCCGGCGCCAAAAGCGCTCTGTCCCAAGAACAAAAGGGCCGCAAGGAGAAGAATAGATTTTCTTAAAAAACTTTTTTCTATCGCCACTTTATTTTAAGCCTTTTATTTTTGCGCGGCCCGCTCCAAAGTTTCCTTTATGTATTTTCCCGTCCAAGAGTCTTTGCGCTTGGCGACGGCCTCCGGAGTTCCGGTGGCGACGACCGTTCCGCCGCCGCTTCCGCCTTCCGGCCCCAAGTCGATTATCCAGTCGGCTTGGCAAATTACGTCAAGGTTGTGCTCGATCATCACGACGCTGTTTCCCGCGTCAACGAGGCGCTGGATTACGCCCATCAATTGCTTTACGTCGGCAAAGTGAAGGCCGGTCGTCGGCTCGTCAAGGATGTACAAAGTCTTTCCAGTGCTTACCTTGCTAAGCTCGTTGGCAAGCTTTACGCGTTGGGCCTCGCCTCCGCTCAAAGTCAGCGCCGACTGGCCCAACTCGATGTAGCCCAAGCCGACTGACTTAAGCGTTTCCAACTTTCGCGAAATGTGCGGAATCGAAACAAAAAAGTCGCAGGCTTCTTCTACCGTCATGTTAAGAACGTCGTTGATGCTCTTGCCCTTGTACAAGATGTCGAGCGTTTCTTTGTTAAAGCGCTTTCCGCGGCAAACGTCGCATTGAATGTAAACATCGGGCAAAAAGTTCATTTCAATTTGAATCGTTCCCGCGCCTTGGCAGTTTTCGCAGCGGCCGCCCCTTACGTTAAAGCTAAAGCGGCCTGGCAAAAATCCTTGCGCCTTGCTTTCCGGCAGCGACGCGAACAAGTCTCGTATGCCGTTAAAGACGCCGATGTACGTGGCCGGGTTGGAGCGCGGCGTGCGGCCAATAGGGCTTTGGTCAATGTTGATGACCTTGTCGATGGCGGCCAGGCCTTCAATCTTGTCGTAGGCGCCGACAGGATACTTTGTCCGCATCGTTTTGTTGCTGGCGGCCGGAAATATTATGTCGCTCAAAAGCGTTGACTTTCCGCTTCCCGAAACTCCGGTAATGCAAGTAAAGGTTCCAAGCGGAATCTGAACGTCGATGTTCTTTAAGTTGTGCTCGCGCGCTCCAGTCACTTGGATAAAATTTCCGTTTCCGGCGCGGCGCTTTTTGGGAACGTCCATCTTTAAAGTTCCGGCAAGATACTGGCCTGTAAAACTTTGCTTTACCTTTGCCACTTCTTCCGGCGTTCCGGCGGCGACGACTTTTCCGCCGTTTACGCCCGCGCCGGGACCCATGTCAATCAAGTAGTCGGCAGTGCGCAAGGTTTGCTCGTCGTGCTCAACAACGATTACGGTGTTGCCCAAGTCGCGCAGGCGGGTCAACGTGTCGATCAAGCGCTGGTTGTCGCGCTGGTGCAAGCCGATGCTTGGCTCGTCAAGAATGTACATTACGCCGGTAAGAGCGCTTCCAATTTGAGTCGCAAGACGAATGCGCTGCGCCTCGCCTCCGCTTAAGGTGCCCGCGCTTCTGTCAAGCGTAAGATATTCCAAGCCTACGTTTTTAAGAAAGTCCAGGCGCGCGCGGATTTCCTTAATCACTTGCGCGGCGATTTGCAGTTCGGTCTGCGTGAACTTTATCTTTTCAAAAAAATCTATCGTTTCCAAAACGCTAAGCGAGCTCAATTCAATTATGTTTTTTCCGCCAACGGTAACGCCAAGCGCTTCGGGCCTTAGGCGCGCGCCGCGGCAAGACGAACATTCGCTTACCGACATGAACTTTTCTTCCATGCGGGCGCGCTGCGACTCGCCCCAAGCCTCCGCGTGGCGGCGGGCCATGTCGGCCATAACGCCAAGCCAGGGCCGCTTGTATTCGGAATAGCCCTCGCCGCTTTGCTTTTGGTAAACCCAGCGCAAAACTTTTTTTTCGTCGCCGTTCATCAAATAGTCAAACTGCTTTGCGGTAAGCTTTTCAAGCGGCGTGTCAAGGCTAAAGTCCGCCGCCTGCGCCACCGCTCCAAACATCGCGCGGCACCATTCGCTTTCGGGATTGTAAAAGGCAAGCCCGCCTTCGTTAAAGGACTTGGACTTGTCGGGAATAATTTTGTTCAAATCCCATTCCATCTTTTGTCCGATGCCGGTGCACTCCGGGCAGGCGCCAAAAGGATTGTTAAAAGAAAAAAGACGCGGCTGCAATTCCGGAATCGAGATGCCACAGTCAGGGCAAGCGTTCTTTTGGCTAAAGAAAACTTCCTGCTCGGTGTAGTCCTTCTCTCCGCCTCCCTCAAGGGGAACGCGGCGCAAAACGATTACGATTCCGTTGGCGGCCTCAAGCGCGGTTTCCAAAGAGCCGGCCAAACGCTTTCGGACGTCTTTCTTTAAGACAATGCGGTCAACGACCATTTCTATCGTGTGCTTTTTTTGCTTGTCCAGTTTTACCGTTTCGTCAAGGTCGGTCATGATTCCGTCGACGCGGGCGCGGGCAAAGCCGGCCTTTTTTGCGTCTTCAAAAACTTTGGCGTGCTCGCCTTTTTTTCCGCGGATCACGGGAGCCAAAATCGTAAGGCGCTCGCCTTCTCCCCAAGCCAAAATCGCGTCGATGATTTGGTCAACGCTTTGCTCGTTGATTTCGCGGCCGCAATTGGGGCAGTGCGCTTTTCCAATGCGCGCGTAAAGCAAGCGGTAGTAGTCGTATATTTCCGTCACCGTTCCTACGGTGGAACGGGGGTTATTGTGAGTTGTTTTTTGTTCGATGGAAATGGCGGGGCTAAGGCCTTCGATCAAGTCAACGTCGGGCTTGTCCATCGCTCCCATAAACTGGCGGGCGTAGCTGGAAAGGCTTTCCATATAGCGGCGCTGGCCTTCCGCAAAAAGCGTGTCAAAGGCAAGCGAAGACTTTCCGCTTCCTGACAAGCCGCTAATAACGACCAGCTTGTTGCGCGGCAAATCGACGCTGACGTTCTTTAAATTATGCTCTCTAGCTCCCTTTACAGAGATGACATCCGCGCCCAAAGCGCTCTTTTTTTTGCTTGTTGCCATAATTTTACTATAATAGCGCGCTTTGCGCGCTTTTGCTAGAGTCTATGATTCGTTTTTTTTACTATACTTTTATTTTGTTATTTTTTTTACGAATTTTCAAAAATTTTGCGCAGAAGTTTTAAACAACTTGTTATATTTGACGCAAAAATCACTAAATTTGCCCTTTTTTTAAAAACGAGTCTCTAAAAAAAAGGGAGGTTTTTTCATTATGAAAAAATTGATTGGAGCTTTGGCTCTTGCTGCTATGGTAGCTACTTCAGCCTTCGCTGAGGTTTCTTTTGGAGCTTGGGTTTGCAACCTTCCCACCCTCATCGCTTCTGACGGCGACGGAATCAAGGGTGGAGCGGTTTCTAACCCTTGGGGATGGGGCGCTCGCCCGGCTCGCGCCGACATCAACTTCACATCTGATGACGGAAAAGCTGGTATGATCCTTGGTGTTTACGCTGACTTCGCTGGCGGAGTTGCCGGAAGCTCAGACAACACACTTTTGTGGGTTAAGCCGATTGACCAGATTCAGCTTTCTCTCGGAAAGCATGACAACTTCTTCGGAACACGTTCTGACCTTTGCTATGGTTCATGGAACTGGCTCCGCCCGAACACAGCTCTTGCCTGGGGCGAAGGAATCACATTCTCTTCAGCCAGCGACAAGAACGGTCTCGGACTCCAGATCATGCCTGTAGAAGCTTTGAAAATCTTCGCTATGATCCCGCTTAACGCTGTATCTGGCGAATCTTCAAATGCTGTTGACACATTGGACCAGATCTTCGGAAAGGGACGCTACGGCGCCACATACGCCATCGACGGAATCGGTACAATCAAGGCCCAGTTCTTGGCCAATTGGACATGCGTTGCCGAGCACGGAGCTACAGCCGCTGGTTGGTACGACAAGAACGGAAAGTTCTTGTCAGATCAGTATAACGACGCCGTTATCGCCAACAAGGGAACTGCCGATTTGACTTGGCAGAAAGCTGGCAACGCCGCTGGTGCTAGCAAAAAGTACGGCACAATCGAAGCCGCTTTCGACTTGACAGCTGTTGACAAGCTCTTCGCCACATTCGGCGTTGGCTTCACGATGACAGACGACTCTAAGAACAACAACATCAAGATCGCCTTGGGCGCTTCTTACGGAATCACAGAGGCCTTCAAGTTGGCCGGCGACTTCTCTATCAACATTCCTGGCGACTCAGACAAGAAGCCCACAGCTGGATTCGGCGTTGGACTTGACTACGCTCTTACAGACGCTCTCGGATTGGTTGCTGACGTTCGCATGTTGATGCCGTTCGACACAGACGCCGCTGGCTCACTCCTTTCATTCTTGGTTGGAGCCAACTATGCCGTTGGATCTAACGCTTCATTGGGACTCGGATTCCAGGCCATCGTTGGCTTGAAAGACACGTCTCCGGCCGGCGATCTTAAGCTCGTTAAGGCTGCCACAGTTGACGGTGAGCTCAAGAAGTTCATCTTCGCTGTACCGATCCGCGCTTCAGTTTGGTTCTAATTTGAGCCACACATAATCGGACTTGTCCGATTATGCGCTAAGCCGCTCCTTTTGGAGCGGCTTTTTTTTTGTGTTTTACGCGGTTTTTTCCTTGACTTTTGGATAGTTGCGCGTTATTATTAACATAAAGAGCGGAGCGCCGCAGTGATGCGGCCGCCTCTTTTTGCTTTGACTAAAGCCTGTCCGAGACAAGCACGCTGCGGACAGGCTTTTCCTTTTAGCTTTACCTAATCAATTGCTTGAAGAGGGTCAGCGCTTCAACAATCAAAGACAAAATTGCGACAACAAGCGTCGCGCGTTCGTACTTGTTCATGTCGAGCGGTCCTCCCGATATTCTTAGTATCAAGAGGCGGCCTGCCAACACTGTGGCGCTCCACTATATATCATATAAATGTTTTTCAATATTTTGGCTTTTTTTGGAAAAAATCTTAAAAATTTATTCAGATTTTGGGGTGGTTTTTTGGCAAAAGTCTGTGATTTGGCTTTTTGTAAAAAGCAAGGTTAATCTGTCAAGGGTTTGGTAGGCGGGACTTTTTTGCTCGGGATTTTGGTTTTTGGCGGGATAAATGCTGACGCAAAAATAGGGAGCGGCTTTTACAAAGGCATAGCCCAAGTCGGCCCTTGTGTCGCAAAAACGGTCGATCGTTTTTTTGACGCTTCCCCATTCAACAAAACAGGGCACTGTTCCATATTTTTTTATTGAGTTCTTTTTGCCCTTTTTTAATCTCATCGAGTCAAAGTCCGCAAAATAATTTTGGGCGGCTTGCTGGATAATCTGCAAATCACTTTTGTTAAAGTAAATCTTGTTCCAGGCGTTGTTGGCGTAGACCAAAACGCCCGCAAATTCTTGTCCGTCGCGCTCCATGCCGACAACTTGAGCGTCCCTAACTTTTTGGTCAATCGTTACGTGGACAATGTCTTGCGCTTGCGCTTGCGACGCTCCAAAAGCGAGAATCAATATAAAGGCAAAATTAATAAGCCGCGTGTTTTTTAGCATCGTTATTTTTGCAGAAAAAAACCGCCTGGCCAACAGGACAAGGCGGTTTTTTGAACCTAATCGTTCAAGATTTTCAAAGACTACTCGATGCGAGCGTCAGCGTTTACATACTTGATTTTGGCGCTGTGGCGCTCGTTGTAAACGTTGTTGAAAATGTCCAACTGCAAGTCGGCATTGGCAGAAAAGTCCTTTACGAACTTGTAGATGCGGTTCTTTTCCGGGCATTCCCAAGAAAGAACAAACTTGTTGGACTCCATCTCGCCCTTAAAGTTCTTTACCTTGGCGCGAGTGAATGAGTAAATTGTGGCTCCTGAATCTGCGTCCTTAAGAACACAGAATGCGTCGCTTCCAGTGTTCACCTGGAACTGCCAGTTGCAATTGTACTTTGAGTCAAACCAAACGCCCTGCAATGTCTCAGAAACGTTTGCAACCTCTCCAATCGCGCTAGCGGCGCCTGTAACAGCGTCAACGCCGCCTGTAACGTCTTCCGCATAGAGGCCAGCGGCCAAAACAGCGGCCACGGCAAAAGCTGTAAATAATTTTTTCATCTGGAACCTCCTATAATTCCTAAATAAAATTTATCCTTTAAAAGCATTAATGTCAATAGCAAAAAGCGCTTTTGCGTCAATATTCCTCGCCAACAGGCTCTTTGGCCTTTGCCTTGATAGGAGTGACTTCCTCCTTTTCTACATATTCGTCCGTGTCGGACTCTTTCTTGGACTTGGATTTTTTTGCCTTCTTCTTTTTTTCGGGAACATCGCTAGAAGCCTCCGCGTAATCGTCGTTTTCGGATACGGCGTTGAGTTCGGCCAATTTTTTCTGTTCCTCCGCGTGGTAAAGGCTTATATTGGACTCATGGATGAATTCCTTTAGCTTTAATGCTTGCGCGCGGGTAAAATAATAGTTTTGAACGATTGTCTCCAAGTTCGGAAGGTCGGTTGACCTTCCTTCAAGGGCCAAATTCTTTGTCTTTGCCACGTGAATGACAAAGTAAGGGCTTCCGTCTACAAAGTCGTAGCCAAAATAAAAGGTCGGCTTTGCCTTGTAGTTCATCATATTAATCGCAACGCCGTATTCCTCGTAGCCTGGAGCTTTGCCGTAAATGACGCGAGTCTTGTCGGCCTTGCCTTTTCTGTCAAGCCTTTTGTTTTCAAAATCGTCAAAATACTTGTCAATCGCGTCGCAACAAATTTGCCTGGTCTCTTGCGCCATCTCAACGGTGTACGCCGTAGTGTCATAGTAAATTCTAAAGCCGGCTACGTCAGTTCCGCGGCGATAAATAAAGTTGCCTTTTTTGGCCTTTATTTTTCCGACAATCGGACGAATGTAAATGGCGCATTCGTCAAGAACTTCGTAGCGGTTGGTGCCCAAAAATTTTTCAAGGCCGCTGCGGTCTGTTGGATGCATTTTTTTGTCGTCATAAGGATCAATGGTCTTTTTTTTGGCAAAGGCCGAAGAAACGACTAGCAAAGCGGCCACCGCCGCGACAATGATTTTTTTCATAAAGTCTTCCTTATTATCTATTGTTTATTTAATAAACAAATAGCATTTTTAAAAGTTACAGTCAATATTTTTTTTATATTTTTCCCAAAAAAGCCAAGAAAAAAAGCGCAAGGCATAAAAAAAAGCCGCCCCTTGCGGAGCGGCCTTTCTCACACCGCTTTAGGCGGCGTGAATGGTTTGCTTAGAACCATACGTTGAAGCGGAGCGGTACAGCGAAGATGAACTTCTTTGTCTCGTTATCAACAAAAGCGGCCTTAACAACTTTGAGGTGGCCGGCGCTAGACTTGTCGCCCATGCCTACAACAGCCTGGAAGCCAAGTCCCAAAGAGGCGTTAGATCCAACAGCGTAGTTGGCTCCAACCAAGAATGAAAGGCTGGGGTCGATGTCGTTGTTGGGCATAGCCATGCGAACGTCGGCTGTGAGTCCGAGAGCGTCAGAAAGAGCGTAGTCAAGACCAACGCCAAAGGTCAATCCCATGTCGCCGTCTTTGGGGAGAGCGAGAGCGAAGTCGGCAGAAAGCTTGAAGGCTTCTGTGATTCCGTAAGAAGCGCCGAGAGCGATTCCAATCTGCTTGTCGCCCTTAACAAAGCGGTCGCTGTCCTGGATTACGAATTCAGCACCAACTGTGGCGTTGAGCTTATCAACAGCTGTCAAGTCGAAAGCGGCCTCGATTGAGCCGAGCTTTTTCTTGTCAGCGTCGTTAACATCATAAGCTCCGAGGAACTGGGCCTTGATTGTACCGATTCCGTCGATGGTGTATGTGGCGCCGTAGCGTCCATTTCCGAACACTTTGTCCAAAGTCTTAACAACTGTATCCCAAGTTTTTCCATCATCAGATGACTTTGAAGCTGTAAGAGGAACGAAAGCGAAAATCTTCAAAGCGTCAACAGGTGTGATCTGAACTCCAAGACCAGCGCTGTCGCTAGCAGAAGAGAAAGTGATTCCTTCACCCCAGCGTCCAGCAGCTGTGCTCGGGCGGAGCCAGTTCCATGAGCCGAAGCAGAGGTCTGAGCGTGTGCCGAAGAAGTTGTCGTGCTTTCCGAGAGAAAGCTTGATCTGGTCAACGGGCTTGATCCACATCAATGTGTTGTCTGAAGATCCAGCGAGACCGCCATCAAATGTGGCATAAGCTCCCAAGATGACGCCAGCTTTTCCATCGTCAGATGTAAAGTTGATGTCAACGCGGGCCGGGCGAGCGCCCCATCCCCACGGGTTAGAAACTCCGCCACCCTTAATTCCGTCACCGTCAGAAGCGATGAGTGTGGGAAGGTTGCAGAGCCAAGCTCCAAATGAAACCTCAGCGAAGGCTGAAGTCGCTACCATAGCAGCAAGCGCCAAAGCGCCAATCAATTTTTTCATAATGAAAAAACCTCCTTATTTTTTAAAAAACAGAACTAGGTCTGCCTTTTTACTCTAAATATTAACACACATATTTTGCTTTGTCAAGAAAAAAAAGCATTTTTTTTCGAGCGTTGGAAAATCGGTAACTTTTAGGCGGAGGCGACAGCCAAAGCCTCCAATACTTTGTCCAACGGAGCGCCCATTTTTTCCGCCGCAATCTCGGGAGACGCGCCAAATTCCTTTACGGCGACAAGAGCGGCTTCCACGGCTTTTTCTTGCGCGCCCAGAGCGATGCCTTCCGCGATGCCTTTCGCGCGGCCTTCCTCGAGTCCTTTTTTCATGCCCTTTTCTCTGACGGCGCTAAGTTCCGCGTTGCGGTCGCGGCGGGCGATGTCGATTGAATTCTGGCGGAACCAGTTGGCGTCTTCTTCGCTCATTCTTTGCGCTATTCTGTCGGCTTCCATAATTCCTTCTTCGCTTTTTGCGATCTGTCTTACATACTCCGTCTTGCTCTCGTCGTCAGCGTACGAGAAAAACAAGCCCCATTTTTGCAAGGGCGTCAGGCTTTCCACGGGCGTTCCGACAAGCCTCTTGATCGTGAGCAAGTCAATGAAAATCACATTCAGCCTGTCCGCAAGCCCGTTGCCCTTGCCGTCTTTCATAGTATACCACGCCATCTCGCTTTTGTCACCATTTTTGAAGTGAAAGTTTAGCACCGAAATTTGGTAGACCTTGTTAGCCTGCCACTTACCGCCCTTTTTGGCGTTGTTGTTCAAAAGTCGGGCCGCTTGGACTTCGCTCCTGGCAGCGTAGTCGTACTCGCGGTCCCTTCCTTGCATTTCGATCGAAGCCTTCTCTCCGTCGTCAAAAGTCACTGCCACGTCAAACGACATTTGCATTTGGCTTGGCGTGTCTACAGCAGGCTCGTTGGGGTCAAGCTTTAGGCTCTTGATTTTCCTTCCGAGGGCCGCCGAGATGAACGACTGCAGGGCCGTGTCGGATTCCTTGGTTCCCTGCGTGAAGAGCGTCTTGAAGTTAACATCCAATCGTGGGTTTAGGATGGCCGTGGGAGACGGCCTAAGCGTTTGTTTTTCGTTCACTACGAACCTCCAAAATATTTTTTCCACGCCTATATCATTGCTTTGTTTGCGCATTTTTTCGTTTTTTTTGGGCTTTTTTGAGGGAAAATTCGCAAAATTTTCTTGAAATTTTCAATATTGCGCGCTAGAATAGAAAAACACTCGTTTTGGAGGTTATTTTATGAACATAAAGAAGATTTTGGCGGCGATGGGATTGTCCGCCCTTGTTTTGGCGGGCTCTTTTGCGGAAGAGAACGCCGGAGGACACAAAAAGTCTGAAATTTCCTATTACAGCGCTCCTGTATATAAAGTGATGGATTCGGCCAAGGCCTACACAGTAGTTTACGGCAAGGCCGGCCACAAGATGGGAACGGTAACGATTCCCAAAGATTGGGCCAAAAACAAGCCCGACCAGGTAAAGAGGCTTTTGGTGCGCAACTGTCCTCCCAAAATCGGACCTTACGTTACAATCGTAAAAAGGAGCGGAGAATTCCTTAAGGTAATGCTTACCGTTCCCACAAACCATAACGACAAGATTTGGGGCATTGCCAACGAAAACAAGGTTGAGTCCACGGACGGCGTAGAGTCCGTTGAGTTGGAACTCTAGCCTTTCAAATGAAAATACTGGACTCAAGCCAAATCGCCGCCTTTAGGGCCTTTGTGGAAAGCCACGACGCTTTTATAGTCGCGGGCCACAAGGATCCGGACGGCGATTGCGTTTCAAGCAGCCTAACGGCGGCGGCAATCCTTAAGGCCTTGGACAAAGAATACATTTTGCTCAACGCCGGCCCCTTTAAGCGGCCCGAAATCCGCCAGTACGAAAAAGACTTTACAGACCAAATTCCCTTTTTGAGCCAGCAGGACCGAAAAAAGACAGGCCTTTTGGTTGTGGACTGTTCGGAACTTAACCGCGCGGGCGACTTTGGCGAAAGCCTTAAGGGCTTTGACACCTTTATCGTGGACCACCACAAAACCGCCGAAATTCCGGCCGGAGCGCAGGCGATAATCGACCCGACAAGCCCCGCCGCCGTTTGCCTTTTGACGATGCTTTACGAGGGAATCGTGGGAAAGCCCGACGCTGAGACGGCAAAAATAATGTTCTTGGGCCTTAGCACGGACACCGGCTTTTTCCGCTTTTTGCGCGAGGACAGCGCCGACGTTTTTGAGCTGGCCGCCCGCCTAGTGCGCTACGGGGCCAACCCCAACAAAATGTACAACCACATCACCGGCGGAAAGCCTTGGTCTACAAGAAAGCTTTTGGGCCTTTTGCTTTCCAGAACGGAACTTTACTGCAACGGAAAGCTTGCCGTAACCTACGAGACGATGGAAGACACCAAAAATTACGGGCAGGAAGGCCGTGACAGCGACGCGCTTTATTCCGCCCTATTAAGCGCGCAGGGAATCCAGGCCGCCGTATTCTTGCGCCAAGAAACCGACTCTTCTTGCACTGGCGGCTTTAGAAGCCTTGACGACATTGACGTAAGCGCGGTTGCGGCCAAATTTGGCGGCGGCGGCCACAAAAACGCCAGCGGCATGAGCGTCCAAGGTAAAATCGCCACGCTTATTCCCCAAATCGTAAAAGAATTTTCGCGCGTTTTGTAAAGAGAATTCTTTGCAAGACCATAAAGCGCGGCGGCGATTTTTCCGATATAATAGTTATGAAAAAGTCGCTTTTGATTTTGGCCGCGCTGGCTCTTTTTGTTGGAACGGCGGCCGCCGAAAAGACTGTCGAATCGCCTTATTCTTACGAATACCGCGACATCGCCCAAAAATTGCAAGGCCCTTCCGCTCCCTTTGAAAAAGACGGCTGCATCGTCTTTAGCGCCGAATTGGGCCCCCGCTACGTTGGAATCGCATTTGACTTTGAAAACTATCAAATCATCCATCCCTTTATGCGAAAGACAACCTACGATGAAAACAACGATCCCGTCAACACTTGGTACTTTTACATTTTGGAAGACGTTCCGCAAGTTTCAAAGATTTACTACCGCATGATCATCGACGGCCTTTGGACCACGGACAGCCTTAACCCGCAAAAATATTACGACACTCAGACCGGCATCCATCTTTCGGAGCTGACAGTCCACAAGCGCCAGGGAGCGGCTACAAGAACCGCGGCCGCCGGCAACAGCAGCGCCACGCATTTTGTTTACCGCGGAAAAAGCGGACAAAAAGTTCGCCTTGCGGGAACCTTTACAAAGTGGGACAGCTGGATTTACGAGCTTAAGGAAACGGCGGCCGGCCTTTACGAGTTGGACTTGCCGCTTCCGACCGGAACTTACTATTACGTTTATTACATCGGAGCGGAACGCTTTCCGGACCGCACCAACCACGACATGGCCTGGACCGAAGACGGCCGGCCAATTTCAAAACTGGTTGTAGAGTAACAGGAAACTGTCGCAAAACCAAAACGCGCGGCAAACAAAAAAGGCGGCTTAGACGGCCGCCTTTTTGTTTTACTAGAATTTTAATCCGCCGCCAAACTTTTTGGCGAGGGCGTTGAGATCCATGCCTCCTAGGCCGCCCATTCCGCCAGCGCCGCCCATGCCGGGCATTCCGCCGCCGCCCATCATTTGGCCCATAAGCTGGGCTTGCAAGCCCTTGTTGCGGCTTACTTTTTTCATCGTAAGCTTTGTCTTTTCAAACTGCTTTATAAGCTTGTTCACTTCGGCAACGCTTGTGCCCGAGCCTTTTGCGATGCGCTTGCGGCGGCTGGGGCCGATGATCAAATGGTTGGCGCGCTCTTTTTTTGTCATCGATTGAATGATGGCTTCTTGGCGCTTCATTCCGCTGGTGTCAAGGTCGCGTCCTTGCATGGCCGCCGCCGCTCCCGGAATCATTTCCAAAAGCGACTGCATGTTTCCCATCTTCTTTACTTGCTGGAACTGGGCCAGCATGTCGTCGAGGGTAAACTCGTTTTTGGCCATCTTTTTTTGCATGGCGGCGGCTTGTTCCATGTCGACTTTTTCTTGCGCCTTTTCTACAAGGCTTACGACGTCGCCCATGCCAAGGATGCGGCTTGCTATGCGTTCAGGGTGGAATACTTCAAAGTCTTCGGTCTTTTCGCCCGTTCCGATAAAGAGGATGGGCTTTTGCGTGATTGACTTTAACGAAAGGGCCGCGCCGCCTCGCGCGTCGGAATCGAATTTTGTAAGAACGACGCCCGTAAGGCCAAGCTGCTCGTCAAAGGATTTGGCGATGTCAACGGCGTTTTGGCCGGTCATCGCGTCGGCGACCAAAATCGTTTCCACCGGATCGGCCGCCTTTTTAATTTGGACCAATTCCTCCATCATCGTTTGGTCGATCTGGAGACGGCCGGCGGTGTCCAAAATGATTGTGTCAAGGCCGTTCTTTTTGGCGTAGTCGATCGCGTTTTGGGCAACCTTTACCGCGTCCTTGGCGCCGTCCTCTTTGTAAACCGGAACGTCAATCTTTTGACCAAGAACGCAAAGCTGCTCGACGGCGGCCGGACGAACCAAGTCGCAGGCGGCAAGGAGGGGGCGGCGGCCGTCTTTTTTTAGGCGGGCGGCAAGCTTGTGGCTGGCGGTTGTCTTACCCGCGCCCTGCAAGCCCAGCATAAGGATTACGCTCTGGGTGTCGGGGCCTTTTAGCTTAAGGTCTTGCTTTGTGTCGCCAAGCATGGCGACGATTCTGTCGTAAATTATTTTTACAAATTGCTGGCCGGGGTCAACGGCTCGGAGAACCTTTTCGCCCTTGGCTTCTTCTATCGCTCCGTTCACAAAGCGGCGAACGACGCGGAGGTTTACGTCGGCCTCAAGCAAGGCCATCTTTATTTGCTCTACCGCGTCCTCAATGTTTTTTTCTGTAATCGAAGATTTTCCGCTGATCGTTCTAAAAACGTCAGTAAAGGCGTTTGTAAGTTTTTCTAACATTATTTATTTCCCATCAAGAGTTCAAGCATAAAGTCTTCCGGCTCAATCTCGCGGTTAAGAATGCGGTAAAGGCCGTCGCAAATCAAAAGCTTTATGTTTTTGCTTTGCGCGATTTGGTGAACGTATTTGCAGGCGATGGCGCCTTCGGGAAGGTATCCGATTTTTGAAACGTTGGCGATAAGGTCGTCCAAGTCTTTAAAGTTGGAAAGCAAATCGGTCTTAATCATCTCTTGGCCAAAGCGGCGGTTGCGGCCGTACTTGCTTTTGCAAGTTACGTCAAGGTCGCCCACTCCGGCGATCGAAGTGAAAGTCTCGGCGTGCGTCGCTCCCATGGCAAAGCCCAAGGTTTGGATTTCGTTAAGGCCGGCGGCCATCAAAAGGCTTTCGGCGTTGTCGCCAAAGATGTCGCTGGTTTCGCTGATCGCGTCAAGGGCCCCGTAAACGACGGCGATGATGTTCTTTGCCGCCGCGCAGATTTGCACGCCCACAACGTCAAAGCTTGAGTAAGCCATAAGGCCAGGAACCCGCATAAGCTCGCGGAATCTAATGGAAATTTTTGGATTTTCGCTTGCGGCGACAAGGCCCGTTATTTTTCCGATGGCCACTTCTTCCGCGTGGCTGGGGCCTGAAATGTAGCAAACGCAGCCCTTGTAAAAGTCAGGCAAAACGCTTTCCATAGTCTCGACAATAAGCTTGGGGCCGTCGGCCGAAGGAACAAAGCCTTTTGTCAAAACGCCGATGTTTGTGCTTCCGTCGGCGATGTTTGGAATGTCAATGATTTTTTTGAGCGTAGGAGCCAAGTAAAGCGATGGCGAGGCCAAGACAAGGAATTCCTTGCCGGCGGCCACTTCCTTAATGTCGGTCGAAGCCTTAAGGTTTGCGTCCAATTTTAAGTCGGGCAGGAATTTTTTGTTTTCATGCTCGTTGTTGATTGAAGAGACAACCTCGTCTTCCATGGCCCAAAGGGTCACGTCATGTCCGCCGCGCGCCAAAGCCTGGGCAAAGCCCGTTCCCCACGCGCCCGCGCCTATAACTCCAACAGTCTTTTTAGCAGCCATCGCAAAGCCTTCTGTAAAAAAATTAGAACCAAATGGAAGCGTTGTCTTCCCAGTCGATCAACTCTTCCGGCTTAAAGAACAAATTGATTTCGCGCTCGGCGCTAGTGTCGCTGTCCGAGGCGTGAATTACGTTGTACTGAGTGTGGCAGCAAAAGTCGCCGCGAATCGTTCCCGGATGGGCTTCGGCGGGGCTTGTTGAGCCTACCAATTTGCGAACCAAAGTGACGCAGTCGTCGCCTTGCCAGCACATGGCCACTACAGGGCCGCTGGTTATGTATCCTACGAGAGAATCGTAAAAAGCCTTTCCCTTGTGCTCGGCGTAATGCTTGGACGCCAATTCGGGCGAAATATTCATCATTTTAAGGCCGACCAATTTAAGGCCTTTGTGTTCAAGCCGGCTGATAACCTCGCCGACCAACCTGCGGTTCAACACGCCAGGTTTAAGCATTGCAAAACATCTTGTTCCCATAATCCTTAAATTATAGCGCAAACAAAAGCCGCAAGTCAAGACAGCGCTAGTACGCCGCTTCGCGTCGTTTTGGCAAGGAAATTATCCACTTGCGCTCTCACGAGCGCTGTCAATAGGCGCTGCCCAGGCCGCCGACCTTTACTTGGAAGTGGCTGAACTCCATTTGGAAGCTGGCTCGGCCCTGGGTTACGCTGCGCAAATTGGTGCTAAAGCCGAACATTTTGGCCATTGGCGCCTCGCAGTGAATCAATTCCGCGCTGGGCTTGGAATCCTGGCCCATGATCATTCCGCCGCGCTGGGTCACTTGGCTCATCGCCTCGCCGACAAATTCCTTGGGGCAAGAGATTTCAACGTCCATTACAGGCTCCAAAAGTTCGGGAGCGGCGGTCTTGCAAGCCTTGTCAAAGGCGGCCACGGCGCAAGCCTCAAAGGCAAAGGTTGTGGAAGTAAGCTCGTTGTAGTCAAGCGCGGTGACTTTTACGGCCGTGTCAACGCAGGGATAGCCGTAGTTGATTCCGGCGGACAAGGCGCTTTCAAAGCCGTTTTTGACCGCGTCGTAAATTTCTTCGGGAATGGCGGAATCGCGGACAGCGCATTCGTAGCTGTTGCCGCTTCCCGTCTCGCGCGGGCTGATTGTGACCGTGATTCCGGCGGTGTTTTCCTTTCCGCCAAGTACGCGGCTGTAGTTTTCGGTCGCGGTGGACTCGGCGGTGACGGCCTCGCGGTAAGTTACCTGCGGAGAGCCTACGCGCGCCTTTACGCCAAAGTCGTCCTTCATGCGGGTGACCAAAACGTCAAGGTGCAGCTCGCCCATTCCGCTGATAATCATCTGGCCGGTTTCGGCGTCTTCTTTGTGAGTGAAGGTCGGGTCTTCGCGCGAAAGTATTTCCAAAGTTTCGTTGAGCTTGTCGCGCTCGCTGATTGAGTCGGGCTCGATGGCCACGCTGATTACAGGCTCGGGGAAGTTGACGCTTTCCAAGAGAACCGGGAAGCCTTCGCTTCCAAGGCTGTCGCCGGTCTGCGCCAATTTTAGGCCGATAAAGACCGCGATGTCGCCCGCGCTGACGCTTTCCATCGGCTCGGACTTGTCGGCGTGCATGCGCAAAATGCGGTTGACGCGCTCGCGCTTTTTCTTTCCGACGTTAAAGACTTGCGTTCCGGCCGCGATTTTTCCTGAATACATGCGGACGTAGCAAAGCGGTCCCATCTCGCGGTCGTACTGGATTTTAAAGACAAGGCCAAGGGCCTGGCCGTTTTCCTTGCAGGGAACTTCGACGTCTTCTGTCTTGTCGCGCTTTACGTGAACGCCCTTGGCCGGAGGAATTTCGTCCGGCGCCGGAAGGTAGTCGACGACCGCGTCGATAAGGGGCTGCACGCCCTGGTTGTGGCGCGAGCTTCCCATGACGAATGGAACAAAGGCGCGGCTTATCGTACCCTTTCGGAGCGCGGCCTTTAATTGCTCCACCGTGATTTCCTTTCCTTCCAAGTAAAGCTCGGCAAGCGCGTCGTCGCTAGAAGCCACCGCGTCGACCAACTTTTCGCGCCATTCTTTGGCTTCGTCCAAGCGGCTTGGGTCGATGTCACTCTCGGTGAATTTTTCGCCCTCGGATTCCGCGTCCCAGCGGATTTCCTTCATATTTAAAAGGTCGATGACGCCCTCAAAGTCGGGGCCTTGTCCGATTGGGATTTGGAGAGCGACGCATTCCACGCCAAACTTGTTGTGGACGTCCTCCATCGAGCCAAAGAAGTCGGCTCCGATTCTGTCCATCTTGTTCATAAAGCACAAGCGGGGAACGTTGAACTCGTCGGCCTGCTTCCATACGGTTTCGGTCTGGGGCTGAACGCCGTCAACCGCGCACAAAACGCAGACGGCGCCGTCAAGGACGCGGAGGCTGCGCTCGACTTCCGCCGTAAAGTCAACGTGGCCGGGCGTGTCGATTATGTTGATTTGATAGTTCTTCCAATAAGTTGTTGTGGCGGCGGAACAAATCGTGATTCCGCGCTCCTGTTCCTGCGCCATCCAGTCCATCGTGGCTTGGCCGTCGTCAATCTCGCCAATCTTGTGAATCTTTTTTGTGTAGTAAAGAATTCGTTCGGTGGTCGTGGTTTTTCCCGCGTCGATGTGGGCCATGATTCCGATGTTGCGCATTTTTTCCAATGACATAGTTTTCTCCAACAGTACGGCTGTTCGCGCGCGTTAGTTAACAAGCGCGAATGTTGCCGCTTATGCGGCTATCCAGAATTTTAAGCTTGCCGCCGTTTTTTTGCCGCTATATTATAGTGGAGATTTAAATTGCTTTCAAGCCTAAAAGCGCGCCGCTATATTTCTATGTCGACGGGAGAGGAGCCTTGCGGAACGATAAGAACGCTGTTGGCCGCTTTTTGCCGTTCCCTCAAAAGACGGCGGGCGGCCAGCTGCAAGTCCTTGGGAGTTATGGTCAAAAGAATTTTTGCATTGGCCAAAACTTCCTTTTCGTCAATAAGGCAAAGCTGGCGGTAAAAGGCGATGTCGCCCCTGTCCTTTGGAGCCTTGGGCAAAATGGCGTCGGAAAAAGTTCCGGCAATCGCTTTTTCAACCGTGCCGCGATCAAAGGGACTGGCCGCCGCTTGGCGCAAGCACTCGTCAAAGGCCGAAAGGCTTGCCAAAGGATTTGGGTCGCGGTAAGTGTACATATTCCAACGGCGCGAAAACGAATCGATGTGCGCTCCGGCGCCGTAGGCTCCGCCGACAGTCCTGATTTTTTCCCACAAGGCGCCGCTGGACAAAAGGTGCGCCAAAACTTTTTCCGCAAGCGCCTCGCGGCTTGCGTACTTGGCCGACTTGAACGAAAGCGCGGCAAAGCCCACCATTCCGTGAACCGCGACAACCTCTCGGTCTTTGACATAGCCGCTTTTTTTGCCGGCCTTTGCCAAGTTTGTCAAGTCAAAAAAGGCCTGGTCGGAGGCTGCGTATTTTTTTATCGGGGAGCGCAAGTTCATGTCAAGCGCGAATTTCTTGACGGCCTTTAAGGCGGAGGGCATCGAGCTTTTGTCGGCGGTTACGTGCAAGATCGCGCCCGCGTCGAAAATTTTTGACGCGATGAATTTCATTTTTTGAATCGTTCCGTCCAGGTCGGACAAAAGCTTTCTCATCGTAAATATTTGGCAAAAGCCGTCCCAGATTTCGTCAATCGCGCAAGCCCTGTCGGCCATGCGCGTGGCGCGTCCGATGGCAAAACTGTGACCGTTGGGAAGCGCCGAACTTTCCAAGTCGCTCAAGAATTCCTCGGCCAAAGTTTTGACGCGCTTTTTGTCGTCAAAGCGGGCGCCTTGCAAACAATCGCGCATCATGTCTACCGAAGCGGCGATCTTTTGATCCACCGCTCTCACTTTGCAAAAAAGCCATTGGCGGCCGGCAAAGGCGCGGTTTTCTTTTGCCATCGCTCTCGCTCCAGGGCTGTTTGGACAGGAATGGACAAAGGGCGTCGTTCCAAAACCGCCGCAAGTCTTTGCGATTAAAAGCGAGCTTTTGTCCCAGCGCAAGCCGCCCCAGCCAAGCTCGTTAAGAATGTAGGCAAAAAACGGAAGGCAAGGATAAAGTTCCGGCTCAAAAATGTCAAAGGGAAAGGCGGCGGTCACATAGGCGATTCCATTTGTGTTTTCCAAGCTTTTAAAAAGCGGAACAGAACCGCGGCCGCCCTTGATTTGCGTTCGCGCGATTTTTATTTTTTCGCCGATGACCTTTAGGTCGCGAGGCCGAATGTGCGGAATCAAGGCTTTGTTTTCTTCGCTGTCGGGCGTTTGCTGCCAAAGGCGCAAGTCAGCGGTCTCTTTTTTTATTTGGGCCTTTGTCGCGCGTCCTGCAAGCGCCGCGGTGATTTTCTTTTCTTGGGCCTCGCGTTGGGCCAAATATTTTTTGTCGGGAACGATTACGGTCCACGCGCATGACTTGTTGTCAATCAAATATTTTTTTATCAAGGCCTTTATGTAATTTGGGTCGGCGCTAATTTTTTCTTTTAGGCGGTCAAAGGCGTCGCGCGAAGAAACGCTGTTTCCAGGCTCTCCGCCGTAATTCCACGAGCGAAGCGCGCGGCGCATCAAGACCAAAGAAAAAGGTCCGTGCGAGCGCCTTACTTCCCTGTGCATAAAGTCAATTTTGTTAAAGGTGGACTCGATGTCGTCCTGCGAAATTCCATCTTTATAAATCTTTTGAATCTCGTTCAGGATAAAATCTTTTAACTTGCCTTCGTTTTGCTTTTTTACTCCGCGAAGTCCAACGCTAAAAGTGATTTGCCGCTCCGAAACGTCAACTCCGTTTGCAGAACTCAAGTCCTTTCCCAAGCCGCTCTTTAGCAAGGCCGCCGAAAGAGGCGAACCGTCTTGCGCGCACAGCAAGTTCCCCAAAAAAAGGCACTCAGTGTAGTCGGCGATGTTGTCGGAATTTCCCCACAGCCAAGAGACAAGCGCGGTCGGCTCTTTATCGCCCGGACTAAGCGGAGCGATTTCACGCAAAACTGCCATTTTATTAAAGGGCTTTTGCGTTTCGGCCTTTAGCGTCCGTTCCAAAAATTTCTTTTGCTTTAGTGAATCGAATTTCGTTCCGCTTTGCTCAAAAAAATCCAAGACGTTCTTTTGCAAAAAATCCAATTGCTTTTCTGTCGGAATGTTTCCGTACAAAAAGACAAGGCAGTTTTGCGGCGAGTAATGCTCTTTGTGAAAGTCCTTGAATTCTTTGTAAGTAAGCTGGGCAACCTCTAGTGGGTCGCCGCCGGAGTCCTTTGCGTAAATCGTGTCAGGAAGCAGCGCCCTTCCGATGACGTCGCCAACCGTCCTGTCAAAAGAAGAATAGACGCCTTTCATTTCGTTAAAGACGACGCCTACGATTTTTGGCTTTCCCTTTGAGTCCAGCTCAACGCGGCGGCCTTCTTGCAAAAAAGTTTCTTTGCTTAACGTCGGAAAAAAAACCGCGTCGGCGTAAACGCTCATAAGGTTAAAGTAATCGGCCGGCAGCAGGGAGCTTGCGGGATAAACCGTCTTGTCGGGAAAAGTCATCGCGTTCATAAAAGTTTGGACGCTTTGGTTTTCCAAAACCGCAAAGGGATCCTTTAACGGATATTTTTTTGAGCCGCAAAAAACGGAATGCTCAACGATGTGCGCCGCGCCGTTGGACTTGTCGTTGGGAGTCCTAAAGGCAAAGGCAAAAAGATTTTCTTCGTCGTCGTTAAGCAAATGGTAGACTTCAAGGCCGGTCTTTCTGTGCCTTAAATAAATTCCCTTGCTGGAACAGTCGGGAACGTCCTGGGCGCTTATCAAGTCAAAGCCCTTGTATGATTTAGAAATCATTGAACCCAAACCTCATCTTCGTCGTCTTTTCTGAACACGCGCAAGTCGCCTTTTTCCCAAGCGGCGCGAAGTTGGACCATAAAATTTTTTGTGATGGCCTCAACGTCTTTTTTAAGCATCGGCTTTGCAGCCTCTTGCTCTTCCATAATAACGGACGCGCGCGAAACGGAAACGTTGTCCAGAATCTTTTTTTCAAAGTCTTTTTCTTTCGCTGTTATCAAGTATGCGATGTCTTTGTCGGACATTGACGCCAATTTTTTTTGCAAGTATTTGTCGTCGGCGTTGACAACGTCTTCCAACGTAAAAAGATGCTGCTGCAAGTCGCGGCTAAGCTCTGGATCGGTTCGCTCCAAGTTGTTCAAGATTTCCTGCTCGGCGCCGGAATCCATTCGCTTTAAAATTTGCGCCAAGGCTCCGCGTCCGTCGATGTGCAAAGAGTCGTCGCGGATTTGCTTGGAGGCCTTTTCGTGAATCGTCTTGTCAATCGCCTGGATTACGTCGGGCGAAACTTTTTGCATTTTTGCAAGGCGAAGGACCACTTCTTTTTTTTGCGCGGCTTCCATAGAGTTGATAAGGCCCGCCGCGACTTTCGGCTCAAGATAGCTTAAAACAATCGCGGTGACTTGCGCGCTTTCGCCCTTGATTAGGGCCATGATTTCTTCGTTTGTCTTTTCTTTTAAATAGGTGAACGGATGGGCCGCGTCCAACTGGGCCTCGACTTTTTTCATCAAGTTTCCGGCCTTGCCTGCGCCAAAGGCTTTTTCCAAAATGTTAAAGGCCGTAGCCTCGCCGCCGTTTTCTTTTTTGACTTCCACCAGGGAACGGAACTCTTCAAAAATAGCCGCGGCCTCGTCTTCGCCGACGGAGCGTATTGTCGTGATTTCTGGAATTATTTTTTCAACGTCGGATTGCGGCAAATGCTTAAAGACTTCGGCCGCTTGGTCGCTTCCGATTAAAAGCAAAAACTTGGCCACCCGGCGATAAACGGAGTCGCCGCCTTGTCCTTGCGCCGCGGGCTTTTGTTCGTCGCGCGGGATTTTTAACAAGCCGCCCTGTTTTAACGCGTTGGCCGCCGCGTCAAGCTCTTTTTTGTCCTGTTTTTTATTATCGTAATTATTAGCCTGAGCGGCATAAGCCCGCAGGCGATAGTCGTTTCCGTTCATATTATGTTAAATAATTTTACCATATTTTATGCGATTTTTCTAGTGGCAGCGACAGTCCAATGCAAGCGCGCGTGAAAAAAACTTGACTAATTGCTAGAACCGTGGTAGCTTATTAATAGAGAGTGGAGCGCCACAGTGGCGGTCGCCTCTTTTTTGCTTTGTTAAAAAGCCTGTCCGAGGTGCTACGCTATGGGCAGGCTTTTCCTTTTCGCTTTACCTATTTTTGGCTTTTTTTGGGAAAAAATTTAAAAATTCCTTGCAAAAACAGAAAACACTCCGCCATAATTCTTTACTTTTGTTGCCTATATCTTTGTTTTGTTATTTTTTTTACGAATTTTCAAAAATTTTGCGCAGAAGTTTTAAACAACTTGTTATATTTGACGCAAAATTCACTAAATTTGCCCTTTTTTTAAAAACGAGTCTCTAAAAAAAAGGGAGGTTTTTTCATTATGAAAAAATTGATTGGAGCTTTGGCTCTTGCTGCTATGGTAGCGACTTCAGCTTTCGCTGAAATTTCGTTTGGTGGCTGGGTTCGCACATTGCCGACATACGTTGGATCAGATGGCGAAGACATCAAGACAGCGGCCTTGTCTGCTTCTTGGGGCGGACCTTTCTGGGCTCGTTGGGATGCCTCTTGGACATCTGATGACGGAAAGGCCGGCTTGAAGTTCAAACTTGCTGCCGATAAGGGCGGAGTTGGAACTCACGACGACGTTGGAATCTGGCTCAAGCCGATTGACCAGCTTAAGATTGAAATTGGAAATCTTGACAACTTCGGCGGTCTCCGCAGCGACCTCGGATTTGGCTCTTGGAACTGGCTCCGCCCCAGCACAATCGTAGTTGAGGACGAAGGCATCACATTCGGCCGTGGAGAGAACGGACAGGGTCTTGGTCTTTTGATCACTCCCACAGACGCCCTTAAGATTGCCGTTGTAACACCGCTTGAGAACACATTGCAGCGCGGAGACATCGGATTCGGAAAGGCCAGCGTAGCCGCTGGATACACAATCGACGGACTCGGAACAATCAAAGCCGGATTCTTTGGCGAATACAACGCCGCTGGCGACGCCTCTAAGTACGGACGCATCGAAGGCGCCTTTGACTTGACAGGTGTTGACAAGCTCAACCTCACAGTTGGCGTTGCCTACCGCTTGGCCTCTTCTGACTACTGGAAGACAGCTGACAAGACAAAGGTTATTGACAACTACATGCTCAAGGCTGCCTTGGCCGCCTCTTACGGCATCACAGAAGCTTTCAAAGTTTCTGCCAACTTCGCCATGTTGATGTTCAACAAGGACGTTCTCGACGACCCCGCCATGCAGTTTGGCGTTGGCGCGGACTACGCTTTGAGCGACTCTTTGAACATTACAGCTGATGTTCGCATGTTGATGCCCAATAACAAGAAAGACGCTCAGTTGAGCTTCTTGGTTGGACTTGCAAGCCCCATCGGATCTAACGCCAGCCTCGGAATTGGTTTCCAGGGCGAAGTTGGATTCGGAAAGGACACATTCAACACAAGCAGCCTCAAGGTTGTTGATGCCACAGCAAATGACAAGTTCATTTGGGCTGTTCCGCTCAAAGCCGAGCTTTCTTTCTAATTTAGCCTAAAGGCTAGATGGCCCCGCGAAAGCGGGGCTTTTTTGTTCTAAATCAAAATAAAATACATTTGAGGATTTTATGAAAAAGGCCCTTTTGCTTTTTGCGGCGCTTTCCCTTTCGTTGGCAGCCGCCTTTCCCAAAAATAAAAAACAAGATCCGTACAGCGAAAAAAAACTTCGACCAATAGACAGAAGCGGCATACAGAAATTCCTAGGCACAAACCGCTATGACGTATTGGATGAATGCTCTCTTTTTGTTAAGAACATGATTGGAAAGATGAAAGTAAAAAAAGGGACTTTCATTTACAGAAGAGGAACTGACATCGCCGGTTTTAGGGCTTACTACGACACAAGCGCTTACGCCGTCCAAATGGCACAAGAGGCACGCGAAACTTGCATTGCCGCCATTGACAGATATTGCGCAGACTTTGAAAACAAAGCCTTGAACAGAAGCCTTAAGGCAAATAAAAGCAGAAGGCTCTATGGACAGACTGTATCATATATGGAGTATGGCGTGGCCATGGAAATGATGAATTACAAGGCCAAGCCAACTACAACATTTGGCTATGTCTTTGAAGGCGGCAATCCCTATTTTGTCATTCACATGGACAAGGCAAAAAACCTTACTTTGGAAGGAAAAAGTTCCAGAGAATATGGAAACCTAGAAACAATCATTTTGAATTTTTACTTTACAAGAAAGCAAGCGCAGGAACTAAAAAAATTCCTTTCAAACGACAATGTAAATTCGCTTATGGCAAAGTACGATTATAAAGAGTTTGAAATCGACGCCCAAAACGAAGGCATTGAATATTCCGAGGCGGACGACACTGTTCCAGAAAAAAATAAAAAACAAAAAAAGAATAAAAAAACAAAACCGGCTGAAGCCGAAGAATATTCCGAGGGTGATGATTACACCGAAATAAAACAGTAAATTTTTTTTGGACAAATAAAGGAGGTTCCAAATGAAAAAATTATTCACAGTTATTGCAGTTGCCACAGTATTGGCCGCGGGCGTCTTTGCAGAAGACGTCACAGGCGGAGTTGATGCCGTTACAGGCGCCGCATCCGCGATTGGAGAGGTTGCCAATGTCAGCGAAACCTTGCAGGGTGTTTGGTTTGACAAAAAGTACAACTGCAACTGGCAGTTCCAGGTAAACTCTGGAAGCGACATTTTCTGCGTTCTCAAAGACGCTGATTCTGGCACCGTTATTTACTCGTTCAATAAAAATAACGTAAAGAACTTTAGGGCGGAAGCCAAAACTAACGCCTTTACAATTTCTTGGGAATGTGAAGCGAAAAACAGAATTTACAAATTTTCCAAAGCGATTTCATCCGACACCGACTTGGAGCTTGACATTTTCAACAATGTCTACCAAGAACGACACAGCGCAAAAATCACTTATGTTACAGGCCAAGCAAGCGTAAAATAAGCGCTAACGTTTTATCATGTTAATTGTCTTGCCCGCCACTCCTATCTGCCCTATGGCAGCCGGCGGGCAAGATTGCCGCTCCGCAAGGGGCGGCTTTTTTTTGTTTGATGACAAACGCAAAATATCGTGATATACTATTCATTACGAATATGAAAAAGATTTTTCTCGCTGTTTTTACTCTATCCATATTGTTTTTCCCCCAAGCCATGTCCGCCCAAAGCGCGGCGGAAAGAAGCGCCTTGCGCGAATGCGTCCATGCGATGACGGCGCGGCAAAAGATCGGAGCCTTGTGCGTCTTGAATTTTCGCTTTTGGACCGATTCGCCTCTAGGCCATCAAACTTACAAGCCAGCCTTGGCCGCCGAAAACCCAAAAATCTTTTCTCACGTAAACAAAATAAATTCCGCGATGTACAAGACAATCCGCGACTACAATATCGGCTCGGTCATACTCTTTGGCGAAAACATGACCGACGCCGCGCAAGCCAAAAAATTCATCCGCGACCTAAACTCCGCCGCGCTTGACGGAGGCAACGCTCCCCTTTTGTTCTTTGCCGACCAAGAAGGCGGAAACGTGGCCCGCGTCTTTGACTATTCAACGCCAAGCGCGATGGCAATAGCGAAAAGCGGCGACAAACAAAACGCCTTTTTGTGCGGAAAAGCAAACGGCCAGCTCTTGCTTGACTACGGAATCAACGCGGACTTGGCGCCGGTTTGCGACGTGGCGTCAAACCCGCAAAATCCAGTCATCGGCATAAGAAGCTTTTCCGACAATCCGCAAGAGGCCGCCGACTATTCCGCCGCCTTTAGCCAAGGCCTTGCAAGCGCGGGCGTTTTGGCTTGCGCAAAGCATTTTCCCGGCCACGGCGACACTTCGGTTGACTCGCACTTGGACTTGCCGCAAATAAATTCCTCGCTTGCAAAATGGAAAAAGCGCGAGGCAGTTCCGTTCAAAGAAAACATAAAAAACGACATCCCCTTGATAATGACAGCGCACATCCAATGCCCGCGCTTGGACAAAACAAAACTGCAGTCCAGCAAGGAAAACAAAAAAATCACCGCGCCCGCGACGCTCTCAAAAAAAATCCTCACAAAGATTTTGCGCGGCTCTATGGGCTACAAGGGAGCGATTATAAGCGACGCGATGGACATGAAAGCGATCTTTGACAATTGGTCGCCCGACGAAAGTTTTGTCCTTGCAGTCAACGCGGGCTGCGACTTGATCATCAATCCGATAAACGTTTACTCAAAAAAAGACTTGGATTTTTTGCAGGACTTTTTTGAAAAGGTTGAGCAGGCGCTTCAAAGCGGAGCGTTGGACAGCAAGGCGCTTGACGCGGCCGTCGTCCGCGTTTTGGAGCTAAAGCAAAAAGCAGGCCTTATAAAAGTTGTTGCGGACAAGGATGCTGGCGCGCAAAACAGCGCCCGCATTGTTCCGCTCCCGCAAAAAATCGTTCCGATGGACAAGGAGCAAAAACAAAAAGCCGCGCAAGCTTGCGCGCTAATTCAAATCGACGCGGCGCGCGCTTCCTTTAGCAACGTCAAGCCCGAAAGACTAAGCAAAAGCGGATGCGGCGGCAAAAAAATCGCGGTCTTTGTTCCCTTCCCCGAAAAGGCGGAAATCGTTCAGCAATATCTTTTGGCCCGCTCCTGCGCAAACGTTGAATGCATTTGCTACGAAGAAAAAAGATCCGTCTCCGCCGCCGACAAGGCAAAAATAAAGGGAGCGGACCTAATTTTAGTTTTTACCCAGCTTACGGGCAACGCGGTCAAAGACAAAAAACTTTGGCAAGCCGCCTACCCCGCAAGCCTTGCGCGCGAAATTAAAAAAGCCGGCGCCGCAAGCAAAACGATCGGCGTCAGCATGAACCTTCCATACGACAAAAAAATATTTTCGGCCGAAGACGGCTTTGGCTGGGCCGCGCTTTACAACTACACTCAAATCGGTTACGCCCGCGCCATACAAGCATTATTCGACTAGGAACGCGGCTGCGAGTTTTGCGAAGCGTCAAATATGCGAGTTTCGCACAGCGAAACTCGTTAAATAAAAAAGAGGCTATCCATTGGATAGCCTCTTTTTTATTTGGCCCATATGTGAATCGAACACACAACCTGCCGCTTAGGAGGCGGCCGCTCTATCCAGTTGAGCTAATGGACCTTATAAATCAAAATTGTAATAATAGCCGCGCTTTACAAAACCTACAAAGCCGTCTTTCTTTGCGTCAACGCCGGCAAGCTTTTCGTCGTAGTGGCACAAATAAATTTTTTTCTTTATGTCGGCGGGCAAAGTCTTAAGCTCGCCGTAGCTTGCGTGAACTTCATTCTTCTTGGAGCACGAGTCGTGGAAAATCCACTCGATGTCAAAGTCGGCCATAAGCTCGTCCAATTGTTTTGGATTGAACTTTGTGTCGCTGGTAAAAAGGATTCTGTCGTCAACCACAACTCCGCAGGAATGAAAGCGCCTTCCGCGCGCGTCGCGGACGTTTGAGTGGGCGGTTTCAAAAATCTTCAAGTCGATGCCGTTCTTTCCTCCTACGACTGCATGCTGGTACCAATGCTTTCCTTTGCGAACCCGTTCCGGCTTTTGCTGGATAAAAAAATCGTCAAAATCCATCACCTTTCCGTCATAAGTTTTGCTGTAGCCCAAGCCGCCGCGCAAGGAATCGTTCCACAATGTTTTTTTGTACTTGTCGTCGATGATCACGACGGGCCTTTCCTTTTTTGAATAGTAATCGGTAAAGGCCACTTCTTCCATTCCGCCAATGTGGTCCGCGTGGGAATGTGTGAGGAAAATGTTCCGAACGTCGGAAATCTGCGCTCCAAAATGCGAAATCGCCATCGCGCAAAGATTTCCGCAATCGATAAGGACGTGGTTCTTGCCCTTTATAAAGAGAACGTTATTCTGAAAATTTACTTTTGAAAAAGCGCTTCCCGCTCCGATGAAAAAAAGCGAAAGGCCGCCCGAATTCTTAAGCTCAAGTTTTCCTTGAACTTTGGAAACTTTCATAAATTCCTCGAATTTCCATTATATAGTAAAAATCAAAGTTTGTCTACAACAAATCCGGCAGGCGGTAAACGTCAGCCACGCCGCGGACCAAAATTCCGCCCATTCCAAGCTCCAAGGCGGGGGCCAAATCCAAGTCGTAGCGGTCGCCCACGCTGACTATGCTGGCGGGATCCGTTCCGGCCTTTTTGGCGGCCAAAACAAAGGGCTCTTTTGCCGGTTTTGAAAGGTTGCAAGTGTCAAGGCCAACCAAAACCTCTATTAAATCCGCCACGCCCAGCGCATCCAAGGTCTTTTGGGCGGGCAAAAGCGGGTTGTTAGTCACGCAAAGCAGTTTGTAGCGGCGGCCAAGCGCGGCCAGGGCTTCTTGCAATCGCTTGTCCGTTCCCAAAAAGTCGGCCGGCTCTATGAGTTCCCGCCGCCACTGGACGCTTTGCTCTATGCTCACGCCAAACGAAAGCAGGGTGTTCGAAAGCGAAACTTTTTTTCCGCCGTTTTCCTTGGCGTATTTTTTTCGGTAGTCGGCCACCATTTTGCGGGCCTGGTCGTTTGTGATTCCGCGAAGGCTTGCAAAGCGGCGCACTTGGCAGTCAACCTGCTCAAAGGCGTACTCCGCGTTTGTGTAGAGGGTGGAGTCTATGTCAAAGATTATGGCCTTTAGGCCGGAGGGAACGGAATAAAAGCGCGGAAAACCGCCCGTCTGGGAACTGTCGCCAAACCTGACAAGGCCGCAGGCGGCTTCCTCAAGGCTGGAATATTTTCCAAGCCTAAAAAAGGCGGCCGCCGCGTCGCCTAAAAGTTCGGCGTCGGCGGTTTGGGCCGTCGTTATGGTCGCGCCCACAGCGGCTTCTTTTTCCTTTAACAATTCTACGTCGCGAGCCTGGCCTCCTGTCACGACCACCCTGCCCCCAAACGGAACTCCGTTTGCGGCGGCCGCCGCTTTTATGGCGTTGAAAGCCTTTTGGAAATTGGCGACTTTTTCTTTACGGCTGGAACCGGGGTCGGCGATCAAGCAGGAAACGTTCCACAAGCCCTTTGCGGGCGAAGGCATTGTCCTAAGCCCCGGCGCTTCAAAAAAATTTGGAGAGCACAAGTTGAGCCCTTCGCTGGAACCCGCCCGGTCGCAAAGGCGGCCTGGAACTAGCGTCGCCGTTCCCACAAGGGCGGCCAAAAAGTCCGGGCCCGCGTCAAATACGGGAACGTCCGGCGCAAGGCCAAAATCCGCCGCGTTCTTTTTTATCCAATCGCAAAGCCAAGAGGATGATGTGTAAAGGCGTTGGCCTTGATTCCACGCGTCAGGAAATTTTTCTTTGAACGCGGCCAAGCGGGGCGCGTAGATTTTTTTTTGCTCGTCGGGAATGTCGATTTTCGCAAAGAGGTCGGCGTCGAGTTCGACGGGGGTGTCGCTGTCGGAGCCGCCCGAAGTCTTAGGCTTGCAAACAGTTTCAGGCCCGCCCGCTTTTTGGTCTTGAACAAAATCCCACGACAAAGTCGTTCCGTCGGCGGCGACGATTGTTGGGCCGTTCCCCGAAACGCTGACGGCAGCGCACCGCCCCGCAAGCTGGCTTGGAAAAAATTCGCGCAAGGCCGCAGTCCATGAGGCCGCGCAGTTTTTGGAATATTCAATTCTTTTAAAAGAAAAAACTTCCCCCGCCGCGCTTACAAAGGCGGCTTTGAGGGAAGTCGTTCCGACGTCAATCGCAAGGGCAAGGGCGGCTGTTGCCGGCCCGCCGCTTTCGCTATTGTTCGTCATCGTCGCTTACGCTTGCGTCCTGCTTGACGAGCTTTTCGATGATGTTTCGGTTGTCAAGCAAATCGCTAAGCGACTGGTTGTGGTGAACGCGAGTGATGACGTTTGCGAACAAGCCGCTTACGTTGGTGTTGATGTACCATTCCTTGTCTTTGAGCGCTTCGTGGTAAACGGCGTTGGTTCCGATCACGCGATAGAAAAGACCCTTGTGGTAGGCTTCGTCAAAAAGCTCGATGGCGTTTCCAGTAAAGAACGGAAGCGAAATCGCGGCGATGACTTTTGTCGCGCCCTGCTCTTTAAGGAACTGCATGGCCTTAAGGAGCGTTCCGCCCGTTCCCAACATGTCGTCGGCAAGGAAGGCGACCTTTCCGTTAACGTCGCCCAAAAGCTTTATCGCCTTGATGTTTGTTGAATGAGCGTCCTGCGTTACGATTGAGTAGTCGCGCTCCTTGTAAATCATCGCAAGCGGAAGCTTGAGGCCCGAAGCGTAGAACTTGTTGCGGTCGATCGCTCCTGTGTCCGGAGAGACGACGACGAGGTCTTCTGTCTTTCCTGTAAGGTCGACGATCTTTGCAAGCTCGCGGATGATTTGGTACGAGGCGTGCAAGTTTTCCAAAGAAATTTGATTGAAGGCGTTGATGATTTCGCGCGAGTGGATGTCAAGCGTGATGATTCTTTTTACGCCCAAAAGTTCGTAGATGTGGCCCAGCATGCTGGCGGTCAAGCCTTCGCGGCCCTTCTTTTTGTGCTGGCGGCTGTAAGGATAGGCGGGAACAACAAGCGTGATGTTGGCCGCTCCGGCTTGGCGCACGCAGTCGATTGTAACCAAAAGCGACATTACGTGGTCGTTGACCGAAAGCGAAAGCTTGTTCTTTCCGTCGTTGAGCGAAAGGACTTCGTGGTTCTCAACGTCTTGGAAAATGAAAACGTCCTTTCCGCGAACGCATTCCAAAAGCTCGGTTTTGAATTCGCCGTTCATAAAATAAGTAAAGCGAGCCTTAACCTTAAAGATTGGCGGCCTGTACTTGTCGGTGGCGCCCTTCATGCAAATGTCTGAAGTGTTGATGTCGCTGCCCAAATTGATTTGCTTGATTAAATCGTTTTTGTCAAGTTGGTAGCGCTTGGAAATGACATCGTTCTTTAGGGTAAAACGATGTTTGTACATGTGGCGAAGATGAGTTATAACTTCATCGGCAAATACTTCTCCACCCGGGCAAGCTACAATCGCAAGGTTTGTAGGTTCGGAATATGGCATATTAACCTCTGTATGTCCGCAAAGCCATGCTCTGGGCATCTGGTCATCGCGGCGAATTCTAACAAAAACATAATAGCGCAAAAGGGCTTGCTTGGTCAATTGCCGCGCGATATAATAAGGCTATGATTCTTACGATTTTGGGGAGCGGAACAAGCCACGGCGTCCCGGTAATCGCCTGCAATTGCAAGGTTTGCAAGTCCGCGGACCCGCGCGACAAACGCTACCGAGCAAGCGCCCTTTTGGAAAACGATTTTGAAGGAAAGACTTGGCGCGTTTTGATTGACGTAGGCCCCGACTTTAGAAGCCAGGCGCTTGCTTGCGGCCTTCCTTCGCTGGACGCGCTTTTGCTGACCCACGGCCACGCGGACCACTTGCACGGCCTTGACGACATCCGCATTTTTAGCCATACAAAAGTTCCGCACGCCCATTCAAAATACACAGACGCAAACGGCGCGGTCCACGGTTCCAACGAATTCACAAAACCGATGCCGATCTACGCCGACAAGGAAACGACAAAAATCGTCCGCTCCCACTTTGACTACATCTTCAAACGGACGCAAATCGGCGGCGGAAAACCGCTTGTCACACTTAACAGCGCCGAAAACCTCGTTCCAACCGCTCCCCTAAAAATCGGCGGAATGGAAATTATCTCGATTCCGATGAAGCACGGAAAACTCCCGACGACCGGCTACTTGATTTCCGCAATTGGAGCGGACGGAACAAAAAAAAGCGTCGTCTACTTGACCGACTGCAACTACATCAGCCCCGCCGCAATCGACTTGATAAAGCAAAACTGCGGAACGCTGGTCCACGCGGTGATCGACGGCCTGCGCAAAGAAGTCCACACCACCCATTTTAGCTTTGAACAAGCCTTGGGCGTCGCCGACCTTATCCAGCCCCGCCACACATGGACAACCCACATGACGCACGACTTTAGCCATGAGGAAATTTCTAATTATTATCAGGAAATTTTGCCCGACTACCCGGGGCTAAAAAAAATCGTCGCAGGCGGAGGCTCTGTTTTGCCTGCCTACGACGGTTTGAGATTGGAAGCTTAAGCTCCGCCTGCCATGCCCGCGCTTGTCGCGGACATTTTTTTTAGTTGGCGGCCTGAGCCGGCTTTTCCTTGGGAACGTTGACTTTCTTTGTGACAAAGCCGCTTCTCAAGCACTGTGTGCAAATCTTGATTGTGCGGGCTCCGCCGTCGCCAAGATCAGCCTTTACGCTTACAAGGTTGGGCTTCCAAACGTGGCGTGTATGGTGGTAAGTCTTGCTTACTCGGTTTCCGTGCATCGGAGATTTTCCGCAAATTGCGCATGTTCTTGACATAATATTTCACCTGCCTTTAATAATCAATCGTGAGTTTTAATATATTATAGAAAAACACCATTTGTGTCAATAGCGGAGCTTATTTTCCGTAAGTTTTTTCTATATCAATAATCTGGTCGCGGATGGCGGCCGCCTGCTCGTATTCAAGCCGTTCGGCGCAGTCGGACATTTCCTTTTTGAGCGCTTCGATAAGTTTTTTGCGTTCTTTGGCCACCATAAGGTTGGCGGACTTTTTGAGCGCCTCTAGCTGAATCGCCGCCGTTTCCTTGGCGTCTTGCTCTTGGCGCTCCAAAATGTCGGCCACGGCCTTTTTAATCGTTTTGGGCGTGATTCCATGCTCGGCGTTCCAGGCCTCTTGGATCGAGCGGCGGCGGCGGGTCTCGTCTATCGCTTCCTTCATCGCGTCGCTCATGCGGTCGGCGTACATGACGACCTTTCCTTCGGCGTTGCGGGCGGCGCGGCCTATGATTTGGATTAGCGAAGTCGTCGAGCGCAAAAAGCCGATTTTGTCCGCGTCCAAGAGCGCGATAAAACTTACTTCGGGAAGGTCGATTCCTTCTCGCAAAAGGTTGATTCCGATAAGAACGTCGATCTCGCCGGTTCGTAGCGCCTTTAGGATTTCCACGCGCTCAAAAGTGTCTATTTCTGAATGGATGTACTTTACCTTTAGATTTAGTCCAAGCAAGTAGTCGGTAAGGTCCTCGGCCATTTTTTTTGTCAGCGTAAGGATAAGGCTTCGCTCGCCCTTTTCGATTCGCTCGCGGACCTCCTTGTAAATGTCTTCCATCTGGCCTTCGCTGGGCCGCACTTCTACAATCGGATCCAAAAGGCCAGTCGGGCGGATGATTTGCTCCACCACTTGCGTGGACTGCTTGACTTCCTCCGGCCGCGGAGTGGCTGTGACAAAAATCGCCTGGTTGATTTTTTTCCAAAACTCGTCGGCCTTGAGCGGGCGGTTGTCAAGCGCGCTGGGCAGGCGAAAGCCAAAGTCAACCAAGTTTTGCTTTCGGCTCCGGTCGCCCTCGTACATCGCTCCGATTTGCGGAACGGTGACGTGCGCCTCGTCAATCAGGCACAAAAAGTCGTCAGGAAAATAATGCAGCAAGGTTGCCGGCGGAACTCCGGGCGCGCGGTTTGCTATCGGAGCCGAATAATTTTCGATGCCGGAACAGTAGCCCATCTCTTTCATCATTTCTATGTCGTAGGTGACGCGCGTCTTTAGGCGCTCTGCTTCCAAGATTTTCTTTTGCGCCCTAAGCTCTTCCACCCGCGCTTCCATTTCTTTTTGAATGCGCTCGGTGGCGCTTTCCAGTTCCGACTGGGGAACAACAAAGTTTTTTGCAGGATAAACTGTCGTCTCGTCAAGCTCTTCGGTGAACTTTCCGCTCACCACGTTAAAGCGGCGGATGCGGACGACTTCTTCCCAATCAAGCTCTATGCGGTAGGCTTCGTCAAATTCCATGTAGGGCGGATAGATTTCTATCACGTCGCCTTTTATGCGGAAAGTTCCCCGCTCCAAAACCATGTCGTTGCGCTTGTACTGAACTTGCGCCAATTCCAACGCCAGGGCGCGGGGGTCAAGCGTCTGCCCTTTTTCGATATGGACGCGCATCGACTTGTAGAGTTCCGGCATTCCCAAGCCGTAAATGCAGGAGACGGTTGCGATTACGATTACGTCGCGGCGTTCCATCAAGCTGTAGGTTGCGGCCATTTTCATTTGGTCGATTTCTTTGTTTATCGACGCGTCCTTTTCTATGTACAAGTCGCGGGCGGGAACGTAGGCTTCCGGCTGGTAGTAGTCGTAGTAGGAAACAAAATATTCGACGGCGTTGTTTGGGAAAAAAGTCTTGAACTCGCGGAAGAGTTGCGCGCTCAAAGTTTTGTTGTGGCTGATGACGAGCGTTGGCCGCTGCACGGCCTCGATGATTTTTGCCATCGTAAAAGTTTTTCCGCTTCCGGTAACGCCCTTTAGCGTTTGGAAGCGGTCGCCGCGCAAAAAGCCTTCGGCAAGTTTTTGGACAGCAGGCCCCTGGTCGCCCGAAAGTTCGTAGGGAGATTCAACGACAAATTTTCTCATTCCGCCGCCGACTCCTCGGCAAGAACGACCTTGCAATCGTAGTTCTTTTTGTTGCGGTGAATCGTTACGGTGACGGTGTCGCCCGGCCGCTTGTTTTCCAACATAGAATAGTAGTCCGAATACGTGGCGACCTGGACGCCGTCAATGCCGACAATTATGTCTCCGCCTATGTAGAACGTGCGCGCGTTGCGCGAATTTCCGTAGCGGACGGCTTGCGTTCCGCCCTTGATTCCGGCCTTGTCCGCGTTTCCGCCGCGAGTCGTTTCGCTGACCAAAATTCC
Source organism: Treponema sp. (assembly GCA_016290995.1). Taxonomy (GTDB): domain Bacteria; phylum Spirochaetota; class Spirochaetia; order Treponematales; family Treponemataceae; genus Treponema_D. The sequence continues at coordinate 115,465 of JAEEVR010000001.1, read as the reverse complement.
CTGGCTTATGTCAAGGCGCGCGTAGTCGGCGATGGCGCGGCTCATTTGAACCAAGCTTGCCTGAATAGCGCCGCGCCTTACTTTTCCGTACTGCAAGAGGTCGGAGACCACGCGGCGGGCCGTTGAGGCGGGAACGGCGAATCCGATTCCGGCGTTGGAACCGCTTGACGAATAAATCATCGTATTGATGCCGATCATGTTGCCCGCCGTGTCAAGGAGCGGGCCGCCCGAATTTCCGGGATTGATAGAGGCGTCGGTCTGAATCATTCCTCGAATGATGATGTTGTTTGAGTTTTTGATAGGGCGGCCCAGCGCGCTTACGATTCCGGTCGTGAGGGTGCGCTCAAAGCCAAAGGGGTTGCCGATGGCGATGACCTTTTGGCCAACCTTTAGTTTTTCGCTGTCGCCAAACTGAATCGTCTTTAAAACCAAGTCTTTCGGCGGGTCGAATTTCAAAACGGCGATGTCGCTTTCCACGTCGCTCCCGACAACGCGTCCTTCGTACTGGCTTCCGTCGTAGAGCGAAATGTAAATCTTTGTCGCCTTTTCGATTACGTGAACGTTGGTGATGACATAGCCGCGGCTGTCGATTATGGAGCCGGAGCCGGAGCCGCCGTCTTCCGCGATCGGCTCAAAAAACCAGTTCATTCCCATAACCTGCGTCGTGATGTTTACAACCGCTTCGTTGAACTGCTGGTAAACCGAAATGTTTTGCTGCTCGTCCGCGGTGTATGTAACGGCCGGCGCGGCGACCAAAGTTTGGCTTTGAAGAGTTGTTGCAGCCGGCAATGACGCGTCGTTTTTAGAAGCGCTGTCCGAGCTTTGCGGAGCGGCTTCTTTCGGTTGGGAACGGCTGGCCGACAAAAATATTTTTTGAGCGCCCAAAACTGCGGCGGCGGTGATTATAACTGATGTTATTGTAGAAAAAAACAAGTGGCGGCGTGTGTAAAGTTTCATATCCTTTTATTGTAGCGATTTTTAGCCGCGAGCGCAACTAGGATTCCGTTCCGCTACGAGCGGAAGACGACTTCAAATTCCATATAAACAAGCTTGATGTCGGGAGCGAAGGAAATGCCGGCGGCAAGGCACTCGTCTTCCAAAATTTCGCGGGTCTTTTGCCGCCATTCCTCTACGGAAGAATCCTCGCCCTCGGCGGACACCATTTCCATCGTCACTTGGTCAAAGGGAACGACTTGAACGCGCGTCGTTTGGATTACGCAAACCGGCTGGCGGCCGGCGCCAAGAATGATGTAATGCTCGCCGCTAACGGGAATGAGGCCGTCGTCAACGACATAGCTTGAATATGGAAAAAAGGCCGCGCGTTTTTTTCCGGCCAAAAGGGCCGCGATTCGTTCCGCTCCAAAAAAGCCCTGCGCCTCAAAACCAAAAACGCCGTCGTACTTTGAGTCTGGGTCAAGGCCGCTTTCTTTTACAAACTTTTCCCAAAATTCAAACTCGGTCACGGGCTACCTCTTTTTTACGATCGCAAAAATTATCGCCAAAAGCAAAAATACCGGAGGAACGATTTCAAAAGCCAGCGTCAAAAGAGGAAGGCCAAAAAGCGAGACCTTTAAGTCAGTGACGATTCCCAAGTCGCAAAGAAGCTGGTATACCGTTCGCGCGTAGCTGGTCAAAACAAAGGCCAAAAGGCAAACTACCTGCGAGCTTCTTTTTTTTGCGCAAAGCAAAATCGCGGCAAAGGCGCAAAGACCTCCCAAGCAAAGCTGGACCGCGCTCAATATGATTTGCGAATCAGACATTTATTTCCCCCATTTTTTTTAGGACGCCCTTGTCCGCTCCAAAGGGAACGAGAGAATCCGCGTTGTAGTCGGGATTGACAAGAACGCCGGCGTCAAGGCAAGCCAAAACAAAGTCGTCGTATTTTTCTTGCGGAACTTTTGGACGAAGCCAGCATGAACGGCGCTCAAAAAACTTTGTCAAAACCTTGTCGTAAATAAAAAAATCTTTTTCCTGCCTGACTTTTATCGCGGCGATCAAATCGTAAACCGCCCGCGCCGCCGCGGCAACAAGGGCCGGCGGAAACCGCTCGGAATCGTTGGGCAGACCAGAATCGTTGGCCGCGGCCGCCAAAATCCAAAAATTGTTCGTCCACGGAAGCGGCGGCGCGATGATTACGTTCTTCACGCCGCTGTAGTCAACGCCGCTAAAGGGTTTGTAAACGCTTGTATTTTGAGCGTCAAGCAAAAGCGCGGCTTGCATCGCGTCCTTTTTGTGAGAAAAGAAAAATATGTTTCGCTTGCCGTTCAAAAGCTCGGACACAGCCTTTTCAAGCTGCCCCTTGTAGGCGCAGTTAAAGGAGCCGGCCAAGCCCTTGCTCAAAACGTTTTTAAAGACAGTGTAGGCGGAAGAGTCCCAGCCCAAAATCGCGCGGCCGCCTTCTTGGTTCAAGTCGGTAAGGCGGACGTTTTTTTGCGTGTACAAAAAAGGCCCGCGCGCGCGAGTTATGTTGCCGTAACGCTTTTGAATTTCGGAATAAAACTTTTCAACTTTCATCGATTGACTTCCGCGCTTTCCATTATAACGAATGCGGCTTGGGTTGTAAACAAGCGGGACTTTTCTTGGGCCGGAACGTCAAGCGCGGCGGCCTCGCGTCTAAAGGAGCCAAAGCGCTCGTCGCAGGCGGTGCAGTTTTTCGCCGCCACGATGTTTTCTTCCAAAACGCCCGCCGAAGCCAAAACATTTAGGTTTGCGCGCAAAAGCGAAAGCGCGAAATTTTGTTCTTGACCAAAAAGGCCCGACCCGCCGCGCGCGTTTTGGCCTTGCGAAGCCTTATTGTCAGGCGAAGACTTTTGAACGCAGTCGCTTCCAAAATTGTCGGCAAAGTATTTGGCGCGCTCGGCGTCAACCAAGTAGCAGCAGTCGTGGATGTGGGGGCCAATCGCGCAAAGAATGTCTCGCGGATCTGAGCCGTAATTCTTTTTCATCAACTCAACCACTTGGGCCGCGATTCCCGTTCCCTTCCAGCCGGAATGCGCCGCGCCAAAGGCTCCCGTTCCCGCGTCGCAAAAATAAATAGGAACGCAGTCGGCGACGGTGACGACAGGGATAAGGCTTTTGTTTTGCGTGACGATTCCGTCGCCCTGCTTGTTAAAAGTGTCGCTGGCTTCTTTTACGTCGTATACGATTTTTGAATGGATCAGTTCAAGCGGAACGATTCGCTTGCCGCCCTTCTCCGCTCCGTAGCGCTGGCAAAGTTCGGACAAAAACGAATCGCGGTTGGGGTTTATTTCGTTCCACCTAAAGCGCATGGGGCCAGCGGCCTTTAAGGTCATGCCCCAAACGGGCCGAATCTTTTGGCCTTGCAAAGCCTCGCCGTCAAAAGGAGATCCGTTTTTGTAAAAAGGAAGAAGGGCCCATTTGCTGCCGTTGACTTTGGCGGCCTCGGCGACGTCAACAAAATTCATTATTTTGTTCCGTTCCCCGGAATGTCGATTTGCTCAAGCTCTTTAAGAATGTCCAGCGCCGCGCCAAATATTTTTTGGCTTTTTTGCAGGCTGGCCCTAAAGTTTGCGTTTTGCGAGCCTTGAATCGACGCGAGGTTTTGGATTCCGTCGTAGCGCGTGTCTTTTTTTTCGGCAAAGACTCCGTTCAAAATGTTAAGGACAGAGCGGGCTTGGTCGCAGAAAGAATTTTTTGTCGACTTAATGATCGCTTCTTTTTCTATGATCAACGTGTCGATTTTTGACTGCGCCGCCAAAGTGCGCAAGTGTTCGCTGGCAAGTTTTTCAAAAACCAAGCCTGTTTGTCCCTTGTCCGAAATGTCTTCCTCAAAGTCGTACATTCTTGAAGAAACTTGCGACAACTCGTTTAGCGTGTTGGCAAACTCGGCGCGGTTTTCTTTGTTGACAAACTGGCCTTCAAGCAAAAGAATTTTAAGAGGCTCGACAACCTCGTTTTGTTTTTTTGAAACGAACCACCACAAAAAGCCCGCGGTGTTCTCAAAGTGAAAGTCAACGCCGCTTCCCCATATATTGGCCCAAGGCCTAACCGGCAAGAAGGGAATCGTGTCTATTCCAAAATGCTCTTTTAATGTCTTGTTCAAAAGAACGCGCTTTTTTTCTTTTAGCCAAGCGTTCCACTGCTCGTCAAAGAGCCGCTTCCATTGGTCCTTGTACCTGGCAAACCAATCTTCCGCTCCGGTAAATTGGTCGGGCTGCCACTGGATGTTGTTGTAGACGACCTTGTTAACGTAGCGGAGCGGAACGCTGTTTATGAACATATGGATGATCGTAAAGAAAGAGTTTGCCTTGTCCATAAATTCTTTGGCGCGCGAATCGTCGTCCTTTGCCTCGCTGGAGTTGGGAACCATCTTTTTGGCCGAAAACAAAAAGATCGACTCAAAGGCTTCGGTCGGCATGCTTTTTCCGTTGCACAAAATTTTCGCAAAGGCGTTCAACTCGCTTGTGACTGTCTCAAAGCGCGCGACCTGCGAATCGCTCAGCCCCGCTCCAAAAGCGGAAATAAAGCGTTCAAAAGGAAGCTTTGTGAATTGGTAAAGCCAATCCACCGACACCGCGCACTGGTACAAGTAGGCCCTTCTATGCGACGGCAGCTCCTTTATGATGTCTTCCATTTTTCTTAGGAACGAAGCGCGCAATTCGCCGGTGACCTCGCGCTCAAGCGGAAGGCTCATCGGATCGACTTCGGAATTCATTCTTTGCGTAACTTCGGGAGCGACAATCGATCCCAAGAAAACGTAAAAGCCTCCGATGTTTTCGTAAATCGAGTCAAGGTAAGGCCTAAAAAATTCGGCGGCCTTTTTTAGCTCCAAAAGCTTTTCGTAAAAAATGCCCAAAAGCAAGGCGCCCTTGTAGTCCAGCAAGCCGGGATATTCGCGGTTCAACTTTCTAAAAAGGGCCATGATTTTGTCGTCGTTGTAAAGCTGCTCTTTTGATGTTGAGGTTAAGATTGAACGGAGCCACAGAATCAAGCGGTAAAGGAAAGACTCACGCTTTAGGTTTTCTTCCAAGACGATTTCGTCCGCGTTCATCGAGGGGTCTTTGTCGGACTCCAATGAGCGGGCGTCGGGATCCCCTTCCAAAGGCCGCATTTTGTCAAGCAAAGCCTTTCGCTCGTCCTCGCTTATAAGAGAAACCAATCTTTCAAATGTCGTGGGAGCCTTTTCCGCCATATTGAAGAATTATTATAATAGAACTTTGAAGAAAATTCAACAATAGAAGTAAAAAACAAAAAAACGGCTCCCAGTTGCGGCTGCGTCCGAACTCGTTTCCGTTGGAAACGAGGCCTCTAATTGTATTGCAGTCGCGCTAAAGCGCTCCGCACGGCTCGGCGCCTACTGTCTTGTCAGCGCAAAATGAGCGCCGCCGGCCGCCCCACGCCTTCGCGCCGTTTTTTTTTATTTCTCCCCTTGAAAATATTCTTAAATTCCACTAAACTTCTTAAAAATCAATTAAGCGGCAGACGTTCGCCGCAAAGGAGCCAAAAATGTCCACGCCTTTGGAAAACTACCTTGCCAAATCTAACGGAAAGCCCAACGCCGCCATGTGCGCGTATGTGGCCAACTTGCAGCAAGTCGCCGCCGTCGGCCCGGAAGTCGCCGCCTCAATCGTAAGCGAATTGGAAAACCAGCGCAGCCACCTCAAATTGGTCGCCAGCGAAAACTACTGCTCGCTCAACGTTCAGGCCGCAATGGGAAACTTGCTGACCGACAAATACGCGGAAGGCTATCCAGAGCACCGCTACTACGGCGGCTGCGTGAACATCGACGCGGTTGAAAACACCGCCGCCCGCGAGGCCGAAAAGCTTTTTGGCGCGGACTACGCCTACGTTCAGCCCCACTCAGGAGCGGACGCAAACCTCGTTGCCTACTGGGCGATTCTTTCCAAGAAAATCGAGACTCCCACTTTGGAAGAGCTTGGCGTAAAATCTTTGGCCGACCTTACGGACGCCCAGTTTGACGACTTGCGCAAAAAATTCGGAAACCAAAAATTGATGGGCTTGGACTACTCTTGCGGCGGCCACTTGACTCACGGCTACCGAATGAACGTCAGCGCCCGCATGTTCGAAAGCCATCCCTACGGCGTTGACAAAGAGACAGGCCTTTTGGACTACGACGCGATTGAAAAGCAGGCGATGGAAGTAAAGCCCTTGATTTTGCTCACAGGCTTTTCCGCCTACCCAAGAAAAATAGACTTTAAGAGATTCCGCGCGATCGCCGACAAGTGCGGCGCAACATTGATGGTTGACATGGCTCACTTTGCCGGCCTCGTCGCCGGAAAAGTTTGGACAGGCGACAACGATCCCGTAAAATGGGCGGATGTCGTGACAACAACAACACACAAAACTTTGCGCGGACCTCGCGGCTCAATCATTCTTTGCAAAAAGGAATACGCCGACTACGTCAACAAGGGATGTCCGATGGTTTTGGGCGGCCCGCTGGGCCACGTTATGGCGGCCAAGGCAATCGCGCTCAAGGAAGCCAACACGCAGGCCTACCGCGACTGGGCCTCACAGGTCGTAAAGAACGCGCAAGCCCTTGCCAAGTCTTGCATGGATTTGGGAATGGTATTGCAGACAGGCGGAACGGAAGACCACCTCATGTTGGTCGACGTGACCACTTACGGCCTTACAGGAAAACAGGCGGAAGCGGCTCTCTTCCAGTGCGGAGTGACGGCCAACGCCAACGCCCTTCCCTACGACAAGAACGGCGCCTGGTGGACAAGCGGCATCCGCATCGGAACTCCCGGCCTTACAACTTTGGGAATGAACGAAAAGGACATGGCCGAAGTCGCTTCGATCATCGACTTTGTTCTTAAGGGAACCAAGCCCGGCCTCACAAAAGAAGGAAAGCCCGCCAAGGGAAAGATCGACCTTGACGCTTCGGTTCAGGCCAAAGCCAAGGAACGCGTAAACGCCTTGCTCAACGCGCACGTTCTTTACCCCGAATTGGACTTGGACTTCTTGAAGAAGGAATTTTGTAACTGAGAAACCAGAAACGATTGCAAGACCATAATGCGGCCCGCCGTGTTCGGCGGGCCGTTTTTTTTACTCAAAATAAAAGATGTCCTCAAACTTTTTGTCGAGGGCGACGCACAAAATCAGCGCGAGTTTCGCTGTCGGGCAGAACTGCAAGGTTTCTATGGAGCTTATTGTGTTCCTGGAAACTCCGACCATTTGCGCAAGGTCTGACTGCGAAAGTTTTTTTTCGGAACGGATTTCTTTTAGGCGATTTTGAAGAACAAGATTTTCGTTCATCGCGCGGCTCCCGCACAAGCGATTCTTCCAGACAGCTGCAGAACAAAAAGAACAAGCAGGCCAGCAAAAATCAAAAGATAGCCGAGCGCGACAAAAAGTTCGTGGAGCTTTTTAAGCTTGGCAAACTTTACAAAAAACGCGACGCAGCACATCCCAAAGAAAACGATCCAGCATTCAACTTTTATATTTCGGGCAAAAATCCAGTTCAAGATTGAAACTAAAAGGCACAGGCCAAAAGACGAAAAATACGCAAGCGTCGCGGCGGTCTTTTGGACTTCCAAATCTTCAATGTCTTTCCCCGCATTATCGCTGCGGCTTTTTTCAAGAATCTCTTCCTTTGTCATACACTATCTCTTATTTGTAAAATTATAATTCAAAACATTTTGAGCGCAAGCCCTTGCGCACTCGCCGCACAAAATGCATTCCGCCGATTTTATTTCGCCCTTCTGCAAAAGTTGCGCCACGTTCAGGCTCATGGGACAAACCTTTTCGCATTTTTTGCAGCCGACGCAGTTTTCTTTTTTGGCTTTGATTTTTAGTTGCGGCAAATGCAAGAGCCTTCCAACCTTGTAGCCAAAAATCACAAAAGGCGCCATCCAACAAATGTAGTGGCAGTTGGCTCTCTTTCCGTGAACCATGGCCGGAACAAAAAACAAAATCACAATTCCGTAATAAATCACATAGCCGTAAATGTCAGAAATTGAAATGCCATGCTCGGTCATAAAAAAGGGCTGAATCGTATAATCGCCTTTTCCAAAAACATGGCAAACAACCACTCCGCTTATCCACACAAGCCAGATTCCATATTTGATGTAATTGCGCCAGCCCTGCTTTGGAGCCTTGTCGGAAACCTGCGCAAAGCATTCGCACATTCCGCCAGTCGGACAGAAAAAGCCGCACCAGAGACGGCCAAAGAATAAGCCCAAAATGAACATCAGAGAAAAGACGATAAAGCTTCCGTTAATGACATGCCGCATGGCCGCCATGACAATCAGGTACGGCGAAAAATAATAAATCGTAATCGGAAAAAGCAGCATGCTGCCAATAAGCGTAAGCTTGCGGAATCTTTGCAAAGTCATAATCGTCTCCTTAAAACCAATATCCAATATATGGCATAACGCACAATCTTCTTGTTGAAAAATCGGCATTATGCGAAAAATCAGAAATATCAAATAGAACCGAACAACCTAGTCTAAAACCGGCTGCTTTTGTAAAGGCGTATTCCACTCCACATTCAATTCCTGCGGCAAAAATATCATTGGAAGAAAAACTGTTCGCGCCATTTTTCCAACCGCCGCGCGATTCATTAAAATCGCCAATTCTAAAACTAAAATTTGGACCTGCAAAAATTGAAAATCGTCCATTGATATTATTAATTCCACTAAAAGTAAGCTTTAGTAAAACAGGAATATCAATTGTCATAAAGGAAACCTTTGTTTTTCCATTCGAATCTGTAAATGAAAATCCGTTGCCATGATGAAAAAAGGTCTTTAACTGCAAGCTTGCGACTTCATTAAAACTGTATTCCACGCCGCCGCCAAATCTAAAAGTCGGAATAAAATCAAAGTCAGATTTTGTCCCGTTAGAAAGTTCAACAGCGGCAGTATTAATTCCAGCCCCGCCTTCAACGCCACATGAAAAATTATTTGCAAATAAAGCGCTTGAAATAATTATTGAAATTGCAAACGCTGTTAATTTTTTCATTAATCTAAACTCCTTGTTTTTCAATTATGCCAAGTAAACTTGGTATGAGTTAGATTATATACGCGCAAAGTAAACTTGTCAAGAGTTTTTGTCGCTTATTGTCGAATTTAGCAAAACCTGATAAAATGCCCATCATGTTTTCCTACATTTTTGAAGAAGTTTATTCAGATAATGAATGACTGTGGCGAACAATACTATAATCGAAATATAATCAAGCGCAAACAAAACATAGCCGCGTTCCAGATCAAAGAAGAAGAACTGTTGCCGCAAAATTAGATAGCGCCAAATGCCGCGAGCGACAAAGGCGTAAATGCCGTAAAGAGAAATCAAAATAAAAATCGCGCGAACTAGAATCACGGCGGGACCTTTTTGGGGAACGTCAACCCTTCCCGCAATCATCTCGCCATGCAACCCGATGTGAAGCGACATAAAGACAAAATACCAATGGCTTGCCAAAAGATGCGCGACGCGAGCAAATCCAAGACCGCTTTCAATTCCCAAAAACGTAAAAATGTGATTCGAAAGAATGATGCCGCTAACCATCAAAAATACAACGCAAACCAGAATGCCGCAATTGATGACGGTTTGCAAAGCGCGGCGCGCGTTGTAATTTCCACGAAAAATCGCTCCAAACCAGCGGCGGTTCAGCGCGATGTGTACCGCCCACAAAACAAAGAGCGAGACTCCCAATATTTCGTGAACGACATCCGCCGGGAACAAGTACGCTCCGCCCATAAGAATGATTGAGAGAATTGTCATTGCAATGTCGATGGGCATGCGAAGGCGGCTTGCGTTCATTAATTCAAAAGCCCTTCAACGTAGTTTTTGATGTCGCCGGCCTTTGCGCGGGTAAAGTCTTTTCCGCCCTTGTAATCAACGCCATTCGCAAACTTTGCAAGGTCGCTGCCGCTGCGGCCAAGTCCGCCGCCGCCGCTAGTGCAGAGCGCGATCATTTTTTTGCCGGCCCACTTTTGGCTTTCTACAAAGGTGTAGACGATTTTTGGAGCGTAAGCCCACCAGATTGGATAGCATACAATCACTGTGTCGTAGCCCGAGATGTCGATTTTGTTTGCGATTGCTGGGCGGCTTTTTGGGTCATTGCATTCGATTGTCGTGAGCGATTTTTTGTCGCGCCAGTTCAAGTCGGCTTTTGTGTATTTGTGAATCGGCTGAATTTCAAGAACGTCCGCGCCAATTTCGGCGGCAGCAGCCTTTGCCATTTTTTCTGTCGTTCCCGTCGCGCTAAAATACACAACCGCTGTTTTTGCAGACGCTCCCGCCATAATAAAGCCTCCAATCAAAAGTGTTAAAATAATTTTTTTCATATATTCCTCCTACAATTCCTGCAACACCGGCGCGTAGTAGCCGCTTGAAGAAATCCGTTGGCTTTTTCCCAAGTGGCGCGTGTCGCCCAAGCGTTCCACCCTAAAGACCGCCTTGCCTTGCTCGCGCTCCTCGCTGTTCAAAACCGTGATCGAAGTCGGCGCGACGTAAAAGCCCTGCCACAAAATCAGCGGAGAGCAGCCGACCAAATGGCTTATCGCGGCGAACATCACTCCCAAGTGGCAAAAGCAAACGACTGTCCGCTCGTCGTACTCGTCCTTGTTGGACAAAAGGTGGTAGTTGGGAACAAAAGTCTTTTGGTCAAAGTTGGGGTTCTTGATTTTGCCGTCAGTCTTGTACAAAAATCCGTCGCGCTCAAAATGGTACTTTGCCAAAAGGGCGTCAAGGCCGTCGCAAACTTCCTTGTAGTTTTTGGCCACGGGGCCGGTCTTCATAAGCTTTGTGTCCAGCCACTTTTCCCTATCCAAGAATTTTTTTTCGGAATAATAATACGAGGGCATCAAGTCCCAGGGAATGCGCTTGTGGCCGTCTACCGGGTCAACAACCGGAACGTAAAACTCGCGAAGCCAATCAAGCGTCTTTGCCTTGCGGCCGATTAGGTCAAGGGAAACTTTGGCGGTGGCTTGCGCTCGGCCCAAAGGCGAAACGTAAAAGTCGGTGACTTTCCACTTGGCGACGCGCTTGGCCAAAAGCTTGGCTTCCTTAAAGCCCTGCTTGGTAAGGGAATCATGCTCGTAGTCGGGGTCGCCGTGTCGGATAAAAATCAGTCTCATGACAACAGTTTATCTTATGCGCAAAAATCGCGCAAGAGCGTTCCGCTTTTATATTTGGTCCCAAGTTTTGCTTGCGGAACCGCTGATGGGAATTCGCTCTCCCAAATATGTTGGCTTTGCCTTAAAGGCGACCAAAAAGAAATTCTTTACCCGCGCCAAGGCCTCGCGGACTTCCCAGCTGGAACGCGTAGCCTCGCTGTAGGCGGCCAATTCCGGAGCCTCGTAGGCCACAAAGTCCAGGCCAAGCTTTCGCGCGATGTAAACGCAACGGGCAGCGTGGAATTTTTGGGTCACGACAATCGCGTCCTTTACGCAAAACACGTCGCGCGCGCGGTACATAGTCTCGTAGGTGGAAAAGCCGGCGTGGTCCAAAAAGACAAGGCTTTTGTCAACGCCGTAAATCTTTTGTATGTAAAGGCGCATTTGGTTGACCTCGTCGTATTCCCTTCTTCCGTGGTCGCCGGAGATTAAATACTTGGGCGCCTTTCCAGCTTTTACGCAAGAAACGCCGGCGTCGATTCTGTCGCGGACAACATGCGAGACGCTGTCCTTGTAAACTTTCGCTCCGGGTATTATCACGACGGAACGCTGGGGCAAGTCCGAAATCTGGCTATAAATGTAAGGTTTTGCGTAACTAAGAACGTAAAGGTTGATTCCAACCGCTCCAAAAATAATCGCAAGGAAAAAACAAAATAAAAAGACAAGAACTTTTTTCATACGCTCGCGCGGCTTTTTTAGGCTTGCAAACACTTTACGGAAAGAGGGGGATTCGAACCCCCGGTGGTGTTTCCACCACGCGCCCCTTCCAAGGGCGTACCTTAAACCAACTCAGACATCTTTCCAAAGAATGATTGCATTATAACGCGCGAGAGCCGGCAGCGTCAAGTTCTTGCGTTAAACGGCGCGAGCGGAGCCGACGCGCTGGCCCATCTTGACCGGCGTTTCGATTCCGGCGGCGGAGTTTGCGGCGATGTCGTCGCGGACGTTTGCAGCGCCTTTTTTTACAAGAAGAATTATCGTGGAGCCGCCGTACTCAAAAAAACCCTTTTCGGCGCCGCGCGCGACGACGGCCTCTTGCTCAAAATTTACGATGCGGCCGACCAACATCGCGCCGACTTCCATTTGAACCAGCGTTCCAAAAACTGGGCTTTCAATCGTTGTGTATTCGCGCGCGTTCTCCACAAACACCGGAAGAGTTTCCAACGCTATCGGGCGAACGGTGTGAAGGCGGCCTGGAATAAAAACGTTGGCGCTTTTTTTTCCGCCGTCCGCGTAGGCGTACCTGTGATAGTTGTCCACGCAAAGCCTAAATACAAGGCAAAGGCCGCCGTTGTATTGCGCGCCGAGTTCCTTGCTTTGCAAAAGGCGCTCGATTGTGTATTGGCTTTGCTTTACGGGAATTACCGTTCCGCCGTCGTCGCTTATCTTCCACGCCGACAAAAGGCCGTCGCAAGGCGCGCACAAAGCGTTTGTATCTTGGTCAAAAGGCCTCGCTCCGTCCTTGATTTTTCTTCTAAAAAATTGGTTGAAAGTTTTTATTCCGTCAGTATGGTATTCTGAAATGTCGATATTGTTCTTTTCGACGAAAGATTTTATCAAAAAATGAGAAAGCGGCGAATCCAAAAAACAGCCGCACGCCTTGGAAAGAGCGGGAGCGCAAAGCGCCTTTAGAAAAACGCGCCCGGCCGCGCTCTTGTACAAAAACTTAAGGCCGTCCATTTACTTTCTCATCACGACAAAAACAAAGGCCAGCGCCAAGGCTTCCAACACGCCGATAGCGATCATAATAAGAACGCCGCGTGTCTTGGGCTTTTTTATCTGAATGTCCGAAATGAACAAAAAGCCTACGATCGCAAGAAAAAGGAAGTAAAGCAAGGTAAGGTCCGCGCTAGAAAAAATGTGGATCAAAAGAATTGTCGGAAAGACAAGCGCGGCGCTCGTTACCGGAAGGCCGATGAAAATTTTTGGGCTTTGCGGATTGTTGGCCTGCCGCTCCTCTTCCAAAACGTTAAAGTAAGCCAAGCGAATCATGGCGGCCAGCGCGTACAAAACCGCGATTACGGTAAGAACGATTTTTATGATGGCGGACTTGTCAGCAAGGTGAAGGAATTTAAAGTCGGGAAAATCGATGAAAATAATTCCGGTTCTTAGCATTGAAATTCCAATGCATGCCGGAAGCAAGCCAAAGGCCGCCAAGTCCGAAAGCGAATCGATTTGCACTCCAAATTTTTTCATTTGATCTGTGCGGTTCTTTTTTGTGCGCGCGACCTTTCCGTCAAAAGTGTCGCACAAGCCGCAGAACATCAAAAAGAACATTCCCAAGTAAGGATGTCCAATATCGTTAAGGCACAGAATCATGCCTGTCGTCGCCGAAAGCATTGATAGATAAGTCAAAATCACAGTGTAGTCGTAAAAGCCAATCATTGTTTTTCCTCTTCCTTGTTTTTATTTCGTCCAATCATAAACTGTCCCAACGCAACGGCCAAAAGGCTTATCGCGCTGCATGCGTAAAAAGAAATTCCGCGGCTCAAAATCGCAAGGCCGCAAGCGTTCTCCTCGCTCAGCAACATCATGTAGCCAAAGTACATTATGAATTCCGAAACGCCCGCCGCTCCTGGAACGGGAACGAAATTTGAGCCAAGGACAACGTATGTTTGAATTGCAAAAAGCGTCAGGCCGTCTTGCGGCTTTCCGCCCATGGCAAAAAAGCAAAAGACTGTCACAAGAATTTGCGACGAACGCTGCAGCAAATTTAAAATGTATGTTTTTGCCAAAAGGCCTTTCCTACCGGCCAAAAGCGCCACGCAGTCGTTGTAGTTTTTTATGGCGGAATCAAGCTTTGCGCCAAACCTTTGCGCGATTTTTTCCAAATGGAATCCGTTCAGAATAAAAACAAGCGCCCTGCCGATTTTAAGCAAAAGGCTTTGTTTTTTTAATAGAAGAATGAACAAAGCGGCCATCGCCGACATCGCGAAGATTCCGAACAAAATCATTATTTTGCTGGCCGTATTGAACTCAACAAAAATATGCGGAAAGGCAACGATTGAAAACGTTCCCAATGTTACAAGCGCAAGCGTGTACATCGTAAGGTTCAAAAGCAGGGCCGAGGCGACCTGGGAGCCCCTAAAGCCGTCCTTGCTCATAAAATAGGCGCTGGCCGGCTGTCCGCCCGTAGCCGACGGCGTTATCGAAGAAAAGTAAATGTCCGCGGCGGCGTACAAAAAGCCCTGTCTTTTTTTTACAGAAAATCCAAAGGAGCGCAAAATCAAGGCAAGGGCCAAGCCTTCAAAAAAGATAAAGGCAAAAGCGCAAAGAAGAGCCGCGCAAAGCCACTTGGGAGAAGCGTTTTTTATGTTTTGCAAAAATTCCTCAAACGAAAAGCCGCCGTTATAAAAAAGAGCGCAAATCGCAAGAACGGAAAGGCCCAGCGCCACGCAGGCCCAAAGAATATTCTTCTTCATCCAAGGCTATTATAACAATTTTTTAATATTATTAAAAGCCCCGCCCCTTGCGGCTGTACTTGAAGTTACGCTCCAAAAGCGCTAAAATGGTTAATTATTTTTATAGAGGAAAGTTATGGTTCCAGTTTTGATTAAGGATTTGCTCACAAGCGCGCCGGACCAGCGCGCTGTCACGGTTTGCGGTTGGGTTCGCACAGTTCGCGACTCAAAGAATCTTGTTTTTGTACAGGTGAACGACGGAAGCTGCTTTGCCAACATTCAGCTTACCTTTGACCGCTCAAATCCTTCAGCCAACGCTGACGCTAATAATATAGAAGAATCTCTCAAAAAGCTTAATACAGGAGCGTCAGTAAAGGCGCAAGGCGTTTTGGTGCCCTCGCCCGCTTCCGGCCAGGCCGTCGAAGTGACCTTGGAAAAGCTTGAAGTTTTGGGCGAATGTCCGCCGGAAGAATATCCCTTGCAAAAGAACAAAATGTCGATGGAGTACCTCCGCGACAACGCATACCTCCGCGCCCGCACAAACACTTTTGGAGCGGTTTTCCGCATGAGGAACCAAATGGCCTTTGCCGTGCATTCATTCTTCCAAGAGCGCGGCTTTGTTTACATCAACGCCCCAGAAATCACTTGCTCCGACTGCGAAGGCGCGGGAGAGATGTTCCAAGTAACAACCCTTTCGCTTGAAAAAATCGCCGAGCTTGGCGTAAAGGCCGGCGCGGGCGGAATGAAAGTCGAGGACGCCCACAAAATCGTCGACTACTCAAAAGACTTCTTTGGCAAAAAAGCCTCGCTCACAGTTTCTGGCCAGTTGGAAGCCGAAACTTTGGCCACCGCGCTTAGCCGCGTCTACACGTTTGGACCGACCTTCCGCGCCGAAAATTCAAACACTCCGCGCCACTTGGCCGAGTTCTGGATGATCGAGCCCGAGATGGCCTTTTACGACCTTGACGACGACATGGACTTGCAGGAAGACTTTGTAAAGTACCTTTTGAACTGGGCCCTTACAAAATGCCGCGAAGACTTGGAATTCTTTGACAAGAGAATCCAGCCCGGCCTCATCGCCCAATTGGAGCACGTTGTCAACTCAAAGTTTGAGCGCATCTCTTACACCGACGCGATCAAGGAATTGGAAAAGCACGCCGACAAATTTGAGTTCAAGCCGTATTGGGGCTGCGACATCGCCACCGAGCACGAGCGCTATTTGACGGAGCAAATTTTCAAAAAGCCGGTGATGGTTTACAACTATCCAAAAGAAATCAAGTCATTCTACATGAAGCAAAACGACGACGGAAAAACCGTAAAGGCCTGCGACGTTTTGGTTCCCGGAATCGGAGAGCTTAACGGCGGAAGCGAGCGCGAGGAAGACTACGACAAGCTTTTGGCCGAAATCAAAAGACGCGGAATGGACGAATCGATTTACGATTGGTACCTCAAGCTCCGCAAGTTCGGAACGGTTCCGCACTCAGGATTCGGAATGGGCTTTGAGCGCCTTATCCGCTACGTTACCGGAATGGAAAACATTCGCGACGTAATTCCGTATCCCCGCGCGCCAAAATTGGCCGACTTCTAGAATTAAAGACATAAGGATTTGTTATGACCAAGTATATTTTTATTACAGGCGGAGTTGTTTCAGGTTTGGGAAAGGGAATCGCGGCCGCGTCCCTTGGACTTATTTTAAAGAGCCGCGGTTACAAAGTAATCAACCAAAAATTCGACCCCTACTTGAACATCGACCCGGGCACGATGAATCCAATCCAGCACGGCGAGGTTTTCGTCACCGACGACGGAGCGGAAACCGACTTGGACTTGGGCCACTACGAGCGCTTCACCGACGCGACGCTTAGCCAAAGCTCCAACACTACGGCCGGCCGCGTTTATCTTAGCGTCCTTAACAAAGAGCGCGAGGGCGGCTTCCACGGCGGAACGGTACAAGTAATCCCCAACATCACGGAAGAAATTTTGCGCCGCATGCTTCTTTCGACAAACGAAACCGGCGCAGACGTAATCATAACGGAAATCGGCGGAACTGTCGGCGACATAGAGTCGCTTCCCTTTATGGAAGCGATCAGGCAAATGAAATACAAGGTGGGCGAAGAGAACTGCTGCTACATTCACTTGACTTTGGTTCCCTTTATGAAAAAAGCCGACGAGCTTAAGACAAAGCCCACCCAGCACAGCGTAAAGGAATTGCAGGAATTGGGAATCAAGCCCGACGTCATAATGCTCCGCACCGAACGCGACATAGGACAGACAACCCGCGAGCGCTTGGCGGCTTTTTGCAACGTCGATTCCTCTTGCGTAATCCAAAACCTCAACGCAAAATCGATTTACGAAGTTCCCTTGCAAATGGAAAAAGAAGGCTTGGGCCAAGCCGTTTGCAAAGTTCTTGGGCTAAAAGAATGCGACTCCCAATTGGACGACTGGAAAAAGATGGTCGACCGCTTTAACAACCCCAAGCGCAAGGTCACCATCGCGCTTGTAGGAAAATACGTCGCGCTTCACGACGCCTATTTGTCAGTCGTAGAATCATTGATTCACGGCGGAATCCACAACGAGGCGGAAGTCGAAATCGACTGGGTTGACTCGGAACTTTTGACTGACGACAAAACAACCGCCGCGCGACTAAAGAACGCCGACGCGGTAATCGTTCCCGGCGGCTTCGGCGACCGCGGAATCGAAGGCATGATAAACACAGCCAAATACGCGCGAACAAAAAAGGTTCCCTACTTTGGGATTTGTCTTGGAATGCAAATCTTGGTAATCGAATACTCGCGAAACGTCTTGGGCTTGGCCGGCGCCAACTCCACCGAGATGAACAAAGAAACGCCCTACCCGGTCATCGACTTGATGCCCGACCAAAACGGAAAAATCTTGGGCGGCACCTTGCGCCTTGGAAAATACGAATGCTCCGTGGCCTCCGGAAGCTTGGTCGAAAAGGCTTACGGCTCAAAGACAATTTGGGAGCGCCACCGCCACCGCTACGAGTTCAACAACAAGTTCCGCGACGATTTGAAGAACGCGGGCTTAATAATTTCGGGAGTCAACCCTGAGCGCGACTTGGTCGAAACCTGCGAAGTTCCCGGAAATCCTTGGATGGTAGGCGTGCAGTTCCATCCTGAATTCAAGAGCCGTCCAAACAAGGCCGGCCCGCTCTTCCGCGACTTTATCGCGGCGGCGATAAAACAAGCGGCGGCAAAGAGCAAAAACTGACGGAGAATCGATGCGGTTTTCAGTAAAAAAAGTTTTAGGAATTGAAAAGTCTCGCGACGACATTCAATTCATTTTGGATTGCGCCAACATAAGGAATTCCAGAGTCATTTCGATAATCATCATGATTATGGAAATAATATGCTTTGGCATCTCATTCAACTTTGAAGTCCACATGGATCCGTCCATCCCCAACAGCTGGATGTTCCACCACAGAATCGCCTACGTCACGCTCTTTACCGCGGCGGCGCAGCTTTTTTTGTACGTGATGACACATCCGGCCGAGATGGGAAAGTTCACGCACAGGGCGCTTACGTTTAGCATAGGCGTATTCCTGACGACGCTTTCGGCCTTTGCGATTTACATTTCAATCCTTGACTATTACCTTAAAGAGCAAATTCTTGTGTTCATCACGCTGGAACTGCTTTTGGCCTGCATCTTTATGGTCAGGCCCGTTTTCTCCGTCGCGCTCATAACAATATCATTCGCGTTCTTTTATTGGCTTATGGACAAGGTGGCTGGAGTGAGCGCGGCCACAAACGTCAACTATCCGATACTTTTCGTCTTTTTTGTCATAGTGAACATAGC
The DNA here is from genome assembly GCA_016290995.1 of Treponema sp. GTDB lineage: Bacteria > Spirochaetota > Spirochaetia > Treponematales > Treponemataceae > Treponema_D. The sequence continues at coordinate 97,155 of JAEEVR010000001.1, read as the reverse complement.
CCGCTACTACCAATACCTTAAGGTCGCGCGGCAAACAGTGATGAACCACGCGCTGGCCGAAAGCTTGCGCGAGTCCTCGCTTACCGACGCGCTGACAAAGTTAAAAAACCGCGCCGCCCTAAAATTACGCTTTGAAGAAATGGTCGGTTCAGAAATCACGATGATGCTGACCGACATCGACGACTTTAAAAGCCAAAACGACAAGCTTGGCCACCGCCACGGCGACGAATTGTTGGTTCGCTTTGCAAAGATTTTGCAGGCGGAATTTGGCCAAAAGAACTGCTTCCGATACGGCGGCGATGAATACATCGTTATGATTCCCAGAATCCCCGCAAAAGACTTTGACGAAAAAATTCTAAAATGCCTCTCCGCAATCGGCGACGAATTCACCTTCAGCGGCGGCTGTTCCATCGGCGCGGTAAATTCAATGGACGACCTGGACGACTTTATAAAACGCGCTGACGTAAAGCTTTACCAAGCCAAACGCGAAGGCAAGAATAAGGTGCTGGGAGAGGAAACCACAAGCGCCACTTGAAATGCGCGGTCCATTTAATTATAATTCATCTATGGAAGACACAAACAACCGCAAAAAAATCGTCGTTTTGGACTTTGGAAGCCAGTACGCGCACTTGATCGCAAAGCGCTTTAGAGCGTTGGGCTTTTATTCAGAAATCGCCTTGCCTTCAGCAAGCGCGGACGCGTTCAAAAACACAATGGGCATCGTTTTTTCAGGCGGCCCGGCCAGCGTTTACGACGAAAAAACTCCCGACTTTAATTCTGAAATATTGAATCTTGACATTCCTATTTTGGGCCTTTGCTACGGCCACTACATCGTCCAGCAGGGCTACGGCGGAAAGGTTGGAAAAGCCGACGTTGGCGAGTTTGGCTTTGCCACGCTCAACTTTGCGGAAGGAATGGGCGGCGGCTCTTCCAAATGTCCGCTCTTTAAGGGAATCAGCGGAAGCCAGCAAGTTTGGATGAGCCACCAGGACGGCGTCTTGCAAATGGGCGAAGGCTTTGAAGTCGTAGGAAGCACAAAGGACTGCCCCTTTGCAGCAACCCAAAACCTTTCAAAAAAGCGCTTTAGCCTCCAGTTCCACTGCGAAGTAAAGGACACGCCTTGCGGAAACCAAATCTTTGAAAACTTTGCCGCCTATTGCGGAATGGAAAAAAACTGGGACCAGGCAACTGTTCTTAACACGATTTTGGAAAACATCAAGCGCGACGCCGGTGACAAAAACGTTCTTCTATTCTTAAGCGGAGGCGTTGACTCAACAGTCGCCTTTGCCCTCTTGAACAAGGCGCTGGGACAAAAACGGGTTTTGGGCCTTCATATCGACAACGGCTTTATGCGAAAGAACGAAAGCGCCTCCGTCGCGGCCGCCTACAAAAAATTCGGCTTTGAAAATTTCATCGCGCGAGACGCAAGCCAAAGTTTTTTGGCCGCGATCGCAGGCCTTACCGACCCGCAAAAAAAGCGCATGGCCGTCGGCGAAAATTTCATAACGGTCCGCGACCAATTCGTCGCCGAGCAAAAGCTTGACGAGGACAATTGGCTTTTAGCGCAAGGAACGCTTTATCCCGACATCATCGAGTCGGGCGGAACAAAAAATTCCAACACGATAAAAACCCACCACAATCGCGTCGCCGGAATCCAAGCCTTGCTTGAAAGGGGAATGATAATCGAGCCGCTAAAGGATTTGTACAAGGACGAAGTCCGCTCGATCGGCAAAACTCTGGGACTTTCGGACCAACTTGTAATGCGCCACCCCTTCCCAGGACCGGGACTTTCAATAAACGTTTTGTGTTCGGAAGGAGACTTGCCCGCCGACCAAGTTGAAGAAATGAAAAAAGCGCAAGCGGAACTTGACGGCATCAAAGTGGAAGGCTTTTGCGAGCATTGCACGGCGGAACTAAAAAAATACGTTTTGCCCGTCCGCTCGGTGGGCGTGCAGGGCGACTTTAGGACATACCGCTTTCCGGCCGTCCTGCAATTCGGCGGCGACGGCGAGGCTCCTGGCTTCTTCCACCTTCCGCACAAATGGGAAAAGCTTGACGCGGCCTCGATCCAAATCACTAACGCCGCCTCGTTCATAAACCGAACAATCATTTGTCTTTACCAAAAACCCGGCGCGGAGCTTCGCTTGCAAAAAGGCTATTGTACTAAGGATAGGCTTGACCAGCTGAGAGAAGTTGACAACATCGTTTTGACGGCCCTCCACAAGTCGGGCGACTACAACAAGATTTTCCAGCACTTGACGATTGACCTTCCCTACGCCTCCGCGCCTGGCCGCGCTTCATTTGTCTTGCGGCCGGTGGTCAGCGAAGACGTAATGACGGCGCGTTTTGCCCAACTTCCGCAAGAGCTTGTGCATGAGATTGTAAAAGAAATCGCCGCGTTGGACTTTGTTGACGCGATCTACTACGACCTTACCAACAAGCCGCCGGCAACATTTGGCTGGGAATGAAATTAATCTGCGGCGCTGGCCAGCAATTCCGTCAGCATTGGAATCAGCTGCTTTTTGCGCGAGACGACGCCCTTTAGGTAGTAGACGTCGTCTTCCACCTTTGGATAGCTAAAGAGCGCCTTGTATTTTGCGTCAACAGCCAAAATCATAATCGAGTCAAGCTTAGTGATGTCGGTGACCAAAAGGGCCGCAAAGGCGCGTTTAGAAGCAACGCGGCTTGATTCAAGAATGTCCAAGAATTCTTTTTTGCGGCTCAACACATCGCCAGTGTTGTCAACTTCAATTTGGCTTACCGAATAAGAAATTTTTCCTTCCGCGTATTCCTTTAGGTCTTGGTTTATAACCTCTTTGGCGCCGCGGCCAACGATGCTGCTTCCGGCGCGGATGATTTCTTCGCCCAACGATTGCGGATCAAGGTTTGTGATCGCGCTCAAGTACTCCACGGCCTCGCGGTCAACATCAGTCGTTGTCGTTGACTTTAAGATTAGCGTGTCGCTCAAGATTCCGCAAAGCAAAAGCTGGGCGGTTTCCAAGGGAATCGAAATTTTGTTTTCGCGGAACAAGCCTGTTATCAAAGTCGATGTCGAGCCGACAGGCTTGTTGATAAAGGTAATCGGATTTTTTGTGCTGAGCGTTCCTATGCGGTGGTGGTCTATCACCTCCAAAAGCTTGTAGTGCTCAAAGCCTTCGACAGCCTGCGACGCTTCGTTGTGGTCAACAAAAACCAATTCAACATTTGGCTCGCGCAGCAAATCGCTTTCCGAAATCACGCCCAAAACCTTGTAGTCGGCGTCAACCACCGGCAAGCAGCGGCAGGGAGACTCGCGCAAAAGCGGCTTGATTTTTCCAATCGTGTCGTCCGCCCTTACCGCAGGAATCGAACGGTCGGCCATTACAATTACCGGCGTTGAGTACGCGATAAGCATAGAGGTTGACGACGTTCCGTAGGGCGAAATGATTACGCTGACGCCGTTCTTTTCGGCCTTGTCGCGCAATTCCTTAGAAAGAACGTGGCCGCTGGTCAAAACCAAAAGGCGGACCTTGGCGTCGATGCACTGCTCGTGGATCTCTGGGCGGTTGGAGGCGATGACAACCATTTGCTCGGACTTGTGCTGTTCCAGCTTGTGCACAAAGCTTTCAGTCGCCGACGAGCCTACCAAAATGCTGGCCTTAAAAAGTTCCGCCTGGTTCTTGACGATAATCGGCTGCGCCTTCATCGTTTTCATTATAAGGTCAATGCTTGTCGTCACCGGAGTTTTCTTTTCCGGGTTCATCAAAAGCAAAACGTTTTTGGCAAACTCGTTGTAGTGTAAGAGACTCTTATAGTAACCCTTGTCGTCGACAACCGGAAGCACTTGGTTTTGAGCGGAGTCGATTTTTTTCAACGCTTCCCACAAAGAAGAATTTTCGTTTACCGTGGCGCAGCCGCCTGTCATGTAAAAGGCGGTTTTAGGATTCAACTCGGAGACGTGCTCCGGAGCCTTGATCTTAAACTTATTAAAAATGTATTCGGTTTGCGGACTCAAATGGCCGGCCCTTGCAGCTACATAATTCTTATAGCCCAAAAGCTCTTTTAGCTTGGCGTAGGCGGCAGCGCTGACAACCGCGTCCGTGTCTGGATTCTTGTGGCCAAAAATGTATACAGTCTTTTCCATATTTTTCTATTCTATCACGCTTCGAGCGCTTTTTCTAGTCTTTTTTTTCCAGGCTTGATTTCATTGCGCAATAGCAATATAATAATAGGCATGAAAAAACGCTTGTTGCCGGCGGCTTTTGCGGCGCTGCTTTCGTTCGCGCTTGCCGCTCCGATGTTCGCGCAAGATTCTTCGTTTCCTCCCTCCTTTGCTTCGGAATGGAAGCAAAAAGAAATCAAGGAATTGCAAGAGGGAAAAATCGTAATCCGTAACATCCGAAAAGCCAAGCACACAACTTTAAACGACGGAGTCAACATTTACGCCGACAAAGTCCTTAAAATCGCCAGAGACATCAACGCCAACTACTTGGCCGAAATCATATACAAAATGCCAAAAGACTCAAACAAAAGCGTAATCGGCCAAGCGGTGAAAATCTTTGAAGACATAAACCTTTACAAAGACATCATTTACACCGACGAAAAAAAAGAGTCCAGCAAAAATCTTTTCCCTTTGGTGGAACAGCGTTTTAGGAACGACAAGCCCGGCTATATCCAAATCGGCTCGCACCTAAAAATGGACATGCTTTCCGACTACGACTCCGAGCTTGAAATCGAATGGGGAAAAGACGGCTTTTTCTTTCACCAGCAAAACGTCACGCCCTTGATGTGGAAGTCAATCAAAGCCGTAAAGGCCGGCAACATGATCGCGGGCATTTGCTGCTTTGAATGGAACAACGAATACTACGTTTACGCTTTGGGCGGAATCCGCGCCCCACGCATTCCATTTGTCATTGCCGAAATAGAACGGCAATTCATCGGCAGAATCGAAGACTTTACAGTCTTTTACATTAAAAAATTTGAGATAAAGCAATAGGAGCGATAGCATGCAAAGCAGCGAATACATTTTTGACCGCGCGGAATTCTTGGACCAGTTCAAAAAACTTTACGGCTCATGCGACGGAGCAAGGCTCTTTACCTCCCCCGCCAGAATCAACATTATCGGAGAGCACATCGACTACAACGGCGGAAAAGTTTTTCCAGCCGCAATCGACCGCTACATGTATTTTGCGATCCGAAAGCGGAATGACACAAAAATCATTTACAACGACTTGCAGTTTGACGGAACGTTTGAATTTGACGCAAATGAAGACTTTGCCTACAAAAAAGAAAACAGCTACGCCAACTACCTTAACGGAATTTTAAGCATCCTCAAGCGCAGGGGCTGCAAGTTTCCTTGCGGCTTTGAAGTTCTGATTTCTTCAACCGTTCCGCCGGCGGGAGGAATCTCGTCGTCAAGCGCGTTGGAATGCGGTTTTGCTTACGCGGTGTCGGAGCTTTTTGGCTTTGAAATTTCGCGCAAGGACATCGCGCTTATCGGCCAGCAAAGCGAACACGAGTTTATGAACGTAAATTGCGGAATCATGGACCAGTTCATAATCGCGACGGCCAAAGACAAAACCGCGGAATTGTTGGACTGCGCCACGCTGGACTTTGAATACATTCCCCTTATAATGGGAGACTACCGCTTTGTCGTTATGAACACAAAGAAAAAACGCCAGCTGGCCGATTCCAAATACAACGAAAGAAGGAGCGAGTGCGAAAACGCGCTTGCAATGTTAAAAGAAGCGGCCCTTCCCCTTTCTGGAGAATCGTTTTCCAACACGCGCGATTTGCCCAACCTTTGCGCTCTTACGCCGGAACAATTCTCCGCAACATCTTCTTGCATCAAAGACCAAACAATTTTGCGCCGCGCCCGCCATGTTGTAACCGAAAACGAACGAGTCATAAAAGCCGTCGCCGCGCTAAAGGCCGGAAACCTAAAACAGCTGGGAGAGCTTTTGCGACAATCCCACGCCTCCTTGCGCGACGACTACGAAGTGACAGGAATTGAATTAGACGCCTTGGCCGACGCGGCCAACGAACAAGAAGGATGCATCGGCGCCAGAATGACAGGCGCGGGCTTTGGCGGCTGCGCGATTGCCATCGTTCACAAAGACAAAATCGATTCTTTTATACAAAACGTTCAAAGCATTTACACAAAAAAAATCGGACACGAGGCAGGCTTTTTTGCCTGCTCGCCGTCCGATGGCACAGCGGAACTTCGCTAGCGCTTACTTTGCGCCAAAGGGCTCGTAGTCCTTGTTGGGATTGTAAGTGCCTTCGCGCAACTCGCCAGAGATGCTGGGGATTTCCATTTTCATTCCAGGAAGAATCAAGTTGGGGTCGTTGGGACGCGGCATCTTGCTCTTGTTGGCGTTGTAAAGGTTTTCCCACAAAAGCGGATTGTTGTAAACATACTTGCGGCCGCTGATGTTCCAGTAGCAGTCTTTTGTCTCGGCCCAGGGGCGAACGACATAGAACTGCGGAAGCGGCGTTACCTCGCGAACGCCGTCAAGAGCGTCGCTAACAGCCTTTGCGTACTGCAAGGCGCTTAGGTAGTCGCCCTTGTCATAAGACGTGTTGGCGTTGGAAAAGGCTTCCTCGGCGGCTGAATAAGCCGTGGGGAAAGTCTTGTCGGCGTTTACGCTCTTGGCCCAATCCAACTTTTTCTTGGCTTCGGCAATGGCCTTTTCGGCGTTGCTCTGAGCCAACATTTTGTCGATGTAAGCCTTAGAAAGCTCGGCGTTTTCCGCGGCCTTTGCGGCGTACTCTTCGCTCAACGCATATTCGCCGGCGTCAAGAGCGGCCTCAGCTTTTTTTGTGTATTCATTGGCAAGCTTTTGGTAAGTGTTGTTTTTGTAGCTTGCGGCAAAGGCGCTGGCCGCCATAGCCAAAACTAAAATAAACGCTATCTTTTTCATTAGTTGGCCCCCTGAACGCTTTCGTCAATCTTGATAATCTTTTCGTCGGGATTTTCAAACTCGTCTTTTTCCAAGAGAACTGTATCCTCGGCTTCGATTCCGGCAACAGGCTCGTCGCCAAGCGGCTTTTCGATGTCGGCCTGGGCGGCGTATTCGTTTGAAGCCTCAACCTTTGCCTTGGCAGCTTCTAGAGCCTTTTGCGCTTCGGCGCGCTTTGCGGCAACGTCTTTGGCCAACGCGTCAAAGTTTGCGGCGGCGTCTTTGTAGCTATTGTAGGCGCCTTCGGGATTAGAAGTGGCGTACTGCTGGTCGCCCTTGATAATCATGTTGGCGTAGTTTTTGTATTCGTCTTTGCGGGCAATCTGAGCCTTTACGGCGTCGGCGTCCTTTTTCTTTGCAAGGGCGTTTTTGCGCTCTTCGTTGGCGAATTTTTTGTAAGACTTAAAGTAAACGGCATAGTAAGCGTTGTAGGCTTCCGTCGCTTTTTTGTTGAGCGTCTGTCCCGGAGTTACGGGAACGGCTACAAGCTCGTCAAATTCAGCGATGGCCTTTTCGCCGGCGTCATAGTCAGCCTGCGAGTTTTTGGCCAAGCCTTCGTTGTCGATTCGCTCCTTAAGCTTTTTGGCTTTGGCGGCGTTGGCCAAAGCGTCGTAGCGAGCCTTGAGTTCATTGTATTCCTTGCTGTGGTCTTTTCCGTCATCAAGGGCGGTCAAAGCTTCCAAGGCGGCGTCGTTGGCGGCAAAGGCCGCTCCGTACAAATCCTTGGCGCCGGCTTCAATCGCGGCTTGGCGAGACGCTTCGACAGCGGCCAAAGAATTTTCGCTGGCAGAAACATTCTCTTCCTGTCCAAAAACTCCGCCGCCTTCTTCGGTTTCAATCTGTCCGTCAACAAGGCTGGCGGCGCCGTTATCGGTTTCCTGCGTAGTTGATTTGCACGAAGCAAACACAAACGCAAAAGCGACGCAGAAAAGCAAAACAATTTTCTTCATCAACTTTCCTCCAAAAGTGCATGTCTTTTAAATATTATAGTATATTTTAACATACTTCCCCATTAAAATCAACTTTTTTTTATAAAAGCGGCAAAAAAAGATGAAAAAAACGAAAAAAAGCGCTATCTTATATGTAAAAGGAGAAGTCTATGGACGAATTTTCTTTTAAGATTGAAGAAGAGGTTGCCGTGATTTCTAGCGGCAAAGGCGGCTGGAACCTTGAGCTGAACAAAGTTTCATGGGGAGACCGCCCCGCAAAATACGACTTGCGCCCCTGGTCGCCCGACCACCAAAAGATGGGCAAAGGCCTTACCTTTACAGAGGAAGAGCTAAAGGCGCTGAAAGAAAAGCTTTCCGCGCTTAACATCTAAGCGGGCCAGCCGTCTTCCCAAACGCCAAGGGAGGCGCCTTTTTTTACGACAATCGAATAGATTAGCGTTTGCAAAAGAGTGTCTTCCATTCCAGTTCCGCTGGAACGGATTTGCATGTCCACGCGCGAAAGCAAGGCCTTGACGGCCACAGTCTGGCCCAAAGTCCAAACTTTTGCGGCGGACGAAAACTGCGAGCGGCTTTTTTTGCTTGCAAAGCCGTTTGTCTTTAAACTAAACTCGTCGGTCTTTCCGGCGCGCTCCAAATTATGCCACGCTTCCAAGCGCCTAAAGCAATAAGTCAAGCCGGCTAAAAGCGCCACGCTGGAAGAATCCTTTGAAAGGCGAATCTTTTGCAAAATGCCCAAGGCAGTCTCAAGTCGTTCGGCGGCGCTTTTTCCGCTTTCGGCCATCGCGTCAAAAAGCGTAAAGGCGCTTTCCTCGCGGTTGTGTTCAATCAATTGGTCTACATTCTGAACGGTAATTCGCGCGCCGGGCTCAAAGCAAACAAAAAAGCGCGAGCATTCGCTCTTAAGCGCCTGCGTGTTGTTCTCCACCAAGTCCAAAATTTCTTCGCAAGCTTCGTCGTCAATCGAAAAACCGTTTTTTGAAAAATAATTTTTTAGCCAAGGAATTTTTCGGTTCTCGAACATTTCCCAAAACTGCTTTCTGTTTTCTTTTGAAACAAGCTTTTCAAGCTTTGAGTCGCAGGAAATTTCGTCGCTGACCAAAATCAAGACGCTGGCTTCTCCCGCTCCGTTGGCCCAAGCGGCGATCTTGTCAATGTCTTCCTTTTTTTTGATTGTTTCGGCGCCGTTGTAAACCACGCAAGTGGCCGCGCTAAACAGGGAGTCTGAATACAATGGCGCAAGGGCGCTTTGGGGGTCCGTCTCCACCGAGTAGTAAGTGTAGGACTCCAAGCTGCCGAATTTCTTTTTGAGGGAACTTTTTACAGCGGCCACGGCTTCGCTTCGTTCGCCGATTTCCGGGCCGCTAAAAAGATAGATTGTCGCGCTCATTGTCAGGCTAAAGGCTTAGTATGTGCGAACCAAGTTTGCCAAGATTCCGACGATGCGAACGTCAGTGCAGTAAATCGGATTAAAGGCCGGGTTTTCGGGCTGCAAGCGAATTCTGTTCTGCTCTTTAAAGTAGCGCTTTAAAGTGATCGCGTCGTCAAGAACGGCCACAACGATCTGTCCGTCAACAACGTCGCTGCGCTGCTCGACAATCGCCAAGTCGCCTTCCAAGATTCCGGCGTTGACCATGCTTTGGCCGCGAACGCGCAAGGCAAAGTAGCTTTTTCCGGGACGAATGAAGGGCTCTGTCAAAGTGACGTAGCCTTCAAGGTTTTCTTCAGAAAGGAGCGGCTTTCCGGCGGCAATCGTTCCCAAAAGCGGAACCTTGTCAACAAAAAGCTTTGGATCCTTTTGGCGTTCGTCAACCAAAATGCGGATCGAGCGCGACTTTTTTTGCACAAGCGAAATGTAGCCTTTCTTTTGCAAGGCAACCAAATTGTCTTGAACGGCGCGGATTGACTTTCCAAAATGGTCGCTGACTTCGCGAACTGTGGGAGGATAAGCGTTTTCGTCAATAAAGTCCGCGATGTAATTTAAAACATTTTTTTGAACTTGTGTTATCTGTTTCATATAATCCTCCTTTTTTATTCTTCTTCGAATTTTCCTTCAAACAATTTTTCAATCGCGTTGGCGGCGTCCTGTTCGTCGCTGCCCTCTACCTTAAGGGTGATCGTAGTGTTGTAGCCGGCGGCCATTGTAATAACGCCCATAATTGACTTGGCGTTTACAGCGATAGAATCTTTTTCAAGCGTGATTTCGCTTTGGAACTTATTGGCCAACTGGGCAATAAGCGAAGCCGGGCGCGCGTGGATTCCAGCGCGGTTCTTTACTGTTAAAATTTTCTCGATCACAATGTCCTCCAAGGGCTATATTTTTTTAATACGAATCTTCCGTTCCGTAATAAGCGGCCTGCGCGTCGCCAGTCTCAATCCATTTAAGGATGTTCTGGTTAAAGTCGCGGGCGCTGTTGTATCCCATCTTCTTAAGGCGTTCGTTCATCGCGGCCGCCTCGATAATAATAGGCAAGTTTCGTCCGGGTTTTACCGGGATTTCGATTGACGGAATCTTTACGCCAAGCATGTCGGTTTCGCGGGCGGCGGTTCCCAAGCGGTCGTAAACCTTGTTGGGGTCCCATTCCTCCAATTCAACGACAAGCTGAATCTCTTTTTGTTCGCGGATGGCGCCGATTCCGTAAAGCTGGGAAATGTTGATGATTCCCAAACCGCGAATTTCCATATGGTGGCTGATGAGGGCGTTGGCTCCCCTGCCAAGAATAGTGTTTCCGTTTACGCAGCGGATTTCAACAATGTCGTCGGCTACAAGGCGGTGGCCGCGCTCGATAAGCTCAAGCGCCGTCTCGCTTTTTCCTACGCCGGAATGTCCGCCCAACATAATTCCTACGCCGTAGACCTCTACCAAAACGCCGTGCAAAGTTTTATGCGGCGCGAAAATGTTTGAGAAAACGCGGGTTAGGCGCGCCATAAATTCCGACGATTCCAAGTCAGTCTTTAAAACGGCGCAGCAAGCCTCCTCGGCGATTTCGATGAACTCCGGAGTGGGCTCGCGGTTTGAGGAAAAAATGCAGCAAGGAATTTGGTAAGAAAAGAGCTGACGGATTGTGTCCGTTCGGCCCTCTTGCGAAAGCTTGTTAAGATAAGCGACTTCTCCGCGGCCAAAAAGCTGGACGCGGTTGTAGGCAAAGGCTTCAAAAAAACCGGAAAGGCCCAAGCCCGGCCTGTTGATTTCCGGAACGGTCAACTCTCTTGAAAGGCCCCTTCGTCCGGCGACGCAAGTCAAGTTGATCGCGTCATGTCCCGACAAGTCAAGGTTCAAGAGGTCTAGAACTGTCCACGTTTTTTCGGCCATATTGTATACTATACACAATTAGCGGCGGCCGTGTCAAGACCGCCGCAAGTTCCGCCGTTTACTTGCCCTGGATTTTGTCTTTCTCTTTCTTGATCTTGTTGTCCAAAACGTCCATAACCTTGTTCAAGGCGGCCGCAAAGTCAAAGTCTTCGGCGGCTACATGGGCCTGGGCGCCCCAGCGGAAGTTTGTCGTGATGTCAAAAGAATACTGCTTGTCATGCTTTACTTGCGCGATCAAGTCAATAATCAAGTCGTCGGCGTAGTCAACGCGCTTCAACTTTTTTTCTATCATGTCCGACTGCTTTTGTTCCAATTCAAATCCCACTGCTTTTACTGTCTTTGTCATATTAAGCTCCTTGCAAAAAGTAAATTTCGCGCCGATTTACGCGATGTTTCCATTATATCATGAGTGTAAAAATAAAGCAAATTTTTTTAGCGTGAATACGAGGATTCGATGTTCATTTGGGAACGGTACTTGGCGACGGTGCGGCGGGCAATCTTGATTCCGCGCTGGGCCAAGGCGTCGGCCAGTTTTTGGTCGCTCAATTTTTTATGGGGATTCTCTTCCAAAATCTTTTGAAGTTGGTATTGCGCGCTTTCTTTTGAGGAATCGGCGACGGCTGAAGAAAAAAAGTATTTTATCGGAAAAACGCCCCACTGGCACTGCAAATATTTGGACGACGCCATTCGCGATACCGTGCTTTCGTGGACGCCGATTATCGCGGCTATGTCCTGCTGTTTTAGGGGAACGATGTTTCCCGGGCCGTTTTTAAAGAATTCGATTTGCCTTTGAACGATCGCGCAAGCGGCCTTTGCGATCGTGTTTTCCCTGTACTCGATGCCTTCCAAAAATATTTTTGCCTGGCTGATCGCGGCTTTTGCAAACTCGGACTTTTTCTTGGCCGCGCAAAAGTCCGGCGATATTCTTATTTGGGGAATGACCTTGTCAGAAATCCTTATTTTAAAGCAAGCGCCGTCGTCACGCAAAACGCTGCGCTTTTCGTAATCTATACCTTCTTTAACGCCGGCAGCTTCTTCCAAAACTCTTTCGACATAAATGTCCGGCGCCACATACTGGGTTTCTTCTTGCGAAAAATCGCGGGCAGGAAGAGGATCTAGGCTCCTTACAAAATAAAGCGCCCTGTCAACGTCCTCCTCCGTAATCTTTTCCAAAAAAGAAAAGTCCTCTTTGCCGAACGAAAGCTTTTTTTGCGCCGCCAAAAACGCCTCTATCTTTTCCAAAATCTTTTGGCTTTGCGGCGGATTCAAAAAGTCAATGTGGCCGTCAAGCAAAAAAAGCGCCAAGCGCGGCGCGTCGCCTTTTAGGCGAGCTTGCAGCAAAAGGCTTTTTTCAACGTTTTCGACGCAGATTCCAGGAGGGTCAAGGTTTTGAACAATGTTGACGCATTCTTCCAAAAGCTTTTGGCTTTCGCCGGCCTTTTTGTCAACAAGCGTGGACGGGGCCAAAATATAAAAGCCGCGCGAGTCCAAGTTTGCGATTATCTTTTTGCAAAGCTTTTTTTTGGCTTGGTCAAGCGGAAGAATGTTGATTTGTTCGGTCAAATGCGAAGAAAGGCTTTTTCTTTCGTCAGGCCGGCTTTCCAAAATTTCTTGAAAGGCCTCGGACTTTTGTTCGCCCAAGGACGACGCGACGCCTGTTCTTATGTTTCCGCCGGGAAGATTCTTGTAGCGGGCGCTTGTCACGCCGTTTTCAAAATTGTCCGAAACGATTTCTAGCGCGGGATTTTTTTCAAGCTGCTTAAGGATTTCTTGGCGCAAGTCGGCCGCCGGCATTGAAAGCAATTTTAAAGACTGAATTTGCTTTTGGCTCATGCGCTGCGCCTGAATTTGAGTAGCCTTTTGCTGTTGAGACATTCCCATCGCCATTCCTTCATTCTAGCGCATTTTTGCAAAATGTGATAGTATAAAAGAATGACAGACTTTACAAAATACGGACTTAGCGTCCCGGAAATTCTTTTTCCAAAAAATATCGACACTAAAACTTGGAGCGTCGTTGCCTGCGACCAATACACGCAGGACAAAGACTATTGGGCAAAAGCCGCAAAAATCGCGGGAGACAAGCCGTCAACCTTAAACTTGATATTTCCCGAAGTATACTTGAACGACGAGGGAAAGGCGGAACGCATTCAAAAAATAAAAAAGGCGATGGCCTCCTACATTGACGGCGGAGTTTTTGACGCGCCCAAAAAAGCCTTTGTATACGTTGAGCGAACCACCGCTTACGGCCGAACAAGAAAAGGCTTGGTCGCCGCGCTGGACTTGGACACCTACGAATGGAAGCCCTTTAGCAACGCCCTTACCCGCGCGACCGAGGCGACGATTTTGGAGCGCATTCCGCCCAGAATGGAAATCAGGCGCGGCGCCCCGCTTGAGCTTCCGCACATAATGCTTTTGGCCAACGACCCCGGCCATCTATTGGTCGAAGGAATCGGCGACAAAATAAAGGCTCGCGGCGACAATCCCCTTTACCAGGGCGACTTGATGCAAGAAAGCGGCTCGATAAAAGGCTGGGCCGTCGCATCCGACGACGACCTTAAGGCCGTGGAAGAAAGCTTGCAAAAACTTTACCAAGCCGGAAGCAAAAACGGCTCGACATTCTTGTTCGCGGTCGGCGACGGAAACCACTCCCTTGCAACGGCAAAGGCCGTTTGGGAAGAAGAAAAAAAGCGCTTGCAAGAATCAGGCGCGGCGGCGCAAATCCAAGCCAGCCCCGTCCGCTACGCGCTGGTGGAAATCGTAAACATCTACGACTTAGGCCTTACCTTTGAGCCGATTCACCGCGTCGTCTTTAGCAAAACCGGCGGAACGGAATTTGAGGCGCTGATAAATTTCCTCAAAGAAAAACTGGGCGGAACTATCGTTCAACAAGAAAGCAAAGAAGCCCTGGAAGAAGCGGTGAAAAATTCAAAGGCGGACTTTGGCTTTTACTACAAGGAAAACGGCGCGCAAAAACGCCTCCTCTTAAAGACAAAAATCACGGACTTGGCCGTAAGCCGCTTTCAGCCCGCTCTTGACGACTTTATCAAGGCAAACGGCGGAACGGAAATCGACTACATTCACGGAGCCGACGAAATCTTTAGACTGGGAGAAAAAGACGGAGCGTTGGGAATGCTTCTTCCGCCTGTGGCAAAAGCCTCTTTCTTTGACACAATCGGAAGCCTGGGTCCCTTGCCGCGAAAAAGTTTTTCAATGGGAGAAGCCAGCGAAAAGCGCTTTTACTTGGAAGCGCGCCGACTTTTTAATTAGAAACGAAAGCTAAGCCTCAAGCCAGTCTTTTACCGGCTGGACAAGGCTTTCCATCGCGATAGGCTTTTTGAACAATTTTTGCGCGCCCAAGCTAAGCGCCCGATCTTCCAAACCGGCGTCCTGCAAGGCTGTGACCACAAGAATTTTTGGGCGGCCAAAAGAGTCGTCCTTGCTAAGGCGCTCGCACAAAGAAAAGCCGTCAACGCCCGGCAAATCCAAGTCAAGAATCACAAAGCCAGGCTTGGCCTGCGAGCAAATCGCTCCGGCTTCAAAGCCGTCAAAGGCTTGGAATATTTCCACGCCTTCAAAAGTCTTTTCCAAATATTTCGCGACAACAGAGTTAAGGCCCTTGTCGTCGTCAACGATTAAAAGTGTCTTTGATTGATTTTTATTTTTCTGCGCCGCGGCTTCGGCGATTTCTTGCGGAACTTGCATTTTACGGCTGGCCATAAAGTCCGCCAAATCTTCGGGATAAACGCGGTATTGGCCGCCAGGGGTTTTAAAGGCCTTTAAGTGGCCAGACTTGATCCAATTGATGGCTGTTTGGTTAACAACGCCGCAAAGACGGGCTACCTCTAACGCTGAATAAACAGGTCTTTTACGTCTTTTTTCCATATCTCCATTCTATCAATTATCTCTATTTATGGCAAGAGCTTTAAGCGCGGCGGCGGTCATTTTGTAGGAAAAGCCCGCGCGGGTCATGGCGGCCATAAGCTTGTCGCCTTGATAGCCGCGGGACAAAAACTTTTTGACGGCGCGCGCGCAAATTTCTTCTTCGTTGAATTCCTCAAAAAAATCGTCAACGGCTTTTTTTGACGTTTCCTTGCTGATGCCGCGCGCCCCAAGCTCGGCTAAAAGGCGGGTCCTGCCCTCTTGGTGTCCGATGCGGCGCGAGTTGAGCCAGGCGCGGGCGAATCTTAGGTCGTCCAAAAGCCCCCGCTCCTCCAAAGCGTCCAAAACGCCCTCTACCGTTCCCTTTGAAAAGCCTTTTTGCAAAAGCTTTCGTTCCAGGCCGGAGCGGCATTGCTCGCAGCGGGCCAAAAGCGCCAAAGCCTTTTGGGTGGCAGCCGCGGCTTCCCTTGCGGCGGGAGATTCTGTTTGTGTTTGGTCGAAATTTTCTTGGTCTTGCATACTTTTTGCGCAAAAAAAAGCCCCCGCCAAGGCAGGAGCTTTTGTTGGGCCAAAATCGCAGTTTAGCGTTTGCTGAACTGGAAGCGGCGGCGGGCGCCTTTCTGACCGTACTTTTTGCGTTCAACCATGCGGCTGTCGCGAGTAAGGTATCCGTTGGCCTTAAGGGCTGTGTGAGTGTCCTGGTCAACCTGGAGCAAAGCGCGGCTGATTCCGTGCAAGCAAGCGGCTGCCTGGCCGTTCAATCCGCCGCCCTGAACTGTAATCAAAATGTCAAACTTGTTGTCGTTTGATGTTACCAAGAGGGGCTGGTGAACGACGCGGACCTGTTCCTGAGTGGCAAAGTAGTCCTTAATGTCCTTTCCGTTTACAACGATTTTGCCTGTGCCTTCGCGCAAGAAAACGCGGGCTGTGGCTGTCTTTCTTCTTCCTGTTCCGATAGCGATATTTTTTGTGCTAGCCATTTCTATTCTCCTCTACTCAAACTTCCAAGGGCTTGGGGTTCTGCGGTGTGTGCGGATGCTCCGCTCCAGCGTAGATTCTGAAGTTCTTGCACAAGCGGCGGCCAAGAATTCCGCCGGGGAGCATGCCTTCAATGGCCAAGCGCATCGGATCTTCCGGATGGCGCTGCAAAAGCTTTTCGTAGGTGAACGTCTTGAGTCCGCCAACAAAGCCTGTGTGATGATGGTAAAGCTTTTCCTTTTCCTTGGCGCCAGTTACGACAGCCTTGGCAGAGTTGATTACGATTACAAAGTCACCCATCTCCTGGTTGGGAGTGTAAGTGGCCTTATTCTTTCCGCGAATGACAGAAGCGGCCTTGGCGGCAACGCGTCCGAGCGGCTTTCCGGCGGCGTCAATGATGTACCACTGGCGAGCCTGTTCCTTTTCGTTTACAAAAATAGTTTTCATACTAAAACCCTAAAAATATAAAATTTTATATGCTCCCTCAAATTTTGCATCAAATTTGGGTCGCGGCCAACGATGAGCGGTCATTGGCTTTACGGGGAATGATAGAATATCAGTTTTGGCGAAAAGTGTCAATACTTGCAAAAGAATTTGCAAATTCGCCAAAAATGTGGTAATATAGAAAAATGACACAAAGCAACGACAGCCGCGAGAAGGACTTGCTTCTTGCAAAGGAAATACAAATGTCGGCCATGCCGCAGGTTTTTCCAGCCTACCCTGGCCGGCCGGAATTTGACATTTACGCAAAAATGACGCCCGCCGACCAAGTTGGAGGCGACTTTTACGACTTTTACTTTGCCGGAGAGGACAAACTGGCCATTTTGGTCGCCGACGTTTCCGACAAGGGAATCCCGTCGGCCCTCTTTATGATGAGGGCAAAAACCCTGTTAAAAAGCTTGATCGAGTCGGGCCTTGGCCCGGCCGAAGTCTTTAAGAGCGCCAACGATTCCCTCTGCCAAGGAAACGAAATGGGAATGCTGCTTTCGGCTTGGCTTGGAATCGTGGACTTAAAAAAGGCCGCGGTAACCTACTCCAACGCCGGCCACAAGCCGCCGCTTTTGCTAAAAGAGTTTGACTCGCAAAAACGTCTGGCCGAGGCAAAAGGCTGCATGCTAGGAGCGATGCCCGGCCTTGAATACCAAGAAAGCCAAGCGACGCTGGAAAACAACGACCAAATATTTTTGTGGACCGACGGAATCACAAGCGGCCAAAACAAGGCCGGCGAATCTTTTGGCGAAAACCGACTTTTTGACCTTTTGGAAGCCAACAAGAAAAACGGATGCCAGGCCTTGTGCCAAAAAGCGCTTGACGCCGCCCAAGAATTCAGGGGCGGCCATCCGCAAGACGACGACATCGCGCTTTTGTGCTTTAAGTTCAACTATCGCGTGATGAACGGACAAATCGAATACAACGACGTAGTTGAGCAAGCGGTGGAATTCGCGCTTAAAGCCCACCGCGACGCAAAGCGAAAGTCCAACGGCGTTCCATACATTTTGCATCCGATCGAGGTGGCCGCGATCTCGGCCCGTCTTACAACCGAGCGCGAAGTGATGGCGGCCGCATTGCTGCACGACACAGTTGAGGACGCCGGCGTCACCCGCGAACAGCTTATAAAAAAGTTTGGCCCGCGCGTCACCGAACTCGTTCTTGCCGAAACCGAAGACAAGCACCGCGAAATGTCGGCGTCCGCCTCTTGGAAAACGCGCAAGGAAGAGTCAATCAAAGACTTGCGCGCCACAAGCGACGTTGGCGTAAAGGCGATGTGGCTTTCGGACAAGCTTTCAAACTTGCGCTCGCTTTACGACGACTGGCGCAAAAAAGGAAGCGGCGTTTGGCAAGTCTTTAACCAAAAGGACCCGGCACAGCACGCTTGGCTTTACAAAAGCATCGTTGAATGCTTGGGCGAGTTTAAGGACACGCCGGAATACAAAGAGTACAACAATATTTGCGCCGAAGTCTTTGGCGACCTTTGGTAACATTAGGAGGAGATAAAAATGGAAAACGTTGAGACAAAATTTGAGGGCGGAATTTTCACCGCAAACCTTAGCGGACACATCGATTCAACAAACTCGGCGCAAGTTGAGGAAGCGCTTAAAGCCGCGGCGGAAGGAAAGGAAATAGCGTCGTTCATTGTTGACGCAAAGAATCTTGATTACATTTCCAGCGCGGGACTCCGCGTCATTCTTTCGCTAAAAAAACAGTACAAAGACTTTAAGGTAATCAACGTAAAGAGCGAAGTCTACGAAGTCTTTGACATGACGGGCTTTACTCAAATGATGGAAATCCAAAAGGCCTACAAGACCGTTTCTATCGAAGGCGGCGAAGTTATCGGCGAAGGAAAGAACGGAATCGTTTACCGCATTTCGCCCGACACAATCGTAAAGGTTTACAAAAACCCCGACGCGCTTGACGAAATCAAAAACGAACGCGAGCTTGCCAAAAAGGCCTTTGTCAACGGAATTCCGACAAGCATTTCTTACGACGTCGTTCAAGTTGACGGAAAGTACGCCTCAATGTTCGAGATGCTTGAGGCCGACAACATTTCAAAGAAAATCAACAGAGAGCCGGACAAAATCGACGAGTTCGCAAAGGCTTCGGTTGACCTGTTGAAGAAAATCCATTCGGTAGAGCTTAAGCCCGGCGAGATGGTTGACGCAAAGTCCGACTACCTAAAGCGCGCCGAACGCTTGCAGGGCCACTTGGCCCCGGAAGTTTACCAAAAGCTTTGCGACTTGGTAAAAGCGATTCCCGAAAACTACCACATCAACCACGGCGACTACCACATCAAAAACCAAATGTTCCTTAAGAGCACTGGCGAGCTTATGCTCATCGACATGGACACCCTTTGCTTGGGCGACCCGGTCTTTGACTTTGGCTCCCTCTTCAACGCCTATGTAGGCCGCGAGATGGTCGTTCCCGGAAACAACAAGGAGTTCTTGGGCATCACCGCCGAGCAGGGAAAAGTTTTCTGGAACAAGACTTTGGAATTTTACTTTGGAACGACTGACAAAGCCAAGCTTGAAGAAATCGAGCGCCGCGCGATGATCGTGGGCGAGCTTAGATTGATGGCAAAGGCGATCAAATCCTACAAGGGAACCGACTACGGCGAAAAGCAAATCGCCGGCAGCAAGGAACTCTTGGAAAAGGCCGTTCCGCTTGTCAGCGACTTGTCACTGGCGAACATCTAAAAAAAAATCCGCGGCAAATGCCGCGGATTTTTTTTTGCGCTAAATCATTCGCGCTTAGTTGTTTTTGGCAGCTTCCTGCTCTTCCTTTTTAGCCTCGCTCTTGTCCTTGATGTCGGCAAAGCCGATCAAGATGGCGATAAGGCCGATAAAGGCGCTGAAGACTGGCAAGGAGCCTTTTAAGAAGTAAATCACGTTCTCGCCCCAATTCAAAGGCATTGAAGGCAAAACGCTGAACACTGTAAAAGCGATAAAAAGAATTCCTAAAATCAAAGCGATCATATCACTCTCCTTAATTAGTCAGCAGTAACAGGATTGTTGGCAAAATCATAGCCGATTCTGTAAAGCTTGTTTCCGCTAAAGAAGTCGTTTGTAAGCTTTACGATTGTTCCGGACAAGATCAAGAGAGAGATGATATTCGGGATGGCCATCAATCCGTTAAAGATGTCGGCGATTGTCCAAACGGCGCTGATTGTCATGTAAGGTCCGATGAATACGGCGGCGATGTAAAGCCAGCGGTAAATCTTTACCGGAAGCATGTTTCCGCCAGAAAGGTATTCGATGCAGCGCTCTGAGTAGAAGTCCCAGCCCAAGATTGTCGTAAAGGCGAACAATACCAAGCAAACCATCAACAAGAATGAGATGACTACTTTGGGAACTACAGGCAAGAGCATTTGGAAAGCGGCGTTTGTAATGGCAAATCCCTTAAAGCCCAACTCGGGAACCCAAGAGCCTGACATAACGATTACCAAGCCTGTGATGGAACAGATTACGATTGTGTCAAAGAAAGTTCCGGTCATAGAGATGATTCCCTGCTGAACGGCGTGCTCAACCTTCGCTGTCGAAGCGGCGATAGGAGCGGAACCCAAACCGGCTTCGTTGGAGAAGATGCCTCGGGCGATACCCTTTTGCATGGCCACGATCATAGCGCCGATCGCTCCGCCAACGGCCGCCTTGAATCCAAAGGCGCCCTGGAAAATCTGCTCGATGGCTCCCGACAACTTTGACAAGTTGCACAAGATGGCGAACAAGCCGAGGACTACGTAAATCACCGCCATGGCGGGAACAATTACACCGGCTACGCTAGAAATGCGCTTGAGGCCGCCGATGATTACCAAAGCGGCAAGAACGGCCAAAACGATTGAGGCGACTACAACGACTGTGCTGTATGTTCCGATTCCGCCGACTGTGATTGTGGAAAGGTTTGGAGTGACAGTTCCGGCGAATGTCTCAACGGCGCTTGTGATAGAGTTGATCTGAGTGAAAGTTCCGATTCCGAACAAGCCTACCATAGTTCCAAAGATGGCAAAGAGAACGGCGAGCAATTTTCCCAAGACGGGGAACTTGGCGCCGACGCCTTTTTCGCAAGTGTAGAAGGGGCCGCCCAAAACGTGGCCGTCAGAGCCTTCCTGGCGGAAGTGGATGGCGAGCAAGCACTCGGCGTACTTTGTGGCCATTCCCAAAAGGGCCGCGAGCCACATCCAAAAAAGGGCTCCGGGTCCGCCGACGCCGATGGCGGTGGCGACGCCTACGATGTTTCCAGTTCCGATTGTGGCGCTCAAAGCGGTGCACAAGGCCTTAAAGCTAGAAAGCTCGCCGCCGTCCCCTTTTTCAGACTTTCTGAAAATAGAAGAAATGGCGAACTTGAGCTGGGAGAACTGAACTCCGCGCAAGATAACCGTAAGGAAGATTCCCGTTGCGAGAATCAAAATGATTAGCGGCAAGCCCCAGACAAAGTCGTCTATGGCGCCCAAAATTGAGTTGATTTTTGCGAACATACGCACCCCATCAATTTGAAATTAGTTTGTCTAATTTTAGCAAAATTGGAGCGCTTTTTCAAGAGCGTTAGACAAGCGCGGCGGCGTCCTGCGGATCCAAAGGCCTTCCCCAAATGTAGCCCTGGACATAATCGCAGCCGATTTGCCTTAAAGTGTCAAGCTGGTCTTCCGTCTCAACGCCTTCTGAGATTACCTTTAGGTTAAGGATGTGGCCGATCGAAATGATTGTGGCAACGTATTGCTTTGACGATTCGCTTGAATTCATTACGTCGATAAAGGATTTGTCGATCTTTAGCATGTCCGCCGGGAACTTGTTCAAGTAGCTTAGCGAAGAGTAGCCGGTGCCAAAGTCGTCGATGGCCACCTTGACTCCCATCGCCTTTACTTGCTTGATGCAGGCAAGGGCCTTGTCGGCGGAATCAATCATAATCGACTCGGTGATTTCGATTTCCAAATTGTCAGGAGCAAGGCCGCTTTCGGCCAAAACTTCCCTAAGCTCGTCGATAAAATTGTTCTTCATCAAATGGCGGACCGAAACGTTCACGCAAAGCGTCAAGCCGGCGCCCTTTTCCTTGATTATGTCCGCGATAAATTTGGCCGCTTTTTTGAACACGCAAACGTCAACCTTGTCAACAAGGCCAAGCTCCTCGGCGACAGGAATAAAATCCAAGGGGCTCACCAGGTTTCCTTCCGAGTCCCTCATTCTGGCAAGAGCCTCAAAGCCGCGCAGCTTTTTGTCCATGTCGTATTGGGGCTGAAGCTGGAAGTGGATTAAATTTTGGTCCAAGGCGGAGCGGATTTTTCTTTCTATTTCCAGGGTTTTTCCGCCGTGAACATGGCTGGCCATGTAATGGATTATGTCGTTGACGCCGCCCCTTCGCTTTACTTCGTGCATGGCCGCGCTGGCGCAAGCCAAAATAGAGCTGGCGCTGTCGGCGTCGTCGGGGAACTCCGCGTAGCCGAATCCCGCTCCCATGTAATAGTCGCAGTCGTCAATCGTAATCTTGCGCTCAAGCTCGGACTTAAAGCGGTTTATCGTGTTGACGATGTCTCCCCTTGTCCTGTAGCCGCTGATTACGATGAAAAAATCGTCTCCGCTAAGGCGGGCCACAAAATCATTCGTGTCGGTAATGCGGGCGTCAATCAGCGCGGTCCAACGCTTGGCGATTTCTATAAGGGCCTTGTCGCCGGTTTCGTGGCCCATTGTGTCGTTTATTCCCTTAAAGTTGTTCAAATCCACCGAAACTACGGCAAACTTGACCCTTCTGGTTACGTAAGACTCTATCAACTCCATGCAGGCAAAGCGGTTGGGAAGGCCGGTAAGGCGGTCGGTTATGGCTTGCGTCAAAATCCTTCGCTGGTACTTGTGAACCCGGGCGTGGTTTATGTAAACGACTGTCACGGCCACAAGAGCCAAAAGGTTTGAAAAGGCTCCGGGAATCGTTGTGTAATTGTGGCGGACCAGCATTCCCGCGGCAAGCATAGGAAACTGCGCCAAAAGAATAACGATAGAAGTAATAAAGCCAACGCGGCCAAAAAGAACCGCCAGCAAAATCAAGCAAACGTTGGAAAGGGAAGAATAAACGCCGGCAAAGGCTTGCATCGGTATGCGGGCGCCCAAAAGGAAAACCATAGAATGGTCGCTGGCCACCTTTCTTAAAGCGACCGAAGTGGCGATATACAAGGCCAAGAGCAGCAAAAAGATGATTTTAGGAGTGTCTTTTTTATGGGAAAGCCTTCTTAACGTCTTATTGACGTCATTGGCTCCACCCTGGTCAAAACGTTTTTTTCTCATGCGACAAGCCCCCATTCCGATCGAATCCGCTTTGCTATTATAACCCAATTATTGCAAAAAAGCAAGAAAAGCGCTATTATTGCCGTTAAATTCTATATGTATCGAGGCGAATATGATTTCTTGGGAAAATCTTGACACTCTTTCAAGCTTTAAAAAGCTCCTTTCGTTGAAGAACGCGGTTTCTCTAAAGGCCGTTTTGGGCGGCGCGGACGGAGCCAAGCGCGTAAAGGAATATTCCGTTCCTATGGCGGAAGGCTTGACATACAACTACGCGGCCAAGCAGGTTGACCAAAAGGTTTTGGACGTTTTGGCGGACTTGGCCAAGGAAGCCCAGCTTTGCGAAAAGTTTGAGGCGCTCTACAACGGCGAGGTTGTCAACACAGGCGAAAAGCGCATGGTATTGCACCAGCTTACCCGCGGCCAGCTTGGAAAAGACGTTATGGCCGACGGAAAGAACAAGCGCGAGTTTTACGTTAACGAGCAAAAGAGAATCGCGGACTTTGCCGACAAGGTTCACTCAGGAAAAATCGTCAACGAAAAGGGCGAAAAATTCACGACAGTTTGCCAGATCGGCATCGGCGGCTCGGACTTGGGACCGCGCGCGATGTACTTGGCCCTGGAAAACTGGGCCAAGGCCGGCGGCAAGTTCAAGATGGAAGCCAAGTTCATCTCAAACGTTGACCCCGACGACGCCACAAGCGTTCTTAAAAGCATCGACGTTTCAAAGACGATTTTCATTTTGGTTTCAAAAAGCGGAACGACGCTGGAAACTTTGACAAACGAGTCTTTCGTAAAGGACGCGCTCAAAAAAGCCGGCCTTGACGTTTCAAAGCACATGATCGCCGTAACAAGCGAGACAAGCCCCTTGGCCCACAACCCCGACTACATGGAAGCCTTTTACATGGACGACTACATCGGAGGCCGCTACTCGTCAACTTCAGGCGTGGGCGGAGCGGTTTTGTCGCTCGCCTTTGGACCGGAAGTCTTTGCCTGCTTCTTGGAAGGAGCGGCCGCCGCGGACAAGACCGCCACGGAAAAGGACATCCGCAAAAATCCGGCCATGCTCGACGCGCTTATCGGCCTTTACGAGAGAAACGTTCAGGAATATCCTTCAACTGCGATTCTCCCCTACTCTCAGGGACTGTCCCGCTTCCCCGCGCACTTGCAGCAGCTTGACATGGAGTCAAACGGAAAGAGCGTAAACCGCGACGGAAAGAAAATCGACTACGTCACCGGCCCCGTGATTTTTGGCGAGCCGGGCACCAACGGCCAGCACTCATTCTACCAACTTTTGCACCAGGGAACAAACGTAATCCCGCTCCAGTTCATCGCCTTTAAGGAAAACCAGGCCGAGAACGACGTTGACATCCAGGGCTCAACAAGCCAGCAAAAGCTTTGCGCCAACGTCACCGCGCAAATCATCGCCTTTGCCTGCGGAAAGGACAACGAAAACCCCAACAAGTTCTTTGCCGGCGAGCGCCCGTCAAGCTTGATTTACGGAAAGCGCCTCACTCCCAAAACCTTGGGCACTCTCTTGGCGCACTTTGAGAACAAGGTAATGTTCCAAGGCTTCTTGTGGAACATCAACTCATTCGACCAGGAAGGCGTCCAGCTTGGAAAAGTTTTGGCAAAGACAGTCTTGGCCAAGCAGTACGACGGCGCGTTGAAGGAATATGCGTCGTTGTTGGGATTGTAAGTTTTTGAACTGAAATCGGTCACTGACCATAAAGACGCCCGCGCTGTTGCGCGGGCGTTATTTTTTTGCGCGGATTGTTTTCAAAACTAGAAAGCGGCGGCTCGGCCAATCACACCAGCCCGCCGTACGGGATGCCAAAGCGCGCGCACATCGCGCGGTACTCGCTTTCTTGCTCGCGCGTGGCGGCGGTAAAGAAAAAGCTTTTGTCGGCGGGCGCGTTTTGGTCTTGCGAAACGGCTTGGCCCTGCGAAGAATTTTTGTCACGACCAAAAAGCGCCGCCCCATTCGTGCCAGCGCCGCCGTCCGTTTGCGCCGCATCCTGGTCAGGAACCTGTCCCGGAAAGACGCGCAGCGCTTGGTTGGCAACGCCCTCTCGGCTGTCAATGACGCGGACCTTGTCGCCCGCCGCCGCCTGAATGTCGTCAGCGATGTGGGTAAAGTGGGTGCAGCCCAAAATGATTGTGTCGCAATCGTTGGCGGCAAAGTAGTCCACGGCGGGGCGGACTGCCGCCATTCGTTCCTCGCGGCTTGCGGTGAACAACTTCTTTTCTATAAAATCAATCAAGTCCGGGTCGCCGCGCTTAAAGACCGCGCAGTCGCTTGCAAAGTCGTCAATCAATTTTTGGCTGTAGGGATGGCTTACCGTCGCGTTTGTGGCCAAAAGGCCCACGCGCTTGTTGGCCGTCACCTTGGCCGCAAGCTTTATGGCGGGAACCGTTCCAACAATCGGAAGGCTTGGAAAAAGGGCGCGCAAGTCGTCAAGCGCGGTCACGCTGATTGTGTTGCAAGCGACGACCAGGGTTTTGGGATTCCACTTTTCTTGCATAAGGCGAACGGCTTGCGCGGCGGCGGCGGCGACTTCTTTTTGCGTTTTTTGTCCGTAAGGAAAGTGGGCGGTGTCGCCAAGATAAACGCATGACGCCGCCGGAACTTTTTCCTTAAGAGAAAGCATGTATGGAATGCCGCCTGTTCCGCTGTCCAAAAACGCAAAGTCAACGCCCATAATTTTTCCTCGCCGCCTCTCAACCAAAAAGGGAATTAAAGGCGTCGCGCGCCGCGTCCGCTTTGGACTGCCCGCCGTTCTGGCCTTGCAAAGATTTCCACTTGGAATTTTTTCCGGCCCTAAAATGCTCGCAAAAATTGGTGCGCTCTTTGTCGGCGACAAGTTCGTCAACCGTTTCGTGGCAGTCAAAGTGGCTTCCCGGCGCGTAAAAGGCGCAACCGCGGCAGGAATGCAAGTCCGCTCCGCACGACGCGCAAGTCGAGCTTCTGTAAACTTCTAGAGAAAAATCCTGTTCCGCTCCGCATTTCCAACACATTGTCGCGCCTCCTTTGTCGCCGCTCGCTATCTTGTTTGCCTTATCGAGCCCATGCGCAGGCGCTTTTCGCGCACATCCGACAAATAATTCACTAGGCCGGCGGCGTCTTCGTTGGAAATCATTTTTTTCATCGCCGCGATTTGCCTTTCAAAATTTTCGATGTGGGCGCAAAGCTTTTCCTTGTTCAGCATAAAAAGCTCGGTCCACAAGGGCGCGTTTATCATCGCGATTCTCGTAAGGTCCTCAAAGCTTCCGCCGCCAAAGGCTGTGATTCCGTCATCGGAGGCGCTTTCAACCAAGGCGCTTGCGATGACGTGGCAAAGCTGGGAGGTAAAGCCGATTTTGTTGTCGTGCGTGTCGCAAGTCGTCTCGGTGATTCTTGTAAAGCCCATCGCGTAAACCAAGTCGCGCATAAGATCCAAATTTTCTTTTTTGTTGAACTCTTGCGGAATCAAAATGTAATTGTGGTTGACAAAAAATTTTTCGGAAGAATTTACATAGCCTTCCTTTTCGCCGCCTGCCATCGGGTGGCCGATTATAAAGTCAACGTCGCTCCGTAAAATCGAAGGAAGCGACTTTTCAAAAATTCCTTTTACGCCGCTAATGTCGCTTACAATCGCTCCGCTTTTAAAGGCGTCCTTGTTGTCGCGCAAAAAGTCCAGCGTGGCTTGGGGGTAAAGGCAAACGTAAACCAGGTCGCATTCTTTTAGCATTTCCTTGACTTGGCCGCTCTCAAAGCCTTGGTCAATCACGCCGTCGCGAATCGCCTCTTCAAGCGAAGAACGGCTGCGGTTGCAGGCCAAAATTTTTCCTGTCGCTCCGCCCATAGAAAGAACGTTGGCGCGAATCGACTTTGCGAGCGAGCCGCCCATAATTCCCAAGCCAACGATTCCGTATGTCATTTCATGCAACTTCATAATCAACTCCTAAAATAGCCGCGGCCGCTTTTTGGTCTTGCCAGCAATTATCGTGCCGCTAACCCTCTCTTGAACTGCGGAACGCGAGCCTTGGCGGTCGTGTCCCAGCCGCTTCTGTCTCCGCGCGCCAAAAAGTGGTAGGCCACGCCGGCGATCATCGCGCCGTTGTCTCCGCACAATTTGAGCGGAGGAAAAACGCATTTAATGTCGCTGCGTTCCGCAAGCAAGGAGCGCAAGCGCGAATTGGCCGCCACTCCTCCGCCGGCAACGACAGTCTTCAAACCAGTGTCGTCAACCGCCCTAAAAAGGCGCGACGTGATTGTCCGGCAAGCGGTCTCTTGAAAAGCCGCGCACATATTTTCGTTTGTCGCCTCAAAGTCCTTGTTCCAAAACAAGTCGCGCTGGTGTATTACCGCCGTTTTTAGTCCGCTAAAAGAAACGTCGTAGCGGTGTTCAGCCTCGTCCAATTTTGGAACGGGAAAGTTAAAGGCGCGGGCGTCGCCTTTTTTTGCAAGGCCGTCGATGACGACGCCTCCCGGATATCCAAGCCCGTAAAATTTAGAAACCTTGTCAAAGGCCTCGCCAACGGAATCGTCGACGGTCGTTCCCAAAACTTCAAGGTCGTCAAAAGAATTGACCTTGCAAATAATCGTGTGGCCGCCTGAGACCAGCAAGCCCAAAAAGGGATACTCGGTCGGCGTGTCAAGCTGCGAGGCGTAAAGGTGGCCAAGCATATGGTTGATCGCGATAAAGGGCTTTCCCGCGCTCCAAGCCAAAGTCTTTCCAAAAGTAAGGCCGACCAAAAGGCTTCCCATCAAGCCCGGGCGGTTGGTCGCGGCGATCGCGTCGATTTGGTCAAGCGACAAATTGGCTTCTTCCAGCGCTTGGCGGACAACCGGCAAAATCCATTCGGCGTGCTTTCGGCTCGCGATTTCGGGAACGACTCCCTTGTAAATTTGGTGGAAGGGAATTTGCGTCGCCACGACGTTGCTTAAAATTTTTCTTCCGTCCTCAACGACGGCGGCGGCTGTTTCGTCGCACGAGCTTTCTATTCCAAGAACTTTCATCTATACATTCCCCCTGACTTGGAGACTGTCGCAAATCGGTAGCCCTTCAAAGCCAACTCAGGATAAGCTTCTTCCAAAAAGGCCGGCAATGATTCCGCCGACCAAACGTGTCCTATCATAATGACATGGCCTTTTTTGTTGGCGATGTCCAAGCCTTTTTTTAATTCGGCCAAATAATTTTGGCGCGTCTTTTGGTTGTCCAAAAAAATGTCGCGCTGGTACCAGCCCATTCCCATTTCCATCGCGACGCTGGGAACTTTTGTGGCGGAACTTGTACGCGAGTCCAAAAAGTAAATTCCTTTTTCTTGCGCGACTTGCAAAACGAACGAAACCAAAACCTCGTTCTCCGTGATGAGCGAGCCTTCGTGGTTGTTCATTCCGGCAATCGGAGCGATCTCCGCGATGTTTTGCGAAAGCGTCGCAAAAACTTCGTTCTCCGTCATCTCGGGCTTTATCGCGCCCGCGCCTGGATTTACGTTCAGGTTCATCGCCTGCATCGGCTGGTGCAAAATCACTTCGTTTTTGCTTTGGCGAACGATTTGCGCTGACTCGGCGCTGTGGGCTAGGCGCGGCAAAACCGCCACCGTCACAGGGAACGGAAGCGCGACGCATTTTTTTAGCTGGCTTACGTTCTGTCCGCCGTCGTCAAAGACCACGCAAAGAACCGCTCCGTTTTTTGCTGGAACGAATCCAAAGCCTTGCGGTTCCGGCGTGGGAACGGCAATCGGCGCTGGAGTCGGCTCGGGTTTTTCTTCCGTCTTGGGAGCGGGTGTTGGCGCGGGCTTGGGTTTGTCAGTTTCATTTTTGGGAGCGGGAGTCTCGTCCGGCTCTCTTATCGGCTTGGGCGCTGGCTTTGGAGCGGGAACCGTTACACGCTCTTCTATTCTTTCCGCGGCCGGCTTTGGAGCGGTTTTGTCGCCTCCGTCATCCTTGGACAAAAAGGCCGTGACCGCCAAAAGCAAAACGCAAGAAAAACAAACCGCCGCGCACAAAAGCATAAGCTTTTTGCCGTCAAGCGCCACCTTTGCCTTTCTTGCCTTGCGTTTTTTAGGAGCGGATTTTTTTGCTGCCGGTCGTCGAACTTTTTTTTGCATAAACGTTCGACCATTATACAAAAAAAAGGGGCACGCGTCAAACGCGTCGCCCCTTAACAAGATAGCCTCTCTCAAATGCCGCTTGTATATGTAAATAAAGATAATATCCCAAATCAAGGATTGCCGTGTCAAACGCCCGAATGAAAAGCGCGCCGCCAAAAAAAGACGCGCGACAGAACAACGATGGGCGTCGCCGACAAACCTTTATAATTATAGAGCAAGAATTGCGCCAACTTTTGAAATTTTCACACAATTTTAACCCAATTCATTGTATTATAAGGAATTAAAAATTAGAAAAAAATAAAGCGGAACGAATCTTTTTGACCCGTTCCGCCTTAAAAAAACGAAATGTATAAAAAAGTAGACACAATTCGACAGATTCAACAAAATTTGTCAAAAAGTTTGTATGAAAAATCATACATCCGCAAAATATGTATGAAAAAGTAGACTTTCAGCGCGCTTGAAAATCCGCCATAAAAGCGCTATTATTCCACATTATGACAATTACATGCCTTGATTTGGAAGGGGTTTTGGTCCCCGAGATTTGGATAGCGTTTTCGGAAGCGACGGGAATTCCTGAGCTTAAGCGCACGACGCGCGACGAGCCCGACTACGACAAATTGATGAAATTCCGCCTTGACATTTTGGAAAAGAAGGGCCTTGGCCTAAAGGAAATCCAGGACGTCATCGCGACGATCGACCCGCTCCCCGGAGCGAAGGAATTCTTGGACGAGCTTAGGAGCGTTTGCCAAACGATAATTTTGAGCGACACCTTTAGCCAGTTTGCCGCTCCCCTTATGAAGAAACTTGGAATGCCGACGATTTTTTGCAACGAGCTTGTTGTCGCGCCGGACGGGAAGATCACCGGCTACAAAATGCGCTGCGAAAAGTCCAAGCTGACGACCGTCAAGGCCTTGCAGTCTATCGGCTACGACACAATCGCGTCGGGCGACTCCTTCAACGACCTTGGAATGATTCAGGCCAGCAAGGCGGGCTTTTTGTTCCGCTCCACCGAGCAAATCAAAAAGGACTACCCGCAGTACCCCGCCTTTGAAGAATACGCCGACCTCTTAGCTGCGATTAAAAAAGCCCTGTAATTTTTCCGTCGTCGTCGATGTCGATGTTAAGCGCGGCGGGCGCTTTGGGCAAGCCCGGCATCGTCATGATGTCGCCGGCAAGCGCCACGACAAAGCCCGCTCCGCTGTAAAGCTGAACGTCGCGAATCGGGAAAACATAATCGCTGGGCGCGCCGATCATCTTGGGGTCGTGGCTGATTGAGTTTTGCGTCTTGGCGACGCATACCGGGAA
The DNA here is from genome assembly GCA_016290995.1 of Treponema sp. Taxonomy (GTDB): domain Bacteria; phylum Spirochaetota; class Spirochaetia; order Treponematales; family Treponemataceae; genus Treponema_D. The sequence goes on along the minus strand of JAEEVR010000001.1, from coordinate 66,935 downwards.
ATTCCCATAGCCCGCCGCCTCGAACTCTTGCAGTTTTTTCAAAGAGCTTCCTTCAAAGTCAACATGCTTGGCGCGGTAAATCTCGTGGCCAAGCTTTTTGATTTTTTCGGCAAGCGGCAAGTCGCTTTCATACAAGTGATGGAAGTTGGCCTTGCCTTCGTCGATTGTCGCGACAACGGCCTTTGCAAGTTCCGCCGCGCCTTCTCCGCCCTTTTCCCAAGCCTCGCACAAAACGGCTTTTGAACCGTTGGCCGCGCACAAGTCTTGCAATGCCTGGATTTCTTGGTCAGTGTCGGTGATGAATTTGTTTACGGCCACAACGACCGGAACGCCAAACTTGGCAAGGTTTTCCAAGTGAACCTTAAGGTTTTCAAAGCCCTTCTTGAGAGCGTCAACGTTGGGAGTCTTTAATTCTTTTTTGTCTACGCCGCCGTGCATCTTAAGGGCGCGGACGGTGGCCACGATTACAATCGCGTCGGGAGAGATTCCCGCGGCGCGGCACTTGATGTCCATGAATTTTTCGGCGCCCAAGTCGGCGGCAAAGCCCGCTTCTGTTACGACGTAATCGCCGGAGGCAAGAGCGCAAAGAGTTGCGTTTACCGAGTTGCAGCCGTGCGCGATGTTGGCAAAGGGGCCGCCGTGAATGAAGGCCGGAGTCTTTTCCAAAGTTTGGACCAAGTTGGGGCGAATCGCGTCCTTAAGGAGCGAGGCCACGGCGCCCTGGCATTTAAGCTCGCCAAATTTCACAGGACGCTTTCCGAATGTTTGGCCGATAGTGATGTTTGCGATTCTTTCCTTAAGTTCCGAAATGCTTTTTGAAAGGCAGACAATCGCCATGATTTCCGACGCGACAGAAATTTGAAAGTGGTCTTCGCGCGGCATTCCGTCCACGCGCTTTCCAAGTCCGTCAACGATGTTGCGAAGCTGGCGGTCGTTGAGGTCCACGCAGCGCTTCCATGTGATGGAACGGGGGTCAAGGCCAAGCTCGTTTCCTTGCTGGATGTGGTTGTCGATCAAGGCGGCGATCAAGTTGTTGGCGATGCTGATCGCGTGAATGTCGCCGGTAAAGTGCAAGTTGATGTCTTCCATCGGAACGACTTGAGCGTAGCCGCCGCCGCACGCTCCGCCCTTTACGCCAAAGCAGGGGCCAAGCGAAGGCTCGCGCAAAGCGATGACGGCCTTCTTTCCGATTTTTGTAAGTCCGTCGCCCAAGCCGACGCTAACGGTAGACTTTCCTTCGCCTGCGGGCGTCGGAGTGATTGCGGTCACCAAAATAAGTTTTCCGCGCTTTGATTTGTCGGCGGCTTTTGCCTGCAATTCGCGCAGTTTTTTAAGGCTAAGCTTTGCCTTGAACGATCCGTAAAGGTCAAGGTCTTCTTTTGCGATTCCAATTTTTTGGGCCACCTGGTCAATCGGGGCCATCACGTTCGCCTGAGCGATTTCAATGTCTGTCATAATAATTCTAATTCCTCCGCAGTCAGTTTTCTATATTCGCCTAAATCAAGGCTTGGGTCAAGAGCAAGGCCGCCGATTTTGACGCGCTTTAAGTATGCCACAAAATTGTCCAAGGCCAAGAACATTCGCTTTACTTGGTGGTACTTCCCTTCGTTGATGATAAGGAAAACCTCGTCGGCCTTGTCGGTCCATTCGATTTTCGCGGGGAGCGCCTTAAACTCTTTTTCGTTGTCTTCCGGCGGAACGTCAAGGCCGTCTTGCAATTTTTGTTCGATGGCGGAACGTTCCTCCGCGGCAATCGGCTTTTGCAGGCGGACAAAATATTTTTTTGCGCAAAGCGTTTTTGGGCTGATAAGCTTGTGGGTAAGGTCGCCGTCGGTTGTAAAAAGCAAAAGGCCTTCGGTGTCGATGTCAAGGCGGCCCACCAAGTGCAAGTGGCTTTCAAAGTAAGGCGTCCTGTAGGAATCTTCAAGCAAAGAAAAAACAGTTTCGTGAAGGCCGTCCTTGTTGGCGCAAACGTAGTCGGCCGGCTTGTTCATCATAAGGTAAAGGTCGCGCTCGTTGCTAAGAAGCTCGCCGTCAACCGCGACTTGGTCGCTTTCCATGTCAACCTTAAAGTCCGCCGCGCGAACGACAGTTCCGTTGACCGTAACCAAGCCCTTGTGAAGAATTTTCCTGGCGTCCTTTCGCGTGCCAAAGCCGGCGTGCGAAAGAATTTTTTCAAGCCGCTCGGTCACTTTCTTTTGTCCAGCGGAATGTATTGGCGCTCGGCGCAAACGTTCTTGTAAGCGGGACGATAGATGCGGCCGCCGGCGACGACTTCCTCAATGCGGTGCGCTCCCCAACCGGCGATGCGCGAAATGGCAAAGAGCGGAGTGTAAAGCTCGCGCGGAATGTCCAGCATTGAATAAACAAAGCCCGAAAAGAAGTCGACATTGGCGCAAAGAATTTTCTTTTTGCCATGCAATTCGTACAAAACTTTTGGAGCCAGCTTTTCAATTTTTTTATAAAGGCGGAATTCCTTTAGGCGGCTCTTTTCGCGGGCAAGCTTTTCGGCAAGCTCGTTGAGCAAAACGGCGCGGGGATCGTTCAGCGTGTAAACGGCGTGGCCGATTCCGTAAATCAAGCCGGTCTTGTCAAAGGCCTGCTTTATGGCGATCTTTTTAAGGTAGGCTTCGATCTCGTCGTCGTCGGCCCAGTCCTTTACGTGGGCCTCGATGTCGTCCATCATTTCCATTACGCGAATGTTGGCGCCGCCGTGCCTAAAGCCCTTGAGCGAGCCGACGGCCGCGGCGATGGCGGAATAAGTGTCGGTGTCCGCCGAAGAAATTACGTGGACTGTCAAAGACGAGTTGTTTCCGCCGCCGTGCTCGGCGTGCAAAATCAAGGCAAGGTCCAAAATCTGCGCCTCAAGCGGAGTGTATTTTTTGTCGGCGCGAATCAAGCGCAAAAAGTTTTCGGCTGTCGAAAGGTTTGGCAGCGGGTTGTGGATGTACATGCTCTTGTCGTCGTAAAAGCGGCGCTTGGCTTGGTAGGCGTAAGCGGCCAAGGTTGAAAAGCGCGCGACCAAGTCGATGCACTGGCGCATGATGTTTCCGACGGAGCGGTCTTCCGGATTGGGATCGTAAGAGTAGCTGGCCAAAACGCCGCGCGCCATTTTGTTCATAATGTCGTTGGACGGCGCCTTCATGATCATGTCTTCGGTAAAGTTTTCGGGAAGGACGCGGCGACTTCCCAAGTATTCGGTAAAAGTTTCCAGCTGCTTTCTTGTCGGAAGCGCTCCAAAAAGCAAAAGGTACGCGGCTTGCTCGTAGCCAAATTCGTCGCGCTTTTCTATGTCGTGAACCAAGTCGGCGACATTGTAGCCGCGGTACATAAGGCGGCCGGGAATCGGAATCTTGTTTTTGTTTTCGTCAAGCTCGTATCCGACAACGTCTCCGATTGTGGTAAGGCCTACAAGGACGCCGGTTCCGTTGGCGTTGCGAAGGCCGCGCTTAACGTCGAATTTTTCGTAAAGTTTGGGATTGATTGGGTCATTCTTTTGGGCAAGGACTGTCAGCTGTTTAATCAGCGCTTTGTCTGAAAGGTTTTTCATAGCATTCTCCTCGTCATTTTAAACTGCATAATTTTACAGTTTTTATGCATTTTATTCAAGAGTGGCTTAGGAATTGATAATTGGAAGGGTTTGATATACAATAGAATACTATGAAAAAGACCATTTTTGCTCTTGTTTTGACCTTGATTGTTGGAGCGGCATTCGCACAATCCGCCGCGAATGGAAACGTTGACCAAGCCTTTTTGAACGACTTTGTCCGCCGAAAGTTCACCACAGCGGACGGACTTCCGGGCATGACAATCACCGACATAATGCAGGACAAAAAGGGCTACATTTACATCGGAACCTACGACGGCCTTGTCCGCTTTGACGGAGTGGAGTTTGTCACCTTTAACCGCAACTACGACAAAAAATACGACTTTACCGCCGTCCGCTCAATCTACCAGGACGCAAGCGGCAACATTTGGATCGGCCACAACGACGAGGGCGTTTCTTGCATAAAAACCGACGGCCAAATCCTCAAGTACACGGTAGAGGACAGCGGCCTTCCCCACAACTCAATCCGCGCGATTTGCGAAGACCACGAAAAAAACATTTGGCTGGGAACGGCGTCTGGCCTTTGCTACATGACGCCCGACGGAAAAATCGTGATTCCGGACGGCTTGGAGGAGCTGGGCCAAACGACGATTCAAGTGTCAAAATTGTATTGCGACACCGCGGGCCGCGTTTGGATTTCCACCGCAGTGGCCGGCGACCTTTTTGTTTATTCCAACAAAAAAATCGAACGCTTTTACGGCATAACAAAAATCAAGAATCCGGCCGTAAACGAAGTGACCCAAGACAAAGCCGGCGCCTTTTGGTTTGGCGTCGCTCCCCACTACGCGATAAGAATCAAAGACACAGAAGAAACGCTTTTTGACATCGGCCACGACCACACAAACGGAACGGTAGTCAACAGCGCGATCCAGGACGACAACGGCGACTACTGGTTTGCCGGCGACAGCGGAATAACGATTATCCACAACGGCATGTACACTTACTACGACAAGCGCAACGGAGTCGCCGACGATTACATAAACAAAATCATGCAGGACCGCGAGGGAAACATTTGGCTTGCCTACAACCGCGGCGGCATCGAAAAAATGAGCCAAGGAAAATTCCGGACGATTTCAATGCCCATCGCCGTAAACGCGATTTGCGAAGACAAGGGCCGCGGCGTTGTTTGGCTGGGAGCGGACGACGGCGTTTACTGCTACAAGGACAACAAATTTGTAGAAAACGAAATCACAAGAAAATGCAAGGGAAACAGAATCCGAGAAGCGCGCGTGACGGAAGACGGCGAGCTTTTGATTTCTTGCTACTCAAAGCTTAGCGCGATCCGAGTCATGCCGGACGGAAGAATTTTCAACCTAACAGAAAGGGACGGATTGGCCGGCTACAAGTGCCGAGTCTACGTAAAACTTTCCAACGGCGACTACTACATCGGAACGACGCAAGGCCTTAGCATCGTTGACAGCGCCACAGGACAGATAAGCAACATCACGCGCGAAAACGGCTTGGCCAATGAATTTATCATGGCGATTTACGAAGACAAAAAAGGCCGCGTGTGGATTGGAACGGACGGCGGCGGCGTTTACGTTTTGGAAGACAGGCAAATCGTTCGCCACTACAGCACCGAGACCGGCTTGTCGGGAAACGTAATCTTTAAGTTTACCGAGCTTAGCGACGACGAATTTTGGATTACGACAGGAACTGGAATTTCAAAATACATAGAAGCCGGCGACTCTTTCCAAAATTTAAATTCCGCAAGCGGCCTTATGACCGACGGCGTTTTCCAGATTTTGGCCGACTACACGCAAACGGCTTGGATGACCAGCAACCGCGGAATCATTTCCGTTCCCCTAGCCGAGCTGGACGAAGTCGGCGCCGGCAATAAAGAAAGGCTTAACACGACAAGCTACAGCGCCTCCGACGGACTTGTAACGGGCGGCGTCACGGCAACATCGTTCTCAATGAAAGACTCCGCCGGCCGCCTTTGGTTCACCTTGATTGACGGCTTTGCCATTTACGATCCGGTAAAGAGCGGAAAGAACATGATCGCTCCCAAGGTTGAAATCCAAGAGTATTCGATTGACAACAACAGCTTTGACTACACCGGCAGAAAAATCGTCTTGGCTCCGTCAACAAAGCGCTTTAGCGTAAAGTTTACCGGCCTTAGCTTTATCTCGTCGGAGCAGATTAAATTCCGCTACAAGCTGAACGGATTTGAAAAAGACTACACCGAATGGTCAGCGCTAAGAACGGCTTCGTACACAAACTTAAAGCCTGGCACATACGCCTTTACAGTGCAAAGCCAGAACGGCGACGAAATAAAGAGCGAGCCGTCCGATCCGATAATCATCGTAAAGCAGCCCTACATTTGGCAGCTGACGTGGTTCTGGGTCGTGATAGGCCTTATAATCGTTGGAATCGTGGCGCTTGTGATTTGGCTAAAGTGGCGCGCGATGAAGCGCTACCAAGTCACGCTGGAAAAAGAAGTCGCCGAGCGCACCCGCGACCTAAAAATCGCCAACGAAAAGGCCGAAAACCTTTTGCTGAACATTCTTCCCAAGGAAGTGGCGGCCGAACTGACCGAGCACCCCGACAGAACGATAGCTAAAAAATTCCCCAACGCCACTGTTTTGTTCACCGACATCGTTGGCTTTACAAAGATGAGCGGCGGAATGAGCGCCGACGAAGTTGTAGGCATGCTTAACGCGATGATCACAAAGTTTGACGAACGCGCCAAGCGCGAGGGCATAGAAAAAATCAAGACGATTGGCGACGCCTACATGGCCGCCACAGGCCTTACCGAAGAAGCCGACAACGGAGGAGCGCTTAAGATGGTGAAATTCGCGCAGGGCTTGATTAAGGATGTCGTTGAGTTTAACGCGACGTCTCCGGTTCAAGTTCAAATCCGCCTGGGAATCAACACAGGCAACTTGGTGGCCGGCGTAATCGGAAAGTCAAAGTTCATCTACGACATTTGGGGAGACACAGTGAACGTGGCCAGCCGAATGGAAAGCACCGGAAAGCCGATGGCAATCCACGTTTCCGCAGCCACCCACGATCAAACCCAAGCCGCTGTCTACTACGCCTCTAGCGAAGACGTAGAGGTCAAGGGCAAAGGCTTGATGAAAACATATTTTGTGGAATAATACGCTCGTGTGAACGCAAAGCAAAACGCTCGCTTTGGCGGGCGTTTCAAAAGCGCGTTTTCAAATAAAGAATCGCGGCGAGCGTAAACATAAGCCACACAAAATATATAAAGCCAATATGAAATTGCTCTATCACGCCGACAACCCGGAGAACGATTATTACGGCAAGCGCCAAAAGGACTACCGCGCAAATAATTCTTGTTAAAAGCTTGTCTGTTTTATTTTCATCCATACAAATTACTCCCCAATATAGTTTTCAGACGTTTGCTGATCTTCTCCGCCGGCGGGAAGGTCAACGCAGATTTTTGTGCCGGTGTCTTTGGAACTGTGGACGCTAAGGCTTCCGCCTAAGAGCGCGGCGCGCATTTCCATTCCGCTCATGCCAAAGTGAGTTTGGCTTGGGGAACGGTTGTCGCCGTCGATTCCCGTTCCGTCGTCGTAAATCATCACGCGGATTTTATCTTCGCGCTTTTGGATCACGACGCCGGTTTCTTGCGCCTTTGCATGGTTCTTGGCGTTGTTGAGCGCCTCTTGGATTATGCGCAAAATGTGGTGGCGGTCTTCGGCGGAAAAGCGCTGCAAGTCAATTTTTGGTTCGGCGTAAAAACGGCAAGGGATTCCGCTGTCTTGCGAAAAATTTGCGCACAAATCCGCGATGGCGTTTTTAAACGGAAGCTCCATTAGGCCGGGAAGCGCCAGGTTTTGTATTATCGCGCGAAGCTGCTTTTGGTTTTGCTTTTCCAAGTCGATGATTTTTTGGATTCGCTCTTTTTGCTCCTGCCCTTGCGCGCCTTCTTGGCACTCCTTTTGCATCAACAAAAGAACCTTGATGTTTTGCGAGACAGTGTCGTGCAGCTCTTGCGAAATTCTTCGCCGCTCGTCCTCTTGAGCGCTAATCGTTTCGTTAAGAAAAGTGGCGTTGCTCTTTAAATTTCTTCTAGCCTTGAAGTTTCGCGCAAGGACATACAAAAGAGCGACAAAGGCCGCAAAAATCGCGATGATTAAAAGAATGAAAAACGAATTGTATATTCTTAGCGTTTCAGTTAAGAGCTCAAAGTTCTCTAGCGTAAATTCTTCGGCGTTGGGCATTAGCGTTCCTTAATTTTTACGGCCAGACGGTAAATCCCAAAGCCGGCAAACGTGCAAACGATGCGGTCCAGCAGGGTCATTGGAATTCGCGGAATAAGATAGGACAAGAAAGTTCCCATGTTCATCTGGCGCAAAACGGCCGAAAAGCTGTCAAATGTGGAAAAGCCCGACCTGTTTTCAAAAAGCGGACGGATAAAAGTGTCCAAAGCGCTGGCCGCAAAAAAGCTTAAGAAAGCGGAAGAGAACGCGATCGCCAGCAAGTACAAAGAAGTCACTCCGCGGCTGAACAAAAATTCTTTTTTGTTGCGCGAGAAAAACCAAGTGGCTACGACAATCAACATTCCGCAAATCGCGTAAAGACAGTCGTAAACGCTAAATGCGGTTCCGTTCATTCGGCAATACAAAAATGTTATAAGCGGATTAAAGGCCGCCGCCACAATCAAGCCGGGAACAAGGCCCGCGTAAAAGGTCACCGCGACGGTAAACACCGTGTCCAAAAAAATCGACGGCAAAAAGCGCGCGGCAAAAAAGGACGCGCCGACATTGCAAAGCAAGGCTGCCGCGCACAACAACAAAATTTTGGCGAATGATTTAGTTTTTTCACTGTTCATAATCTCCCCAACCTCTCCAAAAATTGCAATTTATTTGAAACGCCCGTCTTGTCGTAAAGCGAACTAAGGTAATTTAAAACAGTCTTTTCGCTAAGGCCCAGTTCCTTGGCCACTTGCGCGTTGGTCTTTTGCAAATCAAGAGCGTCGGCCACAAGCTTTTCCTTTTTGGTAAAGGTTTGCGAAATGTCGCGCGTTTCCAAAAGGCCTGAGACCAGCTCCGCCTGAATGTAAGTGCGTCCCTCGTCAATGGCTTGCAACGCGGAAAGCAAAACGTTTTCGTCGGCGTTTTTTGAAACAAAGCCTTTTGCGCCGATTTCCGCGCTCATCGCCCGCTCCACAAAGCCGCCGGAATCGTGGCTTGAAAAAGCCACGCAATCGACTCCCAACTTGGAAAAGCTTTGCATTATTTCAAAGCCGCAGTTTTCTTCGGGGCCGCTGCCCGCTCCGTCGTTCCTAAATGAAATGTCCACAACCGCGATATAGTCCGCGGCGCTTCTTTTTCCGCTTTTAAAGCTTTCTATGACCGCGTCGCATTCCTGCACCGTTCCAGCGTCAAGCTCAACCTTAAAGTCCGAATGTTTTTCTATCCAACTTTTTATTCCCGTACGCAAAAGCGCGTGGTCGTCGGCTATTATTATTTTTTTTGCCATGGGGCCATTATAGCGCTTTTTTTTTCCAAATAATAGAGACAAATATCCCGATTTTTTTAGGACTTAAGTCCCGGTTTTCTTGGGAGCGGAATGACAGCCCGCATTTGACGAAACGCGTTTTTTTCACTATATTTAATAGTATGAAAAAACACTTTGCATTCACCATCGTCACGCTGCTTTTGGCGGCAAGCCTTTTTGCGGCGGACGTTTTCGCAAGCCCGGCTGGTTACGGTCCGGCCTGGAACGTAATCGTCAGCATTGACGAACAAAGAACTTACGTCTATAAAAGCGGCGAATTGGTCCGCAAAATGGTGTGCTCCACCGGCCTTATCGACGGCGACAACGACACGCCGCTTGGCGACTATATCATAAACGAAAGCGGCCAAAAGCGCGGAACTTCGTTCTTTTCAAAGCGCTTTGGCGAAGGAGCGCGCTGGTGGGTCGGCTTTATCGGCGGCGTGTACCTTTTCCATTCCGTTCCGATTGACGCAAAAGGAAACATCATCCCAGAAGAAGCCGCCAAGCTCGGCCAACCCGCGAGCCACGGCTGCGTGCGCCTTAGCATGGAAGACGCCAAGTGGTTCTTCGACACCGTTCCTGACCAAGCAAAACTTCACATTCAGAAGGAAAAAGTCCAGCAATAATTTAGGAGACTAATATGGCAAAAAAGACACCAATCACGCTTTTGGCGGGTTACTTGGGAGCGGGAAAGACAACGCTCCTTAACTACATTCTAAACAACCAAAAAGGCTACAAGGTGGCCGTTATCGTAAACGACATCGGCGAGGTCAACGTTGACGCTTCCCTCATTTCAAAAGAGGCCAACATCACCGATAGCTCAAGCTTGGTTCCGCTTACAAACGGCTGCATTTGCTGCACGCTAAAGACAGACCTTGTCCAGCAAATCGAAGGCCTAATCAAGACAGGAAAATTCGACTACATTTTGATCGAAGCCTCGGGCGTTTGCGAGCCAATGCCAATCGCGTCGGCCATCGAGCAAATCGACTCGGGCTACATCGACAACTTGGTAAGTGTCGTTGACGCGATGCGCCTTTCCACCGAGTTTGACGAAGGAAACGCGCTCCTCAAAAAGGACATGGAAGAAGAGGACATCGAGTCCCTCTTGGTCCAGCAAATCGAATTCTGCAACACGCTCGTCATAAACAAAGTCGATTTGGTCAACGAGGAACAATTGAAAAAAATCCGCGCCGTCGTAAAAAAATTGCAGCCCAACGCCAAGGTAATCGAGACGACAAAGTGCGCCGTAGACCTTTCGCAAATCTTGGGAACCAATGAATTTGACTTTGAAAAAGTTTACGAAAGCGCTGGCTGGGTCGCCGAGCTGAATAAGGCCGACGCTGAAGGCTACGACGAAGACGAGGCTCGCGGCCACCATCACCACGACGACGATGATGACGACGACCACGACGAACACGAGCATCACCACCATGACGATGACCATGACCACGAAGGCCACGAACATCATCATCACCACCACGAGCACAAGCACGAAGGAGATTCAGGAAGCGACGACGATGAATACGGAATCGGAAGCTTCATCTACTACCGCCGCATTCCCTTTGACAGGCAAAAGCTGGACAAGGTTGCCAGCGCCTGGCCCAAGAACATCATCCGTTCAAAAGGCATAATGTGGTTTGACGACGAGCCTGACATGATTTACGTTTTGGAAACGACCGGCCGCCAAATAGTCGCGGGCATTTCGGGCCAATGGCTTGCCACCGCTCCCAAGGCCGAGCGCGACAAAATTCTTGCCCAAGACCCTGAGATGAAAAAGAATTGGGACGAAAAGCTTGGCGACCGCATGGTAAAGCTTTGCATCATCGGAACGCACTTGGACAAAGAAGCGATCAGCAAAATGCTTGACAGCGCGTTGGCAAACTGATAGCGACTATTGAGGCGCGATAATATTAATCGCGCCTCAAAAGGAACGAGTCAAGGCCTTGACCGTTCCTATTCCTCAACTTTCATCGATCTTACAATGATATCCTTGCCGTTGAGGAAGAGTTCCATGGATTCCTGAATTTCTTGCGCTACCTTTTCGTCAATGCTCAGGATGATTTTATCGGACTTTACAATTAAGCTGTTTCCGCCATCCTTTGTTCCGCCTGTGACTTTTAGTCCTGGGTCAGATATGAATGACTTCCATTTCCAGAGATAGTCCATGCAGCAGAACTCAAACTTAGGCTCCGAGCCTGTTTTTTCAATCTCTAGCTCAATCTTATATTTGGCAGGCACTGAGCGCATGAAAATGCCATCAGGCAATTTATACGGTTTCCAATCCTTGATTTCCACAGGATTTTTGAGGATGTTTTTTCCGACAATGCTTGGAATTTTGACTTCGTTCTTTTTGATGAAGTCTGAGCTCAACGGATATTCTTTGCCTTGCGCTCCGTAAATGAACGTGTTGACAAATTCTTCGTCATTCCATTTGAGCTTCCAGCTGTCAAAATAACCGCTGAAAAAGCGTCCGTCATCTACCAAAGCGCTATCATTCCATAATAAAAGCGCGCACGAACGGTTTGGTTTTGAAGCTTCAGCCGTAAAATCCTTAATCCATTTTATGCGCTCCAAAATCGGGGTGCGGCGGCTTTGTCCGATTTCGCCGACCAAAACCGGAATATGTTTGGAGAAAAAAGCTTTGTCCAAAGCCGCGAATCTTTTGCTAATCAATTCTTTAATGCTGTTTTTGTAATAATCAGTATAATTTCCACCAGCAGCTGTACCTCCCATTGAGTAGTCGTGATATGTCGGAATCAGCTTCTTCTTTGCCTTGTCCTTGGGAAGCTTAAAATTCTTGTCTGTAATTGTGTCCCATCGTGCTCCAAGACCGTTTATCAAAACAAAGCGGTTTGCATTGTTACCGCCTGTTGAGCGGATTGTGTCAAGAACCAGTTGATTATACTCATTCAAGATTGCGTAATCTTTTTTACAGATGGCGCAGTCATCTTTAGGATTCCATCCATGCTCATGCAGAATATCTACAGGTTCGTTAAAAGGTTCAAAAATCAGATGTTCATCATAAGAATTGTTGAAAGCTTTTGCATACTGTTCCCAGACTGCTTTTAAAAATCTTTCAGATTCTTTTTTGTCTTTTTCGTTTACATAGAATGCGGCAAAGTTAGAAGCTCCCCTTTCAATTCTTTTTTTATAATCTTCGTTTATTGCATACTCTGCAAACGGTCCGCATAGTATTACATACATATCCTCTTCAATACACCAGTCAACTACCTGCTTGATGTTCTTAATGTAACCCGGTGAAAGCCTGTAGCTTTCGTCTATCATTCTTCCATGTCCCGGATTTGTCTGTAATCTGATAGCGTTCAGCCCGCTTTCTTTAATAAAATGAATTTGCGCTTTTGTTGGTTTTGAAAGATAGTCCGGATAAATATCATAGCCCATATCAAGCTGGATTGGATAATCTTGAAAAATCTGAGAATTTAATCCGGCGCCAATATTCTTTACAAAATCCCATGCATCAAGCTTTTCGTCAATTGTCACATTTTTTGCTGTATCAACCACAGGCGGCTCATTGCTTGCAAAAATATCTGTTTTCTGTGGATTAGAAACATTTTCCAGGGTAATTGATTCAACTGTAAATTTTCCATTTGCTTTTTCAAAAGGAATACCAAACAAGCCATAAAAAAAGACACCAATTAATTTTTTTTCATCTTTCTTAAGAGGTATCTCCATTTCGTTAAGATATGTTGGACAATATGTTTCTCTTGTATACCATTCTATTTTGTTGTTACCATAGTCTAGCCCAAAAACGAATCCATAATCACAAAGTACCTTGTACTTTACTTTTATAACATTATAATCACTGATATTCAGATTATTAAGCCAAAGGTTTATTCTACCGTTCTCTTTTTTGATTGTAAAAGTCTTTGTTGCCTTGTCGAAAGTTACACCTTTGTCGTCGCTTACGGCAGGGAACTTGTTCAGGTCAACCGCATATGGTTTTACATTCTGCGCAAAGGCGCTTGCAGCAAAAAATAAAAGAGCAAAAAAAAGATGGTTTTTTTTTTCATAGAAACTCCTTTTATAAGTTTCTACTATTATACCTACCCCCTTCAAAATTTGTCAACGCTTTCGCGTTGTTGCGTAAAAAGAAATTATTGACATTTGCGCCTTCGGCGCATAGGCATCAACGCTTTTCTTTACTTCTTCAAAAACAACTCCGCGCGAATCATGACCGTGTCCTGGTACCAGTCAATCAAGAGCGAGAAAATCTCGTCCTCGTAGCCGTCAAGACTGACTTTGAATTTCCAGACAGCGGCGGAATTGAATTTTTCGCGGGGAACGTCTTCCAGCGCGACCCAGCGGCCGTTGTACAAAATCTGGCATTTGGCGCGGTCCGAAAGGTCCATGCCGTTCTTTCCGTCGCGGGCTGAGACAATCAATTTTATCGGCCTGCTTTCGCCCGCCGAAAAGTTAATGTCGATCGACTTTTCTTCTTTTGTGACTTCAAAGTTTTCCCACCAAACATAGGAACCGACAGCGACCTTGGCTCGGTACATTCCGGGCTTTAGGAAAACAGGCTTTATATGGTAGGCCTTTAATTTGGAAGCAGGCCGTTCGGCGGTCAAGCCTTTTTTGTCGGCCGCGCCTTCGATAAAGACGCGGGCGGAATTTTCCACTTCCTTGATTTCTGTTCCGTTTGTAAAGAACAAGGCGCGGGCGCTTATGTGGCTTGCGGGAGCGGAAGTTTGCGGCAATTTTATCGTCATGTTGACGGGCGTGTATATCGAGCGCAAAATGGTGCGGTGAACCCAACCTTCTGTCCACAAATACCAGGCTCCGGCCGCCGCCGCTCCCAAAAGGACAAGGGCCATAAAGAAGCTTTTCCAAAGATTCTTCTTCTTTTTGTAAACACCCTCTTTTAGCGAGCGGGGGCTGATGACCATCTTGGCAAGCTCGACGCGGATTGCGTGCGTGTCGTAATGCTTAAGGTATTTTTTTACGATTTTGATTATCGGGTCCACGCTCTTAAAGCGGCCGCGCGCTCTTGGCGCCATCATTTTTTTAATCAGCTTGCAAATCTCCGGCGGAATGTTTTTTTTGATCTTTCTTGGATCGACGTACTTTCCGCGGCGAGCCTTTTCGTACATTTCCTCTTGAGTTTCGGCGGTGTAAGGCTTTTGGCCTGTGACCATTTCGTAAAGCATTACGCCAAGCGCGTAAATGTCCGCGCGCTGGTCAACGCCGCTTGAGTTTTTAAACTGTTCCGGCGGCATGTAGCTTGGCGTTCCAAGGATCACGCCGTCCTTTGTGTTTTTGTCGTCGGAATCGTCGCTTGCGATTCCAAAGTCCGTAAGTTTTATCTCGCCGCGCCGCGAAATCAAAAGGTTTCCGGGCTTGATGTCTCGGTGAACGACGCTCTTTCTGTGAGCGAACCTAAGTCCAAAAAGCGAGTCCTGCATTATGAGCATCGCCACTTGCGGAGAAAGAGAGCCTTGCTTTTGAATCAACTTGTCCAACGAAAGGCCTTCGACAAATTCCTCTACGATGTAGCGGTAGCCGCCTTCTGTAAAATAGTCGAACAAGTGTACAATGTAAGGGCTCTGCATTTCCAAAAGAATTTTGGCCTCTTTTAGGAATCTTTCTTTGGCGACTGACGAGCCGCGCGTGGTAAGCTTCTTTATGATGATGGGCCTCTTTAGTTCAGGGTGCGTTGATTTGTAAATCGCTCCCATTCCGCCTTGCGCGATCTGTCCTTGAATCTTGTACTTTCCAATCATGTCTGGGATGTCTGCCATATTTTGTCCTCCTACTGAACGCTAATTATGTCTTTGTCAGGGTCAAAAGTTTTTGACGGTTTTACCACCGCAATATTCTGCCTTTGCGGATTGTGTATTTGCGCGTACAAACCGCCCTGACGCAGTAAATAATTTTCCGGAACGGGCCTATGCCCTCCGATGTATTTTGCCTTAACGCCCGCTTTTGGAGCGCAATAAGCGTCAAGCATATTGGCAACGCTTCCGATCTTTGCCTCGTCATTTGCCGTCCAAGTCAAGCCGTACACGACCTTTTCGTCAAGCAAAGAAGAAACCAATTCCGCCTTGTCAAAAAAACACAGCGGCTCGGCGTGCGAGACAAAAACATTTTTTGCGCAAGCGGCCAATGGAAGCGCTTTTTCAAAATCATAAATCGCTTCCAAGACTTGGGGCTCGTAAAAGCTTTGCATAAATTCCAAAACCATTCTTCCTTCCATCACAAATTTCCTAAAAGGAAAATTGCCGCCGCCGCGCTCGTTCTTGATGTTTTCGTGGTTGCCCTTAAGGCAATGAAAATTTTCCGGCCATAAAATTTTGGCTTCCATAACCGCCATCAAAGCCGAAAGCCCTTCGCGCATTTCTTCGCGCATTTCCGGCGAGTCAATCTGGCCCAGACGGTCGTAAAGCTTAAAGGCTTTTTCCCAGCGGCCGCGCGCCCTGCCTTCCGCGTGCAAAATGTCGCCGACAAGCACGACGCGGATTTTTTTTTCTTGCAGGGCGTCTATAATTTTTATGTCGTCCTTAAAGCCGGAATTTTTTTTGGGCAGGACAAAATTTAAAATGTTGTAAACAAAATCAGGCCGCGCGTGCAAGTCTGGAACAACGACCAACGGCATGTCTTTTTGCTGTCGAAAGTCCAAAAAGCCGCCGGCAATTTCCGTTCCAGGAATTCGCTCCCTGTACTCGCAACTTTCGGACTGCAAGACTTGCAAGGCGTTTTTTGCCAACGCTAAAATTTTTTTTTGCGACGGCAGTCTTGCATGCTTTGAGAAAATTAAAAAATCATCAAGAATTTCCGATCGATCCACGTAAAAACCGCGCCGCGATTAAAGGTTAACCGAAAACCAAATTGGCGGAGCCGATTGTGATTTTGTCTCCGCGGCTAAGCTTTACGTACTTGTCCGCCGGAATTCTTTTTCCATTCAACAAAGTTCCGTTTGTGGAATTTTCGTCCTTAAGATAATAGTCGTCCTTGATTTTTTGAATCAAGGCGTGATGGCGGCTGGCCAGCTTGTTTTCAATGACAACGCTGTTGTCCGTTTCGCGGCCAAGAGTGATTTTTGCCACCAACTTGATCTTTTGCTTGTTGAACATCAAGTAAGAAACCGCGTTGGGATCCGAAATAGCCTGAATGTGCTCGCCTACAGGGGAGCTTTCCATAATTGTAGAGTCATCCATACTGTTATTATAACCCAAAATTTGATTTTTATCAAATTATTTTGTATAATATGGGCATGCAAACTTTAGTGATCGGTTCAACATGCGTTGACATTATTATCCGCGTTCCAACGTTCCCGGAGCCGGGCCAGGACGTAAACACTGACGGCGCCAAATGGTCTTTGGGCGGAACGGCATTCAACGTGGCAAAGGCCTTGCAAAAAGCCAAAAGCGATTTTACTCTATGCTCGCCCGTCGGAACGGGAGTTTACGCGGAATTTGTTGAAAATGAGCTAAAAAAGAACAAAATTCCCGTCTTTGCAAAAATAAAAAGCCAAGAAAACGGCGCCTGTTGGTGCCTTGTCAACAAAAAAAACGAGCACGCCTTTATTTGCGCCCACAAAGCCGAATACCTTTTTGACAGAAAATTCTACAAAAAAATAAATTTCAAAAAAGTGGACTCGATTTACTTTTGCGGGCTGGAAATGGAAGAAAAAACTTCCGAGGCCGAAATCGACTTTCTCTTGGAACAAAAAAAGCTGGCAGACCAAGAAGGGCGGCCGCTCAAAATATTTTTTGACCCCAGCGCTCGCGTCATGCACATCAAAAAATCGCTCCTAAAAAAAATCTGGCGGCTCAACCCGATATTGCATCTTAACCAAAAAGAGGCCTTTGCATTGACTGGCCTTAAGTCAATCCCCCAAGCCGCGGCCGCCCTTTTTGCCCTTACAAAAAACGACGTGATTATGACAACCGGAAAAAGCGGCTCCTACATTTTTGAGGCCGCAACGCAAAAAGGGCAAAAAATTCCAGGCGTGGAGGCCAATGTGGTTAACACAATCGGCTGCGGCGACGCGCACCTAGGCGTTTGCGTGGCCCGCGTCAAGGCCGGCGACAGTCTGGCCGCCGCCGTCATGGCCGCCAACAAGTACGCCGCGCGAATTGCGGAAATAGAAGCGGCGTCTTTGTAAAACCGCGCGTCGCTTTAAGGCCTTGCAAGGCATGGCCTGGCCCAAAAGGCCGCTCGCTACTTTTTCTTTTCGGTCAGATTTTTGGCGGCTAGTTCAAACAAGCGCTGGACAATCTTGAACACTTCGTCGCGGGTGTCTTTGTCCAATTCGCTCGCGGCCTTTACAATCGCTCCGGCCTGCTTGAACCAATCCTTTCCCAAGTCGCTGTTGGTCTTGGCTCCGCCGGCGGTTATCACCTTGAACAAAGTCTCGACTACAAGGCTGCGTTTTTCCTTTGAGACGCCTTCAAGCCATTCGTTAAAAGTCTTATGAAAAATGTCCGAAGCGTTTTCAAAGTCCTCAAGGGTTTTAAAGCCGCGCGGCATTACTTGCCAAGAAAAAGGCTCGTGCTGCATAAGGCCTTGGGCTTGGCTATCCACAACGCTGTATTCGCCCGCCCGCCTAAAAAGCATTCCAACAATAGAAAGTTTTGGATAGTAGGAATGCAGGAGCGGAAGCATTTCCACCAAACGCGCGTCTTCGATTATTTCCTTTCTAAAGCCAGGGCCGTCAAAGTTGTAAACCCTGTCGATTCTTTTTTTGCATTTTGGTTCGCAAAAGGCGGAGGCGTACACGGCAAGGTTTCCGCCCTTGGAATGGCCGCCGACCAAAATTTTTCCGCGCGTCTTTTTTGCCACGCCCTCAAGGTAAGCCAAAGCGTCGCGCTGCGCTGGAACCACTTCTTCTATCGCAAGGTTAAAGTCTTCCTTCCAGCCGACGATTGTGTCGTCCGTTCCTCTAAAAGCCACAAAAGGATTTGAGTTAAAGGCGCCTTCAAAAAAAACAAGCGCCGAAAACTGCTCTTCGTTTTGCAAGTCGATTTTGCTTACGTAGCCGGAAGCGCAAATTTTTCCAAAGCGTTTTGAAGCGGCGCATACTTCCAGCAAGCGCACGGTTTCCCGCGAAATCAAGGCGCCCAAGTCGCAGCGCTTTTCAAAGTCCTCGCTTGCCTTAAAGCAAGTCCACAAATCCCTTAAAGAAAGCCTGCTTGAAAAATCCGACGGAAGCAACTCGTCAAAGTTTAAGTATGAAAGTTGGCACAAAACCAAAGCGTCAACGTCGCAAAAGGCGCTCTTTGAAAAAGTCAAATCTCCGCGCCATTCAACATAATCTATCAAGTCCATCGATTTGGCTCTCCAAAATTATTTTCGCTTTAAGTACATTACGCTCAACGGAGGAAGGTAAAAGTCTCCGTCGTAATGGCATTCGTTGCCGGAAAGCAATTCGTCAAAGTCGCCGTACAAGCCTTCAAAGGCGGCAAAGCCTTTTCCTTGTTTTATCGGAACCTTGTAGTCGTATTCGCTTATGTTAAGGCAAACGATTATCGTTTCGCCGCAAGAGGAGCGCTCAAAAACCAATTGCTCCTTTGCCTGGAATATTTGCTTGTAGCTTCCGTAGCGCAAAGCCGGGGAATTTTTTCTTGCCACAAAAGCCTTTTGAACGCAATCGGTCAACTCGTTCCATTCGGGCTTTTCAAAGGCGGGCCTCAACGCCCAATGATTGTCGCCGGGAATTCCCTCAACGCCCCACTCGCTTCCGTAGTACACGCAAGGATATCCGGGCAGCGCCGGCAAAAGGCTCCAGCCCAAGGGAATAAGCTCTTTATGTTCCATCGCCGAAGCGAAGCGGGGATAATTGTGGTTGTCCAAAAAATTCATCATTGGAATCTTTGAGTATATTCCGTCAGGGCCAAACTGACGGTTCAAAGTGTAGGCCAATTCAAAAATGTTCTTTTTGTTAAAGCCGTCGCAAAGCGCGTCGCGCAGCTCGCGGTTGTTGGAAGATTGGCCCATTTCCGAAGAAATGTATTTTGCGCAGTCAATGCCGTCAAAAGATTCAGAGATTATCGCAATGTTTCCGCCGAGGCCCGCTCCCATTTCGGAACAAAATTGCCTTAAGCGCTTGATGAATTTTTTGGGCAAAAATTCAATTAAGCAAAGGTGCAAGCCGTCAAAACGGTAAAGGTCTTCCCACCTTCGTATGGCGCCAAAAACATGCTCGACAACTTCTTCGTTTTCTAGATTCAGTTCAGGAAAGTCCCAGTTGTCCTGCCAGGCCTTGTAGTAAAAGCCGTCGTTGCATGGAGTGTTGCGCCTAAAATCGATTCCCTTGAACCAATCTATGTAGCGCGAATTTTGCATGTTGTTCCGCACGTCTCTAAAGGCCCAAAAGCCGCGGCCGACATGGTTGAAAAGCGCGTCAAAAACAAGCCTAAAGCCGTTTTGGTGGAGCGTTTGGCAAACCTCGGCAAAGTCCTCGTTGCTTCCAAGGCGGCTGTCCAGCGTGTAAAAGTCGCGCGTGTTGTAGCCATGGGTGTCGCTTTGCAAAACCGGATTAAAGAAGATTGAATTGATTCCGATTTTTTTTAGTTGGTCAATCCAATTCAATATTCTGTCAACGCGCCGAACGGGCCGAGTGGCCGCGTTCCAAGTGTTTGACCAGTCCCACGAATTTTCGCGCGGAGCGTCGCAAAGGCCTAGAGGAAAAATTTGATACATCGCGGAACCGTCTAACCAGCTTACGTTCATTTTACTTGTACTCGACTTCTCCGCGCATTATTTTTCTTACTAAAATTCCCGAAGGCTGCAAGTCGCTTTCTTGCCAGCCGCCCTTTGCGTCGCGGTCTTTGTTAAACTTAAGGTTTCCTGAATCTTCGCCCTTGTTGTTGACCGACCAGTTGGCCCAAGAAACTTTCTTTTGAGCCATAAGTTTTGTCCACTCCAAAGTTTCCTTTTCAAAAACTCCGCCGTCGCCGGACGCCTTTGTCGTTCCCCACTCGGTGACAAAAACGGGAAGGCCTTTTTTAAGAGCCTTTCGCAAAACATTGCGGCTTGAGTTTCCGTGGCTGCCTGCGTAGAAGTGGAGAGTGTACATGATGTTCTTTTGTCCCTTGATTGGATCCTTGGCGGCTTTTAGCAAATCGCTGGACCAAACGGGAGTTCCGACGACGATGATGTTGTCGCAGTATTTTCTGATGATAGGAATTATTTTTTCGGCGTAGGGCTTGATGTTGCCCTCCCAAGTGACTTCCTTTCCGTTGGGCTCGTTGCAAATTTCGTAGATGAGATTGGGATACTTTCCATAGGTGGAGGCGATGCGCTCAAAAAATTCTTCGGCTTTTTTTACGTACAGCATGGGATCCCGCTCCGGCAAAACGTGCCAGTCTACGATGACGTAAACGCCAAGCTCAATGGCCGCTTCGATCGAGTCGATCACCTTGTTGGCGATTGCCGGATTGTTGACATAGCCTCCGTTTTCGCCGGCGTACATCGCGGCTCTCCAAAGGTCAGCGTTCCAATCGTCGCGCAGCCACTTGATTACGTCCTTGTTGGCGTACTTTCCGTGCCAGTGCAAGCCGTGCGAGCTCATTCCGCAAAGCTGAACGGGATTTCCATTTTGGTCGCAGAGATGCGTTCCAATAACTTGCAAAGCGCCGTAACGCTCAACCGGCGTGGATTTGTCGTTTAAAAACTGCCTGGGCTCAACTTTTTCAGAACAAGAAAAAAAGGCAAAAGAGAGCAAAAGGCTTGCGGCTAAAATCATAAGTCTTTTCATACGTTCTCCTTAAATGTATTTTACCGTCTCAGAGAGCGGCTTTCTGTCCGAATGCCTGGGGCTGGGCTCCGCGTCGGCGGCGGGATAGCCAATGTCCAAAAGGCAGACCAAATGCAAATTTTGGGGCAAATCAAAGGCCTCGATGATTTTGGCCGCGTCAAAGCCGCGCGCCCAAAGGGTGCCCAAGCCCAATTCCGTGGCCTGGAACATCATCGCGCTTGTGACGATGGACGCGTCCACTTCGCCGCCGTCGTAATGGCCGCCGGGATAGTATGTGTAAGCGGTGTCGGCCGCGTTTTTATAGCTTTCGTTTTCGTCGTAGCAAACCATAAGGACAACAGGCGCGTTAAAGGCCATTTGCGTGGCCGTCCTGATTTTGGCGACGGCCTCAGGGCTTTTTAAGACAAAGATTCTTTGGCTTTGCGAGTTTTTTGCGGTGGGAGCCAAGCGGCCGGCCTGCAAAATCTTTTCCAGCTTTTCGTCCTCAACCTTCTTGTCAGAAAATTTGCGGACAGAATAACGTTCCTCAGATAATTTTAAAAAATCCATAGAATTATTTTACACCGATTCGCCGCAAAAATCAATTGATAAAATCAAAAAGGCGCGCTAAAATAAGCGAAACGGAGATTTCAATGAAAAAAATTGTCACAGCTTCCACAAACCCCATAGTAACCAAGACGATTTCAAACGCCTGCAAGAACTTTTCGGCTTTTTCATGCAATATTTTCGGCGACACGGACAGCATCATCAGCTTTATCAACTACGAGCTGCCGGACATCAAGGTAATCGACTACACTTCTCCGACCATCAGATGCGACAAAATTCTTGAGGCCATCCACGAAGACTCTTGGCTTCACTACGGCGGCGTAATTTCCGTTTGCAAAGACCGCGACCAAGCCAGGCGCTTGGAAGACCTTAAGGACGACAACGTTCTTTCAATATTGACAATAGAAGAATTTGCCCAAAACTTCAGCCGCCTCCTGCGCATCATCGACCAAAACCAGCAGTTTTTGTACGCGCGCGGAATGCAGGACATAATCGGCGGCCGCGAGGAAGGCAGCTTTACTTGCGGAAACGATCCGCTGGACATCCGCTTTTACATCAACTTTATGGTCAGCTACCTTTACAACACCAACCGCATCAGCTCCGAAGACCGAGTCAATTTGCAAATGACCTTGAGCGAGCTTTTGACAAACGCCGTTGAGCACGGAAACTTGAACATTTCCTACAAAGAAAAAACCGACTGGCTTATGAACGGCGGAAACATCATGGACCTTATCCGAACCCGCGCCGAAGATCCAAAATACAAAGGAAGAAAAATCCGAATCAACTACTCGATTCACGACAAAGCCAGCGCCTTTAGAATCACCGACAACGGCGACGGCTTTGACTGGCGCAAAATGCTGGAAAGCCGCGCGTCCGAAGACGAAACCCACGGCCGCGGAATTTCTTTGAGCCGCTCCTTTGTAAAAAAATTGGCCTACAACGAAAAAGGAAACCAGGTCACATTCCAAATCGCCAACCAAATCAACTCAGTCAACGCCGTCCCCGGCATCATGAAGCCCTTTGACGTTTTGGAATACAAGGACAAGCAAATCGTTTGCCGCCAGGACGAAATGTCAAACGACCTTTTCTTTATTGTGGAAGGAAAATTCGGCGTTTACGTAAACCTAAAGTTGAACACAGTCCTCACGCCCAGCGACATGTTCATCGGCGAGATGGCCTTTTTGCTGAACGACAGAAGAACGGCTACTGTAATGGCTATCGGAAACTGCAAGCTGATTAAAGTTCCAAAGACGGCTTTCCTTTCGCTTATCAGAAAGAACCCGCACTACGGCATCTTCTTGAGCAAAATGCTGGCGCAGCGCTTGGCCCTGCAGTCGCAGAACGCCTACGTAATCCAGCAAAAATTCGAAGCGCTTCAGGGAGCGTTTCAAGTGGCGAAAAGTTTTTAAAAAGCGGAGCGCCTAGCCCTTGATGAAAGCGACCATCGCCTCGTAAATTCTCTTGTTGAATTTGCGGCCGATGTCTTGCGCCAAAATTTTCAGGGATTCTTCCTGCGACAAAGCCTTGCGGTATGGACGGTCGCTTGTAAGCGCGTCAAAGACGTCGGCGCAGCTTATGATTTGCGACTCTTCGGGGTACTCGCCTTCTTTTTTTCCGTAGTAGCCGCTTCCGTCCAAGTGCTCGTGGTGGTAGCGAACAAAGTTTCTTATCTCGATAAAGTAAGGATTGGCCGAAAGAATTTTGTAGCCGATTTCAGCGTGCTTCTTTATGATAAGGCGCTCTTCGTCGTTAAGCTTGGCGGGCTTGTTTATGATGGCGTCGGTGATTCCGATTTTTCCGATGTCGTGAAGCAGAGCGCCGTATCGCAGCATATGAATCCGTTCCTTGCTGTAGCCGAGGCGCTTGGCCATTCCGACGCAGTAGTTGGCCACGCGGTCTGAGTGTCCTTCCGTATAAAGGTCTTTGGCTTCGAGCGCGTTTGAAAGGGACTTGACGACGCTAAAATTGCTTTCTTCGATTTTGTCGCGAAGGTTTCTGTTGATCACTTCGGAAGCGAAGAAAGCCGAAGCGATTTCCATCATGTATTGGTGCTCAAGGCTGAACGGCTCCTTGCTTTGCTTTGAGCGCGAGATTGTCACAACTCCGATGCGCTTTTGTTCCGTTCCCACAGGAACACTTATAAACGAGCCTTGGATGAACGGCTCCTCTTTCATCAGCGAATAGGCCGGATGGCTTGAGCGGTCTGGAACAAAAACAGAAATCCAATTTTTAAAGACTTGGCCGGAAATTCCTTCGCCGACTTTTAGTGTCGGAACCTTGTCGCGGTCAACATTGCTAAAGGCAAAGGGATAAAGGATTTGCAAGTCCTCGTCGTAGCGGTAAGCCACGCCGCGCGTAAAAGTTATCTCTTCCTTTAAGTCGTCAAAGAGCGAATTGTTCATGTCGGCGACCATCTTGTGCTTTTGCAAGGCAAAGGGATAGTTCTTTAAGTTCAAAAGATTTCTTTGGCCTCGCATTGCTATTGAGGCGGCGTACAAATTTATTTGAAGGCGGCTGTTAAGCTTTTGCAGGAACTGGATCTCGTCGCGCTTCAAAATGAATTTTTTATAAGTTCCTTTTGAGCACAAGATTAAGAAAGCGACCATCTCAAAGCCGTGAACGACAGGCATAATGTAGCGGCAGCCGTACAATTCCCTCAACATGTCGCCCAGCATCGGGTCGGCCACGTTCTTCTCAGCGAACATTCTTTCCAAAGGAATGACGCCGCTTTCCATGGCCAAAAAGCCCGCGAAAAGCGAGTCGTCAGAAACCGTGATGATTCCTTCCTTGTCCATTTCGCGGTACTCATGGAATTCCGGCGCGTGAATGAAAACGCGGGTTTCGCAACCCTCAATCCGCCGCTCCACCAAAGCGATGACAGACTTTACAAGGCCGATTGTCGTCGTCCAATTGTTCAAAGAGTCCATGGCAAATTCGTCGTTCACGGACGCAAAGTTGCTCACGTCCTTCCAAACGACTCGTTTTGCGGTTTTTGAAACTTTTTTAACCTTTCTTTTTACCATGAAACTCCGGACAAGCGGACAGTCCGCCTCCTTTCATATTATCGGCAAAAAGGCTACAAAACTTTAGATAAATTTTCGTTATTCTGGAATGGAGGGCAGCGGCTAAACCGTCTTCCTAAGCGCGATTGAGTCAAGGATGCGGGCGATTATCGGAAAGCTTTGAGGGGTCAGCGAGGCAAGGTTGTCGCCGTCTGTGTGCATCAGGCGCCAAGTCAAGGGAAGCTGCTGGTGGAGCGCGTCAATCTTTTTTTCGGGAACGTCTTGATTTTTAACGTAGCGCATAAGGTCCGCGTCGGAGTTTAGCGCCATCATGTAGGCGGAGGCCTCGTTTTGCGGAAGCATCGTTATCGCCACGGCTGGAAATCCGTTGGCCAAAAAGCCCGCATTGTCGCTGTAGGGCATCGGAAGGTTGACCCAATTGAGGCCCAGCGAAGAAAAAATCGCCTTGGCGCTTTGGTCAAGCGCGTTGTACTTTTTTACAAAAGAGGCCGGAGCCTTTGCGGGCGGAACGTTAAGTCCCAGCAAGGGAACGGTTCCGCGGCCCACGCAGTCAAAAACGTAAATGTCTTCGTCGCGGATTCCGCACTTTTGCATTGTCGAAGCGAGCGAAAAAGCGCCCTGCTCCTTTACCCCTTCCGAGCCAAGCTCCTCGCCGTCGGTAAAGAAAATCCTGCAATTGTGGACGCCGTTAAACTTTGCCAGGCGCGCGGCAAAATCCATCAAGCAAAAAACCGACGAGGAGTTGTCGTTGGCGCCGGGACTGTCGGGCGCGATGTCGTAGTGCGCGATGATTGTCTTTACGCGAAAGGTCGCGTCGTAGCCTTGCCGCGGAAGTTTTACGTAAATGTGCCGCTTTCCGTCAACGCCGATTACGGCCGTCTCAACGCCCCGCGCGCCAAGATAGGTTTGGATAAAAGCGGCGCGGTCGGTGTTGGGCCGCAAGAACATTTCGTATTCGGGCGCGAGGCCGGCGGGAACAATCATCGGCTTTCCTTAGCGGCAAAGAGGCCGACGATTTTCTTTGTCAAAAACTTTACGGCAAAGGACGCGGCGATTGTGGCGGCAAAAACCAAGACAAGGTAAGCAAGCGCCTTTAACTGGTCCGCCCAGCCTTCAAGGCGGAAGCCTTCCGGCGACCTAAAGCCCTTGTCCATCCAGCCGAACATTATCGCAAACTGGCGCAAGAAAAGCGCCTGCATAAGATAGAACTCAAGCGTGATGTTTCCAAAAAATCCCAAGACGGCGTTTTTGCTCCAAAGCTTAAGGCGGATAAGAACGACAAGCAAAAGGCCAGAAAGGACTTGAAGCGTTTCCACGCCGAACATAAGAGCGCGCGGAAGCGTTGAGTTGTTGCCGGAAAATTCCAGCCAATAATGGATGTTCTTGGAGTACAAAAAGAAGCGCAAGGCAAACGACGCGGCAAAAAGCAAGAAGGCTCCAAAAAGCTTTGGCCAATAAAATTTTTGCAAAGAAGGCAAAACCTTTTTTTCATACTGGGCCAACATCAAGCCGGCAAAAAAGCCGATCGTGGAGTTGACCCACCATTCGCCCTCATACCAAAGGGCGACCACGCTCTTGTACCAAGGGCAAAGCCACAAGGCGCCGGGCTTTTTCCACCAATCGGTTGGGCCCCACCACCAAGTAAAGTGCTTGTTGAACAAGAACCAGCCGGCCTGCGCGGCGACGACCAAAAACGAAAGCGAAAGCGCCAGCGGGCGGCTCTTTACGTTCTTAAAAATTACATAAAAGGCAAGATATTGAACCAAGATTACCGGAACAAACCAAGCGTTGTCGTTTAAGAGCGCGACGCCCGTTATTTTGCAAATCCATTCCGAGGCCGGCATTTTCGTTCCCAAAAGCAAGTGCCAAACGATGTAAAAAACGTTCATCACGTAAAAGCAGACGACAATCGGAAGACAGCGGCGGCGCAAAAAGCCGTTCAAATAACCGGGCTTTGAGTCCAAGCTTTTTAAAAGTCCGTAGCCGGAAACAAAAAAGAAAAGCGCCACAAACAAAAAGCCGATTTCGCGGAAAATCTGCATCTGTCCCAAGGCCGCCATCGGAGCGGAATTGGCCGCGGGCTGCGAAAGATGGTGGCAAATTACGCCGATAGCCGCAAGGCCCTGCAAATTCTTGGTCGCCTCAAGCGACATCGAGTCCTGGTTAAAGGCGCCCATTTTTGCGCGGCGGCTTCCCACGATCAAAAGCGCGATCCACGCGCCGTAAACGATTATTGAAATGATTGGAAATGTCATTCTTCTATATTAAAGCAAATCTCCAGCCGTTTCAAGTGTTGAATCTTAACGCGTTTTGCGCTAAAATTGATATTCAAATTATCACACTTTTAGAGGCAAAAAAATGTCTAAGTATCCTTTTGAATCGATTGAACCCAAATGGCAAAAATATTGGGAAGACAACAAAACTTTTAAAGTCAGCGAAGACGCGGCATATCCCAAAGAAAAGCGCCGATACGTTTTGGACATGTTCCCCTACCCCAGCGCGGCGGGCTTGCACGTAGGCCACCCCGAAGGCTACACCGCCACCGACATTTACTGCCGCTATCTAAGAATGAAGGGCTTCAACGTCCTGCACCCGATGGGCTACGACGCCTTTGGCCTTCCGGCGGAAAACTATGCTATCAAAACAGGAACCCACCCGCGCGAAACGACAAACTCAAACATCGAACATTTTACAAAACAAATAAAGGCGCTCGGCTTTAGCTACGACTGGGACCGCTGCGTGCAAACCTGCGACGCGGACTACTACAAGTGGACGCAATGGATTTTCCTTCAGCTTTACAAAAAAGGCCTCGCCTACGAAAGCAACACGCCGATCAACTGGTGTCCGTCGTGCAAGACCGGCTTGGCCAACGAAGAGGTCAAGGAAGGCCGCTGCGAACGCTGCCACTCGGAAGTCACGCGAAAGACAATCCGCCAGTGGGTTTTAAAAATCACCGAATACGCCGAGCGCCTCTTGCAAGACCTTGACGAGCTTGACTGGCCGGAGAGCGTAAAAATCATGCAGCGCAACTGGATCGGAAAGTCCATCGGCGCCGAAGTTGACTTTGCCGTGGCCGACAAGGACGGAAAGGCCACCGACAAAAAATTGCGCGTTTACACGACTCGCTGCGACACCCTTTTTGGCGCCACATACATGGTCGTCTCGCCCGAGCACCCGCTTGTCGCGGAACTCACCACGGCGGAACAAAAGGCTGCCGTAGAAAAATACATCGAAGACGCGGCAAAAAAATCCGACCTTGAGCGCACCGACTTGGCCAAGGACAAGACCGGCGTCTTTAGCGGAAGCTACGCCATCAACCCCGTCAACGGAAAGCAAATTCCGATTTGGGTGGCCGACTACGTTTTGATTTCATACGGAACGGGAGCCATCATGGCAGTTCCTGCTCACGACACCCGCGACTGGGACTTTGCCAAAAAATTCAATCTTCCGATCATCGAAGTGTTGAAGAGCGAAGTTGACGTGCAAAAGCAGGCTTGGACCGAAGACGGAATCCACGTGAACTCCGACTTCCTTGACGGCCTTAACAAGCAGGACGCGATCAACAAAATGCTGGACTTCCTTGAAGAAAAGAAAATCGGAAAAAAGGCGATAAACTACAAACTGCGCGACTGGATTTTCAGCCGCCAGCGCTACTGGGGCGAGCCGATTCCTTTAGTCCACTGCCCCAAGTGCGGAACGGTCGCCGTTCCCGAAGACCAGCTTCCCTTGGAGCTTCCAAACGTAAAGACTTACCAGCCCACCGGAACCGGAGAAAGCCCGCTTGCCGGAATCGACAGCTGGGTAAACTGCAAGTGCCCCCAGTGCGGAGGCGACGCCAAGCGCGAGACAAACACAATGCCCCAATGGGCGGGAAGCTGCTGGTATTACCTTCGCTACTTGGACCCCAAAAACGACAAAGAGTTCTGCGCCAAGGAAAAGGAAAACTATTGGATGCCGGTTGACTTGTACGTCGGCGGCGCCGAGCACGCGGTATTGCACCTTCTTTACGCGCGCTTCTGGCACAAGGTTTTGTACGACATCGGCGTTGTCAGCACAAAGGAGCCATTCCACCGCTTGGTCAACCAGGGAATGATAACGTCCTTTGCCTACCAGCGAAAGGACAAGACGCTTGTTCCGGTTGACGAAGTTGAGGACAAGGGAAACAACGTTTACGTTGAAAAGGCCACCGGCCAAGAGCTTACGCAAGTTGTCGCCAAGATGTCAAAGTCGCTCAAGAACGTCGTGAACCCCGACGAAGAGATAAAGCTTTACGGCGCGGACAGCGTGCGCATGTACGAAATGTTCATGGGCCCGCTCACGATGTCAAAGCCTTGGGCAACGCAGGGAATCGTCGGCATCCACCGCTTCCTTGAAAAAGTTTGGGGCGTTGCCGAAAAGCCTTACAGCGACCTTGACATTTTCGGAAAGCTCGAAGACGAAAACTTGATTGAGCTTAGAAAGCTTTACGCAAAGACCGTAGAAAAAGTCACCAACGACACCGACACGCTCAACTTTAACACGGCGATAAGCCAGATGATGATTTTCATCAACGCTGTCTCAAAGCTGAACGAGATTCCAAAGACAATGTGGGAAGGCTTTGTAAAAATGCTTTCTTGCTACGCCCCCCACTTGGGAGAGGAATTGTGGGAGCGCCTTGGCCACAAGGGAACGATCGCCTACGAAACTTGGCCGACAGTTGACGCGGGCCTTTCCGCCGACGACCAAAAAACGATTGTCGTCATGATCAACGGAAAGCTCCGCGACAAGTTCAACGCCGCACCCGGCACCAGCCAAGCCGACTTGATTGCCGCCGCCCGCCAAACGGAAGGCGTCAAAAAGTTCTTGGAAGGCAAGACCGAAGTTAAGGTTGTCTGCGTCCCGGACAAGCTGGTGAATATTGTAGTAAAATGATTTGTTAAACCAAAACTCTCGCGGCCACAAAAAGGCCTCGCAAGACTATTAGTGAAGGTAACAAACAAATAAGCCGCGGCAACACCGCGGCTTATTTGTTTGTTGCTATCGGAATAAACTTTTTAGCCAATTCCAAATCGCTTGATTGTTATTTGTAATGACACAGCCCAAAACAAATGTAATAACAGCCCACAACGCCGCCCGGACAAAACGAAAAATTCTTTTTCTATGGAGCCTAAAAACTTGCCGCCTGTTCTTTATGATAAAGCCATGCAACGCCCTGTACGCTAGATAAGCTTTTTCAAAATTTTGGTATGCGGCATCTTTGTCATCTTGCTTTTCGTTTATCTTTGCGTATTCCACAAGCCTTACAGCGTCATCGGACAACTTTCCGTAATCCAAAAGCAAGGCCATTTCCACGTCATCTCTTGGTTCGACAGAAGCGATTGAACGGTCAAAGCTTTCGGACTCGCGTTTGTAATACAAATTCAAGCATTTGTAGCAGTCCAAAATAATGCGGTTGACATGGCTTTCCGCTTTGCTTATTTGTTCCTTGCATTTGATTTCACTTCCCACAACAAACGCCCGAGCGACATGGTCATTCAACGCTCGGATTTCATTGTAGAGTTGCAAGGGGAATTTTTCGTACAATGCCTCAATTTCGGCAAGAAGGGGTTTTATAGGATTAATGTATTGTTTATATACATCTTCCAACAAACGCAGATTTTCTTCTGTCATGTGTAGCCAAACCTCTTTCCACCTCAGCGGCGGAAATAAACCTGTTTTCTGCAAGGTACACCTGACCACGCCCTAACAAAGCGTCATCTTTAATATAGCCCGAAACTTTGCGTCCAAGCTTATGAGAAATTTTCGTATCTATTTCTTCAAAATCCATGTCGGCAATCTGCTCTACAGAAAGCCCTGTTGAATCTTGAATGCTCCTGCGACTTTCATCGCTCAAAAAAAACATTCCAAAAATTCCTTACAGATAATATTACTATACAATAGTTTTGTTTAATTGTCAAGGGAAAATTTTAGAATTTTGCGCCCCAGTGCGGGTGTCCACATAACAACTGGTTGTACCGCAGCGGGCTTGACCCGCTGTCGGCTACGAACCTTTGTTATGCTAATTTTATATTTTTTTTACAAATAATCATAAATTATTATTTCTATATAATCTTGATTATCAAAAAATTCCGCCAAAGTCACCGGATCCTTAGTTCCATAAATTTCTTCTCTTACAACTTGTCCTTTTTTATTGTAAAAGATTTTTTTTGTATATTGAATAATTTCCTTACCATCTTCAAAAGTAAATAATTGTTCTTGAATTATCTGATTATTTTTTTTCTTATACTTAAAAATTTCTTTATTACTATGATTATCAGTAATTTCAATTAAATCGCCATCTTTACTATATGTATATTTATATTCAGAAGCAAAAGATTTCTTTTTTATTATTTTTCCATTTTCATATTCATATTTTACAGTATTAAAAATATCTAGTTTGTTATCGTCATAAAAGTTTTCTTCTATAATTTTGTTTTCATCGTTAAATTTATATGAATGGATTTTATTTCCATTGTTTAATTCAAATAATTGATTATCCGTATATTCATATTCAATTTCTTCTGATGAGTAAATTGGCATATTATATGGGATTCGAGTTTCTATAGTTTTTATTTTTTTATTAGATTCATTAAAAATATTAGTTACAATTGTTTGTAACCGTGTTTCATTTTCAATTTTATAAAATACATACTTATGATGAAAATCGTCTGCAAAAGAAAAATAGAAATTACTAAAGATTAATAAAACTAAAAAATACTTTTTCATATTTTTCTCCAAAAGCACCCCAGTGCGGGTGTCAGCATAACAATTCTTCGCCGTGTCCGTCATAATCCTCTTATACGGCAAAAATCGCCGCATAAAATTCATAGGCCCTCAACTAATTCCTCATCCTACCACAAGTTCCGCTTTTTCGTCTGGCATCTTAAAACAAAATAAAAGAGCCACCCATCAGGCGGCGCTTTCTGTGCGAAGGATTCCCGCGTCAAGCGCGGGAATGACATCCTTTACTTCCCCATAATATCTCTCGCCAAAACCTTGGCGATGTTTGGCCGCTTGACCAAGTCGCCCTTGAGGCCTTCCTCGCGGGCCTTGTTGACGTATGAAGGATCCTGGAAGCTGTACTTAAAGTTGGTGTGAACGTCGTAGGTGCCCTTCATCAAGGCGTAGGCGTCTTCTGTCATTACAAGCTCTTCGTCGGTGGGAATTACAAAAATCTTTGTCTTTGAATCGTCGGCGTGAATGTAAGTCTCGGCGTTGCCTGTGAACGACCATTCGTTTCGCTGGGCGTCGATTTTGATTCCGTAGTTTTCCAAGCCGCTGCAAGCCTTCATGCGGGTGATCGGTCCGCGCTCGCCTACGCCGGCTGTCCAAACAATCGCGTCAACGTGTCCAAGCTCGGCCATAAAGGCGCCGATGTATTTTTTGATGCGCAAGGCTTCCATCTCGATGCTAAGCTGGCAAAGCTTGTCGCCCTTGGCGGCGTCGATTTCGATGTCGCGGCGGTCGGAATACTTTCCTGTGATTCCAAGGCAGCCGCACTTTTTGTTCAAAGCCTTGTCCATCTCGTCGGCGCTCATTCCTGTTTTGCGCATGATGTAGAAGGGAAGCGCGGGGTCAAGGTCGCCGCTCCTTGTTCCCATCACAAGGCCCTCAAGCGGAGTGATTCCCATCGTCGTGTCGTAGCAAACGCCGTTCTTCACCGCGCACATAGAAGAGCCGTTTCCGATGTGGCAAATGATAAGGTTTGTGTCCTTGGGGTCTTTTCCCAAAAGAACGGCGGCGCGCTTGGCTGTGTACAAGAAGCTTGTTCCGTGAAAGCCGTAGCGGCGCGCGGCGTATTTTTCATACCATTCGCGGGGGATGGCGTATTGGAAAGTTTCTTCGGGCATTGTCTGGTGCCAGGCTGTGTCCATGATCGCCGAGTGGGGAACGTTGGGCATAACCTTTTGAGCGGCCTCGATACCCATGATGTTGGCGGGCATGTGCAAGGGGCCAAGGTCGACGACCTCGCGGAAGCCGTCCAAAACTTCGGGCGTGATCAAAACGCTCTTTGTGAACTTTTCGCCGCCGTGCAAAACTCGGTGGCCAACGGCTCCGATTTCGTCCATAGATTTGATGACGCCGACTTCGGGGTCTGTGATTTCTTTTATGATAAGCTCAATCGCCTCTTTGTGCGTGGGGCACGGGCTTGTGATTTCGGTCTTCTTTCCCTTGGCCTTGTGGGTGATGCAGCTGCCCTCGATTCCGATGCGCTCAACCACGCCGTTAGCCATAACCTCTTTTTTGTCCCAATCGTAAACCTGATACTTGGCGGAAGAAGATCCGCAGTTCAATGTAAGAATTACCATAAGTTCCCTCGATATAATATAGTAAAAATGAGTGGAAATATTCTAGCGCTTTTTTAGCAAATCTGCAAGCGGAACGCGGCCTTCCCGCTACTCAGAAAGCCACACCCACTCGGTCTTGGCTCCGTTCAAATTGTCGTAGTAAAAGTTTGAAAGGTTCCAGCGGTTGCGGATTGCGTAAAAGCTTGCCGGGCGGACAAGGTAAATTATCGGGCACTCTTCCAAAATCAGGCGCTGGTATTCGTCCCATATTTTTTGGGCGGCAAGCTTGTCGGCGGTGTAGCTTCCTTCGTTGTACAAAAAGTCGCAGCGCGCTTCCCAATCGGTGGCGGGCTTTTGCTGGTAGGGGTGCCACAAGTGCAAGTTGCCGCTTGACGGCCACACGTTGCTTCCCTGCGAAGGAAAGAGGTTGGCGCCCAATCCTATGATTATCGACTGCCAGTCAAAAGTGGCCGTCAAGGACTCAACCATTTTTTGGAAATCGGTTTGGCGAACGTTCACCTTAATGCCAAGCTTTTTTGCCTCGTCGCTTATGATTTGCGCGATGTCGTTTGAAGTGTTGGCCGTGCTTGCGATCGCAAGGTCAAATTCCACCGGCCGATTTTTTTCGTCAAGCATCGTTCCGTCGGCGCCGCGCTTAAAGCCGATTTTGTTTAACAATGCCTCGGCTTTGGCCAAGTCAAATTTGTATTCAAGCTGGATGTCGGGATTGTAAAAAGGATTTCCGTCAGGGAAAAAGTCGTACTTGGGATAAGCCAAGCCGCGGTAAGTTTGCGCGATGATTCGGTCGCGGTTAAGGAGGCGGCTCATCGCCTGGCGGAATTCTTTTTTGCAAAACCAATCGTAAAAGGGCTCGCGCTTGTTTTTTGGATTTTGGTTAAAGGACCACAATTGCGCGCCAAGACTTCCGTCGGCGTTAAAGACTGTGTAGTCGTTCCCCTGCCCGCGAATCACGTCGTCAAGATTTTCGGGCGTGGGAGAATAGGTTTCCAACTTCCCTTGAGTGAACAAAAGGTATGAAGTGTTTTGGTCGCCCACGATTTGCATTATCATTTTTTTGGCGTATGGAATCGCCTGTCCTTCGGAGTCTTTTTGCCAATAATCCTTGTTGCGGGCAAAGACCAGCCGTTGGCCCGGCGAATAACTTTCGATGAACCACATTCCCATAGACGGAATCGTCTGAACGTCCGAGTCAATGCCAAAAAGATTTTTCACGCCCTCAACGCCGCCTTCCTCTTTGGCCTTTTTGTAAATCCACGCGGGCTTAAAAGAATCGTTTGTGGCAAGAAGCGGGTCGGCGACAATGCGGGGAAAGACAAAGTCAAAATTCTTTTCGTCGATTTTAACGGCCTTTATGCGGCGGCTTTCTCCGTTGGCCATAGTCACAAACTGGCCGGAATACGCCGAGCTTTGAAAGCGCTCGTCTCCCGAAACCTCGTCGTACCACCAAACGATGTCGTCGCTTGTGACGGGAATTTTTTTGTCGGAATTGATGAAGGACCAGTAAAGGTCGTCGCGCAAAGTCACGTGAACCGTTAGCGTGTCGCGCGCCTGGTCGGTTTCTATAACAAAAGACGCGCAGCGGGGAATCCATTCGCGCTTTTCGTAGTCGTAGTCAAAAAGCCAGTCGGAAGTTTGGCCCATAATGCCGGCGCTCTGCGCGTCGCGCTCGGCCACAAGAATGTTAAAGGTTTTGGGGTCTGACATGCAAACGTCGTTCCAAACGCCGCCGACTTGGCCGGGGACAAAGCCTTGGTCCTTGTACGGCTTTGATTGAGTCGCGGTAAAAAATTCGCGCGAAGATTTTTCCTTGGCCTCGGCGATTTCTTCCAGCGTCATCTCGGGAACTTTTTGGCAGGCGCAAAGCGCCGCGGCGCAAACGACCGCGCCCAAGGCGGCGGCGGCAGTTTTAGTCAGGAACCGATTTTTGTTTTTTGCGCGACGATTTTCCGCTTGCGACAACGTTCGCCCCCGATTACATTTTTTCCAAGAAGGGAACCAAAACCAAGTCCATCGCTTCTTTCATTACGTCAAGCGTTGACTGCGCCAAGAAAAGGCGCGCGGCCGCAAGCTCTTTTGACTCGGCGTTGATGATTGAACAATTTTGGTAGAACTTGCTGAAAAGCTTGGCCGTGTCGTACAAGAAAGCGGCCACAAGGCTTGGATCCAAATTGGCGGCGGCTTTTGAAACGATGTCCGGGAAAGAGCCCAATTGCTTTACAAGCTCCCATTCGTCGCCGCTAGTCAAAAGAGCGCAAGCCGCCTCGCTTGAGTCGGGAAGAACGCCGCTTTCTTTTGCTTTTGCCAAGATCGAAGAAATGCGCGCGCCCATGTATTGCAAGTAAGGGCCTGTGTTTCCGTTGAACGAAAGAGACTCTTGAGGATTAAAGAGCATGTCCTTAATCGGTGTCGCTTGCAGCATGTAGTAGTGAACGGCGGCGAGCGCGACTTTTTCGGCGACCGCGTCCGGGTCGTCCAATTCCTTGTCGCGGCCCTTCTCCTTTATTTCTTTGAGAGCGTCGGCGTGCAGGCTGTCAAGCAAATCGTCCGCGTCGACTACCGTTCCCTCGCGGCTTTTCATTCTTCCGCTTGGAAGGTTTACAAGTCCGTAGCTTAGGTGGAAAAGTTTTTGCGCCCAGTCAAAACCGAGCTTTTTCAAAATGTAGAACAAGACTTTAAAGTGAAAGTTCTGCTCGCTTGCGACAACGTAAACCATTTGGTTGAAGGGCCAGTCTTTGTGGCGGCTGATCGCCGTTCCGATGTCCTGCGTGATGTAGACTGACGTTCCGTCGGAGCGGAGCAAAACTTTTTCGTGGTCCTCTCCGTCCTTTCCTTTTCCAACGGCTTCGGTTACGTCAACGCGGGTGGAACCGTCGGCGGCCTTGAAAAATATTCCCATGTCAAGTCCGCGCTGAATCTCGTCCTTTCCCTTAAGGTATGTGTCGCTTTCAAAATACAATTTGTCAAACGAAACGCCGGTGCGCTTGTAAGTTTCCTGAACGCCGTTCAAAGTCCAATCGTTCATCGTCTGCCAAAGCGCGCGGACGTCCTTGTCTCCGGCCTCCCACTGAACGAGCATTTCTTCCGCCTTTTGCGCGGCTTCTGGGTGCGCGGTCTCGGGCTTGTCCTTTTCGCCCTTTAGGTACTTGTCAAATTCAACGTAGCAGTTTCCGACAAAGTGGTCGCCCTTGATTCCCAAAGATTCGGGCGTGTCGCCTTTTTCTTGGTGGAACAGTTGGTATGCCAGCATGCTTTTGCAAATGTGGACGCCGCGGTTGTTTATGATATTGACTTTGTAAACGTCGGCTCCAGCCTTCTTCAAAATGCGGCTAACGCTTTCGCCAAGCGCGTCGTTGCGCACGTGTCCAAGGTGCAGGGGCTTGTTTGTGTTTGGGGAAGAAAATTCCACCATTACGCGGCGGCCTTCCATCGGCTTTTTTCCGTCGGAGCCAATCGAGCCGTAATCGTTTTTTTGGTCCGCGATTTTTTTAAGGATGGAATATGTTTCATTTCCCTTGTTGAGCTTAAAGTTGATGTAAGGGCCAAGGTTCAAGATTTCGCCAAGATCGGCAACTTTTACGCCGCCGATTTCTTCCGCTCCATTAAGGATTTGAGCGACGCCGGCCGAAATTTGCGGCGGGCCCATGCGGAAGGTTTTTGCGAAGGCGAAAAGCGGGATGCCGACGTCGCCCATTTTTGGGTCCGGCGGATTTTCCAAAGTCAAAGAGGCCGCTTCCACGGCGGGAGCGTCGATATTTTTTTCTTGCTTGAATTGATTTAAGGCGGCGCAAACAGCCGCGCGGATTTGTTCTTTAATGTCTGCCATAATTGGCTATTCTACCATAAAAGGCGGCCCTTGTTCAATCGCGGACGGCTGGCGGACTGCGTTTGGCGGGCGGCAGTTGGCGGGCGTTTTTATTTTTCAATGGACAAATTGGAGTTTTTATGTTAGATTCTATGATATAAAGGACGGAACCCATGAAAGCGAAAATTTTATTTTTTGCCTACATCGCGCTCTGCTTACCGGCCATTTTTGGAATGGCAAAAAATAACAAAAAGACTCAAGCGGCTGGCGTTTTGGAGTATTACGGAAACGCCCCATTCGCCCGCCTTGGACTAAAGGCCCAGGACGGAACGCTCTACTACCTTGACGCGACAAAAGACGAACAAGAAAAATTAGGCAAGCTTCATGGAAACGCGGTGATTGTCGAAGGAACGCTTTTGGACGACCCCGCTCCGCTTGAAATGCCGAACGCTAGCGTTTTGCGCGTGAAAAACTGGAAAAAGAAATAGATTGGCAAGAGGAGTTTTTTAGAATGGACATTTTTGGACAAATCAAACGCTCATTCTTAGCCCTGCCCCTTTGCGCGATTCTAGCCCTAGCCTCCTGCTCAAGCGGCTCAAGCGGCGTAACCATTCCAACAGGTTTTTATCCCGCCAGCGGAATGACGCAAACGCAAATAGCGAACGATTCTGACGGCGCGATAACTATTTCGCCCACGACAAAAAAGCTGCTTTTAAGAGGCGCGGCTGGAAAGACAATCTACATGGCGCGCTCAAACATTTCAAACACGGCCATGGATTCCATATACTCGCGCTTGGCTAAAATAACCACAGGCGTTTCCGCAAGCGTTCAAAAAAGCGCGCTCTCCCTCCAAGCGGAAGAAAAGGAAATCGAAGCCGCCATTGTCTCGGGCTTTGAGACAGACCTAGAGAACGACCCCCACGCAAAGATTTGGAAGCTTTCGATGGACAACGTAAAAAAAGCGAAGGCTCAAAGGCTGATTTCAAAGAGCCTCGACCCTGGAGCGCAAAACGCGGTTATAAACTACGCGGTAGGCGAACCGGAAACTTTTTGGACGCTCAATCCAGAGACACTGTCGAATTTTACCCAAAGGACATTCAAGCTGCTTGTGTCGGAAGCCAACTACAACGTTTGGGTTGACGTCGATGACCAATACTACACGCCGGACACAACCGCCTTTACGACAGCCGCCCAAAATCTTGGAACAAATTTCATAAACGGCTACGGCCTTACAAGCCACCTTTACGGCCAGCCTTCCGACAAAATATACAACGAGGACTACAGCGTGTACGGCCCCATGTCCACGGCCTCAAAAACCGGATTAAAAATAAACATAATGCTTTACGACATGCTGACCGTCGGCAAAGTGTACGGCTTTGTCTACCACGGAGACAATTTCCACGGCGTAGAAGGAAGCAACGAGGGCCGCTTTGTATACATGGACAGCCAAACAACCTTAAACGCCCCGTTGGAAGCCTACTCCACCGCCCAGCACGAATTCTCGCATACAATCTCATACAACCAAAAGACGATTATTCACAAAAAGGAATGGACTTACTGGTACGGAGAGCTTTTGGCCATGATGTGCGAGGACATGATGCAAGCCTACTTTGGCATAAGCGACAGCGACGTTAACGACAAGCTGGGCAACACGCCAAAGGCGCGCCTTCCCCCCGCCAACTACAACAACGAATGGAGCTGCGGCCTTACAGGCCAAACGTCGGCGACATACGCCGCAACCTTCCATCTTGGCGCCTGGCTGGTAAGAAAATTCGGCGGCCCCAAGTTCATAAAGGAAATCGCGACCAACGCCTATGTTGACTTTGACTCCATTTTAGCAGCCGTAAAGGCCGCAAGCGGAAAAGGCTACACAATAACCTCGCTCTTGCAGGAAAAGGCCGGCGACCTTATGGAAAGGCAAAACAACGCGGGCTTTAACCAGGACGGCGTGACATACCCAGAAAACGCCAACTACACTTGCGCCTACAGCGACGCGAGCGGGGAACACACTTACCTTTACCCTGTCACAGCCATAAACTTGTGGGAACCTTTTTACGGATGGTGCGACTTGAGCAAGTATGCCGAGAACATTACAAACCAAAGCATTCCGTTTGACCAGCTGCCAGACGCCAACTTGTATAAAAAGGGTGACTGGAAAGACAACACGCCGACAACAGCCTACCTTGGCCCGCTTAAGTTCAAGGGAGGCAAAGGAGCCGCCCAAATCGGCCCCTACGGCAGCATGCTTTTTAATCTTGGAGAGGCCACGTCCGACAGCGTGACAATCGAGTTTTCCTTGCAGCCTAAAAGCGAATTTTTTAGAGACACGATCACAATTTACGTAAAGTGATTGGCTGGCAGGCCAAAAACGCCCGGCGGCGGTTGACAGCCCAAGCGCGGTTGACAAAGCCGGCGCCCAGACTTTTTTTTCGTTTTTTTGTAACTTTTTTTTCGCCCGTTTGCTTATATTACAGTTACAGGCAAGCAACAAAACATAAT
This sequence comes from Treponema sp., assembly GCA_016290995.1. Lineage (GTDB taxonomy): Bacteria > Spirochaetota > Spirochaetia > Treponematales > Treponemataceae > Treponema_D. Next base: position 27,943 of record JAEEVR010000001.1, on the reverse strand, counting down.
GAAAAACCTCCAGGGCGGCGGCTGATTTATCTCCTTTACAGCCGCCGCTTGTTTTTTGCCCCTCGTACCTTTGCAAGCGAGCCCAAAATCGTTGTTTCGAGGGGATTTCCGCGGCGCTTCGCTTGCGGGCCTGGCGCTCGACCCTCTCTAGACAAATTTTAAAAAGCGCGCTATTATTGTTCAATTTTTTAGATGAACGACACGACGCATAAGGAGGAAATTTATGGCGTATTTTTTTGAGGAACCGTCCCACACATTCGACGAGTATCTATTGATTCCGGGCTACACATCGGCGGACTGCATTCCTGCAAACGTTTCGCTAAGAACTCCGATTGTCCGCTACAACAAAAAGGCAGGCGAAAAGTCGGCGCTTTACATGAACATTCCGATGGTCAGCGCGGTAATGCAGTCGGTTTCAAACGACAAAATGGCCATCGCCCTTGCAAAAGAAGGCGGAATCAGCTTTATCTACGGCTCGCAGACAATCGCCGACCAAGCCGCGATGATCGCCCACGTAAAAATGTACAAGGCCGGCTTTGTTTCTTCCGACACCAACATCCGCCCCGACCAGACCTTGCAGGAACTTTGCGACAAAATCGAGCAGACTGGACACTCCACCGTCGCCGTAACGGAGAATGGCGAGCACAACGGAAAATTGATGGGAATCATCACCGAGCGCGACTTTAGAATGAGCCGCTGCAACCCCAGCGATCCCGTAAGCAAGTACATGACTCCCCTCAAGGACTTGGTAACAGGCCAAAGCGACATCACGCTTGACGAAGCCAACGACCTTATTTGGGAACGCAAAATCAACCAGCTTCCGATCGTAGACAAAAACGGCAACTTGCAATACTTGGTTTTCCGCAAGGACTACGCAAGCCACGAAGAGCACCCGCTGGAACTTTTGGACGACAAAAAGCGCTACATCGTCGGCGCCGGAATCAACACCCGCGACTACATGGAGCGCGTTCCCCTTTTGCTAAAGGCCGGAGCGGACGTTTTGTGCTTGGACTCGTCGGAAGGCTTTACCGAATGGCAGCGCCGCGCGCTTAAGGACATCCACGAAAATTTCGGCAAGGACGTAAAGGTCGGAGCCGGAAACGTTGTCGACGCCGAAGGCTTTAGGTTCCTGGCCGAAGCGGGCGCTGACTTTGTTAAAATCGGAATCGGCGGCGGCTCAATCTGCATCACCCGCGAACAAAAAGGCATCGGCCGCGGCCAAGCCACCGCTACAATTGAGGTTGCCAAAGCCCGCGACGAATACTACAAAGAAACGGGAATCTACGTTCCGATTTGCTCGGACGGCGGAATCGTTCACGACAACCACATAACCTTGGCGCTCGCGATGGGCGCGGACTTTGTAATGCTTGGCCGCTACTTCGCCCGCTTTGACGAATCTCCTACAAACAAGCTTATCGTAAACGGAAACTACGTAAAGGAATACTGGGGCGAAGGATCAAACCGCGCCCGCAACTGGCAGCGCTACGATTTGGGCGGCGCCAAAAAGATGGCCTTTGAAGAAGGCGTCGACTCTTACGTTCCCTACGCAGGAAGCTTGCACGACAACGTTCAAATCACCACAAGCAAAATCATCCACACAATGTGCAACTGCGGAGCGGTTTCAATCCCTGAGTTGCAGGAAAAAGCCAAGCTTACTTTGGTAAGCCCCGCAAGTCTCCGCGAAGGCGGCGCCCACGACGTCGTGGTAAGAAACACGAGCATTCGCGCGCAGTAATTTACGCAAGACAAAAAAAGCCGCCCAATCGGGCGGCTTTTTTTGTTTTTAAACCAGTCTTGCGAGTTTTGCCGATTTTCGCGAAGCGAAAAAGCGAGCCTTTCGGCGAGCTAGGCAAAACTCGTCACTAATTTGACCGCGAGGTCAAATTAGTAGCCCATTTCCGGATTCGGGGCGGGCATTGCAGGCTTGGGCTCGGGAATGTCCGTGATGGCGCATTCCGTTGTGAGCATTGTTCCCGCGATAGAAGCGGCGTTCTTAAGGGCGCTGCAAGTAACCTTGGCCGGGTCGATGATTCCGGCTTCGATCATGTTGACCCATTCGCCAGTGTAAGCGTTGTAACCTACGCCCTTTTTTTCGCTCTTGGCGCGGGCGGCGACAACCGCTCCGTCAACTCCGGCGTTGTCGGCAATCTGGCGAATCGGCTCTTCAAGAGCGCGGCGAACGATTTTGTATCCAACCTTTTCGTCCTCAGACAAGTCGGCGGGAATAGACTCCAAGGCCTTTGACGCTTCGATAAGAGCGAGTCCGCCTCCGGCTACGACGCCTTCTTCCAAAGCGGCGCGAGTGGCGGCGATTGTGTCCTCAACGCGGAACTTCTTTTCCTTCATCTCAGTTTCGGTTGTGGCTCCGACATTGATAACGGCTACGCCGCCGGCCAACTTGGCCAAGCGCTTTTGAAGCTGCTCTTTGTCGTATGTAGAAGTAGACTTTTCGATCTGGCTCTTAATCTCGGCGACGCGCTCGCTGATGGCTTTCTTTGCGCCCGCGCCTCCAACGATTGTAGTGTTGTCCTTGTCGATCTTGACAGACTTGGCCTTTCCGAGCATTGAAACTTCGGCGTTCTCAAGCTTGATTCCGACTTCCTCAGAAACAACCTGGCCGCCAGTCAAAATGGCGATGTCCTGCAACATGTCCTTGCGGCGGTCGCCAAAGCCAGGAGCCTTTACGGCGCAAACCTTGATTGTTCCGCGAATCGTGTTCAAGACCAAAGTGGTCAAAGCCTCTCCGTCAACGTCTTCGGCGATGATGACAAGCGAGCGGCCTTCGTTGGCAACCTTCTCCAAAATCGGGAGCAAGTCCTTCATTGTGCTAATCTTTTTGTCGTGAATCAAAATGTAGGGATCTTCAAAATCGGCTTCCATTCTGTCGCGGTCGTTGATAAAGTAAGAAGAAATGTATCCGCGGTCGAACTGCATACCTTCAACAGTGTCAACAGTCGTGTCCATGTTCTTGGACTCTTCGACTGTAATTACTCCGTCCTTTCCGACCTTCTCGATCGCGTCGGCGAGCATCTTTCCGATTTCCTCGTCGTTGTTGGCGGAAATTGTGGCGATGTGGGTGATGTCGTCAGCGCCCTTTACCGGCTTTGAATTCTTTTTGATTTCGGCGATTGTAGTCGCGACGGCCTTGTCCATTCCGCGCTTAACGGCGATCGGAGTCATTCCGGCGGCTACAGACTTGAGTCCTTCGCGAACCAAGGCGTAGGCCAAAACTGTGGCGGTTGTCGTTCCGTCACCGGCGTCGTCGTTTGTCTTAGAGGCGACTTCGCGAACGAACTGGGCTCCCATGTTTTCGAAGGGGTCCTTGAGCTCCACGTCTTTGGCGACGCTAACGCCGTCCTTTGTGATTGTGGGCGAGCCGTATTTTTTGTCAAGCATGACCATGCGGCCGCAAGGTCCAAGCGTTACTTTTACCGCTTTTGCGATTTGCTCCGCGCCCGAAAGCAACTTTCTGCGCGCGTCTTCATTGAACAACAACTGTTTTGCCATAACATTTACTCCTATAAATTCCTATACGAAATTTCCGTAGAAATTTTGTTGGAAGATTTTCTTTTTCTACTTATAAATTTAATAAAAAAAACGCGATTCGGCAAGTGGGAACGGAAGAATTTTTATATAGAATCTTTTTTCCATTTCCTATATAATACGAGGAAATGGAACTTCAAACCACGACGATACAAACAAAATCCGCGCAATGCGAATGCGCGATTTTTGGGAACGGAAAAAGGCCGCTGGTCATTTTGCCCGGCATCTTTACAAAAAGCCTGATGCCATTCGCGCAAGGCGTGGCCGACCGCTACCAAAAATTTTTGGACTCCTATAAAGTCTATTTGCTTGACCGGCCGTTAAATCCGCCGGAGACTTGCGACGCGGCCTTTTTGGCAAAAGCGGCGGCCGAATCCTTGGACGCGCTTGGAGTTAAAGGCGCCTGCGTCATAGGCATTTCCGCCGGAGGAATCGCGGCCCAAGCGCTTGCCGCAAGCCGCCCGGACTTGGTCGCAAAACTATTCTTGGGTTCCACCACCGCAAACACAAAAGAGGCCGCCGCGATCATTGGAGGCTGGGCGCGCTTGGCGGAAGAAGAAAAACTTTCCGAGCTTAACCAGGCCTTCGCCCAAGCGGTCTACACACCCAGCTTTTACGAGCGATATAAGGACGCGATTATGGCCTCCCTTGACGGAGCGACAAGCGCCGACCTAAAGCGCTTTTCAATTTTGGCGCTCTCCCTTTTAGGCTTTGACGCCGCTCCCCTGCTTGCAAAAATAAAATGCCCGATCCTTGCCGTTGGAGCCGGCCAAGACAAAATCTTTGGCGCGGACTCCGCTCCCCAAATCGCGCGCCTTGCCGGATTCTCCGCCCGCTCCTACGTTTACAAAAACTACGGCCACGCGGTCTACGACGAAGCCCCCGACTACCCCGACAAAATCCTTGCCTTTTTTGACGAATAAGCATATAATAGAAACCAAGTGGGGAAAAATGGAAATCGTAATTTACACTGACGGCGGATGCTCGGGAAATCCGGGACCTGGCGGCTGGGGCTGCGTGATTTTGGCAAACGGAGCCGAAACCCAGCTTTCGGGCGGCGAGCATGAAACGACCAACAACCGCATGGAACTTACCGCCGCGATTCAAGCGTTAAAATTTTGCAAAGACAATTACAGCGCCTCCGACGACGTCAGCGTTTTTAGCGACAGCCAATACGTAAAGAACGGAATCACAAGCTGGATAAAATCATGGAAAGTCAAGGGCTGGAAAAACGCGGCCAAAGAGCCGGTAAAAAACCAGGACTTATGGAAAGAGCTTGACGCGCTCGCCTCCTCCTTTAGCGACCTAAAATGGTCGTGGGTCAAAGGTCACGCCGGAATCAAGTACAACGAAATTTGCGACTCACTCTGCGGAATGGAAATTGAAAAGCACAGATAAATTTTTTGCGGCAATTTTTGTTTTCTCAACGATCTTCTTTTCTTGCGCAAAGGATTCTTCGCAAGACTCGGTTGACGCAATCTTAATAGAAAAAAAATCTTCAGCGCACAAATGGTTCGCGCTCAACAAAGACGGCTATCAAGAAGTTGACGCGCCGCAGCGCGCTTCGGCCGTGTTAAAAAAACCGTGGACCGAAGCCCTGCGCATTTCTTGCATGGGACAGTCAACGGAAAAAACTCCGCTGGACATAAGCCAAGGCGGCGCGCCAAGAATCTACGCGCTTACAAACAGGCTTGGCATTATCGTGATGAGCCAGGACTCAATAAAAGTTTTTAAAGACCCGCAATTTTTTGACGAACGCACCGCCGACAAGCTTGTCTTTATGAACGGCTCGCCGATTTATTCAGTTTATAGGAACAGTTACTTTAACGAAAAGATTTCGACCAACCAGCCTTTCCGCCCCTTCTTGATTCAGTTTACGGCGGACTCCGGCGTTTACTTTCCGATTTTGACTTACGAAAACTTGTCGCTTCCGACAAACTCCGAGGTCAACGATTTTTGCTGGGACGGAAAAGAATGGTTTTGCTCGATCAAAAACTACACGCAGACAGAAACAAATTTTTCTTACCTAAAGTTTAGGCCGGAGACCGCGCTGCTTTCCATCTCGCCCGAAAAAAATCTTATCGCGATCCAAAAATCTTCGGAAGACGAATTCCGCCGCGTGCGCTCGCCAAAAGATTTTTCGGCCGCTCCGGCGCGCGTAAAAAATTTACTAAAAGGCCTCCCCGCCGACTTTGACTTTTACGCGGAATGCAAGGATTCAGGCGGAGCGACAGCGCGGCAGTTCATCCATTCAAAAATAAAAAATCCAAACAGCATCGCTCGCGCGGTCGTTCAAATTAGCGGAACGTGGATCGGCGCGCTTTTTGAAGACGGAACCCTTTACTTGAACGGCGCCCTTTACGCGAACAAAATATTGAACAACTCAAAGAACTTGGCGCTGCGCTTGCCAAAACTCGCGCAAGGCTACAAGTACACCGACTTTGGATTTTCCGGAGCGACCCTCTTTGCCGCGTGGGAACAAACAGACTTTTACGAGACAGGCCGTTCGGGCTTTTTGCAAGTTGACCTAAAGCCGATTTTATACAAGGACGCTGAATGATGAAAACAAAAAAAGTTTTTTTTGCCGCGACGGTTCTCGCGCTTTTTTCGCTCGCCCCGCTTTTTTGTCAGGAAGGCGATTCCAGCCAAGCCCAAGAAGCGGGCGGCGGCAATCCTAGCCAAGACCAAAACGCGCAGGGCGGCTTTCAAAATCTTTTTGGCGGCTCCTACGTTCCGGCAAAAAGCGCAAAAGAATTTTGGTCGCAAGTTTCGCCCTTTGTCAACATTGGCGTGAACATAACGCTCAACACAGAAAGCAAGCTAAAAAGCGCTCCAAGTCCCACGGCCTTTTCTCTTGCCGTTGGCGGAATCTGGCCCAACAAAGCCTTTTTGTCATTCCAGCCGCGCCTAGCGTTTTGGACCAGCTACTATTTGTGGGACGGAAAGAACGCCCTTCCCGCCGAAGTCGAAAACCGCACGGCCTTTGTACTAAACTTTATGCTGGACTTGCCCGCCGCGGCCACATTTAGATTCCAAAAATTCCAAGTTGAGGCGGGAGCCGGCCTTGGCCTTTTGGCCCGCGCGGCTCTTTTGGCCAACGGAGTTTCGGAAAGCGATTCAGGCGCCAGTGGCAGCGCAGGCCAAGACAAGAAAGAAATTCAAAAATGGTTTTGGGGAAACGCGCGCTTTTTGTACATGGAACTCTTCGGCGCCTGGGAATGGAAGTTTACCGAAAGGATTGCGGCCGGCTTTGAGCTTAGGTACTACCTGCCCATCGGCTCCTTGGCCGACGGCCGCGGCTTGACCGAAAGCATCATCGCGCTTTCGGCCAAGTTGATTTTCTAATTTTTAGATTCCGTTAAAGTGCGTCTCAACTTTTTCCTGGACGTACTTAACAAAATCCTCAATCTTCATCGTCTGCTGTTGCAAGCCGCTGGACTGTCTAAAGCGGACTGCAACCGTTCCTTCGGCCTGCTCGCGCTCGCCCACAACCAAGATGTAAGGAGTCTTGTGTTCCTTTGTGATCATCTTGATTTTTGCCTTCATGTTTTCTTCCGACGTGTACGCGGCGGAACGGATGTCAGCGGCCAAAAGCGCGTCGTTGACTTTGCGCGCGTAGTCGTCAAAGGCGTTTGAAATCGGAACGACGGCAACCTGCTCAAAGGCAAGCCAAGCCGGGAAATTTCCGGCGTAGTTTTCAATCAAGATTCCAAGGAAGCGTTCAAAGGATCCAAGGACGGCGCGGTGCAACATTACCGGATGGTGCTTTTGGTTGTCCGCTCCGATGTAAGTCGCGTCAAGGCGCTCGGCTGACGGAAGCTGGTAGTCAACTTGAATCGTTCCGCACTGCCATTCGCGGCCAAGCGTGTCGTAAAGCTTGAACTCAAGTTTGGGACCATAGAAGGCGCCTTCCTTGGGCTGAACCTCGTAATCCAAACCGGCTTCGTGGCAAGCGTCGGACAGCGCTTTTTCGGCGCGCTGCCAAGTCGCTTCGTCGCCAACGTGGTCGTCGGGCATTGTAGAAAATTTCACGACCAAGTCGTCAAAGCCAAAGTCGTGATAAACGTTCCTAAGCAATTTGCAGAACTTGGCTACTTCGCTGCCGATCTGTTCCTCTGTGCACAAAATGTGGGCGTCGTCCTGAACAAAACCGCGAACGCGCATAACGCCGTGCAAAGTTCCGCTGGGTTCGTTGCGAACGTCGTGTCCAAACTCGGCAAGGCGGAGCGGCAAGTCTTTGTAAGAGCGCTGGCGGCTTTTAAAAATCTCAAGCGCGCCGGGACAGTTCATCGGCTTAATCGCGAACAGGCGCTTTTCTGATTCGGTGATGAACATATTTTTTTGGTAGTGGCCCCAGTGGCCGCTTCGCTCCCAAAGGGTTCGAGGCATAATGGCCGGAGTGTTGACTTCTTGGTAGCCGTCGCGGCGAACCATCTTGCGCATGTAGTCCTGCATGACGGTGTAGATTGTCCATCCGTTTGGATGCCAGAAAATCTGGCCCGGGTCTTCGGGGTCAAGGTGGAACAAGTCCATCTCAACGCCAAGACGGCGGTGGTCGCGCTTTTCAGCCTCTTCCAACATTTTAAGATAGTCTTTAAGGTCGTTGGGCTTTTCAAAAGCGACGGCGTAAACGCGGGTAAGCATCGGCCTGTCGCTGTCGCCGCGCCAATACGCTCCGGCAAGCTTAGTCAGCTTAAAGGCTTGCGCGTTGATTTCTTTTGTGTTTGAAACGTGGGGTCCGCGGCAAAGGTCGGTAAAGTCGTCCTGGGTGTAAGTCGTAATCGTCGCGTCGGCCGGAAGGTCGTTGATAAGTTCCGTCTTGTACTGGTGGCCGGCAAAAAACTTCAACGCTTCGTCGCGGCTAAGTTCCTTGCGAACAAAGTCAAAGTTTCCGGCCAAAATTTTTCGCATCTCTTTTTCAACAGCCGGAAAATCTTCTTCTGTGATTTTCTTTTCTTTAAAATCGATGTCGTAGTAAAAACCGTTTTCAATCGCGGGGCCGATAGCGAATTCCGCTCCCGGAAAAAGATGCTGAATAGCCTCAGCCATAACGTGAGCCAACGAGTGGCGCACAGTCTGCAAGTGTTCGTCAACTGCCATTTTTATTGTCCTTATTTTATTGGAGGGAACCGGGGCACTCGTTTTCCGCGTTGCGGGCGGCGCACCATGTTCCTTTTTTGAGCGCGGCTTGAACGTCGCCGCTCTTTAAATATTCGTACAAAAAGCCCGCGGCGAACGCGTCTCCGCAAGCGGTTGTGTTCACGATCTTCAAATTCTTTTCGGTGTCGGCCTCAAAGACCTTTCCCTTTTGCGCGGCGTAAGTCGATTTGTCTCCGCGCGTCACAATGAAAATCGTGTTGTGTTTTTTGCTTGCTGTCGTGAGGGCGGACTTTAAGCCCGCCACGCCACTCTTTCCTCCGAAGGTTGAAAAAAATTCCTCTTCGTTTATTTTTACTACCGTCGGCTCGCAAGCCTTTAACGTTCGTTTTAAGTCGTCTCCCCAAAAATCGACAAGAGTGATTTTTCCCGCGTCGCAAGCGGCCTTGCAAATGTCGCGCGAAAGGTCGTCTGGCCAAATCGCGGGCCGGCTTCCGGCAAGCAAAAGCGCGTCGCTGTCGCTAAGGCTTTCGTTTACCGCGTCCATCAATTCGTCAACTTTGTTTTGGGGCATTTTTTCAATGGCGGGCTCGCCTACGACCAACTCAGTCGTGGTCTTTGCCGTCTTGTCAAGAACAGTCCAACATTCGCGGGTGTTTCCGGGAATCGTCACGGGGCTAAGAAGGAGCGAATCCTTTTCGGCAAACTCGGTAAAGCGCTTTTGGTTCTCTTCGCCAAGCGGACAAACCACGCGCACCGATCCGGCCTCCAGCTGGTTCAAAACGCGCGCCGCGTTGACAGCCTTTCCCGAAGCCCACACCCCGTACTTTTCGGAACGGTTGACCTTATTAAGCATAAAAGTCTTGAACGAAACAGTCCTCTGAATCGTCGGACTCAAACAAACAGACGTAATTTTCACAATTTTCTATTATAGCGAATTTGGCCTTTTTGCGCAATATTGGGGAGAGGGAGGAGGAAGGATCAACCGTCAAGCGCGTTTGAGATTGCGTAGAGAGGGAAAACTTTTATGTCCTCGTATTCACAGAAATTTTCCAGTGAAGTCCGTATGCCGTAAGGCTTATGCTTTAGGGCTAAAAATTGACGCAAACTTTGCATTGAGCCTTTTTTGCTCGCCTTTACCTCTATCGGAATTATCTCTTGCCCGCGCTGAATCACATAGTCAACCTCCGCGTTGCTTTTGGCTTCCTCGCGATGCCAACAAAACAATTCGCCTTTCTCGTAAAAAGAGGCCGCCTTTACAAGCTCCGAGCCGACAAAGGTTTCGGCGACCGCCCCTTTGTTTACGACATCCAAATCCTCCGAAACAAGAATGTCCTCCGCGCTCAAGTTCAATTGACGCTGCAAAAGCCCTGTGTCAAAATAAATCATTCTTTTATAGTCTTCGCGGATTTCAGCTCCCAATGGAATGCCGTTTGCGGCCGTGTGAGTAACAGGGTGAACAAGCCCGGCAAGAACCAGCGTTTCCAAAGCGGCTTTTATCTGTTCGGTTTTTAGAGAAGGATCGGCCTTTTTGTAAACAAATTTACCCTGCCCTTGCTCGGCGACGGCGCGAAAGACTTCTTGGATTCTAGAAGCTGGAATTTTTTTCCGATACTTTGCAAAGTCGTCGTTGTATGAAATCAGCAAGTCGTTCTGAATCTGGCGGCACGACAAATAGTCGCGCTCATCGCGCCACTTTGCCACAACCTCTGGAAGCCCGCCTATAAAAAGGAAGGTTCGAAGTTCCTTTAAAAGCTTTTGGTGGAACGCTTGTTCAAGCGGTTTTCGCGGCGACGCATTTTTCATTTCGTCGGCAAGCGAATCCAAATTTTGCGCTTTTAAAAATTCCTCAAAGCAAAGAGGATGCATAAAAATGGAACGGACGCGCCCAACGCCAAAAGAAGGCAATTCCTCCAACGCAAATTCCAACAGAGAGCCAGCCGCTATCACATGAAGTTTTGGAAGCTGCTCGTAAAAATATCGCAGCGTCTCTATAGCCTTGGGGCAAGCCTGAATTTCGTCCAAAAACAAAAGAGTTTTTCCCGGCTCAATCGGAACGTTTTTTATGACAGATATTTTTTGAACCAAGTCTTGAACGGAAGAGTTTTCCGAAAAAAGCTTGGCAATGTCGGCGTTTTTTGAGTCAAGAAAATCAATTTCGATATAATGTTCAAAAGACTTTGCCAACTCACGGACGGCGCGAGTTTTTCCAACCTGCCTAGCCCCCCGCAAAAGAAGCGGCTTTTTGTCCTTCTGGTCCTTCCATTTGAGCAAAACAGCGTCAATTTTTCGCTTTAAGTAATCCATAGCCTAAATTGTAACAAAATGACACCGGAAAATCAAGAGAAATGGGCAAAAATGACACCGAAAAACAGGAAAATTTGGAAAAAAATGACACCGAAAACGCAAAAGTCGTCAAGAAAAGTGTAAATTTTATCAAAAAGTCGCCAAGAAAAGTGCTTTTTCATATAGTGGACAAACGCTCCGCCCGAGCAGTTTCTAAAGTATATTTGCCGTCTTTAAGAAGGCCATAGAGAAAATCCGATCAATACTCAATTGATTTTACAAACCAATCACGAAATGATATTTTACTTCGGCTATCCAAAAACAAATCATCGTCATAATTAATCTGTATATCTATCAATTCAGGCTTGTCAGCCCTTACAATAACATCACCTTCCTTAATTGCGTTTGCAGGGATAAAAAACAAATGAATCCTCCGTTTATCAATATCATTCAAAATCAGCCACCAATCCCCACATAAAAGATCTAGTTTTGGATTTGCCCAAAATTTTCTTCCGTATGAATTATTTTCAGAAGAAAAAGTAACATTACCTGATACAGGAAACCCACAATTTCTAAAAAGACGTTTTGCCATCGATTTAGTCATTGCATTCTCTTTACTGTTTGACTTTTCAATATTTGAAATATTGCTACAGTTTTGAGCTTGATTGTTTCTGATGAAACAACTTTTTTCTGGATGATTTTCTACAACTTCTTTTTTCTTACCCAAAATAGATTCATAATAAGTTATATGATCCTTCAATTTTTTCTGTATAGAATTATATTCTTTTTTACAGAGTTCCTTTATTTCATCAATATTTTTAACTTTATCAAAATAACCTGATTCCTTTTGAAAAGCCCTGATTTTTTGAATTCTTGTTTCTTTTTCCTCCTGCGTTCCTTTTGTTTCATATCTAATAAAATCTTCATAAGATTTTGCGGCTTTAGCAGAATTAGTTGTACGCGTTGTCACAATTATATTTCCATATAGATTCAAACCGACAGATTCTCTATTATGAGGAATTAAATGATCTAGTACCCACTTTCCGGTTCTATATTCAACTGAAATGTCTTCACCAGTATAAGGACATTTATAATCAAAATAGTCTACAGTTCTATCCAAATCCTCTTTTGAAAAACCACCCAAAAGGTCGCTTATATCACTGAGCATACACCTAACAAAAACATTAGCAGCATCTCCAGGATTTGTCCTCTTTACTGTCCCTGCCATTATATTTTTACCTCTAAATATATAAAAAATCTACAATTTGCCCCATATTTCCAATTACAATCCCATATTTTGCCAAAAAACAAGGATGTGACTCTCTTCTATATGATATTTTGAGTTTCACAATAGTCATAAAAATAAGGAAGAGCCGCTCTAATAAAGCCGCCACTTAAATAAGACTTTCTACCTTGTGAAGTTAAATATTTCAATAAATCTTTATAAAAGTTACTTCCCGAACAGGAAATCTCATACTCGTGGTCCTTTATACAATTTAAATCCTCCTTAGAGAATGTATTTATATCGATTTTTAAATAATTACATAAATATTGAATTGCGTTTCTATAAGACGTCCCCTTTCCTGAAGCTCCAATGCCTGGCGTCTCGCAATAAGACACAAAACCTTCTAAATACATATACACCTCCATTCAATGTGTTTCCACAACAAATATTATAACACAAAAGAGACAAAACAACAAGGACGAAACACCCCTCATCCAAACATCCGCGCCAGCGTCTTCCTAGCCATGCGGCGTGTTTTTCTTGCCGACAACCCAAATGGATTAGTGCGTAACTTCGAGCCGCTCATCTTTAAGATTTCAGCAAGCCACAAACGGCGCAGTCCGGCGTTATGTTCATACAAAACGCATCTTTCATTACAAGTACTCGTGCGCGTCCAATTCAAATGTTTTTCATCAACGCACTTATAATAGGCGTAGGAAACAAACCAGACCGCGCCAATTTTTGACAAAACGTCGCCACCTGCAAACTTGTATGAATGATTGACCATGACTTCCTCCCTCATAAAATAACAGCAACAAAAAAACACATCCTACCCTTCCAGCAACCTCACCATCTCCTCCCCAGCACCATGCTTCTTTGCAAGTTCCAACGCGGCAAAACTTTTATTGTCGCACAAAGACAAGTCGGCGCCCGTTTCTATCAAAAGCTTAGTGCATTCCGTTTCCCCTCTAATCGCGGCTTCCATAAGAGGAGTGGTTTCAACATTGTTCTTCTTGTTTACGTCAGCGCCCACCTCAACAAAAATTTTTGCAATGTCGTAGAGCCCCTTGATAATTGCTACGTTCAACAAAGGGTCTTCAAGGCGGCCGGACACGCAATTTATGTCGTGGTCATCATTCTCAACCGTCGCAAGGCCTTGGCTTCCACCGTGCGCACCTCCAGCCGCGTCATACCAAAGCGATCGCACACTTCCTTTATCGTATGGCATTTTCCGTCGTCAAGGCCAAAGCGCATTTTGAGGACGTCTTGTTCCAGCGGAGCTAGCGTGGACAAAACGCTTTTCAACTGTTCCTGCAACTCTTCGTAACTAGACCACATTTTTCGTTCCATAAACACTCCTTGCGGCAAAGCGCCGCTTTTCGACAAAACAAACTTGAATATTTTTCATTTTTCTTTATACCACACATATTCGCCTCTATATCCTTTTAAATAACTTGCATTGCTAGCGGCATTGCCCAAATCGAGCGAACCAGAATATGAATTGGAATACTTATAGAACCAATTTATGGCGTCTTCAAAAGCGACAGACGAAAGCGCCCCGCATCCTTCAAAAACCTTATGGGCTTCGCTGGAAGACTTGTAATTATTTCTCAATTCCGCCACGCGGCTTCCTATTGTCACAGAGGTAAGGACGGCGCAATTCTCAAAAGCCCCCCGCTCCACTATGCGAGCGTCGATTTTCACATCAACCAAGTTTGCGCATTTTTCAAAAGCAAAGTCGCGGATTTCGTTGACATTCGTCATTGAAATCCGGCTCATTTTTTCATCGTTTGAAAACACGCGAATTCCGATGGAATTAACATTTGCAAGAACAACAGACTCAAGATTCACATCATTGCAAAAAGAACAGCCTCCCACCTCTTGAATATTTTCAAGACAAACGGTCTTCAAGCTGTCGCAATAAGCGAAAGCGTAGCTGCCAACGGTTTTTGCATTCTTTATTGACAGATTCGTCAATGCTTTGCAGCCATAAAAACAGGAATCGCCTATTGTTTCAACCCCATCCAATCTTATAGAATCAATATTCTTGCATCTATAAAACGCCCTTGATCCAATTGTTTTTACGCTTGTCGGAATATATACAGAAGAAATCGCGCAATTCTTAAACGCATAACTACCTATAGTGGAAAGTCCATCTGGCAAAAGCAAGGACTTTAACTTCGCGCAATTCTTAAAAACAGATTCACTTTCGCTTGTCGGGCTTACAGCCACAAGACCGTGGCTTTTAGACAAGTCAAGCGTGATGTCTTTGTTCGCCTGCGCAATTTTTTGCGCCAAAGCCTCCAGGGTTGAATTGGAAATCTCGCCGCAAATTTTAACAACGCAAGAATCAAAAAGGCTTGTTAGATTTAAATTCTTTACAGTTTCATTTGTCGCTGCCACACCGTAAAACCACTTTGCGTAAAGCGTTTTTGCTCCGTTCACCATCACGTTCTGGCCGTCTTGATAAAGAATTTCACCGTCGGCAGATTCCGCCCAACCGTCAAAACTGTAGCCAGTTTCTTCAAACGCGCTTACGCTTAGCGCTTGCGGAACGCCGTAATAAAAATCTTGGCAAGGCATGTCGCCGCTTGCTCCGTTGGCGTTAAATGAGACGATGTATTTTTCGCGGTCGTAATAAATTTTCACCAAAGTCGAACCGTCGGCGGCGATTGTCTTCTGGGAAAAAGCTCTTGACGAAAACCCCTCGTATGATTTTGCGGCGGCTGCGGTTTGCGCGCCTTGCTTTCCAAAAAGCGTTTCCACGCCATCGCTTGCAAGTTCATAGCTGTCCAGCCGCGCCGTTTGCTTCCAATGCTCCACCTTATAGCTTGCGTTTTCTATTTCTCTCCAAACAGCGTATAGCGTTGCGTTCGCATTGGCAAAATAGGAATTGACGTCGCCATAAAGAGAAACGCCGTCAACGGTTGTCGCCCATCCCGTAAAAACGCAATCCTGTTTTTCAAAGGCGTTCGCTTTTAACGCTTTGGAAACGCCGTAATAAAAATCTTGCGCGTTCATTATTCCCGTTCCGCCGTTGGCGTTAAAGGCGACAATGTATTTTTCACGGTCATACAAAATCTTCACCACAGTCGAACCGTCGGCGCGAATTGTTTCTTGCGAAAAAGTTTTTGCGACAAAGCCTTCATAATTTTTTGCAAGCGCTTGCGTCAAATAATTTGTCTTTCCCGTAAGCGTCTCAAATTCGGCAAATTCATAAGACTCAAAATCCTCCGCTAGAGACGCGCTTTGCTTGTAATGTTCGACTTTGTAAAGCGTGTTTGAGCTTTCCGTCCATAACGCACGCAATGTTGCGTCTTCCGTCAATTCATAAGGAAACGAAATTTGTTTTTTTGATTCTGAATCCGCGCTCCAGCCTAAAAGCGTCCAACCATCTTTTGTTGACACCGGCGGGTCGGTTATTATGTCCGTGTCCATATCAGGAACTTCGCTTCCGCCATTTGTCTCAAAGCGAACATGATAAGTTTTAAGCCACTTTGCGTAGAGAATCGTGTTGCCAGCGGGCGTGAAAGGGAAGGATATTTGTGCGCCTGCAAAGGCTGCGTTTGAGTACCAGCCCATGAAACGCTCGCCTTCTTTTTGGGTTGTCGGAGCGGCTTCAATTTTATCAGTCCTGCAGGACGGAATTGCCGAGCCGCCGTTCGTTTCAAAATCCACTTTGTAAAGGCGCGTCGCTTCCACAAACAGAGGATTTTCGCAAGAAACTAAAAGCGAAAACGCCGCAATAGCGGCAACACAAGCAAAAACTCTTTTCATTCGTTCCTCCCCAAAGCTAAAATCTCATTCCCGCCGCGATTCCCGCGCCAAAAACATACGGATAGCCAAAGCGGATTTCCGGCTCTAAATAAAAGCCGCAAAACGCAATGCGGCAGCCTGCCCCCGCTCCGCCGTCAAATTTAGGACGCAATTCAGAATTGACTAGCAAAAAAGCGGCACCTGCTTGCGCCTCAACAAAAAAACCGGTGACAGGCTCTCCGCTCAAAGAGGCAAAATACAAACGGAACGCGGCCAATGTTTCCAAGGCAAAAACCTTGTTTTCTTTTTCGTGAATGTCATGGCTCACGGCAATTTTGGCTCCCGCGGAAAGCTTTCGGCAAAAAGCATAGTCAAACGAAAGACCTGCGGCCGGAGCGATTGATTCAATTGAATTTTTGTTGGCCTCGCAAAAAACCGCGAGCGAAGTTTTTTTAAATGACGACGAACGTTCCAAAAGCTGTTCCGCCTTTTGCGAATATTGAAAATGATACGTTCTTCTAAAAAGATAAGCGCCGGTTTTTACGTCCAACATTCTGACAAGCAAAGAGCAGCCGCTTTTGTATTCTTCCAATTTTCCAAAAAGAATGAAACTAGCCCCAAGCCGTTCCGCCGCTGAAACAATTGTCTTTTCGCTGACCACGCCGGAATTCTGGAACCGTAGTTCCTGTTCGATTTTACCCATGCGCTCGCGGGTAACTATTTTCATTCCGCGGCTTTCTTCGCTAATAGCGTCAGCCAATTGCTCGCGAACGTAAAGGGTCAGTTTTTTCGCGGGACTTTCAAAATCATCAATAGCCAGAACCGCTTTTGCAGAACATCTTTCGGTTATGTCAGAGGCGGCTTTTTTTATCACGCTGTCAATATCTTCCCGCGCGCGAGCCGCGTTCAAGCAAAAAAGAGAAAGGAATACAAAAACTAAATTCTTCGCTCTCACAAGCCCTCCAAAACTCAATTGAAAGATTCAAGAATAAAACGCTCGTCTAAAAGCGTTTCCAAGCCATGCAAGGCCAAACGTTCCTGCGTCTCCAAATTATACGCGGAAAACTTTTCGCATTTTCCAGCAAAAGAAACTGTCGTTCCGTCTTTTCCATTTATTGAAATTTCAATTTGGGGAACGCTGGAATAAATCGCGCCGCGTTCGCCGTCAAATCTACTTTGGTTCCAATCAACATTCGCGCGAAGCTCATAGATCCCGCCAAAGGAGGCGACCGCGATTCCATTTTGCGAAAGCAAATCCAAGATTTTTCCGCGAATTTTATTCCCTTTATCGCCAACCACAAAAACTGTAATTGTGGCTTTATTTTTTAGAGTGGACAAAAAGCTAAAATCGCGAGCGAACTTTTTTGCGAACGCGGTGAATGCTTCGCAACGCGCCGGATATATGACAAGGGCGTTTTTGTACAATCCAAAAAAGCCGTCATAATATTTTTTGGCCTTGTTCAAAAGAATGATTTTTTGAAGCGCTCGCGGTTCCAAGCGCGCAAGCTTGTCCGCATCCTCGCATTCAGACATGGCCACGTCAATCTTTTGCGCAAGAACATTCCACGCATCTTTCTTTACGATGTAAGCGCAAGCCGACCACTTGTTCCGCCTCTTGTCAAAACAACTTTTAGCGTAGCGAACGCAAGAAAGTTCAGCGCGACTCTCTGTAAGAACAGTTTGCGTGACACTCGTGTTTTCATAGCTGTTAGAACTGCCTTCCGCGAACTCCTGCCATGCGTTGATTTTTGCCGCTATGCTTTGCTCAAAAAAAGCGCTTAATTCCGCAAGCGCCGCTTTTTTCGCCGCGCTTTCAGACAAGCCTTCTCCTACAGCGGCTATGAAATTTTCCGGCGGAAATTGTTTTTCCGCATCCAACATCCATTTTGGCGGCGCGGCATAGCAAAGCGCAAGCCGAAAAACGCAAACAAAAAGAATTATTTTTTTCATGCTCGCCTCCCGCTAAAAAAAAACTGTCTGCCGCGCCGTCAAAACCAGTCTAGTCTTTTGCCGCAACCATCGTGTAGTTCATAAGGTATTTGATAAGGTCGTCGATAACCTTGTCATTTTCGCCATTGAACGCTTCCTTGATGTGCTTTGAATACATATCTTCGTCCATCGAATACACGACAATATAAGTGTACTTTGGCTCCGCGTCGTTCTTTTTTTGAAGCTTTGTGCGGCCAAGAACCCACCAATCAGTTTCTTTGTTCAAGCCGGCGACAGAAACCGCTGACGCGCGGGCTGAATAACGTTCGACAGTTTCCTCAACATCGGACTTGTCGCCCTGTGCGCGGCCGCCCACAAAATCTGAAATCCCCTGTTTGATGGACGCGCCAATTTCCGCGCGGGCGTCAACTTGATCTGCCCAAGTCTTTACAAAATCAAGATTAGGGCCGCTTTTTGAGACAACCCAAATATGCTTGTTGATGCCCAATGCCTTGCTCAAAGTTTTTTGATTTGGAGTGCCAAGCACTACGCCCACCCAGTCAGGTTGGGCAACGCCAAACGCTGTTCCTTTGTGCTCGATTATTTCCGTAGGGCCGGAAATTTCGTTCACCTTGGGAGCGCTCGCGCAGCCTGTACAAAAAAATGCAAACGCCAAAGACAAACAACCAGAAAAAAGAACAACAACCTTTTTCATACAAAAACCTCCTGTCGACTCTCCGACAATACCAAATATAACCCATTCCCAAGTCACGGGAATAGACTTCCTAATGCCGCGAAGCGGCATTACGATAACCATAACGCCCGCCCCTACTTGCCGTTATCTAAACGCCCAAATTCAAAATGCAATTCCACAATCTCATCTTTTCTTGAGCGATCTGAAACAACTTCATGGTTTCCATCCAGCGTCCAAATTCTTGTATAAAAATTTCCCGCCCGAATTTCAAGGCTAAACGGTTCCGCGCTTTCAATAGGTTTTCCGCAAAAAGAAATTTCGGCTATTGAGGCCAACGGAAACTTAAGCGGACAACTATAATTTTGCTCTTTGACATAAAGGTCTATCGCCACAAGATATTTCCCTTTGCAAAGTCGCGAAAAGGCGTACAAACCCCAATCATCCCAAAAAGAGACTTTCAACCGGTTAAATCTTTGTTCAAGCCCCTTATTGTCCGGCTCGCCCAAGATTTCCGACAAGTCAGAAAGTTTTGGACGTGCGGACAGCGCATGCCCCTTTATATAAATTACGCCGTTGCTATGGATTTGTATTCCGCTGGCAAAGTCTGCGTCTGAACGCAAAAAAGGACAAAAACTGAATGTTGAATACAATTTTGCAATCGGGCTATAATCGCTCTCCCAAATTTCTTCTCCAGCTCGATACTTAAAAGCAAGGGCGGAAACTTTGGAATCATAGCGGATCTCTTTTCCAAGTTCAAAGGCGATTCGCTTTGCTGCCGGCATTTCATGCCTCATGCAAACGCAAGTCACAATTGGAGCGTTCATAGTTTTTAAGTCATACTTTAGGCCTACAAGCCTATGAACGCCCTTGTCGTCCGCGACAAGAAAGTCAGAGGCCTTTATTTTTTCGCGCAGAAAACTTTGAATGGAAGTCGGTATCGAGCATAGCCTTTGACTTTCATGCAGAGAATAAAAACCGTTCATTGTTCCTCCTTGACAATTCAGCCTTATACCGTATAATATAGCCCATGTCCATTCCCAAGTCACGGGAACGAAAATAGTGCATAATGCCAACAAGGAGACTCTATGGCAATAGACTTTACCGAAAAAGCGAAGCGCTACCAGGCGATTGACCAAATAATCGCTTCTGGCCGAAAGCTCAAATGGAACCAAATAATCTCGGAACTAAAGACAGAATACGGCATACAGACAAGCAAAACATCGTTTTTCCGCGACATAGAGGACATGCAAGAAAAATACCAAGCGCCGATTGACACCGACTTTGAGACCAACGGCTACTTTTACACAGACCCAAAATACCGGCTCCCCCGCTTTTACACGGACCAAAACGCAGCAAAGGCCGCGCGCCTGATAAAGACGCTTATGGACAGGGTAAAGGGAAATCCGCTTTACAAGGAAGCGCAGGAAGTTTTTGAATCGCTCGCGATTGAAAGCCGCGATATTTCAATAGAAAACATCAAGATAAACAAAAAGCCCGAAAACGACAGAATCATTTTTGTGGGCGCGCCAAACAAGGACATTCCGGCGGAAACTTGGCGCCTTATCGACAAGGCCTTGCAAGAAAACCTTGTCATCACCTTTGACTACAAGTCGCTCACAGACACAAAGCCCAAAAAGCGCCGCGTCCAGCCCTGGCAACTGATTTACGACAACGGCAACTGGAACTTGCACGCGCTTGACGTGATAAAAAACGGAAGGCGCCGCTATTCGCTCAGCGAAATGAAAAACATTCAGCTTACAAAAGAAGTCTTTAGGCTGCCAAAGGACTACGACTTTAGAAAAATGACGATGGGCTCCTTTGGCTGCATGTGCCACGACACAAAGCTTGACTACAAAATTCACTTGCACGGCTACGCGGCGCGCGTCTCAAAAAACCGCGTCTGGGGCGAAAATCAAACTATCGTTCCCGACAAAAAAAATCCCGGCCCTGACGGTGACGGAATAATTTTGTCTTTTACAAGCAACCAGCTTTTTGCAATCCAGAGCTGGGTTTGGAAATGGGCCGGCGAGGCTTGGCCAATCGAGCCCAAGGAACTTGTGGAAGACTGGAAGGAAAGACGAAAGCGCGTGAACGAAGTGAAGGTATAATACCAGCAAAAAAAACGCTTCCCCTCCCCGCATCACCCCCTCACGCACCTAACCCTGTGTCCCGGCGCAACTTCCCTTAGCGGCGGGAGCGCGGCGGAGCATTCGGACTTGGCGTGGGGGCAGCGGTGGGCAAAGGGGCAACCGTTTTCTTTGGAAAGAACGCTGGTCACTTCTACGCTGGAGGCTTGGGCCTTGCCTTGCGCGCCGTCGAACAAAACTTTTGTGTATGGGTGGCGGGCGTTTTGGAACAAGGTGGCGGCGGGAGCTTCTTCGACAATCGCGCCGCGGTACATCACAGCGATGCGGTCGCAAAACCAGCCGGCCACTTTTAGGTCGTGCGTGATAAAGACAAACGAAAGGTTCTTTTTTGCGCGCAAGTCTTGAAGCAAGTTCAATATTTGTCCTTGGATCGAAACGTCAAGCGCGCTTACAACTTCGTCGCAAATCAAAAGCTCGGGGTCCATTATCAAGGCGCGGGCGATTGAAACGCGCTGGCGCTGGCCTCCTGAAAATTCTGACGGGCGTTTTTCCAAGTGGCGTTCGGCAAGCCCTACTTCCGCAAAAACTTTTTTGGCTCGCTCGCGCAATTCTTCCGCGCCGATCTTTTTCGGCGAAAACTTAAAGGCGTCGGTAAGAACGGACAGCGTTGTCATTCTAGGATTTAGGGAACGCGCGGGGTCCTGGAAAATGTATTTTACGCGCCGCCTGTATTCAGCCAGCGCCTTTTTTTTATAGTCGAATATGTTTTGGGGAGGAACGGATTCCTGGCCGGAAAGGCCGCCGCCCGCGCCTTCTTGGGCTTGCGATAAGGCTTGCGAGCCGGCGGGGTAATACAAAACGCGGCCTGCAGTCGGCTCGTACATGCGAACAAGCATGCGCGCGGTAGTGCTTTTTCCGCAGCCGGACTCGCCTACGATTCCTAAGGTTTCGCCGCGGCGCAAGTCAAACGAAACGTCGTTGACCGCGTAAACCAACTGGCCTTTTTTGGCAAAGAAGCCGGCTTCCAAATCAAAACTCTTGAACAAATTTTCGGCTCGCAAAATCAAGTCGCTCATGCTTTGGCCTCCGCTTCTTTCCAGCAAGAATAATTTTGCGCCTTGCATTCTTCTTTGACAAAAGAGCAGCGCGGCTCAAAGGGGCAGCCCGGCGGCGGATTCTTGGGATCGACAACGCTTCCCGGAATAGAAAGCAATTTTTGATCCGTGTAGCTCGTTCCAAATTTTGGAAGGGCCGAGAGGAGCGCTTGCGTGTAGGGATTTTTGGGCCGCTGGCATACGTCAGCCGAGCTTCCCTCCTCCATTATTTTTCCGCCGTACATGACGATCATTCGGTCAGAGATTTGCGCCACCAAGTCTATGTTGTGCGAAATAAAAATTATCGAAAGGCCGCGCTTCTTTTTTAAGTCCAAAAGAAGGTTCACGATTTGCGCTTGAATCGTAACGTCAAGCGCGGTGGTCGGCTCGTCGGCGATCAATAGCTCCGCGTTTTGCGCCAACGCAAGCGCGATTCCAATTCTTTGCAACTGGCCGCCGGAAAATTGGTGGGGATAGTTCTTCAATCGCTTTTGCGGATCGGGGAGTCCTACCTCGCCCAAAATTTTTGCCGCGCGCTCGTCGCTTTCTTTTTTTGTGATTTGAGGCTCGTTGTTTTTGTAGAGTTCGTAAAAGACAGAGCCGACGTTTTGCAAGGGGTCAAAGGAACGGCCCGGCTCCTGCAAAATAAGCGCTATCTTTTTTCCGCGATATGGACGCAGTTCCTTTTGGCTTAGCGCGGTGAGTTCCGTTCCGCAAAAAAATATTTTTCCTGACACGCGCGCGTTTGCCGGAAGCAAGCCAGGAATGGCGGTTGTGCTTACGGACTTTCCGCTTCCCGACTCGCCGACGATTCCAAGAATTTCTCCGCGGCGGACAAAGTAGCTTATTCCGCGGACGGCGCGGGTGGCGCTTTGCCTTGAGTCAAGGCTTTCAAAGTCCACGCGCAAGTCTTGGATTTGCAGCAGGACGTCCGAGGGAGCGGCGGCCGCATTATTGTCTTGCTCACGATTTTCGTCGCCGGCAGTTTCGGTCTTGCTAGCAGTCGCAGCCTTCATCGCCTTCTTTCTCTTCCACGTGGGGAAGACGGCGTGGTAGGGATCGTAGTAGTCGCGCAAGGCGTCGGCCAAAAAGTTAAAGGCCAGCGTCGTGGCAAGCAAAAGCCAAACGGGATTCAAAAGCCAGGGGTAGCGGCTCAAGTTGCTGAGCGTCGATATTTCCCTGTTGATCATGCTTCCCCAGCTTACGGAGGGGTCGGCGATTCCCAAGCCCAAGTAAGAAAGCGTCGTCTCGCTCATGATAAAGGCGGGAACGCTAAGAGCCGCGCTTACAATCAAAAGGCTTGAAATCTGCGGAATGATGTGCCTAAAAATTATCGCAAGGTCGGGAACGCTTTCCAGCGCGGCGTTTTGGACAAAGTCTTCGCGCTTAATCGCGTGCACCATGCCGCGAATCGTTCGCGCGCTGCCAGGCCAGCCGACAAGCGAAAGGATCATCGTGATTATCATGTACGCCGTTCCGCTGTCCAACTTTGAGTTTAGCAAGGAACGCAAGAACAAAATCAAGTAGAGCGACGGAACAAGCATAAAGAATTCGGCAAAGCGCATCACAGCCCAGTCAGTCTTTCCGCCGTAGTAGCCGGCGGCGCCTCCCAAAATCATCGCAAGCAGCATGCTTACGGCGGTGGCGACAAAGCCGATTGTGAGCGAGATGCGGCTTCCGTAAACCATTCGGCTGAACATGTCGCGGCCCAAGTTGTCCGCGCCCAAAAGATAAACAGGATACGCGCCGTCTGTTCCAAACAAGTGGCGGTCGCAAGGAATCGTACCGAACAATTTGTATGGCGAGCCTTTGACAAAAAACTTTACCTTGTGTTCCGCTCCTTTTACAAAAGCGTACTTCCAATTTATCATGCTGATGGTCTTGGCTTCTTTTGCCACAAGGCCGTTTTTTGTAAAGCGAATGTTAGCCGGATGGAAAGTGTTCTCCTCAAAGGTGAGCGTGGCGGGATACGGCGCCACAAAGTCCGCGAAGATCATCGTAAAATACAAGAGCGCCAAAACGATTACGGAAGCAAGCGCGAGCGGCCTAGTCTTTATGTAAGCGAAAAATTTTTTCATCGGCTTAGCCCTCCGCTCCGTAACGAATGCGGGGATCGACAAGCGCCAAGCAAATGTCGCTTACCAACATTCCGACCAAAACAAGCGCGGAGATGAACATTTCGTCCGCCAAAACCAAATTTATGTCCTGCTGCAAAACCGCGTCGTACATCAAGCGGCCGATTCCAGGATAGGCAAAAATAATTTCCAAAACAAGAGAGCCGCTAAAAAGTCCGGCCAACAAATTGGCGCTTCCGGTGATGTAAGGGTTCAGCGTGTTGCGGAAGGCGTGGTTAAAGTAAACGCGTTTTTCGCTGATGCCCCGCGCGCGCAAAGCGAAGATGTAAGGCAAGCCCATTTGGTCAAGCATCGTCGCGCGGATCATGCGCATCGTTCCGCCCGCTCCGCCCAAAAACGCGGCAAGCAGCGGAAGAAAAACATGGCGGCCATAGCTAAAGACAAACTTTGCGGGAGCCGCTTCAAAAGGAAAGTCGGGATACGCGGTGACAGGAAAAAGATGCGTAACGCTGGCGAAAAGCTGCAGCAAAATCAAAAGCAGCATTCCCGGAAAGGCGTTAAAAAACAAGGCAAAAAAAGTTACGCCAACATCCAAGCGGCTTCCCGCCTTGCTTGAAAAATAAACGCCAAGGGCAAAGCTTGCCGTCGTGATCAAAAGCAACGAAATTAAATTTAAAAGCAAAGAGTTCCACAAGCGGGAACGGATCAAAAAGCCGACCGGCGCGCGAGAGATGAGGCTTACACCCAAATCGTGGTGGACAAAAACGCGTTTAAGCCACTTGGCGTACTGAACGTAAAAGGGCTTGTCGATTCCAAGCTCGGCGCGCAAGGCGGCCATTTGCTCGTCCTGGAATTTATTGTCGCTTGCGGCAACGTTTTTTGCGCCGCCCTCGCCTTGCGCTCCAGCCATAATTTGCTGGGTCATCATTTGGTCAACGATGTCGCCGGGAGCCAGTTCCATCAAGCCGAACATCGCAAGACCCAGCAAAAAAAGCAGGGCCAACATCGTGACAAAGCGGCCGGCAATAAATTTGACAAGAGGACTCATTCTAGTTCCTGCCGTTGTACTTTATCGCAAGCATCGTAAGGTCGTCAAACTGCGGCGCGTCGCCGACAAACTTGTCAACCTCGCCGCGAACCACTTTTAGCAAATCGGCGGGGGCGGCTCCGGCGTTTACGTTAAGGGCTTTCTCCACGCGCTCAAATTCAAACAATTGGTTTTGCGCGTTTGTCGCTTCGGGAACGCCGTCGGTGTAGACAAAAAGCGTCGCGCCTTTTTCAAGCTTTATCTCGTAGTCAGTGTAAGCCATTCCTTCCATTCCGGCCAAGACCAAGCCGCGCTTGTCCTTTAAAAGCTCAAAAGGCTTTCCGGGCTGGCGGATTGCGGGATATTCGTGGCCGGCGTTGGAGGCGGTGACGACTCCCGTGTTCAAGTCCAAGATGCCAAGCCAAACGGTGACAAAAAGGCTCGCGTCGTTTCCTTCGCACAATTGGTTGTTAGCGTCGCGCAAAACTTCCGACGGCTTTGGAACGCTTCCAAAAAGCGCGCGGTTCTTTATTACCGTTTTGGAAATCGCCATGAAGAGCGCTGCGGGAACGCCTTTTCCCGAAACGTCGGCGATGACAAGCGCCAAGTGGTCTTTGTCGATGAAGAAAAAGTCGTAAAAGTCTCCGCCGACTTCCTTGGCCGGATCCATCGAAGCGGCAAGCTCAAATTCCGCGCGGCCGGAAAATTCCGGCTCAACGCGGGGCAGCATCGCGGCTTGGATTTGCGTGGCTACGTTAAGGTCGGCGGAAATGCGCTCGTTCTCCTTTGTTTCGACAAGCAGCTTTTGCATGTATTCCTTTGTGTCGCTAGCCATCGTAACCAACGCGTTTGAAAGGCTTTGAATTTCGTCCTGCGTTTTGATATTGGGGTCTTCAAAGTTGAGGCTTTGAACGTCGTCTCCGCTGGCCTTTGAAACAAAGTCAACGGCAGAATTTTGAAGGGACTTCAACGGGTGAATCAAGCGGCGGTTGAGCCAAAGAATAAGAACAATGATAAAGATCGCGGCGCAAATAAAGCCGGCAATAAGGATGTTAAGCGGATAAATTCGAATCGTCGCGTCGATGTCGGACATGTTGATGTCGACGCTCAAAACGCCCAAGGGATTTCCAATTGAGTTGCGGATGACGATTGAAGTTGTGAACACGCTTCCCCACTCGGTTTTGTTGGGATAATACCAGTATTCGCCGGGCTTGCTATTCTTGTAAAAATTCAAATATTCCCTGGCCACTTCGGCGGGAAATTCCGTTCCGCTCAAATCGCCCAAGCGGTTTGTCATTCCTTTGGCGTAGTCCGCTTCAGTGTTGCCGGTGCAAATGTATTTCATATTGTCTTTGTCGTTGTCGTTGAGCGGTTCAATCATGTAAAGCCAATCAATTTCGGTGTTGCTCTTTATAAAGTCAAGATGGTCGCTCAAAGCCTTGTGCGCGGCGTCTTGCCGTCCGGCGACAATCGAAATTTCAACTGCGTCCCAGTCAATGCCGTTGGCCGCCAAATTCAAAACGGCTTCCTCATAATCCATATATTTTTGGCTCATGCCATTATAGTAAGTTTTGTAGCCGATGATTCCAAGGCAAACGCTAAGCATGATCGTAAAAATTTCAACCGCAATCAAAAGGCTTGTTTGCAATTTTTTCTTTGTCTTTTCCATAAAAGCTTTCTCCATGTATAAATTCTATTTGCTTCTCTTTGTCAAATTAACTACAACGTGAGCGACGCTTACAAACGCCAAGACGATCGCAAAGACGACTGTCGAGGCGCCCACGCTCCTAGAAAGGAAGACGGCGCCCATAACGGCAGGACCGAATGACTGGCCGATAAAGTCGGTGAAGTTGAAAATTCCCATCGCTTCGGGAACGCCGTAACTCTCGCACTCTTCGAGCATAGAGAATTGCGCCTGCTGGACGGAGCGGCCAAAACCGTTCGCCAAGCCCAAAAGGAAAATCGCGGCGAGCAAGCCGGCAAAGGTTCCCGTCAAGGCAAAGGCCAAAAGCGCCGCCGCGCTCAAGACAACAGCAGCGTAAGGGCTTACAGGGCCTGTCTTTTGGATAACCCATTTTGTAAGTCCGTTTCCTAAGTATATTGCAAAAATCGAATAGAGCATCATCAAGGCCGCGACCAAAACTTCGCTCAAGCCGTTGGCGTCGGAATAAAGGGGCAAGTAATAGTAAACAAAGCTTCCCATCAAGGCAAAGGGCGCTTGGACAAGAAGGATGTAAGACCAAACCCGGCGGTGGCGCATGAAGCCCAAGATTCGTTTGGCGTCCGCCTTTTTCTTGCCATCTTCCTTAACCTTTCCAGAAGCGAGGCCTAATGTTTTCCAAAAGCCCACAAAAATCAAGGCTGTCACAATCCACATGACGGAAACCAAGGGGAAGATCAAGCGGCGGCCCATGCTTGAAACAAGCGCGGCGCCGCACAACATTCCAAAGTTGATTCCCGAAACTTGCGCTCCGTTGTAGGCTGTGTAGCCCGAAGTTCTGTTCTTCGCGTCCGGGATTTGCGAAACCATGAGGTACAGGGAATTTGTCGTAAGTCCTACGCCGATTCCGTCAATAATCAAAGCCAAAAAGAGCGCGGCGTAATTTGTCGGAAGGACAAAAATCAAAAGGTTGCTCAAGGCCGAAAGAACGGCGCCTATTACAACAATTTTTCGGCAGCCGGCGCGGCGAATGAAGCCCTCGCAAAAGAGCGCCATCAAGCCGATTATAAATAGGTTCACCGAAATAGGAAGCGCCGCGGCCAAGTTTCCGCCCGCATCGCCCAATGATTCAAAGGCGCCTTTTGCTATTACCATAGGCAAGAAGGTTGTCGTCATATTGTAGGCGGCAAAAAGCGCGAAGACCATTATGCGTATGTAGTAATGGGGGAAAGTTTTTTCGACCTTTTCGCCGCGCGCGATTTTCTTTTCCTCGTCCATTTGCGCCTGGGACTTTGAAAGAATGTAAGAAAGCGCCTCTCCCATCGCAAGCCAAACAAAAATCAAGGTGACTACGATTCCAAGCAAGACATTCTTTTTCATGTCGCTGATTTGGTCGGTCAGCATAAAGTTTTCGGTCATTACCGAAACGACACCGCAAACGCGGCCAAAGTCGTTCACAACCGGAACAGA
>JAEEVR010000046.1 GCA_016290995.1 Treponema sp. | reverse complement strand
GGCATTGTTTTTATAAATCGTTAAGGAGGATTTAATGGAAAATCTTACAATTAAAGTTTATGGCAGCGGCTGCAAAGGTTGCCAGACTTTACATCAGAATGTGATTGACGCTCTGGCTGAAATGAATGTTGCGGCTGACGTTCAATACATTACGGACATGCAGAAGATTATGGAAACAGGAGTAATGAGTCTGCCAGCTCTTGCAGTGAATGATAAGATTGTTTCGGCTGGAAAAGTCTTAAGTGTGGCAGAAGTTAAAAATTATTTGGGGTAGGAAAAATGACTCACAAAGAAAAAGCGGTGAATTATTTTTCGCAGAAATTGCATTGTTCTCAATCAGTCCTTGCGGCTTTTGCAACAGAATGTGGGATTACAGAAGAAGAAGCTCTTAGACTTGGCAGCTGCTTTGGCGGCGGTATGCGAAAAGGTGAAGTGTGTGGAGCAGTGACCGGTGCCCTGATGGTTTTAGGATTGCTGTATGGCCAGAAATCTGCCGGTGATACAGAAGGGCGCAATGTTTCAAACAAAGTGAATGATTTAATGATGGACCGCTTCAAAGAAAAATGCGGCTCTTACATTTGCAATGATTTATTGGGCTGCGATATTGCTTCAGAAGAAGGGCATCAATTTTGCGTTGATAATAAACTCTTCACCGACTTCTGCCCAAAGATGGTGGCTGCCGCAGTGGAAGTAGTTGAAGAAATTGTCGCAAACAAAATGATGATGGAAATGTAGTCCAAAGCGAGAAAAGCGTCATCGTTATGTCGATCGGCATTCTTAAGCGCTGGGTTTTGGTCATTGTTTAATCTCCACCAGTCGGTAATTGCGATTGCCAAAGCCGATTTTTTCCGCGTGTTCCAGCGTGTGGATTCCGTTTCTGCTTTCAATGCGTTCAATAAGGCTGCCGGAATCTTTTGCCTTGTAGACCAGATCTACGCAGGCCTGGTCCAAAGCCACCGGGTCAAGGCTTGCAAGGATTCCGATGTCATGCATGTCCGGCTCTGCGGGATTTGAATCGCAGTCGCAGTCCACCGAAAGGCGGTTCATCACGTTCACGCAGACAATTCCTTTGCCGTTTTGCATGTAGTCGCAAACTGATTTTGCGGCCTCAGCCATGCTTTCCAAAAATTCGTCTTGCGGGCATCGTGCCCAGTTTGTGACGCTGCGGCCTGCGGAATGAATGTTAAGCTTGCCTGATTTTTCGCAGCTCATTCCCGATGCGAATCCGATGGAAAGATTTTTTATCGCTCCGCCAAAGCCGCCCATCGCGTGGCCCTTGAAATGCGAAAGAATCAAATACGTGTCGTAGTTTTTAAAATGCGTTCCCACGTAATTTTCCTTTAGACGGACGCCGCCGTTTACCGGAATCGTCATATAGCCGTCCGCGTCTTGCAAGTCAAAGCCGTTCGCCACATCCAAAAATCCGTGGTCCTTTGCGATTTTCATGTGGTTGATATTGTTGCTTCGAGAGCCGCCGTAAGCTGTGTTGCATTCAACGATGGTCGCGTTCAGTTCGTCCTTTACAAGATTTTTGATGAGGGCGGGACGCAAATAATTTGCCTTTTCGCTTTCGCCAGTGCTTACCTTTACGCCAGTCTTGCCTTTGATCTTGTAGCCGGTTGCCTTGTAAACTTTTACAAGCGCTTCAGGCGTGATGTCGCGGATAAAGTAAACGACTGGAACAGATTTGTCGCCGATTGCTTCGTGTGTTTTGTAGCTTGCCGCCTTTGAATTGTCTTTTGCAAAAAGACTGAATGCCGCCAGCGAGAAAAGCGCCGCTAATAAAAAAGATTTTGCTTTCATTGACCGCTCCTATTATAACCGTTTATTTCAATATTTCAAACACAGCCGTGACATCGCCTTTGCCAAGAATCTTCTTGAGCTCGGCTTGTGTCACTCCATCAACTTTTCCAAGCCGGGTAAAGTTCCAGCTGTTAGTGTCATAGTAAATTGTAATCTGATTTCCCTGATACAAAATGATGTCGCCGGCTTGTGTGGTAATCTGGGTGTCGTTGCGTGGAAGCTTTGTTCCAAGCGGGCCAACTTTTTCAAAGCTGCCGTAATCGCGCATTTTGATTGAGACAGGCCCTTTTTTTAAAAGCTCGTAAAAGGCGACGGCAGAAGAATTATCTACCAGCGTTGCTGTTAGTTCAGACTTACCGCCGTCGCTTGTAACTTGAATCGAGATTTTCATATCAGAAGGCCCTCCGTTTGCGCAGGCGATAGAAGCAAAAAGGTACGTCGCCGTTAAAAACAAAAACAATTTTTTCATTGCCATAAACGCTTTTTGCCGCTTACTTGCGCAAAAATCCCTTGTCCCGCTCAGGAATGTAGTCGTCTGAAACAAAGCGCTCGATTGTCATGTGAAGGTCGTATTTTTCGCGCAGCTCGGCGATTGTTTTCATCATTGGCGTCGCGTGGTGCTTGTCAATCGCCTCTTGGTTTTCCCAAGAGTCGATTAGGAGAATCGTTTCGTCGCCGGAACTTTCTTCAAACGGCAGGTAGTATTCATAGCGAAGATTTCCTTTTTCCGCGCGGATTTTTTCAACGGTTCCGCTTGAAATCATTTCGCGGGCGAAGGCTTGGGCCGCGCCATTTTTTCCTGTGTAACGAAGGTTCACGGTGATTGCCATTTTAGTCCTCCAGTTAACTAAAGTGTATGGCAAAATCGCCGCTTTGCCAATAGTTTATTGCAAAAGTTCTTTCCGCGCGCTAATCTGCTAGTGTTGCAGCAAGCAAAGGAGTTTTTATGGAACAGAGCGCAAAAAACTATAACAAGACGCTGATTGCCTGCTATATGGGATTTATAACGCAAGCGATCACAGCCAATTTTACGCCGCTTTTGTTTTTGATGTTCAATAAAAATTACGATGTGCCGCTTGGAAAAATCGCGCTTATTCCGGCGGTCTTTTTTCTTACGCAGCTTGTCGTGGACATTATCTGCGTTCATGCCGTGGACAAAATCGGCTACAGAAAGTGTATCATAACTTCCTGCCTGTGCTCGGCGGCGGGACTTGTCCTTCTTGCCTTTTTGCCGGAACTTTTTTCTGACCCTTTTGTTGGAATCATCATAAGCGTTGTTGTCTACGCAATCGGAAGCGGCCTTGTTGAAGTGCTTGGAAGCCCGATTGTTGAAGCCTGCCCCTTTGAGCATAAGGAAGCGGTGATGAGCCTTTTGCATTCGTTTTACTGCTGGGGCTCTGTGGGCGTGATTGTGATTTCCACGCTCTTCTTTAAATTTGTCGGCATCGAAAACTGGAAAATTCTTTCATGCGCATGGGCTGTGATTCCGCTTTTTAACGTTTTTAATTTTGCGGCTTGTCCGATTGAGCGGCCTAACGGCGGCGAAAAGGGAATGGGTCTTTTGGCGCTTTTCAAGCTTCCGCTTTTTTGGATCGCGATAGTCCTTATGGTTTGCGCGGGCGCCTCGGAGCTTTCTATGGCGCAGTGGGCTTCTGCTTTTGCGGAATCGGCCCTGGGGCTTTCCAAGAACATAGGCGACTTTGCGGGGCCTTGCCTCTTTGCTGTCGCGATGGGAACTGTGCGGGCGCTTTTTGGAAAGTTTGGCCACAAGCTGAACCTTATGGCCTTTATGATTTTTTCAGGAGCCTTATGCGTCGCAAGCTATCTGCTGGCGTCGCTTTCCGCCCTTCCGCTTTTTGGACTTTTGGGCTGCGTCCTCTGCGGCTTTTCGGTGGCGATCATGTGGCCTGGAACAATCAGCGTTTGCTCTCCGAGAATTCCCAGAGGCGGAACCGCGCTTTTTGCGATGCTAGCCATGTCGGGCGATTTAGGAGGAGCCGCCGGCCCTGCGCTTGTCGGAAACATTTCCCAACTCTTTGGCAACAACCTAAAGGCCGGCCTCCTTGCGGGCACCGTTTTCCCTGTCGTTTTAATCATGATGATTTTGTTGATTCCGCTTATAACTAGGAAAAAATCCTAAAATAAGCTATAATATAGGCGCTAACTTGGAGGAAGGCTTCGGCTAATGCTATACGCGATAACCCCGGCGGCAAGAACAAGACCGCCTACAGGGAGCTTGAAGCCTCCGTTCAGGGAAACATCGACAACGGCCTTGACTATTTGAACTTTGCCCTTGTAGTGTGCGACAGCAACAACCTTAAGCTTATAAACGACACTAAGGGCCATGCGGCCGGAGACGAATACATTCGCGCGTCGTCGGCGCTTTTGTGCGGCATATTCAGCCACAGTCCTGTGTTCAGAGTGGGCGGCGACGAGTTTGTGGTATTCCTTCGCGGGAACGACTATTCTGCGCGGCATGAGCTTATGGAAAAGTTGCGGGGCCAGGCGCTGGAAAACTTAAAGACAAACGGCGGAGCGGTATTGGCTTCCGGCATGGCTGAATACTTGCCGGAGAGCGACAGCTTTGTTTCTGAAATATTCGAGCGCGCCGACAAGGACATGTACGACGACAAGGCGCGGCTTAAGTCAATCGAAGGTTGAGACTAACGTTTTGCGTTGCGGCAAACAATCGTCGTCTTTGTTTTGTCGCAAAAATCGTCTTCCAAAATTAGTTCGCCGATTTCGTCAGCCGTGATTTTTCCTTTTAGAGGATTTTTTACGCTGTCGATTTTTCCGTTCACTTCCGCAAAAACGCCGCTGCGCTCAAAGGCTAAGTCGCAGTCTTCCATTATACAGTTTTTGAGAACAAGATTTTTGCAATAGCAGAAGGGCTGGGTTCCGATAATGCGGCAGTTTATCAGCGTGAGGTTTTCTGAATACCAGCCCAGGTATTCGCTTTTTACAAGGGAGTCTTTTACCGTCACGTTTTTTGTGTGCCAGAAGGCGTCTTTTGTGTCCAGCTCGGAATCTGTGATTTCGATGTTTTCGTCATATTGAAAAGAATATTTTCCTTTCATTTTTAGGCCGGTGATTTTTGCGCCGCGGATTTCAAAAAAGGGATATTCAGACTCTTCGATCGTGACATTTTCAATTTTCAGATTCTGGCTTTTCCAAGCGAACTCCGGAGAATTAACGCTGCAGTTTTTAAGGCTGATGTTTTCGCATTCACGAATTGCCTTGATTCCAAAAAGTTTGCTGTTTTCGATGTAAATATCTTTGTCGTACCAAAGGGCTGCCCGGCAGTTTTGGGTAAAGTTTGTGTCGGTGATTTTCGCTTTTTCCACATGCCAAAAGGGATAGCGCAGATTCATAAAACAGCCGGCCACATCGATGCCGCGGCATTCCTTAAATGCGGATTCGCCGTCGGCAGGCCCATCAAAGCGGCAGTTTTTTACAGTAAGGCCTTTAAGGCCGTATAAAGCCCTCTCTTCGTCAAAAGACTTG
Organism: Treponema sp.; assembly: GCA_016290995.1. Lineage (GTDB taxonomy): Bacteria > Spirochaetota > Spirochaetia > Treponematales > Treponemataceae > Treponema_D. Next base: position 1,789 of record JAEEVR010000046.1, on the reverse strand, counting down.
TTTTCGACAATCACAAGAACACCTCAGAATTATCGTTTGCCCTTACTGATGGTGTTCCCCATGATGATCACACTTGGCCTCAAAGTTTGGCTTAAGCTGGCCCTTCGCAAAAAGCTCTGCGGCATCGTCGGCGCTTCCTGTGATTCCAGGAAGTTCTTTTAAGCCGCTTGCGGCAATCGCGTCAATCGCGCCCTGGCCGCGGTTTCCTAAAATCAGGGTGTCCACGCCAAGGCTCCTTAAGTATGGGGGAATGGCGTGATGCCCGTTTCCTCCGTTGTCAATCACTTGCGAAGAAAGGATTTTTCCGTCTTCAATTTGATAAACCTTAAAATACTGAGTCTTCCCAAAATGCTGGAAAACGTTTCCCGTTTCTTTATCGTAAGTTACCGCTACTTTCATAGTTTTTATTATACACATTTTTTTCGCTTTTTCTAGATGGCGCCATAACGCGCTTGGCCAGATTGTCAGCGGATATCTTGATTTTGCGGAGCGTCAGGCGGAACGCCGGCAGCCTATGACCATTCCTTCTCGGTTGAATTTTCTCCCCAAATTCAGTATTATCTTCTCTATGGAAAAATTGGAAATCGGTCAGCAAATTGAGACGGAAATTGTGGCGATATCGGACGACACAATTTTTTTGGATTTGAGCTCTAAGAGCGAGGGCGTGCTTTCGAGGGCGGAACTGGCGGACGAAAACGGAAACGTCAGCGTCAAAGAAGGCGACAAAATCAAGGTTTTTTACCTTGGAGAAAAGAACGGCGAGTCGCGCTTTACCACAAAAATCAGCGGACAGAACGCCGACAAGACGATGATAGAAAACGCCTGGACAAGCGGCATTCCGGTTGAGGGCGTCGTTGAAAAAGAAATCAAGGGCGGCTACGAAGTCAAGATTGGCGGCGCCAGGGCCTTTTGCCCCTATTCGCAAATGGGCGGACGCAAAAAGGACGACGACACGGATTTTACGGGCCGCCACTTGGTCTTTAAAATCCAGGAATACAAGAACGACGGAAAGAACATCGTTGTTTCTAACCGCGCGATTTTGGAAGAGCAGCGCGCCAAAAACCTTTCGGCCTTGGAAAGCCAAATCGCTGTCGGAACGATGGTCACAGGAAAAATCACCGCGCTCCACAACTACGGCGCCTTTGTCGACTTGGGAGGCTTTCAGGCGCTGCTTCCGATTTCGGAAATTTCACGCGCCCGCGTTGACGACATCCAAAAGGTTTTGTCGGTAGGACAAGAAATCACCGCAAAGGTAATCAAGGCCGATTGGAAAAACGAAAAGGTCAGCGTAAGCCTAAAGGCGCTTGAGGCCGACCCCTGGGACACGGTGGAGCAAAAATTTTCGGAAGGCGACAAGATTGACGGAACGATCGCCCGCGTCGCCGATTTTGGCGTCTTTGTCAATTTGGCGGACGGAATCGACGGCCTTGTCCACGTTTCGGAGCTGGACGTAAAGAAGGGAACCAACTTGCAAAAGGTTTTCAAGAAGGGCGACAAGATGAGCGTCGTCGTTCAGGGCGTGGACGCAAAGAACAAGCGCATCTCTCTTACTACAAGCGAGTCCGCCGAGCAGGATTTGGAAACCAAAAAATATTTGGCCAGCAATTCCAACGACGACGACGGCGAAACCTACAGCCCCTTTGCCGCTTTGCTAAAGAAATAGACGGAGGAACAATATGGAAACGAGAAACATTTTTGAAAACATTTCTTGCATCGACCACAGGTATTCGCTTTCGGAAGCCAAGGCTTTTGAAGGCCTTTCAAAATACATTTCGGAAGAGGCCAGCGT
>JAEEVR010000008.1 GCA_016290995.1 Treponema sp. | reverse complement strand
GTCACATACAAAGTCAACAGAGGAACAGCGCAAACAATCGAAAGCGGCTCGACAGGAACAATCCCGCTTGCGACAGCTGGTGACAAGGTAGAATTCTTTGGCGGCAACAAAGCGTACGCGACAGACACTTTAAATTACAGCAACATCAGTTGCGACAAGGACTGTTATGTTTACGGCAACATCATGAGCCTTGTTAAGAGCGAGCATTTTGAAAAAGCGACCGCGCTGGAAGAAAGTTGGACGTTTGCCTATTTCTTCAGAAACAACACCAATATAAAGAACAAAAGCGGCGCGGACTTGCTTTTGCCCGCCACCACTTTGGCGGACTGCTGCTACCAATACATGTTCTCCGGCTGCGCCAGCCTGACGGCCGCGCCAAGCCTTCCCGCAACCACGCTGGCGAACTCCTGCTACCAACACATGTTCCAAGGCTGCGCAAGCCTGACAGCCGCGCCAAGCCTTCCCGCCGCCACGCTGGCGCCATTCTGCTACAGCCTCATGTTCAATGGCTGCACAAGCCTGACGGCCGCGCCAAGCCTTCCCGCAACCACGCTGGCGAACTGCTGCTACCAATACATGTTCCAAGGCTGTGGAAGACTGAAAAGCGTAACTTGCCTTGCGACGGATATTTCCGCAAGCGACTGCACTGCAGGCTGGCTTGACGGCGTCGCCGACTCAGGCACTTTCACAAAAGCAAAAGACGTAGATTGGTCCGACAAAACAGGCGCAAGCGGCATCCCCTCCGGCTGGACGGTCGTGGAAAAATGACGCGCGAGGGACATCCGTTCCTCCAAAAAAAGCGGGCAAAATATTTTTGTAAATTTATGAAAATTTTGCTTGCTTTTTATAAAATAGCGTGTTAGAATAGATTAATTACATAAAAAACGCTATACATAGCGCTAATTTTGGGGAATATAGGGGAAAATATGCGCTGTCCTTACTGCGGCTCGCTTGACGACAGGGTCATAGAAAGCCGCGCAATGGCCAACGGCGAGAACATTCGCAGGCGACGCGAATGCCTTAGCTGCGGCTACCGCTTTACCAGCTACGAACGCATAGAAGAAAAGCCCCTGATGGTCATCAAGCGAGACGGCCGCAGGCAGCCCTTTGACTCCAAAAAACTTGAAAAAGGCATCGAGCGGGCGCTTGAAAAACGCCCCGTTTCGACAACGACGGTGGAAAACTTGGCCGCCGAAATCGAGGACCAGGCCGTCATGCAGGCCAAGTCCAGCCGCGAGATTTCGACCAGCGACTTGGGCGAGTTGGTCTTGCAGCGCCTTAACGACATCGACAAAGTGGCCTACATCCGCTTTGCCTCTGTCTACAAGCATTTTGAAAATTTGGAAGAATTTATAAACGAAGTAAATAAGGTTGGGGGAATCAAAAAGTGAGCGAGCAGTCGGTTTTTCCGCAATGGAAAAGTTTTTTGGGAAAGAGCGGCGACGAGGAAACCAAGTCGTTCATTAAAAACGTCGTAAAAAGATCGGGAGACATCGTCTCCTACGACCGAAAGAAAATCGAAAAAGCGATCGGAAAGGCCATCCAAGCGGTTGAAAAATTCGCCAACCCGGACAAGGCCGCCGCGCTTACCGACAGCGTCGAAGAAAAGCTGCGCCTATTGCTGGCGGGCCGCCGCGCGCATTCGATTCCCGCGATCGAAGAAATCCAAGACGTGGTTGAGTCCGCTCTTATCGAGGCCAAGGAAGTCGAGGTTGCCAAGGCCTACATCCTTTACCGCGCCCGCCACGAGGCCGTCCGCGACGCCAAGAGCCTTATGCTCGACATCAACAAGACGATGGACGGCTACCTTGCCCAAAGCGACTGGCGCGTAAACGAGAACGCCAACGTAAACTTTTCGCTCGGCGGCCTTATTCTCCACAACTCTGGAACGATCACAGCCAACTACTGGCTTAACAACATTTATTCAAAAGAAATCGCGGACGCCCACAAGACGGCCGCCTTCCACATCCACGACCTTTCGATGTTCTCTGGCTATTGCGCCGGCTGGTCTTTGCGCCAGCTTATCGTCGAAGGCCTTGGCGGAGTCAAGGACAAGATCACTTCAAAACCGGCCACCCACCTTTCAACGCTGGTAAACCAAATCGTAAACTTTTTGGGAATCATGCAAAACGAATGGGCGGGCGCCCAGGCCTTCAGTTCCTTTGACACTTACTTGGCTCCCTTTGTCAAAATCGACAACCTGTCTGAAAAGGAAGTTCGCCAATGCATCCAGTCATACGTTTACGGCGTCAACACTCCCAGCCGCTGGGGAAGCCAGGCTCCCTTCTCCAACATAACTCTTGACTGGACTTGCCCGGCCGACCTTAAGGACAAAAAGGCCATCGTCGGCGGAAAGGAGCAGGACTTTACCTACGGCGACTGCCAAAAAGAAATGGACCTCATCAACAAGCAGTTCATAAAGATCATGCTTGAGGGCGACGCGGAAGGCCGCGGCTTTGGCTACCCGATTCCCACATACAACATCACAAAAGACTTTGACTGGAACAGCGAGAACGCCCAGCTTTTGTTCGAGATGACTTCAATGTACGGAACGCCCTACTTCCAAAACTTCGTAAACTCAGACCTCAACCCAAGCGACGTGCGCTCAATGTGCTGCCGCCTTCGCCTTGACAAGCGCGAGCTGCGCAAGCGCGGCGGAGGACTTTTTGGAAGCGACGAGTTCACCGGAAGCATCGGCGTCGTCACTATCAACCTTCCGCAAATCGGATACTTGGCAAAGAACGAAGAGCAGTTCTTTAAGCGCTTGGACTACCTTATGGACTTGGCCAAGCAGAGCCTTTGCGTAAAGAGAAAGGTAATCCAAAAGCTTTACGACGGAGGCCTCTTCCCCTACACAAAGCGCTACCTTAAGACGCTCAACAACCACTTTAACACAATCGGCCTTTGCGGAATGAACGAATGCTGCCTTAACTTTTTAGGCGTTGACATCGTCAACCCGACAGGAAAGGCCTTTGCCGAAAAAGTTTTGGACTACATGCGCCAAAAGATGCAGGACTACCAGGAAGAGACCGGCGAGCTTTTCAACTTGGAGGCGACTCCGGCCGAAAGCACCAGCTACCGCCTGGCCCGCCACGACAAGCAAAACTACCCCGACATCATCGCCTCTGGAACAAGCGACCCCTACTACACAAACTCAACACAGTTGCCGGTTGACTTTACAAGCGACATCTTTGAGGCCTTGGACCAGCAGGAATCCTTGCAAACCCGATACACCGGCGGAACGGTGTTCCACACATACATGGGCGAGCAAATCAAGGACTGGAAGGCTTGCCGCGACTTGGTAAAGAGCGTCATGTCCAACTACCGTATTCCGTATTTGACGATTTCGCCTGTTTACTCGATTTGCCCTGTTCACGGCTATCTTTCTGGGGAACACGCGGAATGCCCCAAGTGCAAAGAAGAAAAGAGGCGCGCTCTTCAAGCCAAGCTTGACAGTTTGCTTGCGGAACGCCAGGTCGCTATCGCGGCGCAAAGATAAAAAGGGAGGAATTTATGAAAAGCGTACAGGAACTTGACAAGGAAATCGCCGACGTTCAAAAAGAACTTGCTGACGTTCACGGAACGGAAACGGAAGTTTACGCCCGCATCGTAGGCTACTACCGCGCGATTAAAAACTGGAACAAGGGCAAGGCCGAAGAATTCAAGATGCGAAAGAACTTTAAGTTGGAAGACTCCTCCGAATACGACAACGACCAGACGACTTTTAGCCCGGAAAGCGAAATGCTTATGGAAGACGAGCGCTTTGAAGAAAGCCCCGCCGCTCCAGCGCAAGCCTCGCAAGGCCAAAACCCCGCCGCGCAGGCCGCAAGTTCAGAGCTTCGCTACGAGCTTTTTGCCCGAAAGACTTGCCCCAACTGCCCGCCTGTAAAAGAATGGATCGCCAACAGCGGCCTTACAGGAAAGACTATCGACGTTGACACAGAGCAAGGCCTAAACGAAGCCGCGCAAAAAGGCGTATTCGCCGCTCCTACAGTAATTTTCTACAAGGCCGACGGAAGCGAAACGGCGCGCGCCCACAATGTGGCCGAGTTGGAAGAAATCTTTAACCTTGCAACAGCCTGACGCAGTATTAGTAAAGACTTCTTTAGTTGATTTCCCAGAACGAGTCGCGGCCGCGTGTTTTTTGCGCGGCTGCAATCTTCGTTGCCCATATTGCTACAACACCGAGCTTGTAGCGCCAAGCAAGGCTTTTCAAGCCCAAGACGCGGGCGCGCAAGCCGACCGTGACCAGCCCCAATTTGTTTTTATCCAAGACATAATCGCCCACCTAAAAAAGCGCGCCAACGTGCTGTCCGGCTTTGTTATTTCAGGCGGAGAGCCCTTGCTGCATCCCGACACGGTCCGCCAATTGATTTTGCAGGCGCGCTCTTTGGGCTACAAGATAAAGCTTGACACAAACGGCATGTTTCCCGACCGCTTGCAAGAACTTTTGTCCGACAAGGCTTGCGCGCCCGACTACATCGCGCTGGACGTAAAGACAAGCCCCGCGCGCTACGGAGAACTCTCGCAAGCCCAAGACGCGGCGGCCGCGCAATCATCGGCTTGCGACAGTTCATCGCAAAAAATCATTCAGTCAATAAAAATTATTTCCGCGTTGCCGACAAACGCGCGCGAGTTCCGCACGGTTCTCTACCCGCCCTTGGTCGGCCGCGCGGAGATAGAAGAAATCGCAAAGCTTTTGCCAAAAGACGCGCGCTGGTTCTTTGCGCATTTTCTAAACGGCCGTTGCCTCAGCGCCGCCGCCGAGAAAGTCCAGCCATACACGGAAGATCAAGAAGCGGCGCTTGTTGACTTTGCGCGCGCGACAATTCCAGGGGCCATCTTACGCTAGGAAAACAAAAAAAGCTTCCCGATTGGGAAGCCTTGGATAGCGACAATAGGGATTGAACCTATGACATCACGGATATGAGCCGTGTGCTCTACCAACTGAGCTATGTCGCCGTAGTTCGTCTAATATAACAAAAGACGAACTTTTTGTCAATAGTGACTCACTAAAATTTGCTGTCGGCGTATCCGATCCAGCCCTCTTTTTCTACAAGAGCCTTCTCAAAGCCTTCAAGCTTAAAGGGATAGCTTTTTGAAAGGCTTCCGGCGATAAGCTTTACTTTTGCCGTTCCGTCGTCATTGAACACAATCTTGCACTCAGTGTCTTTTTCGGCAAAGGTGCGGAACATGTCGTCAACGGATTTTTTGTCCATCTCAACGGCAAGCAAGCCGCAGTTGTACATATTCTGGCGGAAGATGCGCGCAAAGTTCACCGCGACGACAACGTAAATGCCGTTTACTTCCAAAGCCCAAGGAGCGTGCTCGCGGCTTGAGCCGCAGCCAAAATTGTCGCGAGTGACGATGACCTTTTTTCCGGGCACGTCTGTCTTGGAGTCAAAGCCTTCCAACTTTAAGTCTTCCAAAAGATAAGGCTTAAGGGCTTGCTTTGTGTTTTCCGTCAAGTATTTTGCCGGAATAATCTCGTCCGTATTGATGTCAGTTCTGTCCAAGAAGAGGACCGGGCCTCCAAATTGCTTCATAATTTACTCCTACAATTTATGCTTTGTATAATGATGAATTCGTTATTGTTCCGGCGATTGCTGTCGCGGCTGCAGACGCGGGGCTCATAAGGTGAACCATTCCGCCCTTGCCCATGCGGCCGTTAAAGTTGCGGTTTGTCGTCGAGGCGCAAACTTCGCCTTCGGCCAAAACGCCGTTGGACATGCCAAGACAAGCGCCGCAAGTCGGGTTTGTGACGCAAAAGCCCGCGTCCATAAAAATTGAAAGCAAGCCTTCGTCCAAGGCCATTTTGTAAATTTTTGGGGTGGCCGGGCTTACGATTCCGCGGACGCCGGCAGCCAAATGCTTTCCTTTAAGGACTTCGGCGGCGACGCGCAAGTCAGAGATGCGGCCGTTGGTGCAAGAACCAATGTAAATCTGGTCAACCTTTGTTCCGGCCAATTCGGCAATGGGCTTTACTTGGTCGGGCTTGTAGCCGACAGTCGCGAGCGGCTGCAAGTCGCTCAAGTCGCATTCGATTACTTTTTCGTATTCCGCGTCGGGGTCGCTCTTCCACTGCTGGTAGTCGGCAAGCGCCTCTTCTTTGGTCTTGTATTCGTCTTTGATGAATTCCCAAAGGTAGTCAACGGTCTTTTGGTCGGGGAAGCAAATGCCGCTTGTGGCGCCGGCTTCAACAGCCATATTGCAAATGGTCATTCGCTCTTCCATGCCAAAATTGTCAACGACAGGACCGGTGAACTCGACGACGCAGTTTGTGGCTCCGTTCACTCCGATCTTTCCGATCAAGTAAAGGATTACGTCCTTGGCGTAAACGCCGGGCTTTAACGTTCCGTTCAATACAAACTTGATCGCCTTGGGCTCTTTGAACGAACAAACGCCTTTAAGGATTCCAACCTCAAGGTCTGTCGTTCCTACGCCAGCGGCAAAGGCTCCAAAAGCGCCGTGGGTGCAAGTATGGCTGTCGCCCATGATTACTGTAAAGCCAGGGCGGACAAAGCCTTTTTCGGGGAAGATGGCGTGGCAAACGCCGTTGCAGCCGATGTCAAAAAAGTCCTTGATGTCGTTGCGCTTTGCCCAGTCGCGAAGGATTTTTTCCTGCGTGGCGGTCTTTGAGTCTTTGGCCGGAGTGACGTGGTCAATTACGGCCTTGATCTTTGTTTTGTCAAAAACGCGATCCTTGCCTCGTTCGCAAAGGTCGTTGATGGCAATTGGGGTTGTGATTTCGTGGCAGAAAACTCTGTCCAGCTTGAGAATATAAGTGTCTTTAAAAGGTTTTTCCAAAAGATGTTTTTCAAAAATCTTTTGCGCGATTGTCTTTCCCATAATCAATTCTCCTGAAGTTAAAAATAATTAAAGATTTTAATTATTTTTGAAGAATTTGTCAAGAACGCTAAAGTTCTTTAATATTATTAAAACCATAAACTGGGAAAGAATTAGCCAAGAACAGTAACGCCGGCTCCAGAAATGGCCGCGTTAATCGCGTCTTCGATTCCGCCTACGCTTTCGTCAAAGTCTACCTTTACTTGCGACTTTGCGGGGTCTGCCACGCATTCTGTAACTCCGGCAACGCCTTTAACAGCCGCTCCGACCTTGCCGGCAACGCCGTCGTCAAACATTCCGTCTACAAATATCTTTTTTTGCATAGCAGCAAATCTCCTAAAGCTTAATTTAATCTATTATAAATCAACAGCCAAGAAAATGCAAGCGATTTTTTATACAAAGAGTTGCTTTTTTCCTATTGCGCTTTTTTTTTCTTTGCGCTAAATTAATACAAAATCCACCAAAGCACAGGGAAGGATGCGTTAACAAGGAGAATGCAATGGGAATTCGCGGAGAACTATACACAACACAAGTAACTTTGGCAAATCGCTCTTATTTTTTTAACGTAAAGGAAAACCGCACGGGCGACGTGTTTTTGCAGATTGTAGAAAGCAAGAACGGAAAGGAAGGCATTGAGCATGACCGCCATCAAATCGCAGTTTTTGAGGAAGACATGCAAAAGTTCTTTGGCGGATTGGACGAATCCCTAAAATTTATCCAAAAGAATAAAAAGGAGCGCGACAAGCTCCGCGCCGAAAAGAAGGCCGCAAAAGAAGCCAAATTTGGAACCGGAGCCCTTTCTGGAAAGAAGGTCTACAAGAAAAAGGCCGAAAATCCCGACGCGCGCCCCGTTGACCCCAACGCTCCCAAAAAGACCGGCCGCATCCACGTGGTCTCAAAACGCTCAAAGTAAAAAAAGCGCCTTAATATGTAAATGAGAGACGCTGTATTGGGCTGGGGCCTAGTTTATGGCAGGCGGCCTTGTGAGCCGCTGTCGGATAGCCCTTATGTTTTGCGTAGCCGTAGCCCGGATACTTTTTGTCCATTTCTATCATAAGGCGGTCGCGGGCGGTCTTTGCCAAAATGCTGGCCGCCATAACTTGCGCGAATTTCGCGTCAGCCTTTACTACCGCCTGGCATTCAATCGGAAGTTCCGGGGGAACAAAGTTCCCGTCCGCGATGCCGTTCAAATCCCCTAAATCAAGCCTTGGATTCTTTTTTTGCAAATCTTCAAAGGCCAATTTCATCGCGTAAAGGCTTGCGTGAAGGATGTTCATTTTGTCGATCGTTTTGTGGTCAACAAAAGCCAAGCCCCATATGGCCTTTTCCTTGATTACAGCTTCGGCGGCAAGGCGTTTTTTTTCGGATAGTTTTTTAGAGTCGTTTAGAATTTCTACGGGAAAGTCTTTTGGAAGAATTACGGCTGCGGCGGATACGGGACCAGCCAAAGGCCCCCTTCCCGCTTCGTCAAAGCCAACGATTGTCATTTATATGTGTTTCCTTGGTCTTCGGTAAAGACTGTCGTTCCGGCCTTGTAAACGCTCTTGTAGTTTTGCGTTTTGTTTTGAACGTCGGCGCTAAATTTATTGTTGACCATTCTTACCGAACAATCGACAAACTCAGCGGGACGGCCCATGCGGCCGGTAACCTGCGCAAAGTTGTTTTCAAAATTCAACGAGCCGCCATTGGTTGAAATTGCGACGGCCGTGTCGGCGATGCTCAACAGCCTTGAATTCTTGATGTTAATCTTGCAGTTTCCTGTCGAAGCCGCAACGCAAGAATAGCCCTGCGCTTCGCTTGTGATTCCAGTTGATTCCAGGCTTAGAGCGGAAGACAAGCAATTAAAGACTCGGCCGTCTCCAGAAAAGCGAGCCACCGCTTGACAGTTCTTAAATGTGGCGGCGGAATGCTCAAAGATAAAGAGGTTTGTTAAAGCCTTGGCCGCGGCCCTTAGTTTTTTTGAAACAGCCGGCGGCTCGGTCTTTTCCCAGAAAATATTCTGGGCGTAAAGGCCGGCGTTTTTAATGGCGATCACAGAATTGGCGGGAACCAAAATATGGGCGTCGTCCATTCCGCAAAATTCAACATTGTTTGTAATCGTTATCTCGCCAGAGTTTAGAGCGACGTCTCCTTTTATAAAGAAGCGCGAAAAATTCTTTTTGTTGGCGATCTTGGAAAGTTTAGACAAGTCCTTAAAGGGAGCGTAAGGGCTTCCGTCTTGCTCCGAAAGCTCCGACAATGGATTGACATAGTAATTGTACTTGTCGATTATCACGGAATATTCGGCGGTAGAGCTTTTGGCGCCGCTTTCGTCTTCCGAATAGAACGAAACTTGATACGCAAGAATTCTTTCTGTGTCGCCAAAGAGCGTGATGTTCTGGCCTTGATAAATATTGTAATCGCCGTGCTCAAACATTAAGCTTTGCAAATCGGGAGCGTCAAACGAAGGCTCGATTGAAATTGGATTTGAGATTGAATAGAAAATCTTTAGCTTTGGATCAAGGCGGGCGGAAACTCTAACGTCGTCGCGGGCGTACGTTGACGAGGCGCTGGAAACGATTTTTGGAGCGCTGGGTGTCGTTCGATTTACAAAAACGTCAACATACAAGACGCCTTGATAAACTTTGTCGCAGTACACGTCAAGCGCAAGCTTTTCTTCGATTTTGTCGCCCGCAAATGTGTCAATGACAAGCTTGGGGAACAAGCCGTCAGAAATCATCTTGCTTTTTGAAGCCGACGAAGACGCCAGCTCAAACTGCTCTCCGTTTTTTCCGACGGCGTAAATTTCAAGGCTTCCGTCATAACCGCGCTCGGTCTTGAGCGAAGGCTTTGCGGGCAAAAGAATTTCTTCGACTGAATTTTCAGAAGAAACATCCACGTCTTGATAATAAATAACATTGTTTTTGCTTCTGTCAATTTCGACAAGCTTGCCGGAGGATTCCCACCAGTCGCCGTCAAGAGAGTAAATCTTTTTGGGGTCCAAAAATACGATTGTTGACCAATCCCTTGTCTTAAAAGGAACGTCTCTCTTGGTCAAAGCGCCGGCTTGAGCGGGAAGAACGCGCAGAACATATCGCCAAACTTTTGAGCCGTCGCTTAAGTTGATCGGCACGTAACGCTCCATCGTGGCGTTCTTTGAAATTGAGATTTCCCTTCCCTTTTCAAACTCCTTATTCTGAAAGAAAGAATAGCTTAAAGAAAACGGAATTTGAATTTTATTTCCGGCAACAAAGTCAAAGCAGGGGCCGGTCTCAAATGACTTTAAGAAAGCGTTTTGCTCTTCGTTTTCGGACTGGGTTGGTTCGACAGAAAAATAAATTTTTTGCTCTTGCCGATTTTGATTATGGTCAACGCTTACAACTCGCAGCTCAACGTTTCCTGTAACGTCAAGCACGACCGGCCCGTCGTAGGCAAAGCCTTGGGCCAAGGGGTCCGTTCCCGAAAAGGAATAATAAAGCTCTTCGCCGCCATTGGATTCCAAAACAAGAGTTTGCAAATTTGCGTATTCGCCAGGAGCGGGATTAACAACCGTCACTTCGGCAAAGAGCGCAAACTGGGCAATCAAAAAAATCGTAGCAAAAAAAATTTTTTTCATCGTTATCATCTGGTTTATTTTTTAGCCAAGACGTCCAAAACTTCCTTTAGCTCTGGATCTTGCTTAAAGTAGTTTTCTTCCAAGTCTTCACGGCTCAAGCCAACCAACTCGTGGCTCATGTAGTGAATCCACAAATCTTCTTCCGGCTTAGTGATCTCGAACTTGCGGCACCAATAGTCAGGAATAATCGGCTGTTGCTTCTTATAAGTAAAATGCTTGTAGTCGTGGACGACAACCTTTATGTCGTTGCGAGGGATTCCGCGGTCAAGAAGAATTTCGGTGAGCGCGTTAATAGTGTTTCCCGTGTCAAAGATGTCGTCAACAAGCATGATTTTGTCGCCGGGACGAAGGCGCTCTGGCGGATATGTCCAGCCGTCAATCATAAGCTTTGTGTTTGCGCGAACGTCAGTGTAAGAGCGCGCGACGACGGCGGCGTACAAAACCGGGTGTCCTTCTTTCCTAACAATTTTAAAATATTCGCTTATGACGTTGGCCATATAGGCGCCGCCTCTTAGCGAGCAATAGAGAACGTCAGGAACGAAGCCTTCTTTATAAATCTTGTGGGCTAATTTTAGCGCGTTGTTGCGAACTACGTCGTATGGTAAAAATTCTTTATTCATGCTATCTATTCTATCACAAAACGCGCGTTTTTGCTAGATTTAACTGTATTTTTTGTAAAGTTCCGCAATGATTTTCAGTCCGCCTTCGGTTTCCTTTTGGTCGCCGGCATAGTTTAGGCGCAAGCACTTTGAGTAATGCGGATGCTCCTCGACTGGCGGAAGGCTTTTGTCGGCCGCGGCTCCAAAGAAAAAGTATTCGCCGGGAACGACAATAACGCCGCGTTTTTTTAGCTCGGAATAAAATTTCATCGTGGTGATTTTTAGGTCAGGCATCAAAAGCCATTGGAAAATCGAGCCCTCGCTTTTGTGGACGTAATAGTTTGTTCCGGCAAAAAGCTTGTGGATGGCGTTTTGCGTGGCAATCGATTTTTTTTGGTAAAAGGGGCGGACGTATTTTTGGGCGCATTCGATCAAGGTTCCGTTTTTGATAAGGGGAGCGGCGATGGCCTGCCCTACGCTTCCGCTGGCAAGCGCGGCGATGGCGTTGATGTTTCCCACAGCCTTTACGATTTTTTTGTCGGCCACGATGATTCCTGTTCGCAATGACGGAAGGCCGATTTTTGAAAGGCTCATCGAAAGGATTACATTTGAGTCCCAGTAAGGCGCCGCGTCGTCAGTAAAGATGATGTCCGGCCAAGGAAGGCCGTAAGCGTTGTCTATCATAAGGGGAACGCCGTGCTTTCGGGCGATTTTTGAAAGGCGCTTTATTTCGCTGTCGGTCAAAACGTTTCCGGTTGGATTTGTCGGCCGGCTTACGCAAAGCGCTCCGACGTTGGAATGCTTTTCCATATAGCTTTCAAGCGCGTCAAAGTCAACGTGGTATTTAAAGGTCTTGTCCTTTTCGTATTGGCAAGTTGAAGGAATGCCGACAAACTGGCCGCGCTCGATTCCTTGGTCGGCGTAGCCTATGTATTCTGGAACAAGCGGAAGAACGATTGTCTTTTTATAAGACTTTTTTCCGTCGCTGAATGTTCCGCTCAAAAGATTAAAAATGTAAAAGAAAGCGCTTTGACTGCCGTTTGTAATCGCGACGTTTTCCGGCCCGATTTTCCAACCGTAAGTTTTTGAAAGGTATTCGGCCACGCATTCAATAAACTCGACGCGGCCCTGGGGACTGTCGTAAAGGCCGATGAGCTTTTCAAAGTCGTCCTTATGGCCCATGATTTTTTCCATGCGGGCGCGATATAATTTTTCTACCTGCGGAATGCGGGCCGGATTTCCGCCGCCCAAACGGTATGGCTTTACGCCGGCCGGAAGCGGCTTTCCTATGTCGTCCATCAATTGAAGGATGCCGGACTCGCCGGTAAGTTTTTTTCCAAAGTCAGAGAATTCTATGTTAGACATGATTTTTCCTCCCAAAAAATCTTAGTTAAATTGTCGGCTCCAACGCCTCTTGTTTTTTTGCCCGGCTTTTCTTTGCCTGAACGATAAGGCCGCCGTCAACGCAATCAACAACCGCGCTGTCCGTAACCTTTCCTTCAAGCATAAGCGTAGAAAGCGGATCTTCGATTTCTTTTTGAATCAAGCGGCGCATCGGACGCGCGCCCATGCTTGGGTCAAAGCCCTTGTCGATAAGGTAGTCGCGGGCGGCCTCTTTAAGCTTAAGCGCGACTCCGTTCTCCGCAAGGCGGCCGTTCAGTTCAGAAATCTGCAAGTCCAAAATGCGGCTTACTTCGTCGCGGTTCAAAGCGTCAAACACAAGAATGTCGTCGATGCGGTTCAAAAGTTCCGGACGCATAAATTCTTTTATTGACTGCATGGCGTTTGACTTGATTTCCTCGTACGGAATCACGCCGCCCGCGGCGCTTGAAAAACCGACCTTGCCTTCTTGAGTGATTTCGCGGGCGCCGGCGTTGCTGGTCATAATGATGATCGTGTTTCTAAAGTTAATTTTGTGTCCAAGAGAATCGATGATCTCGCCCTCTTCCAAAATCTGCAAAAGAAGATTGAACACTTCGGGATGCGCCTTTTCGATTTCGTCGAACAACACGACGGAATAAGGATGCGTTCGGACTTGCTCAGTCAACTGGCCGCCCGACTCAAAGCCGACGTAGCCCGGCGGAGAGCCGACCATTTTGCTGACGTTATGCTTTTCCATATAGTCCGACATGTCAAGGCGGATAAGGGCGTCTTCAGTTCCAAACAAAAACTTGGCCAAAGACTTTGCAAGCTGCGTCTTTCCAACGCCTGTCGGTCCCAAGAAAATAAAGGAGCCTGTCGGGCGCTTGGGGCTTGAAATGCCGGAGCGGCTTCTGCGCACGGCGGAAGCGATCGCTTTGATGGCTTCGTTTTGTCCGATAACGCTCTTATGAAGCTCCTCCTCCATTTTAAGGAGGCGCGACTTTTCGTCGTCGCTCAACTGTTCGGCGGGGATTCCCGTCATCTGGCTGATAATCGCGCAAATGTCTTTTACGCCGACTTCCTTAACAAAGGAACCGTTCTTGCTTTTCCATTCCTCTTTAAAAGCCGCAAGCCGCTCTTTAAGCTCCAAGACTTTGTCGCGAACTTCGGCCGCGCGCTCGTAGTTTTGGCTTTTTACCAAGGCGTTTTTTTCTTCGCCCAAGGCGTCGATTTTTCTTTCCAACTCGTCAAGCTCGGCCGGACGGTTTCCTTCGGCGATTTTTTTCTGGGCGCCGGCTTCGTCTAAAATGTCTATGGCCTTGTCCGGCAAAAAGCGGTCCGTCAAATAGCGGCGCGAAAATTTTATGATTGAAGGAATAACCAGGTCTGAATAGCGGACGTTGTGGTATTCCTCATACTTTGGCTTTAGGCCCAACAAGATTTGCTCGGACTCTTGGTCGCTGGGTTCGTCAACTGAAACAGTTTGGAAACGCCTTGCAAGCGCCGCGTCTTTTTCCATGTAGCGACGGTACTCTTTGATTGTAGTGGCGCCGATGATTTGAATTTCGCCGCGGCTCAAGGCAGGCTTTAAAATGTTGGACGCGTCAAGAGAGCCTTCGGGGCCGCCCGCTCCGATGATTGTGTGAATCTCGTCAATGAACAAAATGACGTTTTTGTCGTCGCGGACTTCCTTCATCAAGCGCTTCATTCTTTCTTCAAACTCGCCGCGGTACTTTGTTCCGGCGATAAGAGCCGTAAGGTCCAAGGTAAGGACGCGCTTTTTTAGCAAATTGTAGGGAACGTTGGCGGTAGCGATTCGGGCGGCCAAGCCTTCTACGATCGCGGTCTTTCCTACGCCAGGCTCTCCGATCAAAAGCGGATTGTTCTTTGTTCTTCTTGAAAGTATTTGAACGACGCGGTCAATCTCGGTCTTGCGTCCGACAACAGGGTCGGCCAAGCCTTTGAGAGCGATTTCGGTAATGTCGCGGGAATAATTTTTTAGGAAGCCGCCGTTCTTGGTTCTTTGGTCGTTTCCGCTTCCGGCGACTTGCCTGTCATAAGAATTGCGGTCCTGGCCCATCATGCGCTTAAAGTCCGCGTCTCCGCCCTTGACGTTGCTTCCGGCGGAAGTCTGAACCCTTTCTCGCGCCTCAAAAGCCGCCTCCCTTGCGGTTTCAAAAGTGATTCCAGTGCGCTCAAAGTAGCGGCAGGTGACGCTGGCGTTTTCGCGAACGGCGGCCAAAAGCAAGTGTTCCGTTCCGATATAGTTGTTCCTCATAGAACGCGCTTCGTATTCCGCCGACTCAAACAAAGTCAAAAGGCGGCGGCTGGGCGGCAACTCCGAAAAGTCGCCGGCGTGAACCGTTCCGCCAGAAATGGATTTTTCCAACTCAAGCTGCAATGTCAAAACGTTGACTCTAAGAATGTTAAGGATTGCGTATCCAAGACCGTCCGCGCTTTTTACAAGGGCAAGCATCAAGTGCTCGGGCAAGAGCTGCGAGGCTCCGCTTTTTCTTCCCTCATCTTGAGCGAGGGCCACAATCAACCTTTGCGCGCGCGGTGAAAAAGATTTCATAAATCAAACTTCCTCTTAAATTTCAAACGAAAGATTTTTAAATGCGTCTTGAATAATTATTGCCCGCAAACGTTGTTCTTTTAGTTCGTCGTTGTCGGCGACATCGTTTTCAAACTTAAAGTTTCCTGTTTTGAGCAAAAATCCCAAATGACCGCTTTGGGCGCGATACAAAAGCGAAGAAAGCTCATAGTCCTCAACGCCCTTGATGTAACCTAAATCCAGGCCCCACTTGACGTTTGAGACAATCTCCATCGACTCGCGAAGGCCCATCAGAACGCAAAACCTTGCGGCTGCAAAAGCGCGCAATATAGTGTCGCGAACAGCAGTCACTTTATTATCGGCATAATCCAGCCGAAACTTGCGTTCACTTTCACAAATATTTTTGCCAAAGGAAATCAGCGCGGCCAACTGGTCGATTTCGTTGCCGCTTACAGATTGAGTGGTAGAAACCTGGTAAAATGAGCCAAGCGAGGCGCCTGTTTGCTTTCCGCTTCCGTAGCAAGCGGTGACGACAAAGCCCTTTTGGCCGGCAAGCTTTATCAAGTCTGGGATTTTGCCGGCGTAGGACATGGACGGCAAATGGACCTTTATCGAAGCCTTCATTCCGCTTCCGGAATCCAAGGCGTTGGCGTTTAAATAGCCAAAATCATAGCTTGCGGCAAACTGAACGCGTTCCTGCAGCTGGCTGTCAACTTCGCGGGAATAATTATAGGCCGTGTTCAAGGCAAAGCCCGGCGAAAAGCTTGCGATTCTAACATGGTCAACGCAATTAATCAGGCAGCTTGAGATTCCGTCCAAGCGCATGACAAGGCCGGTTCCAAAATTGTTCTCAAACAAGCCCCGCTCCGACAAAATTTTGGAGCCCAGCGGCTCCACCACAGCCAAGGGAACGCTTTGGTAAGCCGAGCCGTTTTCAAAATGGTTAAAGGCGTCAAAAATTATGTTTTGAATTCTAACCGCTTCGTCGTCGTCGCAGCTTTCGGGAAAAGGAAAATTGGCAAGATTTCTTGCAAGACGGACTCGAGTTGAAAGAACAACATCGTCCTCGTCTCCCGGAGCGGCGTACCAAGCGTCGCCCACGGAACGTTTTTCGTCAATCATTTTTATCGTCGCTTTCCGCCGCAACGGACTTCTTTTCAATCGCCTTTAAGTAGTCCCTGTAAAAGGCCGCCTTTTCGTAATCTTCGTTTTTGATTGCCGCGTCAAGCTTTTCGCGGATCAAAACCCTGTCGGTTAAGGCGGAACGGAAATTGGCCAAGCGCTTTGGCATTGAGCCCGAATACGGATAGGCGATTTTTCGTTCGGCAAAGTATTCGTTGACTTCTGTCTTGAAAATTGAATAGCATTCGGGACAGCCAAGCTTTCCGGTCAAGATTATTTCGGAACGGAGGCGGCCGCAAACCGGACAAGCCCGGTCGTTTTTAAGCAATTGGTCGCGGCGGTCTTGCTTTAACTGCTTGAACAAAGAGCCGATTTGCCGGTCGATTTCCTGGCTTTCCGGCGAAATTCCGCAAGCGACGGCGCATTCCCTGCAAAGATTTATTTTTTTTACGCCAAGGCGATTTGTCTGTTCAACATAAATAATCGCCTCGTTTTTGTGGCACATATCGCAAAGCATAGGTCACCTCGAATTACGCAAAGTGTCAAGCGGCTTTTCTTTTCCAGCCTTGCTTGCGGGCAAAAGGCTGGCCGCAAGAGAAAGCAAAAGAGTCGCAACTCCAATTAAGAACAAATCGCCGAATGGAATGTCTATCGGAATAACCTTAAGGTAATACTCCTCGTCCAAAAGCCGTATTTGCTTATAATTAATTATATCATTATTCATTAAAAAATACAAACCCTTAAAAACGCAATTCAAAAGCTTTTCGGAAAAAGAGATGATTCCGTTGATGTTCACGCTAAACAAAAGGCCAAGGGGAATTCCCAAAAGCAAGCCGCCCGCTCCGCAAGCAAAGCCCGTCATCAAAAACGAAAGCGAAACTCCACGGGACGACGCTCCCAAAGACTTTAAAATTGCGATTTCCCTGCGGCGTTCAAGGACCAACATTATCAAGGCGCTTGATATGTTCACGGCGGCAACCAAGACGATCAAAAACTCTATAAAAATTAATAGTATTTTTGTAGAGGAAAAATTTTCGTATTGGCTGCGGTTCAACTGATCCCAGCGGTAGACCCTAAAAGACTTTCCCAACGCTTTTTGCAGTTTTGCTTGGAGCGCCGGCAAGTCCCTTGAAAAAGGATCCTGCGTTTCGCACATCAAAGAATTAGTCGAGTCGATTTGCAAAGAAAGCGCTTTGGCCTGAGCGTAAGGCATAAAAAGCCAAAGCGCGTCCAGCTCCCTGTAGCCGCAGGACACAACCGCGGCGACTTTATACGTCTTTACCGACGGAGCGATTCCAAACGCTTTGTTTTTTAAAACGGCCACAACCCTGATTTTGTCTCCCGCCTTAAGCTTAAGTTTTTCGGCGATGCCCTGGCCAATCAAAACTCCGTTTGAGCCGTCGTCAAAGTCTTGAATGGAACCATCCTTGGCCTCAAAGAGATCCTTATAGCTTTTAAGGTTTTTAAAATCATCCGCGGGAATGGCCCTGACCGATATGCCGCATCGCGTGGAGTTTGCTGTGGCGAGCGCGGAAAAATTTATCATTGGATACGCGGCGGCGACCTGAGGAATTCTTTCCGCGACTTTTTGAGCGTTTTCCAAAGCCGACAAATCCTTTTCAAAGGACACCGCTTCCAAATGCGAGGACGAAAGCGAAATCAAGCGGCCTGTAATTCCTTCAATCATTCCGTTGGAAACAGTCAACACTACAACAAGCGGAATCAAAGAAATGCCTATGCACAAAACCGCGCCAAAGAGGCTTTTTCTTGCAATCGAAGTCCGGCCGCTTTTGGGAAAGAGAATTCTTTTTGCGAACAAAAACGAAGACTTAAAATTCATTTTTTGAGCAAAACTCCGTCTTTAAGTTCGTAAAGGCTTTGGCCTTTTTTTGCCAAATCCATGTCGTGGGTCACAAGCAAAAGAGTTTTTTGATAGCGGCCGGTTATGTCAAAAAGCAAGTCGCCGATCATCGCGGAATTGACTGGGTCCAAATTTCCAGTCGGTTCGTCGGCCAAAAGCAATTCAGGGTCGTTAACCAAAGCCCTTGCCACGGCTACTCTTTGGCGCTCTCCGCCCGAAAGTTCCGACGGCAAATGGCTTGCCCTGTCAGAAAGGCCGACGTCCGCCAAAAGTTTTTTGGCCTTTTCCATCGCGGCCGCTTTTGGCGCTCCAGCCATATAAGCCGGAAGGAAAATGTTTTCCAAGGCAGTAAAGTCTTTTAATAGATAATGGAACTGGAATACAAGGCCGACAAATTTGGCGCGGTATTCGGTAAGCTCGTCTTGGCCCATTTTTGCAATCTCGCGGCCGCCGGCAAGAATCGAGCCGGAGGTTGCGGCGTCGATTCCGCCAAGAATGTTAAGCAAGGTGCTCTTTCCGTTTCCGCTTTCGCCGATGACGCAAACTTGCTCGCCCTTTTTGACGGACAAGTTGAGGCCCTTTAACACCAAAAGGCGTTCGCTTTGAGTAACGTATTCTTTGCAAAGATTCTTTACCGTCAATATTTCATTCGTCATGCAAGACCTCCGATATCGCAACGTTCAGCACTTCCC
Source organism: Treponema sp. (assembly GCA_016290995.1). Taxonomy (GTDB): domain Bacteria; phylum Spirochaetota; class Spirochaetia; order Treponematales; family Treponemataceae; genus Treponema_D. The sequence continues at coordinate 84,032 of JAEEVR010000008.1, read as the reverse complement.
TGCTTGCCGCCCAAGAAGAAATGACGGCGGAAAGAATTCCAAACAAGGTTATGAAAAATATTTCGCCCGCGTACATTCTCGCCGGAATGTTTCCGTAAACCGCGAACATGGGATTTTGCGCCACAGCCCCAGCCTCTTGCGGCGAAACGACAAGAAGCGCAAGGTATTGAACCCAAAAAACAGCGGCGGACAAAAGCGCGAAAACCTTTTTTATGTTGACGCAAACAAACATTCCCAACAGCAAGCCGGGAACCGCGCCTCTCAGTCCAGTCAAAAAGCCGCGCATAATGAAGATGTTCTTTATCGAAGAAATTTTTCCTCCCAAAGCGCTAAGCGTTGAAATTTCAAAGCGGCGCTCGTAGACAATTCTTCGCATCGAGTTAAAAATGTTTATCGCAACGACGACAAAAATCAAAAGCACCAAAAGCATCAGCATGTTTTTTTCCACGCGCAAGGCTCCAAAGAAACTGCGATTGTATTCCCGCCAGCTTTTGGCCTTGGCTTCCGGATAGCGTTCGTTTATATCGCGCAACAAGGCGGAGTCGGCGGCGGAATTCTTTAACTTTATTCCAAACGAAGTTTTTTGACCTTCAAAAAAATCCGCGCAGGTCTTATCAACAAAAGCAAAGCTTGTGTTGATGTCGGAATAGCCTGTCATAAAAATCGCGGCAACTTCAAAATCCATTCTATCGTTAAAAGCCTGCAACAAGGGCTTGTTGGAACTGAGGGAATAAAGGCTTATTATGTCTCCCACCCGCGCGTCAAGGCTTCGGGCCAGCGTCGAGCCAAGCGCGACGGGCGGCAAATTCAAGCCGGTTTCTTTTAGCAGGAAGCGATTGTAATGAAGCGAAAATTTTCCCCGCAAGACTTTTATCTCTTTGGCAAAGCCCTCGTCGTTTTTCATAACGCCGTCATCCAAGCCTCGGACTAGAACCGCCGCCTGTCTTCCGCCGGGGCCAACCGCAAGCCCTTCGCTTTCGATAAACTCCTGAAAACACAAAACCTTTGGATTGTCTTGCAAAAAGCGGCGGAATTCTTCATTGCGCTCAAAGCCGCCTTCCGCCCTAACATGAAAGGACGACACTTCCATAATCGCGTCGATGAATTCCCGCTGAAAGCCGTTCATCACGCTGATTACGATTATCAAAGTCATAACGCCAAAACATATTCCAAGCGTTGAAAGCTTAAAGGAAAGAGAGCCCGCGCCTTTTCTGTCAACCAAAGAAAAGCGTTTGGCAACGTAATAAATCCAGGCCAAGCCGCCATTATTTTTCATTGAACGCCTCCGCCTTTCATAGAAGTGTCAATCTTTACGTTGTCCCGATAAAAGTCTCTTACGATAATCCCGCCGTCAAAATACGTTGTCCTGACATAATCGCCCTTGTCAAAATCTTGATAAATCGTTTTTACGCGCAAGACGTTGTTTTTATAATAAGAGCTTTCTTCCAAAACCTTTCCGTTATACTTTGAGTTATGGACTTCGTCGCTAAAGAGCCGTATTCCGCTTTCGTTTGAATTGTATTTTTGAAGCCTCTCCTGAAGCGTTCGCTTGGCCGCGTCGTATGTTATAGTCACGACATCAAAAGACAAAAGCTTTCCGTCTTGGTCAAAGTAATTTTTCCTTTGGAACTTTAGCCTTCCGTCGGAAAAATAAAAAGAACGGCTTTCAAATTTTTCAGCGTTATTTTGTTCAAAAATTGAATATACCCCAGACGCGTTTGGCGCGTTGTATTCAACAACTTTTTCAATTTGGCTTTGAGAAGCGGTCGCGCCTTGCTTCCAATACTCAACCTTTTCCAGCCGAAGATCCTTGTCGTAAAAGCGGCGCATAAACTTTCCGTTGGCGCTGTTGACCAACTGCCTTCCGCTTTCAGACGAATGCTTGGCAGTAAAAAAATCTTCTTTTGTCTGCAAGAGCCTTATCTTTTTCATTGAATCAATAAAAGATTGGTAAAGAACTTCCGGCTCTTTTTCTTCTTGACTTAATTCGGCGTCCTGAACAGCCGCGGCCTCTTCGCTAGAAAGCGCCTGCTCCGGCTCCTCCTGCGCGAACAAAAAAGCGCCGCTAAAAGAGAGAAGAAAAAATGCCGCAAAAAAGAATTTATTAAAAGGCAAAGCTTACAATCCTAAAAATTCATTCAAATATTTTTCAGGCTCAAAAAGCGCGATGTCATCATAGCCTTCTCCCGTACAAACAAAGGCTACAGGCACATTCATTTCTTTTCCAATTGTTATTGCGATTCCGCCCTTGGCGCTTGAATCGTATTTTGTCAGAACGATAGCGTCAACGCCGACCGCTTCGTTAAAGACTTCGGCCTGGCGCAAGGCGTTTTGGCCTGTCGTCGCGTCAAGGACCAAAAGTTTTTTGTAGCAGCCTTCGCTGGCTTTTTGCCGGCAAATGCGGTCAATTTTTTCCAGCTCGCGCACAAGATTTTCCTTATTGTGAAGGCGGCCGGCAGTGTCGGCGATCACAAGTCCGCCGCCTTTTGACGTTATCGAATCAGCGGCGTCAAAGACAACAGCGGCGGGGTCGCTTCCCATCTGGTGGGCCACAACGCGAATGCCCAAGCGCTGGCCATGCATTGAAAGCTGGTCAACCGCAGCCGCGCGGAAAGTGTCGCTTGCGCTAAGAACAAGGTTTTCAAGGCCGGCATTTTTTTGCAGCAAGGCGATCTTAGCCGCGCTAGTGGTTTTGCCAACTCCGTTTACGCCAAGCAGCATCCAAATGTTTGTCTTTCCCGGCTCAACCTTTAAGTCAATTCCTTTTACGCAAGGAGAAAGAGTTTCCTTTAATTTTAACAAAATTTTTTCTTGGTCGTAGACTTTTTCTTTTTTGCAGTCGCTTTCCAAAGCGTCAATCAACTCCATCGAAAGCTTGGCTCCGATGTCGCCCTCGATCAAAGCGTCGGCCAAATCGTCAAAGAACTCTTCGTTTTGGGCGGCTTTTCCAGCAAAAAGGCTTTTTATTTTGTCAGCAAAAGAACTTTTCATAAACGCTCCAATTATTTTTCCGCTTCTTCTTTATTTTCTTCAGATTTTTTTGGCAAGAAGGGAGTGATAGCCTCGCTCTCCGCCTGCATCATGCTCTGAACCGCCTCAAGCTGTCTGGCGTTTTCCATTTTCCTTTGCGTGGCGGCTTTTATCTTTTTTGCCTTTGGCGGAAGCGTTTTGTCAACCGCGATCAAATAGGCCACCAACTCGCAGACAAACCAAACTCCGCAGGCCGCCGTTATTCCCGTTCCGACAAGAGACAAGTTCCTATACTTGTTGTACTCATCTTTTTGAACGTCTCCAAAATTTGTCTGAACGCCGCGTTGATAAGTTGTAAAGCGTCCGTACGTGTAAAATAAATACGGCAAAGACAAAATCAAGGCGCTATAAGAAAGATACATCATTTTGCGCCTTCTGTCGATATTTTTGCTCAAATCAACAACCTTCATTTTTGTTTGCAGGCGATTTCCGTCAGTCATAAGGTTTCTTGGAATTTGCATGAACATAATTTCGTTATGGGTGTTTTCGGGATGCTTTTTGTCCGCCAGTTCGCTTTCAAAATATCCAAAAACGGTGTCGCCGTTTACTTTTAGCGGAACGTCAACGAAATCAGTTTTTGACGAAGGGCCGACATATTTTCCGTCAAAGAAAATATCGCCCGGAACAAATTTGCTCAACACAAGCTTGACGGAGCCTTCTGACTTTTCTTTAAAGTTAACTTCGATAAAAAACCTTCTCTTGCCAGAAAAATTATAGACAAAAGTTTCGCGCGCAAAATTATCCGCCTCAAAGGAAATCGAATGAAAGCCGGAACTTACGACGGCCTTTTCGGGCATCGGATCGTAGACAATGTTGTCGATTGTCAAAACGGCGTTTGCTAACGCCTCTTTTGGATTAACCCTAAACTCCAACTCAACAGGAAGTCCATTGGCGATTTGCGGCAAAAGCTCAAAGGCAATATTTTCCGCGATCAAGCTGATTTGCGAAAGCGAGCCGACTTCCATCGCGCTTGCAACTTTTTTGGCGCCGGGAAAAACAACCAAGTCAACGTTTGCGCAAGCGTAGTCGCCAAAAAAAGTTATCTTGCCGGAAACCACCGCGTTTATTTTTGCCGACGCGGCTTCTTTTTCATACTTTCTTGAAAAAACGCCTTGCTTTTGCGCTTCTTCGCTTGCCTCAAACAAGGCTTCTGAATCGTTTTTGTACAGGGCGATTTTTTCGGTTGTCTCCATCAAGTCCGGCTTAAGCTCTCTAAGAATTTTTTTCTTGCTTTTTTCGGGATGGTAAATGCCCTCTTGTTTTTTTAAGTTTGCGTCAATTTTGTCTTGGATATTTTTTATTTTCTTTTGAGCGTCGTTCAAGGCCAATTCAAAGGCAACGTTGTTGTAGTTGTTCAAGACCAATGCGTCGCGCGACTTTATCTCCTTGCTCAACTGCAAGAACAAATCCAAACGCTCCGTCAAAAGCTCGTCGTTCTTTCTGGCGGCTTTTTCGTCCTCCATAATCGAACGCTCCATGTCCACAGATATGTGTTCAAGGATGAGCTTGGGCAGAACGTTGGCCGCGCTTTGGGCCGCCTTTGACGCCGCGCCCTCAACAGAAAATTTGTTGGCGGCAAGAATCCAAGATTTTTCTTGCAAGGATTGGTCGTCAGCAAAAAGCGCCGCCCGCGCGCACGCGAAAGCGATTAAAAGAGGAAATATTTTTTTTCTTAACAAAGAAATTCTATTCCGCCCCTTCTCCATCATCTTCCGCATCCAAAGGAAGTCCCTTCCACATGGCGTTTAGATACGCCTCGATAAATTGGTCAATGTCGCCGTCCATTACAGCCTGAATGTTTCCGGTCTCCGCGCGCGTGCGCAAGTCCTTTACCATTGTGTAAGGCTGGAAAACGTACGAACGAATTTGGTTTCCCCACGAAATGTCTTTTTTTTCGGCGGAATATTTTGAGTTTTCCTTTTCCTTTTCTTGCTTGTAGTATTCGTAAAGCTTTGACTTAAGGATTGACATTGCAGTCGCGCGGTTCATCAACTGGCTTCGCTCGCTGTCGCAGGCGACGACAATTCCGGTCGGCAAGTGGGTAAAGCGAACCGCCGAGTCCGTCTTGTTGACGTGCTGGCCGCCCTTTCCGCCGGAACGGTATGTGTCAACGCGCAAATCCTTGGGATCGATTTTAACTTCAATCGTGTCGTCCAAAACCGGAAAAACGTAAACGCTGGCAAATGAAGTGTGGCGGCGAGCGTTGGCGTCAAAGGGGCTGATGCGAACCAAGCGGTGAATGCCGGCCTCGCCCTTTAGAAATCCGTAAACGTAGTCGCCGTCAATTTGGAACGTGACGGACTTGATTCCGCCTTCCGCTTCCAAGAGGTCAACAGTTTCCAGCTTAAAGCCGCGGCGTTCCGCCCACCTTGTGTACATTCGGCTAAGCATAAAGGCCCAGTCTTCGGCCTCCGTTCCGCCCGCGCCTGAGTGAATCGAAAGGAAGGCGCTTGAAGAGTCAACCTCTCCGCTCAAAAGGCTCATGCGGCTTTCGCGCTCGTAATTTTTTTGGGCTTCTTCCAATTGGGAGCGGATTTCCGCTTCCTCGCTTTGGTCGTTGGATTCCATCGAAAGCTCGTAAAGGGCTTCGATGTCGTCAATTTGCGCCTTAAGCTCTTTCCAGGGCTCTACAGTGTTTTTTAGGCGCTTGATTTTGTTCATTACCTTTCCGGCGTTGGCCGCGTCGTCCCAAAAACCAGGCGCTCCTGTCAAAGCCTCTTGCTCGGCGATTTTCTTGTAAACCGAGTCCGCGTCAAAGACGCCCCCAAACGTTAAGAATGTTTTCTTTTAGTTCATCTATTGGCTGTTTTAGATCTTCGAGCATATTTTCCCCTAATTATAATATAAAACTAAATTATAGTGATTTTTTGGCCCTATGTAAAGGAGCGCATAAATAAGAGATAATTGTATTGAAGAAAAATAAAAAGACCGATAATATAAAAGTATGAAGGCTAATAAGTATTCCTTGATTTTTGTGACGGTTCTCAGTCTATTGTCGTCAAAGCTTTTGGCGCAAGGAAAGCCGGTGGCGACTTTTGTAAAAGCGACTTCCGGCGAAGAAAAAAAGATTATAGTCGAATGGGAAATACCTGCAAAATGCGAGCCGCAAGTTCAAGCCGTTCAAATATTCCGCGCAAAAAAGCCTTGCTCCTCTTATCAAGAAATCGAAGGCCTTAAGCCCATCGCGCAAGTGGACGCCTCCGTAACCTCTTACACAGACACTCTTTCGGCCCCAGGCGACTACTTTTACGTCGTCTTGGCCCAAACGCAAAAAGGCCTTTACAAAATCGTAATTCCGGGAGTCAACGCAACGTCAAAAGGCGCCCGGCCAAAGATTCCCGCAAAGGCGGCTGAACGCGCCAAAGAAAGAGAGGACGCCGTGACAAATCCAGCGGAACCCACGGCCGAAAACAAAATCAGAAACACTCCCCTTCCAAATCCCGGCGCCTTGCTTGGCTTTAGCCAAGGACGAACGTACATGAGCGAAAAGTCAAAAAAGGCCGCAAAAGAATTGGGAAGCAAAAAAGGCGCCCGCGCTGTAGAATTTAAAAGCCCCTACTTCTTTGAGGAAGACATGTTCTCTCCCGACGGCGGAGACGAATACACTTTGTTTGAATGTTTAAGAGCCGGCTTGGCTCCAAAAAAATACGCCGAAAGCGTTCAAATCATGCAGGACTTTTTGAGCGTTCACCGCACAAAAGCAACGACAGAAAGAGCGCAATTTTACTTGGGCCAAAGCTACTATTTTTGCCAAGACTACGAAAAAGCGATCCGCTGCTTTTTGACAGTTCAAGACGCGTTCCCCGAACTTTCAAAACAGTGGATCGATTCCAGTTTGGACTTGCTTAAAATCAATTAGTAAATTTCTCTAATCATATCCAAAAGCTCTGGCGTTCTTGACGCGGTGGAGTTGGCTCCGCGCAATGGGTCTGCGGCCGCGGCTTCAATCGGGCTTCCGTCGAGAGGCTTTCCGTTTTGGTCCGCCGCAGGAGCGGTATCGCCTGCCGCATGCGAAGCGTCGCTCGTCTCTTTTGGCATTTCAATCAAAAGCAATTCGTCGCGGGGATTGACGCGGTCGTAAAAACCAGTGTCGCTCAACACGCCTTCGGAAATGTCTTCGCCAACCTTTGTCAAAACAATCGTTCCAAGCAAGTTGTCCTTTTCAAAGCGCAAGCCTTTTCCACTGTCGGCTGTTTTTAGGCCGCCGCGCGCGATCACCGCGAATTTCGCTCCCTTTACCATTCCTTCAGTCTTTCCGATGTCAACCAAAACATCGTTTCCGCTTCGCTCCAAAAGCTTCGCGCGGACAGGTAGAATGTCCAAGATGCCTTGGCGCAATGAAAGCAAAGAAGCCGCGTAACGGTTGTTGCCCGTCTTATAAACGGCGAACTTTTGCGTAGACGTTCCAGTCCTGGCGGAATAAACGTCGGCGGTAAATTTCATGTCGCGCTCGCTTTCGGCGGCGTCAAAGAGAATAAAGTAGTCGTAGCCGTTTTTGTGGGCGTCCGCGTAAGCGTTTCCAAAAGACTTTGTTTTTGACGGAATGATTCTCGCGCTTGTTCCAAGGATTCCCCTGAACATCAAGGCCAAATGCTCTGCGGCGATGTTGGACAATTCCGGATGCGGCGAAGTCGCCTTTGACGGAAGGCAGTACAAGCCGATTGTCCACCTTGTCTTGTCCAAGAAGAAAGGATTTACGTCCCACTTGGAAGCCAACGTGTCTTGCAAAAGATATTCATAGCCTTCGACAGTGTCCGACAAGCGGACAAAGGCGATCTTTTCGTCTTCGGGAAGAATCTTCTTGCCGTTTTTCTTTGCTTCTTCAATGCCGCTTTTTAGAATCTCATTTTCTTGGATGAATTTAATTTGCGACAAATAGTTTTCGCTAAAACCTTCCGCGCGCAAAAGTTTGCTAAAGGCCGAGCGGGCCGCGTAGTTTGTCGGCTCCAACCTAAGCGCCGATTGATATTCGTAGCGCATTTGAGGGCCGGCGTATTTTTTTGCGTAGTCCGCGCCCTTTTGAACGTGAAACTTTGCCCAAACTTTTCTACGCGCGTCTTCAATGTCGATGTCGTCAAAAACCAAAAGCTCAAAAGCGGCCCGCATCACTTCGTCTTGGGGAACGGCGTCAAGGCCGCGCGACCAAATGTCAATCGCCTTGGCGTTTTGCCCCTGCTTGTGAAAAGCCAAGCCCTTAATGTACCAAGCGCGGCCGTTGTTTCGGTCGCGAGAAATCATCATGTCGGAAACGTTAATCACTTCGGCATAACGGCCTTGCTCAAAGTAAATCAAAGCCAAAAGCTCGTAGGCTTTCCAATAATTTGGATTGACTTGAAGCGCGGACAAGCAGCGTTTTTCAGCCGATTCTGTGTCGCCGTTTTTTAGGTCTAGATACGAAGCGACATAATAAGCCTGCGGATTTTCGGCGTGGGCTTGAATCGCCTGGTTTATAAAACGCTCAGCCTGCTGGTTCTTTCCAAGCTCCGCGCTGATCAACGCCAAAGAAAGCAAGGCCTTGGCGTTGCCGGGATTGCGCTTTAACGCGTCGGCGTAAAGGCTTTCGGCGCCAGACACACGGCCCTTAAAAAGATTAAGTTCCGCCAAACCAAAGCGGGAGTCGATGTCGTTGGGATATTTTTTTTGGATTCCTTCAAAAATCTTTTGGGCTTCGTCAAGGCGGCCCAAAGAAATCATCGCCATTCCTTCCAAATTAAGAATGTCGCTGCGGCCGGGCGCGTATTTTTTCGCGCTTTGCAAGTATTCCAAAGCGGCCTCGCTTTGGTCCATTTGATAAACGCACTGCGCCAGCCGATACCAAGCGTCGGTGTACGAAGGATTTACCTTAAGCGCCTCTTGGTATTTTTCGCTTGCGTTCCACCAATCGCGCTCGGATTGATAATTCAAGCCCTCTTCAAAAAGATAGGCAGCGCTTTTTGAGCCTTGCGCAAAAGAAAAGGCGGACAAAAACATCGCGCACGCGATCGCCGCAAAGACTCTATTCGTCTGATTCCTTTTTCCCACCGTCATTGTTTTCCCCGCTTTTTAGAATGACTTTAATTACGTTTATTCTGTGGCCTTCCATGTCCTGCACAATAAAATCGTAATTATTCCAAGAATGCTTTTCGTATTTTACCGGAATTTTACCGAACAAGTCAAAGACAAAGCCGCCCAAGGTGTCAAAGTCTTCGACAGGAAAGTTGGCTTCAATCGTTTCGTTCAAGTCGTCAAGAGAAGTTCTGGCGTCGCAAAGCCAGGCGTTTGGCCCAAGCGGAATGATGTCTTCGCGCTCGTTGTCAAACTCGTCCTGGATGTCGCCAACGATTTCCTCGATGATGTCTTCCATGCAAACGATGCCGGAGATTCCGCCGTATTCGTCAACCGCAAGAGCGATGTGAACGTGGCGGCGCTTGAACTCGCGCAAAAGGCTGTCTATTCGCTTTGATTCTGGAACAAAGAAGGCCTTGCGGATAATTTTGTCCAAGGCGATTTCTTCGTTCTTGCTAAAGCAGCGGATCATGTCCTTTACGTAAAGAATGCCTACTACATTGTCGATTGAGTCCGCGTAAACCGGAAAGCGCGAGTGGCCGCTGGCAGCGATTTTTTCCAACAATTCCTGACCCGGCGTGTTAATGTTGATAAAGTCAACGTCGATGCGCGGAACCATGACTTCTTTTACGCTGGTTTCAGACAAATCTTCGATGCCGCGAATCATGTCTTTTTTTTCTTCGTTGAGAATCTCGCGCTTGGCTTCTTCTTCGCTGTTTTCTTTTTTATGCTTGAACAGTCCCATACAATTAAATTATTTTTTCCCCTTTTAATTTTAACAGAATTTCTTCCTGCAATTTTAGCATCTCGCACTCAGGCTTCTTGCCCTTTTCTATATGCTCCTCGCCGTGGTCGTAACCGTTAAGGTGCAAAAACCCGTGAAGCAAAAGGCGCTTTAGTTCCGAATCGACGTCGCACTCAAAATACTCGGCGTTTTTCTTTAACGTGTCAACGCTTATCGCGATGTCGCCGGCCAAAAGCCAGTCAACGCCGCCTTCGTCTTTAAACGTCTCTCCGTTCTCAAAAGATAAAACATCCGTGGCGCTGTCGATGTTACGGTAATTTTTGTTTAATTCTTGAATAATGGCGTCGTCGCAAAAAAGAACTGAAACTTCCTGGCCGTCAAAAGACAATTCCTTGGCAAGCTTTTGCATAAAAGGCTCGACATTTCCAAGCCATTCAGGCTGGTCAATTCCATCGACGTCGATCAAGAATCTATTTGCCATCGGCCTTTCCTTTTTTTGAAGCCTTGCCTTCCGGCTTGCTTTCCTTGGCCTCTTTTTCTTTTTCCTTGTCCTGCGCGTCAGGATCCTTTTGGTCAGGATATTCGATTCGTGAATGGTAGTAGCCGGCCAAAATTGAAACAAAGGTTTCTTGAATCTTTGTAAGTTCGGCAAAAGTCAAGGCGCAGTTCTTAAGTTGGCCGGCCTGCATTTTGGCTTCGATCAAAGTATGGATGAATTTTTCCAAACGCGGAACGGTGGGTTTGTCCAAAGTTCTGCAGGCCGCCTCAACAGTGTCGGCGAGCATAACGACTCCGCTTTCGCGGCTTGTGGGCGGATTTCCAAAGTAAGAAAAGTCCTCGGCCTTGACGTCGGGATTTGTCTTGAGCGCCTCTTGGTAAAAGTACTGCATCACGCCGTTTCCGTGGTGCTCGCTGATGATGTCTATCACTTGCTTTGGAAGGCGCATTGAAACGGCCATCTCGACGCCCTTCTTTACATGGCTTCTGATTATCGAAACAGAAAGATTTGGATTAATTTCGTCGTGCTTGTTTTCGCCGCTTTGGTTTTCAACAAAGTATTCGCTTTGGTCAATTTTTCCCATATCGTGGTAGTAGGCTCCGACGCGAGCCATAAGGGAATTGGCTCCGATAGCCTTGCAAGCGTTTTCGGCCAATTGCGCTACCATGATGGAATGGTTGTAGGTTCCGCTTGCTGTCAAAAGCATTTTTCGCATTATCGGATTGTTCAAGTCGCTAAGGTCGATCAATCGGAACACTGACGCTGTGTTCAAAATTTGCTCAAGCGGCGTGATAAAGCCCAAGGCCAGAATGCCGCTAAAGAAGCCGTTTATCGCAAGGCCAAAAGCGATTATGCCGGATCCGTCAAAGTCTTCGTTAAAGATCACCTTAAGCAAAAAGGCGACTACTACGTTCAACATTGCCGTAATCAAGGCGGCGAAAACCAATTGAATGCGGTTCTCCAACTTGCGCGCGATTCTGCAAGCGGCAAAACCTGTCAACAGCGCGTACAAGAAAACAATGACGCTAAAGTTTGAAGCGTTAAAAAGGCCAAGCGCGCTTACCAAGGCAAAGAATACCGCTTGCTTTTCGCCGAACAAAATCACGATCAAGAAAATGAACAAAGACGTGGGCATGAACACGCAAAGCGTAAAGGGCGAGCCCGACGCGAAATTCAACTTTCGGGTAAAGACCGCGCTTGCAAACACGGCCAAGAAGAAAATAACATTTACTATCGATTCCTTAAGATGAACTGTGTGTCCAACCAAAGTCTTTGAAAACAAGAAGAACCACAAGACAATCAAGAGCGCCAAGTAAATCAAAGAATTGGCAAAAGCGCGGTAGTCGATGTACTCGTGGATGTTGGCCATCTTCTCAAGCTTTCTATATGCTTCTTCAGAAATTACAAAACCTTTTTTAATTACCTTTTCGCCCTTTTGGACAACGGTGGGATACTCCATCGTGCCTGGAAGGTTACGGTCGGCCACAATCGTTCTGTCGGCAACCTGGCCGATTTCGTATTCGTCGAGCGCGAACGAAGCGACAGTCAAGCTGCGGCTTACGTTAAAGAACGCGATCACAGCCATCGCGATAAAAGCGATGCCGGCCGTCACGACGCGGGGAAGCTGTTTTTTTGCCGCTATTTTAAAAGCGCTCTTGGGCTTTCCGCCCACGACTTCAGTTTTAGTTTGTGCCATTTTCATACGCCTTAACAATTTTTTTAACAAGGGAATTGCGCGAAACGTCTTGGCCGGTCATTCTCATAATTCCGATTTCGGGAACGCGAGAAAGAACTGCAAGCGCTTGCGTAAGTCCGCTTTGAACATGGTTCGGCAAATCGATTTGAGTCAAGTCGCCGGTTATAAAGACCTTGGAGCCGGAGCCCATTCTAGTCAAGAACATTTTCATTTGCTCTTGGCTGGTGTTTTGGGCTTCGTCAAGGATGAGAATTTTATCGCAGAAAGTGCGGCCTCGCATATAGGCCAAGGGAGCGGTTTCTATTATGCGGCTTTCCAAAAGCCGGGTGACTGTGTCGCGGGGAAGAATCATTTCCATCGCGTCATAAAGGGGCCTTAAATACGGAGCGGTCTTTTGCTCCAAGTCGCCGGGAAGATATCCAAGGCTTTCTCCAGCCTCCACAACCGGGCGGGTCAAAACCATTCCCCTTGCCTGCTTTGACAAAACAAGCCGCAAGGCTTCGGCAATGGCCAAAAAGGTTTTTCCGCTTCCGGCGGGACCCACGCAAAAAACCATGTCCAGTTTTCTCATAAGGGCGATGTAGTCGGCTTGGTTTTGAGTCTTGGGATAAACCCGCCTTAGGCCGCCGGGAACGACGACGCTGATTGAGTTTTGGTCGGCCCTTGCGTTTGTGTTTAATATGGAAGCGACGGCGTCCGCGGAATCGGCGGCTCCGTCTTCAATTTCATCTATTATTCTGTCAACAATGAACTTGAACCTGCGCTGTATGTCTGGATCCTCTTCCTCTACGCAAAGTTCGTTTCCGCGAGCGTAAATTGTCGCCCCTAGGCTTTCTTCGATGAGTTTTAAATTGCTGTCGTTTGTTCCGCACAACTTAGTAAGTATGTCGGAGTCCGGAACAATGATTGTACACGATGAATCCATTTTATATCTAATCTCCAATTATAGCGCGGAAAGCGGAATTTGTCTAGTTTTAAAAAAAACGCTTTTTTTTCTTGCTTTATTAAAAAAGCGGGTTTATAATATTTATATATTTATAGAAAAAATCGCAGATTTTTTAAATTTTTCGGAGGAACACAATGTCCAACAAAGTTGACACATCCAGGGTTTTGTCCCTTATTTTGGGCGGCGGCAAAGGAACCCGCCTTTACCCCCTTACAAAGGACCGCTCAAAGCCGGCGGTTTCATTCGGCGGAAAGTACAGAATCGTAGACATTCCGCTTTCAAACTGCATTAACTCAGGCTTTAAAAAGATTTATCTTCTAACCCAGTTCAATTCAGCCTCGCTCCACATGCACATCACAAATTCCTACAATTTTGACCGCTTTTCAAAGGGCTTTGTAGAGATTTTGGCCGCCGAGCAGACTTTGGAGCATTCTGGCTGGTACGAAGGAACGGCGGACTCTGTTCGCAAGAACTTTGTCCACTTTAAGGCGCAAAACCCCAGCCACTACATCATTTTGTCGGGCGACCAGCTTTACCACATGGACTTAAAGGCCTTCTTTAACGCCCACGTTGCCAGCGGAGCGGACGTTACAATCGCGACCACAGCCGTAAACCGCCGCGACGCTTCGGGCTTTGGCATCATGAAGATCGACGACAAAAACCGAATCACGGAATTTATGGAAAAGCCAAAGCCGGACTTGAACATCGACGACTGGAAAATTCCGGCCTCGGCCCGCGACCCCGACTTGGCGCCCGAAAAAGAGTACTTGGCCAGCATGGGCATTTACATTTTCAACGCCTCCACAATGGAAGAAGTCTTGGACAACGACAAGACCGACTTTGGAAAAGAAATCATTCCGATGGCCATAAAGACCAAGAAAATCAACTCTTACATCTTTGACGGCTATTGGGAAGACATCGGAACGATCCGCTCCTTCTACGAGGCCACGCTCGACCTTACAAACCCAGAGCCCAAGTTCAACCTCTTTGACGAGGCCCAGCCGATTTACACCCACGCGCGAAACCTTCCGCCTTGCAAAATGAACCACGCCGACATTACAGCCTCCCTTACAAGCGACGGCTGCATCATCACCGACTCAATGGTAACAAAGTCTGTTATCGGCGTCCGCTCAATCGTTGAGGCAGGAACGATTCTCAAAGGAACGATCATTATGGGAGCCGACTACTACGAATCTCCCGAAGAAAAAGAAAGCAACAAAAAGGCGGGGCTTCCCAACATCGGAATCGGAAAGCACTGCCACATCGAAAAGACGATCATCGACAAAAACGCCCGCATCGGCGAAAACTGCCAGATCAACGTCTCCGGCAAAAAGTACGAGGACGGCGACCACGGAAACTTCTACAGCGCCGACGGAATCATCGTAATCCGTAAGAACGCTGTCATTCCAGCGGGAACGATAATCTAACGGCAATACCTAAAATGCGGGCGGAATTAAACTTGAAATTCCGCCCGTTTTTTGATATAGTGACGATATGTACACAAAATTTAAAAAGGATACAGGCCCTAAAAAGCCGCTTGCCGTCTCTTATTGGTCAAAGACAAAGATTAAGTGTCCCGTTTGCCAAAAAGAGTTTCAGCGCGAAGAAATGCTTACCGGAAGCGGCCGCCTTAACGCCGGCGCCTTGACAGAAGAGCTTCACCGCCTTTACATACCCACCGCCCGCTACGGAAAAATCAATCCGCTTATTTACGCGATCGGCGCCTGTCCGCACTGCCATTCCGCTTTCTTTTGGAACGACTTTAACGACATAAAAGACCAGGCATCCCTTGACCGCATTTACGAGACAATGGAAGCGCGCAAAAAATTCACAAACATGATTTTCCCCTACTACAATCTTACGCGCAACCGCAACCTCTTGGACGGCGCGGCCATGTACTTTTTGGCCATCTTGACTTACGACGAAGTTGACTTCGCCTACCTTCCCACAATGAAGCGCGCCATTCTTAGCTTGCGCTTGGCGTGGCTTTGCAACGACCTTAACGAAGAAGTTCCCGACCACAATTTTGACATGGTGGCAAAAATCTTTTACCAAAAGGCGATTTTCTTTTACCAGCAAGCTGTAATCAACGAATCAAAGCGAATAGAAAAAAGCTCAACCTTGGCCAACATGGGACCGGACACAGACAAAAACTACGGCTGGGACGGCGTCATCTACTTGTGCGGCCTTTTGGAGTACAAGTACGGCCAAACAGAAGACCAGGCCTTGCGTCTCAAAAAACTGGACGAATCTAAAATCGCAATCGCCCGAATTTTTGGCCTTGGAAAATCCACAAAGGAAAAGCCAGGCCCGCTTTTGGAGCACTCAAGAAACCTTTACGACAACTTGAACAAAGTTTTGGGCGACGCTGACATAGCGATTGAATGACGGCGCGGCGGGCATAGATGGCCAAAAACATTCTTCTTTCCATTTCATACGACGGAACGGATTTTTGCGGCTGGCAGCGGCAAGAAAGCCAACGAAGCGTTCAGGGCGAGCTTGAAAGCGCCTTGGAAAAACTCTTTGGACAAACAATCAATTTGCAAGGTTCCGGCCGAACGGATTCCGGCGTGCACGCAAAGGCGCAAGCCGCGACTTTTATTTGCCCGATTGATTCGATTCCAGACCAAAACATCCCAAAGGCCTTGAACAACTTTTTGCCGCGCGACGTTAGGGTCAACGAGGCGCGGTCAGTTGCCCAAGATTTTTCAGCCCGCTTTAGCGCGACAAGCCGCGCCTACCGATACTTTATCTTGCCAAAGCAAATTCCTTGCGCGGCTTCCAGCCGATATGTTTGGCAAATCAACCACCTCCCCAACATCAACAACCTTAACGAGATGGCAAAAGCTTTGCGCGGCGAATTGGATTGCAAAACATTTGCGGGCGCGGGCGACGCAAGCCTTTCGACAAACCGCTATTTGGAAAACGCCTTTTTCTTTGAGGAAGAGGATTCCTTTGGGCAAAAAAAACTTGTATTTGAAATCGAAGCCAACGCGTTTTTGTACAGAATGGTCCGCTCAATTACGGGAACGTTAATCGACTTGGACAAGAACGGAAAAAACGCCGCGGACTTTAAGAAAATCCTGGACGCTTGCCAAAGAGAGATGGCCGGCCCCACCGCTCCGCCCGACGGACTATTTTTGTGGGAAGTAAAGTTTGACGGAATCCGCCGGCACGCATAATAGCGGCAAGAAAAATGCAGGCAAAACAAAAATTGTCGGTTAGCCGCATAAGTCGCAACGCTTCGCTTGCGGACGCAGTTCTACAACAAGCTAACTGGATCGACGTCAACTTCGATGTAAACGCCGTCCTTTGCCCTGTAGCCGTAGACAAGGCTTGCGGCGATTTTTTGGAGCAAAGCCACGGACGGACCTCTAAGCAAAATCTGGCTTCTGTAATTTGAATTTATTTTTGCCAAGGGACATTCGCTGGGCCCAAGGATTTCGGTCTCCTTTGAATTGGATAGATGTTTGGCTTGCAAAGCCTCCAACTCTTGTGACAAAATTTTACAGGCGTCGGCGGCAAAGGCCTCGGCGTCGCTTTGAACCATGCTTCTAAAGACCAAGCGCAACAATCGTGAATAAGGCGGAAAGTTTAAAAGCCTGCGCGCCGAAAGCTCTTCATCGTAAAATTCTTTGGAGCGGGAATGGCAGGCGCAGTAAACAGCGGGATTTGTCGGAGAATATGTTTGAACCAAAACTTTTCCGTCCGGAAAAAAACGGCCGGCGCGGCCCGCCACTTGCGTTATAAGGCTAAAAGTTTTTTCCGCAGCCCTAAAGTCCGGCAAATGCAGCGAAGTGTCCGCCAAAATAACGCCGACCAATTTTAGCGAAGGAAAGTTAAGGCCTTTGGCGATCATTTGCGTTCCAAGCAAAATGTCGTACTCCCCCTTTTTAAAGGCGGCGATTTTTTCTTCAAGCTCGCCTTTTTTTCCGACCGAGTCCGTGTCAAGGCGCAAGGCCCGCGCGTTTGGAAATTTTGAAGCGACTTCGCTTTCTATGAATTCCGTTCCAAAGCCGGAATAGCCGATGTCAACCGAGCCGCATTGGGGGCACACTCTAAAGGGCTCCACAGAATAAGAACAGTAATGGCAAATCAAGCGGTTTTTTGCCTTGTGGTATGTCATCGGAACCGAGCAGTTCTTGCACTTTACTTCAAAGCCGCAAGCGTTGCATCTAAAGATATGGTTAAAGCCCCTGCGGTTCAAGAACAAAATCGCTTGGCGCTTTTCCTTTAAGGTTTGCCTAATCTCTTCTTCAAGCGGAACGGAAATCGCGCCGTTCATTTTCTCTTTGGACAAATCGACCGCGGCGATTATCGGCATCTTTCCGCCGCTAAGCCTTTTTGTAAGACGGTGGCAAACAAACTGCTTTTCTTCTATCGCTTTCCAAGCCTCAACGCTGGGAGTGGCGCTTCCCATAACAAGCGGAATCTTAAGCTTTGACGCGCGCCTCATAGCAACTTGCCGCGCATGGTAGCGGGGAGAATTTCCCGACTTGTAGGAAGAGTCATGCTCCTCGTCTATGATGATCAAGCCCAAGTCTGGAATCGGAGCGAAAACCGCGCTGCGCGCTCCAATCACAACGCGCGCTTCCTTATTTATTATTCGCTTCCATTCGCCCAACTTTTGCGCAGGACTCAAATGCGAATGGATGATCGCGGCGGTGTTTCCAAAGCGGCGGGTAACGGCGCTAACAACTTGCGGCGTAAGGCCGATTTCTGGAACCAAATACAAAACGCCTTGACCCCTTTCCAATATTTTTTCCGCCGCGCTTAAAAAAACTTCGGTCTTTCCGCTGCCTGTCGCTCCGTAAAGATAATGGTAAAGGCGCGCGTCTTGCCCGCCGCTTTCTTTGGCCTTAACGGCGGCTCCGGCTATCGCGTCAACAGCCTTTGACTGCTCCTCCGACAACTGGTTCTTTCCTTCAAAGGAATCCGCGTCCACCGAAGAAAAGCCGCCCGCGTCCCCGCCCCTTTTTGCGTCGGGAATCATCGAGCGCAAAGCCTCTCCGATCGGGCACAAATAAAAGTTTGAAATCCAACGGCCCAAGTCCAAAAGTTCTTTGCTAAGCATTGGCTTTTCGTCAAGCACTCTCAAGATTTTGCGGATTTTTTTTGGATCAAAAGAAAGGTCTTGGGGAAGCTCGTCAAAGATCGCGGTAATGATTCCCGTCATTTTTTTATTGCCGAACATAACTTCGGCGCGCGACCCCACTTGGGCCTCATAGGAATCGACTTTTCGCGCGCGCTTTAAGGGAATAAGTTCATTTTGCTCTTTTTCTTCTTGGGCGACCCGCTTTCCAGCCTCCACATTCGCGTATGTGAAAGTTTGGTTTGCGGGAACATTCAAGGCGATTTGCAAATATTTCATTTATCGTAGTCCGGACAAATCTCGAGCAATTTATTCTTGAATATTTTTAGGTCTTCCCAAGCGGGGCGCTTTAAGCTTTCGTCCCTTAAAAGCGCGCTTGGATGAAAGGTTGCCATAAAAGGAATGCCGTTAAAGTCAACGATTTTACCGCGCATCTTATTGATGCCGATTGAAGTGTCCAATAAATTTTGCAAGGCCACGCGCCCCATCGCCAAAATCATCTTGGGCTTAAGCACGTGGATTTGCGCGTCCAAAAAGGAGCGGCAAGCTTGGGTTTCTTGCGGAGCGGGATCCCTGTTCATCGGCGGCCGGCATTTTACGACATTGGCAATGTAGCAGTTTTTGTCGCGGCTTAAATTAATGGCGGCAAGCATTTTGTCCAAAAGCTGGCCGGCCTTTCCGACAAAGGGGCGGCCCTGCTCGTCTTCTTCCGCGCCGGGTCCTTCGCCGACAACAAGAACATACGGATTAGAAACGCCTTCTCCGGGAACAACGTTCTTTCTTGTCTTGGAAAGAGAGCAACGGACGCAGGAGGCGATTCTTTTGTTAACGGAATCAATTGACGCCGATTGCAAAACCGCGGGAGCGCTTTCTTGCGCTGGAACGGAAGTTTCCGGGTCGTCAACAAAAACGGGCGGTTCCAAAAAATTCTGGCTTGTGTATCCAAGGACAGCGCCCGAAGTTTTTTTTAGAAGTTGGTAAACTTGCTGTTTCTCCGCGGCCTTCATCATTCGCCCCCCAATAAGGCGGCGGCTTTTGCTGCCCTTAACTTGTTAGGATAAACTGTCAAAGCGGACGCGGGAAGCCAGCCGTCTTTAAAGCGGTACCATACTTCGCCGCCGGCTTCTTCGCTTGCCGTGGCGCTGGCCAAAATCGGAAACAACTCGCCTTTTTTGCAATAGTCCGCGGCTTCGGCGTCCCAAGAAATTTCTTCTCTAAAGGCCGCGTATGGCTCGACTACAACCGCCCACTTTACGTCAGGCGCCAACGCCAATGGATCGGAATTGTCAAGGACAATCAATTCGCTGTCGCTTTTTCTGCAAGATTGCAAAGCAAGCGGCAAAAGAGAAATCAAAAGAATAGCGCAAAACAAGCTTCTATTGGCCTTCATAATTCTTCTCAATGAATTTTTTTACGCTCGGCAATATTTTCAAATCCGAATCGACAAAATTATCAGTGGGAATATTATCGAAGTCAACCCATTTATATTCAGTGTGCTCGGTCAAAGCGAAAGGCTTTTCCAAACCGTCGTTGCTAAAAAAGACTTCATAAGCGCGCAAAGTGTTGGTCATTCCCTTGCGCTCAAAGCTAGAAGAGGCGATTTGTTCTCCCACTAAAACGCTTTCGCCAAATTCTTCCAACATCTCTCGGACAATCGCGTCGCGATCGCTTTCGTTGTCGTCAACCTTTCCGCCCGGCAATTCCCAACGGCCGCCCATTTCGCCGACTTGAACGCGATGGGCTATCAAGATTTTATTCTTGGTTTGAGGACTTTTTCCAAGGATCACGCAGGCGACGGAGTTTTTCATAAAAGCGGAACTCCAGGCAAAACAAAGTGAATTACGCCCACAAAGAGCGAGGCGATTCCAATGTAAAGCTTGTTTGCGACAAATATGTTTTCCATAACTTCTGGAACCACAAACGAGTCGCTTTTTTCTTCAAAGTACTCAAGAAGAACGCACGCTCCGGCAAGAAGGCAAACAAGGGCAGGAAGCAAATCGCCGATTACCGAGATTCCATGATAAGGAACAAAGAAAATCACAAAGCCTGTCACAAAACAAAGCGCGCCGCACACCAGCTTAAAAAGCTCGTTTGAAAAAAGCGACTCGCCAGCCAAGCCTTCTTGGATTTTTTCAAGGCCTGGAAGCGTTTTCTTTTCCGCTCCCTCGCCAAAGGAATCGTCTTCTAAATTTTCATTTTGATTGTAAATCAAAATCAAGCCGCACAAGATGCTCAACATTACTGACAAACAATAAAACTGCGCCATAATCCAACCTGCCTTTTTATTATTCGCGCCGCGTAACTTTTGAAGTCAAATCAACTTTTTGCCCTAAAAGCTCTACGACAGCCTCTACTTTTATTATATCATAATCTGGACTGTTTGTCCTTATAAAAAACGCGTTTTTTTCAATTTCCGCCGATTTTTGAATTTTATCCAAAGTTTGGCCGTCCACGTCAATAAAACTAAAGGACGCAAAAACTTTCTCTTGGTCCTTTATGTATTGGTCAATCGCAAAGTTCTTGTCGGCCAGGCTTTTCTTTAACGGATGGACTTTTATCTGGGAATAAATGTTTTCGTCATAGCAAAACGAAGACATTTCAAATTCAAAGCCGGCGGCGGTCGCTATATTGGGCCTGTTGCCGAATGTGTTTACAAAGAGGACTACGGCAAAGCACAAGCCCACTGTAAAAAGCATAAAACGGTTGAACTTTGTCGCGACCAAAACCTTAAACAATCCCTTTGTGGGATTCATTTTGCCGGCGTAATAATCTTGAACGATTTTTGGAGCGTTTTTTATCCGCTCTTCGCGGTTGTAGCGAAAAACAAGATTTTCGTCCGCGTCCTGATCAGGGCTTTTGCTTTCCGGAATGTTGTCGTAAAAAGCCATTTCCCCTCCCCCTAGGCTTATTGATCCACCAAAGTATCGGTTCGCCACCAAACGACTTTTGCCTTGTCGCGTTCCGCCAAAAGGGCGCTGACAATTCCCGTTTCGCTCAAAGAATAAGAACTGTAGACAACGTTAACAGCGTCAAAATTCAATTGCCTTCTGATCACTTTTTCCGACTCCAAGTTTATCATTTGAACCATGCAGCCGGATTCAAGAGCAATCGAAAAGAACAGCCAGCCGTTTTTTGTCGCGCCGACCATATCGTACGGAAGCTTGTAGACTTGCTTTGAAAAGCCGTCAGAAATCGTCTCTTCGTAAGGCGGAATTTCAAGGCCGTCTCCAAAAGTTCCTTTCTTTATGTCATAAGGGAAAACGACGCTCACCGGATCCGAGATTCCGTTCTGCACTTTGCTTGAAACGTCAATCGAAGTTTCGTAGTAGTCCGCCTTTACAAACAAGCGGTCGGACGCGGGGTCAGGAATTACGTTTTCAATTTCAGCGTATTTTGTGACGCCCATTTTGGCCTCGCCGTATTCTGGAGCGTCGGAATACTTTATCAAAGTTTCGGACAAGGGAAAGCCTTGCGGATTGTATCTAAAAATTTGGAAGCCTTCGTTTACAACGCAAACGACGACCAAGCAATCGTCTTGGGTCACGTAAATGTTTCTGATAAAGGGGAAAGGCGTTCCTCCCACTCCCTGTTGGCCGATGTAATCGACAAAAGAATTGGAGTTAAAGCGCAAAACGACTTGCATCAAAATTTTATTGTCGCCTGTTTCCTGCCTTTCTTTTGGAAGCGTTTCCGCGACGTAAATGTACTTGCTTGAGTCCAAAGCCAAAAGCGACGGAGAATTAAAGGGATAGTCAACAGTCTTTCTTGTGCTGACGTTTTTTGAGGAAAACGCCTGCCTTGAATCAGAACTGTCAAAAAGAGGCGTCGGATTTGTCTCTGGATTGTGGTAAAGGGTAAGCAAGTCGCCGTAAGAGTTTAGCTCCAAGATTTTTTGCGACTCGCCGTTTGAAACGTAAAAGAAACCGTCGCGCATGGCGATGGCGGTGTTGACCGCGCCGGTCGCGTTTAGGCCGCCGGCCAGGTTCAACTGTTCCTCAAATGAACCGTACTTAAGCGAAAACAATTCCTGTCTTTTTACGCTAGCAACGCTCCCGGTCTTTTTGCAAGAAAAGAAACAGACGGAAAAAATGGCCAAAAGCGAAGCGGCGAAAAGTCTATTCATTCCTACCATGGCACTGCTTGTATTTTTTTCCGCTTCCGCAAGGACACGGATCGTTGCGGCCTACTTTTGGAATCGTTCTGCGAACGGTGACCGAAGCTCCTTGCCTGCTCTTTTGCATGGCTCCGCCAGCCGCTTGCCTTCTTGCGGCGTCTCCGTCAAAGGCGCTGGGGCGCGCGGCGGGAGCGGCTCCAAAGTTCTGGCCTGTCTCGTCGTGGCGAGCGTTGAGAGCGCTCATGCGGGCGGCCTCCTGCTGTCTCTGACGTTCGGCCAACGCCTCGGGACTAAGCTGGATTCTTACCTTGAACAAGCGCGAAATTATCGTTTGCCTGATTGAGTCAAGCGCGTCGTAGAAAATGTTAAAGCCGTCAATCTTGTATTCGGTCAAAGGATTCTTTCCGCTGTAATTGCGCAAACTTACTGCCTCGCGCAAGGCTTCCAAGGCTTCCAACTGGTCAAGCCACTTTTTGTCGATGACTTGAATGTATTGGTAGCGGATGAACATATTGAGGTTTTCTTTTCCGACAAGAGTTTCCTTTTGCGTTATGTCGTTCTGAAGCTCGCTTTCAATCGCTTCAATAGTCAAGCGCTCGGGCGGAAGCTGCAAGCCAAAGACATTCTTTACCTGCTCGCCGATTTCCTTTTCGTTGCCCTTGCGGCCGTACTGCGCGAACAAGTCTGTCAAGAAATCTTTGGCGTTGTTAAAGACGCGGCCGCTCAAATCTTCGTCGGCCAAAATCGCGTCGCGCTGCTCGTAAATTACCGAGCGCTGCTCGTTGAGAACGTCGTCGTAGTCAAGAAGGTGCTTACGGATTTCAAAGTTGCGTTCCTCAACCTTGTGCTGGGCGCGCTCAACGGCCTTGTTAAGCATCGGATGGTCGATCGGCTCGCCGGGCTGCATGCCGATGCGGGTCATTATGTTCTTCATTCGCTCGCCGCCGAACAAGCGCATCAAGTCGTCGTCCATAGAAATATAGAACTTTGAGCGTCCGGGGTCGCCTTGGCGTCCAGAGCGGCCGCGCAACTGGTTATCGATGCGGCGGCTTTCGTGGCGCTCTGAGCCGATGACGTAAAGACCGCCAAGATTTCTAACTTCTTCGTAGTCTTTTTTCCACTGCTCTTTTTCTATCGCAAGAGCGGCCTCGTACTGTTCCTTTGTGGCTTCAGTGCCGGCGCGCTTGCGGGCGCGCATCTCCGGGTTTCCGCCAAGCTTGATGTCGGTTCCGCGGCCGGCCATGTTGGTGGCGATCGTTACCGCTCCCTTGGCGCCCGCTTCGGCGATGATCGCGGCTTCGCGCGCGTGGTTTTTTGCGTTCAAGACTTCGTGGCGAATTCCTTTTTTTGTAAGGAGCGCGCTAAGGCGTTCAGACTTTTCGACAGAAATAGTGCCGACCAAAACCGGCTGGCCTTTTTCGCGGGCGGCTTGAATCTCTTTGCAAATCGCCTCCCACTTGTCGCTTTCGTTAAGGTAAACCTCGTCGTTTTCGTCTTTGCGCGCGACGGGTCTGTTTGTGGGAATGGCGACAACGTCGAGCTTGTAGATTTTGTTGAACTCTATCGCTTCGGTGGCCGCTGTTCCGGTCATGCCCGAAAGCTTTGAATACATTCTAAAGAAATTCTGGAACGTGATTGTCGCCATCGTGCGGTTTCGCTGGGCGATTCTAAGATGCTCTTTTGCTTCGATCGCTTGGTGCAATCCGTCGCCGTAGCGCCTTCCTTCCAAAACGCGGCCGGTAAATTCGTCGACGATCATTACCTGGCCGTCTTTTACCAAATAGTCAACTTCGATTTTGTAAAGCTTGTGGGCGCGGAGGGCTTGAGTGAAGTAATGGACAAACTCAAAGTTCTCAGAATCAAACACTGTCGTTCCCGCGGGAATCAAATTGTGCTGATGCAAAATCGCGTCGATGTGGTTCATGCCCTTGTCGGTGAACGAAACGCGCTTTGATTTTTCGTCCAATGTGTAGTCGCCTTGCAAGGCGGCGCGCTCTTCCGGAGTCATTTGGACTTCGTCGGGATAGTCGCCGGTCTTGGGATCCTTTTCGACTTCGGTAAGCTCTTTTACGTACTTGTCAACTTCGTGATACTTGTATGTGTCGTCCTCGCCCGCTCCGCTAATGATAAGAGGCGTTCTGGCTTCGTCGATCAAAATTGAGTCAATTTCGTCGACTACGCAAAAGTTAAAGCCGCGCTGAACCTTGTTTGAAAGGTCAACGACCATGTTGTCGCGAAGGTAGTCAAAGCCAAATTCGTTGTTGGTTCCGTAAGTGATGTCGCAAGCGTAGGCGGCGCGGCGGGCGTCGTTGTCCATGTTGGAAAGAATCGTTCCGACTGTCTGGCCAAGAAGAGCGTAAACGGGGCGCATCCAGGCGGCGTCGCGTTCCGCAAGGTAGTCGTTTACCGTTACGATGTGGACGCCCTTTCCGCTCAAAGAGTTGAGGTAAACTGCGGCAACGCACATCAAGGTCTTTCCTTCGCCGGTTTTCATTTCGGTGATGCGGCCTGAGTGAAGGACCAAGGCGCCCATAAGCTGAACGTCATAGGGACGTTCGCCCAAAATGCGCTTTGCGGCTTCGCGCGCCAAGGCAAAGGCGTCAACCAAAATGTCGTCCAACGTCTTGCCCGCGGCAAGCTGTTCCTTGAATATTTTTGTTTGCTTAGCAAAGTCTTCGTCTTTGAGTGAAGCGGCCCATTCTTCGCGGGCGTTGATTTTGTCCACAATCGGACGCAGTTTTTTTACTTCACGGTCGTTGGCAGAGCCAAAAATCGCGGTCAAAATTTTGTCAACTATCATAATATTACTATTATACTGAATAGCGACATTTATTTCAAGAACCCTATTCTGCCTTTGGGCCAAAAGCGGAATTCGGTGGTGCCCAAGATTTTGTCTTGGCTTACGTATTGGGGCTCCATATTGGTGTAATAATAAACGGAATAATCGTCATAAGGCGTAAGGGCCTCCAAGCGCTCGTCGTAGCTGTGCCTCATGTCCAGGGAGTTAAAGCGGTTGTCGCCCATCATAAAGTAGCAGCCCTTGGGAATGTAGTTGGCAGAACCGTCGGAGGCGTTGGCCGGAAAAACCGGCATGTTTCTTCTGTCCAAATAATTTATGTAGCTTTGCAAAAGCTGGGCGCGGTCCCAAAGGCCCCTGATTTCTTGGTCGTCAACCAAGTTTGAATAAGGCAAACCGCTGGAAATCAATTGCGCGTTCCTCAAGACAAATTTTCCGACGCAAAGCTTAAGCATAAGGTTGAGCCTAAAGTTGGAGTCCGAATACAAGTCTCCGCCGTAAAGGCCGTCCTTTAAAGCCTTGTCGCCGCGCTCAAACCAATCGGTCATAAAGGCGTGGAACCAAGAGGCCCCGTCCGTTCCGGCGGCCATAAGCTTTGTCGTAAGCGTGTAGTTTTCGCGCAAGAGGTTGTACTCAAAAAGTTCGTCGGGCGTAAAAAAGTCTTTTTTGGGCGCGTTCATTTTATCGGCTCGAACGGTTTTCCAAAAATTCCAAGCGATGTCATAACACTCTTTTTTGGCCGCCTCAATGTCCATCGTGTCGCGCTCTTTTTCAAAGGCCAGCATCTCTTCGTAGCCTTCTTGGTTAATGGGGAACTCTTGTATCAAGCGCTTTATCTCAGGCGCTTTTTCGTTGAGGTTGTAGTTGGCCCACTTTGCGTCTTCCTGAACGGGAGCAAAGCGCGGCGAGTCTTTTGTCCTGGAATATAGAACTCCGTTGACCATCATAAGCTGTTCGCCGGGAAGGCCGACAAGGCGCTTTACAAGGGGATCGGCCTTTACCTGTCCGTTTGAGTCCACGTTCAAGTTGACCGTGGTAAAAGTGAGCATGTAAACCAATTCCGAAACGACGGACTTTACTTCGTCCTTTCTTCCGCTTGAGTAATGGGGATTGCGGAACACTACGATGTCGCCCCTCTTATACTTTTTGAACGCAGGGAGCCCCACTTTTGTAAGGGGGAACTTTGGTCCGCTTGTGATTTTTGAAACCATCAAGCGGTCGCGGATCAAAAGTTCGGACACCATCGACTCTGACGGAATCTTGTAAAACTGAAAGAAGAAAATCTGAAAAAGCAAAACCATAAAGACCGCTTGCACCAAAGCGTCGGCCCAATCCAAAATTTCAAAGGCAAACCACGCGCCGCCCTTGCGCTTTTTTGGCCTTGAAAATTCCATCCACTCAGGATTGACGCTCTTAATCTTTTTGTCGGAAATCATTCTTAGCGCGACCAAAGAAAAAACAAAGGCCAAAAGCCAAAGGCAAACCGTAAAGGCGTCAAAGGCAAAGGACGTTCCCTTCTCTCCGGAGCGGCGGATTATAAACGCGACCAAATGCGCGAAGGGCTGGTACTGCAAAAGTTTTTTCACGACATTGAAATTTACGCGCGATGGATTTCTCAAAAGTCCAAAATAAATTTGATGCAAAAGAAAGGCGTTGAACACGGCTGCAAGCGGAAAGGCAAAAATCGCGATGTCAAGGCCAAAATAAACGTTAGCGATTGAAAAAAGGGCCGCAAAAATCGCGTCAAGCAAAAATACTGTTTTTAAGTTTTTCATACAGCGGCATTCTAGCGCAAAAACGGCATTCAGTCTATAATGTCATTTATGGAAACAATTTTTAACGTTCAAGAAGGCCTTTCCTTTGTAGACGGCGACAAGGACTTGTACAAAATTTTGCTTGACACGTATGTCGAAGAAAATAAATTTGATCCGGACACTTTTAAGGCCTTGATTCAAAAGAAAGATTTTGAGGCGGCCGCAAAGGCTGTCCACAAAACAAAAGGCGCGTCCTATCAAATCGGCGCAAAAACAATCGGAGACGCGGCCCAAAAATTGGAAGACCTCTTGCGCTCAAAGGCTACGCCCGACGAAAATCTTGTCCAAGACTTTTGCGACTCCTACCAAAAATGCCTTGAGGAAGTCGCGGCCGCAACGGCGAATCTTTAAAGGCCAAAAGCCTTGTCAAAGTTTTTTTCAATCGCTGCGGTAAAGTCAAAAAACGAAGGCCGCGCCTCAAAGGGGCTGCCGGCCGCGCGAATTTCAAAGGCGGCCTGGTAAACGTCGGCGATCTCTTGCGGGCTTGTGGCAAGCTCGCCCTTTAAGGTTTGGTAGGGAGCGTCGGTCTCCAAAAGCAGACGGTCTTGCGGCAAAGAGCGGACGCATAGAATCGCTTTTTTTGCTCCGTTCATCAAAGGCTTTCCAAAAGAAAAGTAGGCGTTGATTCCTTTTGCAAGAAGGGAACTGGCGTCGGCCGGGCTTCCGGCAAAGGAATGGAATACAACCGCCGGCGCTTTTTTTAGCGCTCCAGCCGCGGCGAAAATTTCTTGCATCGCTTTGCGCGCGTGGACAAGCGCGGGGACTTGATAACGCGCGGCCAAGTCAAGCTGGGCGGCAAAGGCCTTTTCTTGCTTTTCGCGGTTGGCGGCAAATTCAGGAGTGAAAAAATCAAAGCCGCACTCGCCTATCGCCGCGATTCGTTTTTCTTGCAATAGGCCTTCCAAAAAATCAAGGTTTTCCAAAAGCGGCTCTTGCGGGTGCAAGCCAAAGGACTGGATTAATTCGGAGGCCGCGCCTTTTTGCTTTTGAAACAAAGCGTTCAACTCTTTGACGCGCGCTTCTTGCGCCAAAAACTCGTCCTTAAAATGCGCGGCGGTCACGCCTCGGCCTCTTGGCAGAGAATGCGTTCCCAAAGCCGCTTCCGACGGAATCAAATGAAAGTGGGCGTCGCAAAAATTCACTAAACTATTTCCTCCCCTTTCCGACAATTATAGTATTAGAACTTGCGCTTGGCAAGAAAAATTTTGCTTTTATTTAAAATTGATAGGAGGAAATTATGGGAACCTATACATTGAAAAGCATTGGAAACGCAAACGACTACATGACAATAGTTCGCGAGGTTGAAGACGGCTACGTCGTTCGCATCGTGCGCGATCAAGACGGATACAACGAAGTAAAGACCGACTACATCTCAAAGTCGCTCTTTGAAAGCTGCGTAAGAACCGGCTACCTTACAAAGATAGACCACGCTGTAGAAGCGATCAGCGCTTAACTTCAAGCCCACAGGCCGCGACAATCTCCATCGCGGCCTTAACTTTTTCTTCAACGCTTCCCTCTAGCGGAAGCCAATTAATCACAACGCCTTTTTTTTCCATTCCCCTAAACCAAGTCTCTTGCCTCTTTGCAAACTGGCAAATGGCGGTGCATAACAAGTCGCGCATCTCTTTTTGGCTTGAAAATTTTCCCTGCAAGAATTCTGAGACAAAGCGGTACTCAAGGCCAAGCTTTTCCAAGCGCTCCCAAGAGGCGCCTGCTTCATGCAAGCCTTTGACTTCTTCAACCATTCCTTCGTCAAGGCGCTCGTCAAGGCGGCGCGCTATGTTGGCCCTAAGCTTTTCGCGAGGCAAGGTCGTTCCCAAAATTATCGGGCGGATGTCAGGCCGCGGAGGCAAGGATTTTTTAAAGGCCTCGCATTCGGGGCTTTGGATAAAGGTCTCAATCTCAATCGCCTTGACGACGCGGTCGCGCTCCAACAAATCTCGGGGAACGTGAAGCGAGCCGCCCTTTAAGGCAAGGAGCATTTTTCCAAGCTCTTCAAGCGATTTGTCCGCAAGTTGGGCGCGCAATTTTTTGTCCTCCGGAACGGGAACCAAGTCGTAGCCGCGGACCACGGCGTCAACGTACATTCCGCTTCCGCCGACAACGACGGGAACGAGGCCGCGCGCTTGCATCTGCGAAAAGCATTCGTAAAAATCTTTTTGGTACAAAAAAACCGAGTACTCCTGGCTTAAGTCGGCCACGTCAATCAAATGGTATGGAACTTGCACGCCGTCAAGAACGTAGTCGGCCAAATCCTTTCCGCTGCCGATGTCCAAGCCCTTGTAGACTTGCCGGCTGTCCGCGGAAATTATTTCCGTTCCGAGCGCGCGAGCCAAGCGGACTCCGATCGCGGTCTTTCCGACGGCGGTGGGCCCAAGAAGGACGACGCAATTACAGTTTTGCGCTTGCATCATTGAACCTTGCAGATCGCGCGCTTAAGGTATTCGCTTTTCGGATAGCCCAGCAAGACCGGATGGTCTGGAGCCGCTCCGCCTTTTGACAAAATCTGGACGCGCCTGTGGCTGTCGCTTGCCGCCGCCGCAAGCATCGAATAAAAATTCGTTTCGTCAAAAAAGTGCGAGCAAGAGCACGTTACAAGAATGCCGCCCTTGTTAAGGATCCGCATCGCGCGCAAGTTGATTTCCTTGTAGCCGCCGTAAGCTTTTTTTATCATCTTTGCGCTCTTTGTAAAGGCCGGCGGGTCAAGGATGATGACGTCAAACTTTTTTCCTTCCGACTCGTACTGCTTGAGCAAATCAAAGACGTCGGCGCAAACGGCGGACACAACCTTCTCCGCTCCGTTCAACTTTATGTTTGTGTTGATCAAGGCGGCGGCGTCTTCCGAAATGTCGGCGCACAAAACGCTTTTTGCTCCGGCCATAAAGGCGTTGAGGCCAAAGGCTCCAGTGTGGCTAAAGGCGTCAAAGACGTTCTTTCCGCGGCAGTACTTCCAGATTTCCTTGCGGTTGAATTTTTGGTCAAGGAAGTAGCCGGTCTTTTGTCCGTTGGCCAAGTCAACTTGAATGCGGACGGAATTTTCGACAATCGTTATTGTCGCGCCGTCATTGTTAGAGCCGTCGCCGCCCTTAGGCGCCTTTATCCAGCCGCTCTTTAATTCCAAGCCTTCCTTTAAGCGGACGTCGGCGTCGCTCCTCTCGTAAATGGCGAAGGGCTCGGCGATTTTTTCAAGCGCGCTAATTATTTCTTTTCTAAAAACTTCGCAAGAAAGCGACAAGAACTGGACCAGCAAATAAACCTTGCTTCCTTCGGCGACGTAGCGCTCGCAAATAAAGCCAGGCAAAAAGTCCGCCTCGCCAAAGACAAGCCTAAAGGAGTCGCCAACGTCAAAATGCATTTTGCGCAAGTTCATCGCGTCAAAGATTTTTTTGTAAATGTATTCGCTTTTGTCCGCGTCGATTTCTTCGGCCTTTTCCGTTCCCAAAAGGCGCACTGTGATTTTAGAGGAACGGTTGAAAATTCCGCTCGCCAAAAAGGCTCCGGCGTTTGTGTAAAGCTCGACAAGCTCTCCGTCCTTGACGGGAAACGAGCCGCTTTTTTGGTCTTGAACGCCGTTTTCGCCGTCGCTCTTAGGAACGAACTGGCATTCCTTCCATTCGTTTCCTTCAAAATATTTTACGCGGCCAAGCTCGTTGTCAAAGGCCCACAAAAAGCCGCCCTTAATTTCTTTCTCTTCGTTCTTCTTTAAAAACACTCGCGGAAAATTCATATCATCACCCTATCGTTTTTATTTCTTTTTGTCATTATCCATTTGGTTGTTCTTTTTGCTCCAGTCAAAGAAGGAGTCGCCGTCCTTGTTTATCTTTCGCATAAAGGCAACGTAAGGATTGCCGGGATCCTGCGACTCCGCCTCGTCAAGCATGGCCGCGGATTTCTTAAAGTCTTTTTCCTCAAACAAAAACTGCGAGTAAAAGACGCAGGCAAAAAATTTCTCGGCCTTGTTCTTGGCGGCCTTTACTGCGTTCTCAAAAGCCTCGCCGGCCTTTTTGTCGCTTCCGCCGTTAATGCCTGGCGCCCAGTAATACCACTGGCCCAGATTGTTCCAGCCGTAAGAAAAGTTTGGATCCCGTTCCACCGACTCCTTGTACTTGTCGCGCAAGGACATTCCGCTTTTCATAACTTCCGAAAGCGAATAGGACATATAGCAAGAAGTGACGTCGGCGCTTGTGGCCAAAAGCCAAACGCCTGCCTTGTCCTCGCCGTTGGCGGCGAACCAAGCTTCGTTTTTTTCCTTCAGCTCTTTAAGCATTTTTTTTAGCTGGGCCTTGGTTCCTTTTTGCTTTCGCAAAAAATTGTATTTTTCCATCACGATAAAATTGACCAAGACCAATCTGTCTTCTTGCGCGCTGAACGTGGAATCTATCGCCAACTTTTTTTCAAAGTCCGCCACTCGCGCCAAAGCCGCGTCGGAGCCAAGGCCCGCGATTTTCATTCTTAAGCTCATAAAATCGTCTATCGCTTTTTGAGCGGCTGGAGTCACTTCCGCGCTTGCGCATAAATTCCAAATAAAAAAAACGGCGGCAAAAAAAACGCCAAACAATGCTTTTCTTTTCATAGGACCTAAGTGTATACTTTTTTGAAAAAAAATGATAGAGTGCCATTATGAAAAAAGTAAAGCAAGAAAAAAAGCGCGTCATTTATTATTCCGACGAACTAAACGACGAATTTTCTGAAATGCAAATCAAGGCCATTCCGATCGACCAAAACTACGACTACGGACAAAGCGGCCTTTGGTGGAATTTGCAGCGCTTTTTTTGGTACAGAATATTTTCAATGCCGATAGCCTGGCTCTGGCTCAAGCTAACATACCGCCACAAAATCGTGAACCGCCACGTCCTAAAAAAATGCCCCAAAGGGCCGATCTTTCTTTTCGCAAACCACACAAACCCGATCGCCGACGCGCTGATTCCAACCTTTGTGGCTTTTCCCAAAGGCGTCTACGTAATCGTCCACGCCAACAACGTTTCGATTCCCGGCCTTGGATTAAAGACAAGAATATTGGGCGCGCTTCCGCTCCCCGACAACTTGGGCGCGACAAAAAATTTTATGGAAATCGTAAAAAGGCGCGTCGCCGAAAAGCAGGCGATTTGCATTTACCCAGAGGCGCACATTTGGCCTTACTACACAAAGATCCGCCCCTTTTTGGACGTGTCCTTTAGGTACCCCATTCAATTCAAGACGCCCGTTTACTGCTTTACCAACACTTACCAAAAAAGGCGCTTTTCCAACAAGCCCAAAATGGTCACTTACTTTGACGGCCCCTTTTACGCCGACGAAAGCCTCGGCTCAAAGGAAGCGCGCCTGGACTTGCGGAACCGCGTCTACGAGGCGATGAAGGCCCGCAGCCTCAACAGCAACTTGGAACTGATTCAATACATAAAAAAGGAAAATAGCGATGATTGACATTTTGTTTTGCGGAAACTCAAAGATTTTTGACGGAATCCTCACTTGCATGCTCTCAATCCTAAAAAGGACTGACACAAAAGAGCCCTTTAACTTTTACATTTTTACGATGGACATAAGCCGCGTAAAGCCCGAGTACACTTGCATCAGCGACAAGATGACGGCCTTTTTGGAAAAGACCGCAAAAGAATATAATAAGGAAAACCGCGTCACAAAAATCGACGTGACCCAAATCTACGAAAAGGAATTCGGCGGCTGCCCCAACGAACAGTGCTATTGCTCGCCCTACACGCTCCTCCGCCTTTTGACGGACTTGGTTCCAAACATGCCCAAAAAGCTCCTTTACCTTGACATAGACCTTATGTTCAACCGGGACGTCCGGCTCTTGTGGGACACGGACGTTTCAAACTATGAATACGCCGCCTGCCGCGACCATTACGGAAAGATAATCTTGTTCTTTAGGCGAAAGTTCATCAACGCGGGAGTCATCTTGTTCAACCTTGAGGAATGCAAAAAGACGGGCCTTTTGGAAAAATCGCGCAATCTCATAAAGACCAAATGGCTTTTGTTCGCGGACGAGTCGGCGATAATCCTTAGCACGACCAAGCAAAAAGTCCTAAGCCAGCGCTTCAACGACCAAAAGTTCCTCTACAAGGACACGGTAATCCGCCACTTTTCAAAGCGCCTTTTTTGGCTTCCCTATCCGCACGTCGACAACATCAAGCAGTGGCGGATAACTAAAGTTCACAAGATTTTTGGATACGAGAATTTTGACGACGTTCTTTACGAATACGTGTATTTAAAGCGGAAGTTTGAGCTGGAAAACGCCTAGTCGATTTTAACGGCGCCTTGCCGGATCACTTTGGGCTCCCCGTCCAAAAGGCTGACAAGGGTGCTTGGAAGCACGTTTTTTTTGTCGCCGTCGCGGACAAAAAGGTCTACGACGCCGCCAAAGTCCCTTAAAATATCCTCTTCTGCCTCCAAGACAGGCTTTCCGCTAAAGTTTACGCTGGTGGAATAAATCGGGCCGCCGCAAAGGCCTATCACGCGCCTAAGCCATTCGTCTCCAGGGCAGCGGAAGGCAGTGGCGTCACGGCCGGTCAAAGCCTTGTACCAAGCGTTGTTTTTGACAAGCAAAGTGAGGGCTCCGGGCCATTTTTGGAGAAGCTTGGAAGGAATTTCTTGGTCAGTGTATTTGTAAATGTCCAAGGGATCTGAAATTAGCTCGATTAAGGGCTTTGATTCGGGGCTTTTTTTGATTTGGTCGATTTTTAAGTCAAGGCCGGATTTCCGTGGGCCTTCCGTTCCTTCCGCCCCAGAAATGGCCAGGGCGCTAAAGCCGTAAACGGTGTCTGTCGGCAAGACCGCTATTTTGCCATCCAAAAGGATTTTAGCGGCTTTTTGGGCGCTTTCCGCCTCAGACTTGAGCGACGTCATAGACGGGAATGCCCTCTATCGTCTCAAAGCGCTTTTTCTTAGAAAAGGACTTTACGCCGTAGGAAACGTCAAAGAGGAAAATGGCGGCGGCAAGCAAAAGGCCTACGGCCAAGCCAGCCCCCTTGCAGAACCATTCGCTAATATAAGCGACGGGAACGCTCTTAAGAACGCTGCCTGTGTCGTACATTATGCTTTTTGCGGCTCCAAGGCCCTTTATCTTTACAAGCTTTTCGCCGGGAAAAACGTAGTCCAGCTTGCGGGCGTAGGCCGCGATAACGTCGGCGTCATCCCTAATGGCGGTTTTTTCCAAGTTAAGGTCGTCGTTTATGTTCTGAATCTCTTGCGTCCTAGCGCTTATTACTTTTTTTTGCGCCTCAAGCTGCTTTTGGGCCCAAACGCCGTTCTGCCCCCAAAAAAACGAAAGAAGGGCGTACGCAAGGGTTCCGGCAAGCAGCGCCGGCAAATATTTTCCAGTTTTCATTATGAATTTATTATCGGAAAAAAATATAATTTTCTTATTGGAATTTTTTGAAATATGCGCTATAATTATCAAAATGGCAAAACGCGCTTTTATATAAGAAAAATGCGCGCAAATTCAAAAAAACGGCCGATAATATTATGAAAAGTTTTTTATAGGGGAATGAGACATGAGCGACTCAAAAGATCTCGACAAATACGGTGTGTGGGTAAAAAACTCGCCAAAAGACATAAAGGGAGAAGACATCGAAATGCCTGAAAACGCAATCGACGACATCGACTTGCCGTCAGACGACGACATGTTCAACGACATTGAATTCCCGATGACCGCGGAAGACTTGCCGAAAAACGATACAAACGAAGAAGCCCAAACAGAAATCTCAGACTTGGACATCGACATAGACATTCCCGAAACGACCGACGAAAGCGCAGAACTGGAAGACGACAACGCGGACACAACGCTCAGCCCGGACGAGCTTACCAACATTACGGGCAGCATGGAAGGCGGCGCCGACGAAAACGAAGACACAACCCTTAGCCCCGACGAGCTTATGAACATTACAAGCGACATGGAAGGCGGCGCCGACGAAAACGAAGACACAACGCTCAGCACAGACGAGCTTATGAACATAACGGAAAACCAAGACATCCCGACGGAAGAAGCCTCCGAAGAACCCGCTTTGGACGACTTTAACATTGACGACTTGGACATCACAAAAGAAACCAGCGTTGACGACATACCGGACGGCGAAGTTGACTTGGACGACTTTATGAGCGACTCGTCAAGCGCGGCCCCCATCGCCGACTCCACCCCTGACGGAGACGTAGATCTCAGCGAATTTATGGACGGAGACGACGGCGAGGTTGACTTGGGCGCCTTTATGGACGACGCTCCCTCAAGCAAAAAGGAAGCCAAGCCCGAAGAAATTCAAGACGAAAAATCCTTGGACATCGACGTCAGCTTTGACGACACCGCCTCTGAAATCGCGACGGAAGACAACACTCCGGAACCTGCCGCGGAAGCTCCCGCAACAAGCGCGGCCGCATCCGCGGACGAAGCGATGTTCTCAGACTTTGAAGAAGACGCCGGCGTAAAGAAAGCCGCGGCCGCCGCTCCCGCCGGAGACACAGAGGAAGTTGACCTTAGCGACTTTGGCTTTGACGACGACGATTCAAACATTGGAATGACAAACGGCCCCGACAGCGCGCAAGCGGCAAAGGCCGAAGTCGTGGACTACGACATGAAGGTAAGCGCCGACGACGATTCAAAAACGCCCAGCGTCCAAGACGTTCTTTCCGGCAACGTCGAAAGCTCCGCTGACAGCGACGACGACTTTACCGCTACAGAAAGTTCTGGAGCGGCCGCCTCCAGCGCCAGCCCCGAGATCAGCCAAAAGGGCCAGGAAATTCTCTCTCAGATTATGGGCGAGCTTTCAAGCCTTAAGGACGAAATCCGCAATCTCAAGACAGACTTTGCCGGTCTAAAAGACCGCCCCGCTCCCGCCGCCGGAACGGATTCAATCCCCGCGGCGCAAAGCGGAGAGACAAAAGAAGAGGATACAGGCTTCTTTGGCGCGGACGATGACGGCGACGACACAATCGCGCTTAGCGGCAACGAGCTTACAAACATTTTGAGCACAGCGGAATTTTCTACGGAAGACGGCGGCGACGGAGTCGAAGAGCCTTTCGTAGTTGACTCCGACATGGAAGAGCCGACAATCGACACGACAGAAATCACTCCCGAAGACTTGGCCGGAACGACCGACGAGTTTGGAGAGGAAAACGTTCTGCCCGAAGAAATCAGCGTTCCTAAAATCGACGACGACATCACAGTTGAGTCTTCAAACAGCGACTTGATGGATTCTGTCGTCAACACTGACGAAATGCAGGCCGACATGGCTCCGCAAGAAAGCCTCAACTCAGAAGCGATTGACGAAATCATGCAAGAAGACGTGTCAATCGCCGACTCCCTTGACGACGACAAAATAAATTACATGAGACAAGATTCTTTGGATGACGGCAGCGTTGTAAGCGTTGACGACATCGTAAAAGAAAATGTTTCTTTGCAAGAAGACTCAGACAACGTTGCGGTTGGCGTCGGAGACGACATCAACGCAGCCTTTGAAGAAGCGGACGCAACCGAGTCCGACATCACCGACTCTGCCTTGGCCGAAAAAGAAGCCTACGAAAGCTCAGTTTCAGACATCATGAAGGAAAACGTTTCCTTGCAGGAAGATTCTGACAACGTTGCCGTCGGCGTCGGAGACGACATCAACGCCGCCTTTGAAGAAGCGGACGCAACCGAGTCCGACATCACCGACTCTGCCTTGGCCGAAAAAGAAGCTTATGAATCTTCAAAGTCGATGGAAGAGGAATTCTCCCTTGACATCGGAAGCGAAGACGAAGAGCCTGTTCCAGAAACTTTGGACGAAAGCCTTTTGCGCGACACTCCCGAGCAGGAGCCGTCAACGGACGACACCTTTATCGACGAGTCGATCTTTGACGACAACGCTTCGGAAGACACAACGGTTGCTGAGACTTCAGTTGAAGTTCCCGCAGCAAGCGCTGCCGCCGCCGCTACGTCAGACAAGACTGTGATTACAAAGGACCTCAAGTCAGAAATCGTTTCTGTGCTTTCATATATGGATCAATTGCTCGAAAATCTTCCCGAAGACAAAATTACGGAATTTGCAAAATCAGAGCATTTTGTAACATACAAAAAACTCTTTGACGAGCTTGGTCTTTCGTAAAAATGGGATTGCTAAGCATCGCTTGCGGCAAGAATTCCGGCCTTAAGGCCAAAGCCGAAAGCGCTTCAATTCAAACTTTTCAACAATGGGCAAAGCAAAACGGCTTTGATCACTGCGGCGTTTTCCGTTCAAAAAACGGCCTTATGCTCCTTGAGTGCGCCAACGGAATCGACGCGCAAAGCGTTTTTAGCTCAATCTCAACTCAAGACTTTTGGAACGGTTCCGCGCGCTCCGACACATGGATTACCCTTGACCGAGAAAGCCCAAACTTTTCCGCCTTCACTCAATTCTTGGGAGCGGAAGCAAAGCCAGACGTAAAGGCTTTTAGAATTTTCAAGTTTACCGAAGGACAAGAGCTTTTTGTATTTTTCCAGTATTCATTTGAACCGGCAGGCTTTTTAAACGCCAAGGACAGCTTTAAGCAGGACTTGCTTGAAATCCTTAGGCGCCACAAGCAAAGCCTTATGTCGGAGCCAAAGTACGAAATGGTGGAAAAGCTTTCGGAACAAGGAAGCGTCCGTCTTTTCTTGATTTCAACAAAACGCGCTTTGGAAGAGACTACAGAAAAGATTGAGGTGAGCGAGACCACCCTCCTTAAAATTTTGGTCAACACAATCTTTGAGGAATTGTTCTACAAAACAAAAAAACTTTTCCAGGCGCCGGCCTTGATTTATTCAATCGACCCAGACGAGATAAAAGTGGCGGCCCTTGTCAATTCCGACATCGAAGATGAAATCCTTAAAGAGCAGCTTTCTCTTGAATACGCAAACCTTATCGGAACAGAAGCCGCAAAGAAAATAATCATTCTTACAGCCGGCTACTCCACAGACAACGAAGAAATCCACGACTATCTTTTGAGAGGCTGATTTTGGCCCTTGAATTCATACAAGCAAAAAACGCAAGCAAAAGCGCTAAAGCAAACGGCGTTACGCTTCATTCCTCTTACAATCCGCAAGTCGAGGGAGAGCGTTTTGCGCAAAGCCTTAGCCTTGACTTTATTCCAAAATACGTAATCATCGTAGAGGGCGCCTTAAGCTACTGCGCGCCCTTCATAAAAAAGCGCTTTCCAAACGCAAAAGTCGGAACGATTCGTTTTACAACCGGCTTTTCTGAATGCGACAAGGAATGGGACTTTTGCCTGTCCTTAAAAGAAAAAGGAGCCCCTCCCCTTTGCGACCGTCTCTTTGACCTTATGGGCGAAGAAGGCTTGTTCCAAAGCGCTTTTTTTGACTGGAAGCCCTCGGCCGCCGCCTGGCCGGAAGAATCAACGGCGGCTTGGGCCCAAATTAAAAGCGCCATTCAAAAAGCAAAGACAGTTTTAGGAACAAGAGAATACTTTGGAAAACGCTGGCTTAAAAACAAGCTCTTGTTTTTTAAGCGCCTTCAAAAACCGCTTTGCATAAAGCCGATCGAAAAGCCTGTTCTTGTTTGCGCGTCGGGCCCAAGCCTAGAAGGCGCGCTCGAGTCAATAAAAAAGGTTCGAGAGAAAATTTTTGTTTGCGCGCTTTCGTCGTCGGTCAGCGTTTTGGCCAACAACAACATCGAGCCGGACTTGATTTTAAGCGCGGACGGCGGCTGGTGGGCAAAAAAGCATTTGGACCCGTTAAGAAAAAACTTTAAGAACGTTCCGCTTGCGCTGGAGCCGGAAGCCGCATGCCCGTCAACGCTTTTGTCGCAAAAAGAAATTCTTCCCCTTTGCTATGACGACGACCAATTAAGCCAAAAACTTTTTGACGCGCTTGGCGCAAAAGCCTTGCCCGCCCGCAGGAACGGAACAGTCAGCGGAAGCGCTTTGGAATTGTTCCTTGCCCTTTGCGGCTCGGAAATATTCTTTGCTGGACTGGACTTGTCTCCGTCAAAGAACAAAAGCCACGCGCTTCCAAACGTTTTGGAAACAGAAAGAGACGCAAGCGATTGCAGGCTTAGAACAAAAGCCACGCGCCAAGCGGCCGCGGCTCTTCCGTCGGAAAGCTTAATGATTTACGAAGCGTGGTTTAAAAGCTATGACTTAGCCGGAAGAAAAGTTTACAGAATAAAGGGAGACGAAAATTTTTCAAACTCGCTTGGACAAATCCAAGACATAAGCGCAAGCGATTTTGAAGGCCATTGTTCAAAGCCGCACGGCGCGCAAAAAACGCTTTTCTTTGAACCACAGAACAATTTTTGCAAGCCTTTAGGATCGAACGACAAAAGGCGCCGCGTTATAAAAGACACATTCATAGAATGGAGCGGCTCGGAAAACTTTTGCCAAGAAATGTTCCCCGCGGATTACATTATGCTCAAAAGGGCCGCCAACGACAAAGACAGGCAAGAAAGGGAAAGCGCGATCGAGCGAAAGAAATCCAAATTGCTTTTAGAACTTTTTGGAGGCCAAGAATGAGCGCGCTTTACAAAAGCATCGTCACGGCAAAAACAGGCCTTGTGGTGCCGGAATACAAGTCAGGCAGGGCGGCCCATTCAAAATACGACCCCCAGCGCGAAGCCGAAACTTTTGGCCAAGAAACAGGCGGCGCGTCGTTTGCCGTGATTTTAGGAATCGCGGGCGGCTTCCACATAGACTCTTTTTTAAAACGAAATCCTGACTGTAAAATAATCGCGGTGGAAAAAAGCGCTCAAGACATTGCTTGGCTAAAAGAAAACGCCCCACTTGTAAAGGAACTTAGCCAAAAGCGCGACGTTATTTTTTGCGCGGCGGATTTTTCGTCAGACACTACACTCCCCGCCGCTTCCGACGCCCTAGAGCAAGTCCTGCTCCAAAATTACTTTCCCGCCCACTACGGCGCCATAAGCATTCTGCCCTTGCGCTCTTGGCTTCAAGAAATCCAAGACGACTACGAAAAGATTTTGGAGCGAATCAAAAGCGCCCTAAAAGAAATTTCAGCCGACTACTCCACCCAAGCCCACTTTGGCCGCCTGTGGACAAAAAACATTTTTTGCAACCTAAGCGTGTTGAATAAAATCCAAAAATGCGGCCAAGACAAGGCAAGCCTCGCTCCAAACGCCTTGCAAAAAACCGCGGCAATCATCGCCGCAGGCCCCAGCCTTGACCAAAGCGCAAAAGCCATTCAAGAGGCGCGAGACAATTATTTTGTAATAGCGACGGACACCGCATTAAAGGCTTTTGGACGCCGCGGCATAAAAGTTGACGCGGTGGTTTCGCTTGACGCGCAATATTTAAGCGCCGAGCATTTTAACGGCGCCAACAGCAAGGACACGATTTTTGTCTTGGACTTGGCGGCGAATCCTTCGATTGCAAAAAATGCGCAAAGCAAAAACGCGCGAATAGTTTTTTTTGATTCCGGCCATCCCTTGGTTTCTTTTGCAAGCCGCTATTGCAAGAGGCCCTTTGTCAAATTGCGCTCAGGCGGCGGAACGGTTGCGATTTGCGCGGCAGACTTTGCGCGCCAGTGCGGGTTTGCAAAAATCAAAATTTTCGGAGCCGACTTTGGCTACTCTAAAGGAAAGCCTTACACAAAAGGAACATACTTGGACGACCTATACATGGCCGCTCAAACCAGGCCGCAAAACGCCGAAAGCTTATTCACCAAGCTTATGTTCCGAACGGAACTTAACAAAAACCAGCGCGGATTTTTGCAAAGCCCCACGCTCCTCCGCTACCAAACGACGATGGAAGAATTCTTGGGCGACTACGAATGGAAGGATAGCGTCTACGAATGGAAGGTCTGCGATCTTTCGCAAAAGCCGCAAAACGCTCCGCTCTTTGAAGCCAACGGCCTTGACTTTGCCTCCCTAAAAAAAGACCTTGACGCGCTTGCGCGCGACTTGGACAAGACGGAACGTCTTGAGCCCCAAGAAAGCTTGATTTTGCCCGAAATGGCTTATTGGCGGCAAAAAATGGACAAAAACGGCCAAAATAAAATTTCAATAAAAGAGTTAAAAAAACTTGCGCTGAACAACATTCTATTGTATAATAAATTATTATGAATAAGAGGGGAATATCTATCGCGGCGTTCGCCATCGCGGGCGTCTTTGTCGCAACCGCAATTGCCTTTGCAATTTGCGTTTATTCTGACTACAATTCAGGCTTAAAAGCCGCCGGAGCCAAGTTTGAAAAGCTTTCTTCCAGAACTGCGGAAGCGAGCGAAATCTATCCAAGCGGTTCCAAAGAATTTATAAATCTATTCAATTCCGCCGTCGGCGCTCCAGAGATTTATGAATCCATCAATCTTAAAATCAACGGAAAAGACGTTTACGTTTATCCAATGGAAAGCCAGCGAGCCGCCTCGGTCTTTGTAAAAACCTTTAGCACTCGCATCGTTGGCGGAGACGGCGCGGACATTCGCCTTGACGCAAACATCCACACGGTCTCTTCTTCGCTGATTTATTACCGGGCAAAAATCGCCTTTATCATAATCTTGGCTGGAACCTTGCTTGCCTGCATCCTTTTACTTTCACAATACTTGGGCGAGACAGCGCAAGAAGACGGCGACGTTGAATTTAAAAAGACAAAGGTTGACGACGAATTTGGCGAATCGCTTTTTGACGAAGAAGCCGCTCCCGAGTCTGACAACGATTCGACCTCAGAGTCCGCGGATAACGACGCCGCTCCAGCCACAGAAACAAAACAAGAAGAAAAGGTTGACTACAATCCTTTGGAAAACGCTTACGCCGACCAAAAAGCGCAAGAAGGCTCAAGCGAAAGCCAAGCCGCTCCCTCAGCGCCTTCAGACCAAGTTCAGGCGCCAGCTGCCGAGCAAGGTCTTTTCTCTCCGGCCAGCGGCTTTGGTTGGGAATCTTACTTAGCCACACGCCTTGAATCGGAATTGGTAAGGGCCGCGTCAAGCGAACAAGACTTGGCCTTGGCCTTGATCAAGGTTCCAGGCATGACAAAAGAGTCAGACTATTACGGAAATGTTTGCCAAGCTCTGCAAAGCTTCTTCCAGTTCAAGGACTTTATTTTTGAATGCGGCGAAGAAGGCTTTGCGGCCATCATGCAACATTCCGACATAGACACAGCGATGCAAAACGCCGAAGTGTTGCACTCAGACATTGCAAGCGCGCTAAAGGCCGCCGGACAAGATTCCAAGCCTTTGATTGGCATTTCAAGCCGTTCGCTTAGATTGATTTCCGCGGAGCGGCTTAAGAACGAAGCCGAGCAAGCCTTGATTCACGCAGAAGAAGACCCCAACAGTCCGATCATCGCGTTTAGAGTCAATCCCGAAAAATACAGAAAATTCATCGGCGGCCAAGACGAAGATCAAGAGCAAGAAAATTAATTAAAAGATTTTATTTGCTTTCTTTAGGCGCAAGTTCCGGCTGCTCAAGTTCGGCCGGAATGTTTCCCTTGCTTTCGTCTTTGGGCGGATTAAGCGCGGCAGAAATCTTTTCGTCAAGCGTCTTGATTTTTTCTTCGTCGGGAAACTTTTCTTTAATTATTTTTAATTGCTCCTCCGCTTCCTTGTACTTTTCCAAGGTCACAAGAACAATCGTGTAATTGACAAGAACTTCGGCGGAATTTGGATTGCTTGTTGCAAGCTCCAAGTAAAGGCGCTCGGAGCGCTCAAAGTCGTTGGACATAGCGTAGATGTAGGCCAAGGCCTCTTTTGCGCTTAAGTTGTCCTTGTCCTTTTTTACAATCTCTTCGT
Organism: Treponema sp.; assembly: GCA_016290995.1. Taxonomy (GTDB): domain Bacteria; phylum Spirochaetota; class Spirochaetia; order Treponematales; family Treponemataceae; genus Treponema_D. The sequence continues at coordinate 41,563 of JAEEVR010000008.1, read as the reverse complement.
AAATGCCAGTAGCCTTGGACCATTCTTTTGCCAAGGCATAGGAACGGGCCGCCTTAAAGTAAGCGGCGTTGTGGATGTCCTTGTTGGACGAAGCTTTTATGTAATATTCCGCCGCCTTTGTGTAATTCTTTAGTTTAAAGTATTCTTCGCCTAGATTGTAGTACTCGATGAAAATATTGTCTATCGCGACTTTCTTTTCGCCGGGAATAATGAACTTTGTCGTCTTGCAAGAAAAGAAAGTCATTGCGACAAGAATCGCAGCGACCTTCGCTAAAAAGGCGGCGCGGCTTTGCATCAGTTCTTGTCCAAAACCATAGACTCAATTTCGGCAAGCTGCGAGTTGTACAAACCGTTGATGGTGCTTCCGTAATTGGCGATAAGGCGAATGATGTTGCGGGGATTTTCCTTTTTGTCGCAGCCGTTCAAGCGGTCTCCGGCGTCTCCCAACCCCGGCATGATGTAAGCGCTTTTGTTAAGAGCGGGATCCATCCACAAGGTGTAGCAAACGCAATTGTCAAGAGCGCGGCTAATGCGGAGCGAGCCTTTAAGCGCCGAAATGATGTTAAAGAACTTGATTGAGCGCGGCTTTACGCCCTGGCTCTGAAGATACTTTACGACAGTGACCAGAGAGCCGCCTGTGGCGTTCATCGGGTCGGCGAAAATCAAATCCTTTCCGTCCAGCTGCTCAAGGTTAAAGAAAGACTTTTTAAGGTCAAGAATGTACTGCATGTCGTTTTCGTGCTTTGTGTCGTCGCGGTTGATCTTAAAAAGCGCGAAGGGCGTTACGTATCCATTTGAAGAATACTCTTCGATTTCCTTTGACATGATGATGCTGGGCAAAAGAGCGCCGCGCAACATTACGCACATGACAGAGTTTGAAATCTCCGAGTCAATGTCCGGAATCTTGTGAACGGCGTAGTTCTGCACCGGATTTGTTACAGGAGTGGAAGTTACGATGTAATTCTTTTTGTCCGAATGAGGGCCTGTATAGGCCAAGCGGAAAAGCATTTCGTAGGCGCGCTGTGTGTAGTAAACAAATTCGTGATTGTCAGTCTTAATGTTGCGCAGCTTTGAGATAACATGGCTGGCTTCGGCGTGGCTTCCCTCCTCCGTCTCAAAAGAAAAAACTTTGATTGAGGGATGCTTTTTAAGGATGTCCTGCATCACGTGGCCCATCTTGTCAAACTGTTCAATCGTCTTGGCCTTGTCAAGGGGAACGAAAGTCTTCATCGTCTCCTCGTACATAGCGGCCAAGTTTTTGAGATCCGCGTGGTCGCCTTCTGTCAAATATCCGTCAAGGTCTTCGGCCTTAAGAATGATTTTGTCTTCCGCCATAATTGTCTCCTGTCTTTTTGTTATTATCGAATTCCAAGCATGTTCTGCATTTGCGAAAGCGAAACTTGAATGCCGGTCACAGAAAGGTGATGGTCGTCAACCATCGTCACCTTAGAGTCCGTCATCAAAAGAGCCACTTTCAGGAAAGCCACGGCCTTGGCGATAAGGTTGTCCTTAGAAAATTCCATGTTCAAATCAACCGAATACTTGCCCGAAGCCAACTTTGTGAACTCGCCTTCGATAAAGTTCAACTGGAAGATTGAAGAAGAAAGGCTTGTTCCCAAAAGATTTGTGATGAACGAAAGAGGCTTGTTCATGTAAAGGCGAACCGTATTGACGCTAGAGTCTCCGACAAACTTGTAGGCTTCGCTGTCCTTCCAATCAGCCTCGTTTGAATTGTTTGAAACTCCGCTCAAAATGTCAGAAAGAATTTGAGAATTGGCTTCGCTGTCATATTTTTTCAACTGAGGAACAATGTCGCTTGCGATCAAAATCAAGTTGCTTCCGGGATTGCAAATCTGGATGCCAGACTGCTTTTCGGTGTAAACCTGATAGATGCCGGCCGCGTTTACGTTCTGAATTTTCTTTGTAAAATAATCGGTAGAAGAAAGCGCAAGCTTGGAGGCGGTTGAAACCGTTCCGTCGCAAGCGATTTGAACGCGGTTTTTGTTGGAGGCCGAGCCCAAGCCGATGTAAACGCGCTCGATGCTGTCAGTGACGTTCTTGATGTACTTGTCCGAAACGTCGCTTCCAATCATCTTCTTTAAGAGGCTGTTTGTAAATTCACTGTGAACGCCCACAGGAATGCTCATGTAAACCAAAGAGTCGGAATCAAGCGTGTCAAAAGCGTTTACGTTTACTTTTGAACCCATAACGGACGCGCAAGAAACAAAAGCCGAAGCGCTGGCAAAAACCGCAAGGGCGGCGATTGCAGCAAAAACAAAACTGTTAATTCTTTTCAATTTTTACTCCCCATTTTTTATCGTCGGCTTCAATGACTGAGCCGCCGTCAATATTTGTCCACTCGGCGCTTGCGGCCAAGGTTTCGCCAGTTACAAAGTCCGCGAACATAGTCCACGCGTCTTTAAGCTCGTCGTCGCCAAAGACCTTAAGCTTTATGCGGTCTGTTACGCTAAGTCCGCTTTCCTTTCGGAGATTTTGGATTCCGCGAACCAAATCGCGTACATAGCCTTCTTTCTTAAGCTCGTCGGTGATGTTTGTCTCAAGGCCAACGGTAAGCGTTCCGTCGTTGACAACCTTAAGGCCTTCCTTTTCGATTCGCTCCACGATAATCTTTTCTTCGGTCAAATCGACGCTCTTTCCCTCAACGTCAAGAGCGAGCTTTGAGCCGTCTAAGATAGACTGGATTTCTTCCTGGCCAAGCGCGGCGATTTTTGTGGCCGCGGCTTTCATCAAGCCGCCAAGCTCTTTTCCAAGAACCTTAAAGTTGGCCTTGGCCTTGTATTCTACAAGCTCGTCTTCGCGGTCGTGGAAGACAACTTTCTTTACGTTAAGCTCTTCGCGAATCGCGTCTTCCATCTCGGCCAAGACTTTCTTTTCTTCGGCGTTTCGGGTGACAAGGGCGACGGCGGCCAAGGGCTGGCGGTTTTTGATGTTGAACTGGTTTCGCAAGCTGTGGCCCATAGACACGGCCTTTTGAACTGTGGCCATCTTGAACTCAAGCGCCTCGTCATGCCAAGCCTCGTTGTACTTGGGCCAATCGCTAAGGTGAACGCTTTCGGCGTCGCCCGAAACCTTCAGGTTCTGCCAAATCTGTTCCGCGATAAAGGGAACAAAGGGAGCGCTTACTTGCGCGAATGTCTTAAGCGCCAAGTACAAGGCTTCGTAGGCTTCCGCCTTGTCGGAATCGTTTTCGCTCTTCCAAAAGCGGCGGCGGCTTCTACGGATGTACCAGTTGTTGAGCTGGTCGATAAAGGCCACAATCGGATCAATCGCTCCGCTAAGGTCGTAGTCGTCAAGCGCCGCGCTTACGTTCTTTACCAAAGATTGGGTCACGCTCAAAATCCAACGGTCAAGCGGATTTTGCGGCATGGAATTTTCGAACAACTTTCCGTTGGGCTGAATCTTGTCGATGTTGGCGTACGTTACAAAGAATGAGTAGCTGTTCCACAAAGGAATCAAGATAGACTTAAGGACTTCCTTAACTCCGTCGTCGGAATAGCGCAAGTCGTCGGCCTTTACGACCGCCGAGTGCATAAGGAACAAGCGCAAGGCGTCCGCGCCGAACATATTGATCGCTTCAACCGGATCGGTATAGTTCTTGAGCGACTTGGACATCTTGCGGCCGTCGCTGGCCAATACCAAACCGTTTACGATGCAGTTCTTGAAGGCGGGCTTGTCAAAAAGCTCGGCGGCCAAAACCGTAAGCGTGTAGAACCAGCCGCGAGTTTGGTCAAGGCCTTCGCTGATAAAGTCGGCAGGGAAATGCTTTTCAAAGAATTCCTTGTTCTCAAAGGGATAGTGAAGCTGCGCGTAAGGCATGCTGCCCGACTCAAACCAGCAGTCAAAAACTTCCGGGATGCGCTTCATCTTGCTTCCGCAAGAACACGGGATTTCAATCTTGTCTACAAACTGTTTGTGCAAATCGTCGGGATAAGTTCCGCTCAATTCCTTAAGTTCTGATCGGCTTCCGACGCAGACTGTCTTTGCGCAGTCGGGGCACTTCCAAATCGGAATCGGGTTTCCCCAATAGCGGTTTCGGCTGACGGCCCAGTCGCGAGCGCCTTCAAGCCATTTGCCAAAGCGGCCTTCCTTAATGTGGCCCGGCTGCCATTTAATTTGGCTGTTGGCCTTTAAAAGCTGGTCGTTCTTTCCGGCAACCTTTACGAACCAGCTTCCGATTCCGCGGTAAATAAGCGGAGAGCCGCATCGCCAGCAGTGCGGGTATTGGTGCTTGATTTGGTCGCGCTTAATCAGCTTGCCCTCTTTTTTTAGGCGGTCCATGATGTCCTTGTCGGCTTCTTTTACAAAGCGGCCCTGGTAGTCCGGAACTTCTTTTGTGAATTTACATTCGGCGTCGATCGGTTCCATAAAGGGAATCTGAGCCCTGTCGTCTTTTCCGGCGTTCTCTTTTTTGAAGACTTGGCTGTCGTCTTCGCCAAAGGAAGGAGCCAAGTGGACGATTCCCGTTCCGTCTTCTGTCGAAACGTAGTCCGCGTTAAAGAGGCGGAAAGCGCCGTCGGAACCGTCTTGGTTTTTGGCAAGATTCGCAAAGTAAGGAAAGAGCGGCTCGTACTTGGCGCCCAAAAAGTCCTTGCCTTTCTTCTTGTAGACAACCTCGTATTCGGCGGCGTCCTTGTAGTAGGCGGCAAGACGGCTTTCGGCCAAAATGTAATGGTCGCCCGAATCCTTGTCCAAGATTTTTACGTAGTCGATGTCCGGGCCCATCGCCAAGCCTTCGTTGGAAGGAAGGGTCCACGGCGTTGTCGTCCATGCCAAAAAGTATGTCTTTCCGTCGGCCATGCTGGGGTCGTCAATGCCCTTGGGCGCGGCGGTAATCTTAAAGCGAATTGTAATCGCGGGGTCCTGGACTTCCTTGTAGCCCTGGGCCAATTCGTGCGATGAAAGAACCGTGGAGCATCTGGGGCAATACGGAAGAATGTACTTTCCTTCGTAAATCAAGCCCTTGTCCCAAAGGGATTTGGCAACCCACCAAATGGACTCCATATAGTCGGGGTTCATCGTCTTGTAGTCGCGGTCAAAGTCAACCCAGCGGCCCATGCGGGTTATGGTCTTTCGCCATTCGCCTGTGTATTTGAGAACGCTGGCGCGGCACTTGTCGTTAAAGTTGGCCACGCCGTATTCTTCGATTTCGTGCTTGGAGTTGATTCCCAACTCCTTTTCAATCAAGTTTTCAACGGGAAGGCCGTGGCAGTCCCAGCCAAAGCGGCGGTCAACCCTCTTTCCTCGCATAGTCTGGTAGCGGGGAATTATGTCTTTAATTGTTGAAGGGATAAAGTGTCCAAAGTGCGGGAGTCCTGTGGCAAAGGGCGGTCCGTCGTAAAAAACAAACTCAGGGGCGCCTTCTCTTTGAGAAATCGACTTTTTGAAAATGTCGTTGTCGCTCCAATATTTTAAGACTTCTTCTTCCTGCTTGGGAAATTCCGCTTTGGGATCTACCGGCTTATACAAAACAAAGCTCCTTTAATCGAATATATCTTGACTATTATATCAAATAATTAAAAATTGTTCTATACATGCCGATAAATTAAAAGATGGAGCATAAAATGAAAAATATAAAAAAGATGCTGGCGGTCCTTGCGCTGGCCCTTATTTCGGCGGCAGCCTTTGCCAAAAACGCCCGCTTTGACGGAAGCCAATACAGCATTAACCTGGAATACAACGACAGCGCGATGCCTGGCGACCCAGTATTCATCAGAATGCGCTTTGAAAACATCAAGGCAAAGAAAAAGAACTTTTCCGTAGCCGCCAAGGCCGAGCTAAAAATTGAAGAAAAAAGCGTCGGAACGAGCGAATTTTACAACGTTCCCAAAAAAGGCTCCAATGAATTTATGACAGGCCTTCCAATCTCAAGCTGGGCCAAAATCGGCGAATACAAAATCGTCGTAAGCTATACAACCGGCGACGACATCGAAAAATCCTTTGAACTCCCCCTGCTTGTCGGCGAAAAAACCTTTGAAAGCGGCGTCATCACGCTCAACCAAACGATGAACAGCATCTCAAAGAACACAAGCCCGGAAAAAGTCGCTCAGTCAAAAAAACTCAACGACATCATAAACTCCATCAACGCCGAAAGCGTTTACAGCCTAAAGCGCTTTATCTTGCCGGTAAAATCAACGCGCCGCACCACTTCCTTTGCAGAGCGCATCATTTACAAGTATCCCAGCGGAAAAGAAAGCACGACAACCCACGCTGGAATCGACTTTGGCATCCCCACCGGAACCGAAATCGTCGCTCCGGCCAACGGAAAAGTCTTGCTTGCCGAAAATCGCATCGCCACCGGCTGGACAATCATAATCGAACACCTTCCGGGCCTTTACAGCATGTACTATCACATGAGCCAACTAAAAGTTAAGGAAGGCCAGAACGTTCAGCAAGGAGACTTGTTGGGATTGAGCGGAGCCACGGGCTTTGCGACCGGCCCCCACTTGCATTGGGAAATAAGGCTAAACTCTGTGATCGTAAACCCGGACTATTTTATCGACAACGATTGGTCATTTAACGAGGGCTAAAAACTCTTCCTCGTTTATAATCGCAATTCCAAACTTGGCGGCTTTGGCGTTTTTGCCCGAGCCGCTATTTTTATCATTTGTAACAAGATATGTCAAATCTTTTGTCACCGAACTTTTTGCCGAGCCGCCCTTCTCTTTTACCAAAGCCTCGGCGTCGGCGCGCTTCATTGTCTTTAGCTCGCCGGTAAAGCAAAATGACTTTCCAGCCAAAGCGCCGGACTTTCTTTCCTTAATCGTTATCGCTCCGCTTTTTGCGAGCGAGCGCATTTCGTCGGCGTTTTCGGCCAGGCCTTGCGCGAAGGCGGCGGCGGTGATTTGGGCAAAGCCGTAAACCTTTTCAAAATCCTCGGCGCTGGCGGACAAAAGCTTTTCCAAACTGTCAAAGCCGCCTTCGATGACTTTTTCGACCATTTGCTCGCCGATTCCTTCAATGTCAAAGCCGGCCACAAATTGCGCAAGGCTAAGGCTTGAATGCGCCTTAATCGACGCAACGACATTCTTGGCGCCCAAGGAGTCCTTTTCTTTTTGAATGCTTTCCTCATTTAAAAAATACGGAGTGAGCGTCGCTTCGTCCAAAGAGTAAATGTCAGAAATCGAGCGAAGCTTTTTGTCGCTAAAAAGCGCGTTGACAAGAGCGTCGCCCAAGTCGCGGATGTCGGAACATTCTATCCACTTAAATATTTGGTGCAAGACGCGCTTGGGGCAAGCCTTGTTGGGACAGTAAAGGCGGCTTGGCGTGTCCAAAAGCGCGCTTCCGCAAACCGAGCATTTTTTGGGAAACTCAATCGGCTTGCAATTCTTGGCGTCATCCGCGTGGGGAACCAAGCCCACAATCTTTGGAATAATTTCGCCGCGCTTTACGACGACAACGTGGCTTCCGATTTGAACGCCAAGCTTTCTTAGCGTGTCGGGATTGGCAAGGCTCGCGCGCTGGACTGTCGTTCCCGCAAGTTGGACTGCGTCAAAAATCGCGACGGGCGTGTAAGTCGCGCCGTTTTCGCTCCACTCCACCTCGCGCACTACGCTGACGGCTTCTTCCAACGAAAACTTAAATGCAATCTGCCTGTCGGGACGCGCGCGGCTTGCGTCATCAAGGTTGATCTCGCGCTCCTTTACTACAAGGCCGTCAATGTCATATTCAAGCGACGGCCGAGTCTCCATTACGGCGGCGCGGTAGTCGATGACTTCTTGCGGACTTTTGCATATTTTAAGCGGAACGGATTCAAAGCCGTTCTTTACAAGCCAAGCGATTTTCTCTTCTTCGTCTTTAAATGGATTGGGGCCATCGGTTGACAAAGCGTCGTAGGTTATAAGGCAAAGGTATTCGGACTTTTCGCCGTCCTTGCGTTTCATCAAGCCGTTGGCGGCGTTGCGGCAGTTTGCCTTATCAGAAAAATATTTTTTGTGAACGCTGTGGGTCATAATGACCTCGCCGCGAACGCCGCCGGTAAAGTTAGGCGACTTTTCCAAAAGGCTTAAAACGCCCTTCATTTTTTTTGCGTTTGCCGTAATGTCGTCGCCGACCGAGCCGTCGCCGCGAGTCACCGCGCGTACAAGGCGGCCCTTTTGGTACTGCAATTCAAGCGAGGCGCCGTCCAACTTGTACTCAACCAAATATTCGGGGTAAACATGCTTGGCCGCCCAAGCCAAAAACTGCTCGGGGTCGGCGGCCTTTTCTTGGCTTCCCATCGGCATAACATGCGAGGCCTTTTCAAAATTTCCGGAATCGGCTCCGACCTTTTTAAGGATTGGATGGTTGGGGTCAAGCGCTTTAAGCTCGTCCCAAAGCTTGTCAAATTCGGCGTCCTCAATCTCGGCCTCGCCGTTATAGTAGGAGTCCTGGTATTTTTTTATAAGCGCGGCAAGTTCGTCTATGCGGGCGCTTTCAAACAAGTCGGCCATAAGAAACCTCCATCAGTACGGCTGTCCGCGCGAGTTGGGTCGCGAGCGCGGATGTTGCCGCTTATGCGGCTAGCGAACGCTTTTTGGCTTGCGTCCGCTTATATTGCCGCTAATTTTTCACAAAGAAAAGTTCGCGTATAGTACGTCCCGCGTCAATGCCCTTTCGCTCAAACTTTGTCTCAGGCCGCCATTCTTGGTGTGGAGCGAAGCCGTCGTACTTGTTTTTAAGGCCAGATGTCGCCTTCAATTCCTCCATTGCCTCTTGCGCGTATTCTTCCCAGTCGGTGCACATATAAAGATAGCCGCCGTCCCTCAATTTTTTTTGCAGCAAGTCCGTGTTGGGCCGGCGCATAAGGCGGCGCTTGTGGTGCTTCTTCTTTGGCCAAGGATCGGGAAAAAAGACGTGAAAGCCGTCAACAGAGTTTTCGCCGATCATTTTTTCCAAGACGTCAAGCGCGTCGTGTTCGACAACATAAAGGTTCTTTAAATCGTTGGCGCGGATTTCGCTCAACACGCGGCCCACGCCCGGCTTGTGCACTTCTATCCCCAAGTAATTGTTGTTGGGATTTTCTTTTGCCATTTGAACCGTAGCCGCTCCCATTCCAAAACCGATTTCAACAATGATTGGATTTGTGTTTCCAAAAACATCAACCAAGTTAATGGCCGTTTCTTGAAAAGGAACGCAATAAATGTGCGACAAATCGTGATACGCTTTTTCTTGGGCGCTTGTCATTCGACCCGCTCTCATCACGTAAGTTTTGATCGTGCGGTAAAACGAATTGTCGCCTTGATCACTCGAGTCCATCAGACTGTTCTCCATTTTCGATTTCTTTTTTATCCTTATATATTTTTGGCATAAAGCAAAGCGCGCTTCCGGCGGACACTGCGTTCCTATAATACGAGGAATCCTTTACGCTTGCAAAAATCGCCGCGTCGCTAACCCAATTATTTTTCGCAGTGTCAAAATAAAGCAATTCATTTCCGTCAGAATATACCGCAACTCTTTTTTGCGGAGCGGAAACCAAGCCTTCAACTTTATCGCTTGTCGCCTCAAGCAAGGCGGCGTTTACTATGATTGCAAACACAGCCTTGTCTTTTTTTCCGGCCGCGTCAACGCATTCAACTTCATAGCTGCCCAAAGGAAACAAGGCTCTCTCTCCGGGAGCGGCAGGCGGCGGCTCCAAATGAGGCCAACCAGCCCACTGCCGGTTGCCCGCTTGGAACAAAACCGGCGAGTCTACATTCCAAGTGTATTCGCCTGACTTGACGCTAAAGGATTCAATTCTTCTAACGTTTGACGACACTTCCACAAAAACGCTAAGACGCTCGACAGGAAGGCTTTGCTCGTCCTCCCAATCCAAAATCAAATGCGATTGTACAGCCGCCGTCGCCACAGGATCGTCGGAGCAAGAAAAGCTGAAAATAGAAAAAATAAAAATCGCCGCAAGAAAAAAAGCGGGAGGAAAATTAAAATTAGCGGCAGGCGGCGGTTCGTTCATACTAGAAGTTGAATGTCAAAGTAATAACGGTCAAGTCATTGGCCGAGAATTGGTTTACCAATGAATCAAACTTTACCTTAACTTTTTTGCACGCGTCGTCCAAGTACGAAAGGTAGTACATGCCCAAATCGGTTCCTTCCTGGCCTTCGGGCATCTCGCGGTAAAAGTCAACCAAGGACCGCTTGTTTGTGTTGGCCTGCTGGGCAGCGTCGATTGTGTCCTTAACTTCTTGGAACTCGTCGGTCTTGTTGTAAATAGTGATTTGCAAGCGGCCTTGCTTTCCGATAGATGTGGAGCCGCCGCCAAGCTTCCAGCTAAGGAATACCAATTCGCCCTTGGCCTCAAGCTCGTGAACGATTTTTTTGCGGACGTCTGGATCAAGAATAAGCATGTTGATGTCGTCGCGGCCGCGGTACATATTCTGGGCTTCTTTTGTGATGTTTGTGTTTTCGCTGTTAAGGGCCAATTCCATAATCATCGTCGAGATGTAGTCGGCGACGCGGCTCTTGTCCATATAGCGCGAAAGAACCATTCTAGTCTGGCTTACCAATTCGGAGAAAGCCTCGTCCTTGTGGAACAAAGTGAAGATGTGCCAGTTAAGAAGGCTTAGGCGGTTCATGAATTTTTCGGACATCAAAAGATAGATGTTCTTTTCTTCGGCCGAGTACTCCTTGTTGGTCATTACGTTCTTCCAAATCGGAGTCAAAATGTTCTTGCGGATTTGGTCGATCAAGGCGTTTTTGTTAGAAAGTTCGGCGCGCAATTGCTTGTCGGAAATCTGAGTCTTTTCATCGATAAGGCTTCCTGCGTGGGTGCGGTTGTACTTGCGGACACAGTCAGTTTCGATAAGCGCTTGGAAAATCTCGCGGTCAAACTGCTTGTACATTACGGAGTAGACGACCAGTTTGGACAGGTCCATAATTTCCTGGCGCTTTGAAACAAATTCAGACATTGAGATTTCGATCTTTGAAATGTAATCGATCAAAATCATGTTTTGGATTGACTGCGGTGAAAATTTGTTCAAAGAAATTCCATACTCTTCGACATTGTCAGCCATCTTGATTCTAAGAAGCTTCTTTTTATGGCTGATAAAATTTGAAGTTCCGTCTTCCGTCAAAATGATTTTTAGCGGAAGATCAAGCATGAATTTTTTTCCGGATGCCATTAAATTATATTACTCCATTGAAAGGCGCCATTGCCTTACTAAAATTTAATTATATCACAGTTCTTTTGAATTGTCTACTAAAAAATCATTCCAAAACCGCTTCCACGGCCGCGCAAACGTCGTTAAGGCCGGCATAAAGCCGCTTTGTTCTTGGCAGACTGTCCAAAAAGATGCGTCCGTAGCGTTTTTCCATGATTCTTCGGTCCAAAACCACTACCGCTCCCTTGTCGGAGGAACGGCGGACCAAGCGGCCAAAGCCCTGCCTAAACTTTATTACCGCTTCCGGAAGGCTTAGCTCCATAAAGGATGAGCCGCCCCGACGCTCCACTTCCTCAGCCCTGGCCGCGAAAACCGGGTCGTTTGGAACGCTAAAAGGCAGTTTTACGATAATGACCTGGCTTAGCGAGCTTCCGGGAACGTCAATGCCCTGCCAAAAGGAGTCGGTCGCGAACAGGGCGCTAGTTTTGTCGTTCTTGAACTTGTCCAAGAGCCTAAAACGGTCGTCGTCGCCCTGCTTCATCACATTGATTCCCAACTTTGAAAGCTCGTACTGGCATGTGCTGTAGGCGCTTTTTAAGGAGTCGTAAGAGGTGAACAAAACCAGCGCCCTGCCCTTTGAGGCCTTTACAAGCTTTATCAAAGCCAGCTCAACGTATTGCTGGAACTCAATGCTGTCCGGAAACGGAAGGTCTTTTGGGCAGGCAAAAAGGACGTTCTTTTCGTAAGGGAACGGAGAGTCAAAGCCCGCGCTTTTCAACCGTTCCTCCTCCACAAAAGAAAGGCCAGTCCGGCGCGTCCAAAAGTCAAAGGAGCCGGCGATTTTTAGAGTGGCGCTGGCGCAAACAACGCTCTCCATCGGCTCAAAAACGCCTGTGTTCATAAGAGGCGCGATGTCCAAGGGCGTCCTTGAAAAAGTTATGTAGAACGGAAGTCCGTCCTTTACGAATTCCTCGTTTAGGCGCTGGCGCTGCATCCAAAAAACTTGGTCGCGCTTTTCGTCCCAAAAGCTAAAGTCCTTGCAAACGCTTGCGGCGTCTTCCAAACGTCTTGTAATCGCCTTTGTTTCCCAATAAGCGTTTTCCGTCTTGTCCTCGTCGGCGACATTGTCGCAAACCTCGCGAACAAGCGCGACCAAGCGGCTAAGCTCGCCTCCCAGGCTTGTAAGCAATGAAAGAAGCGGCGCAAAGGCCAAAGCGTTTTTTTCGTAAAGGCGCAAAGTCCACTCGTTGCCCAAAAGGTCAAGGGCGGCGGTCTCAAGGCTTTTGATGTTGTCCTTAATCCTGTCCACGACCTCGCCAATTTTTTCGGTATTGTCGGGCCCGTTTGAAAGCGCCGTCAAAGTAAAAATGTAGCCCGCAAGGCTGGACCTTCGTTCCCTGTACAAAAGGTTAAGCTGCTTAATGATTTTAAAGCGCGTCACTTGCTCGCTAAAAAAACTTGTGGCCGCTGACTCGATTCCGTGCGCCTCGTCAAAGACAATCCGCTTGTAGGGCGGCAAAACCGCCGCGTCGTCGTAACCAACCGCGTTCATTCGGCTTTCTATGTCGGCGAACAAAAGATGGTGGTTCACTACCAAAATTTGGGCGTCGCTTGCTTCCCTGCGCGCGGCCATTACAAAGCACCTATCGCGGAAGGGACAATGAAGGCCCATGCATGCGTCGCTCTCGGAACAGACGCGGCCCCAAAGGTTTTCGCTTGGATTAAAGTTTAAGTCGCTCCTGCTTCCGCTTGGACTGGACTTGGCCCATTCGGCGATTTGCTCCAAAGCCTCGGTCTCGGTCGTAAAAAGGTCGCGCTCCTTTCCCATTTCCTCAAGGCGGCGAAGGCATACGTAATTGTTGCGGCCCTTTAAAAGAACGGCCTTAAGGTCCAGGCCCAAAATCTTTTTTGCCGCGGGAATGTCTTTTTCGCTAAGCTGCTGCTGCAGGTTTATCGTTCCAGTTGAGACGACGACGCGCTCTTTGTTTTGGCTGGCCCACAACATCGCGGGAATCAAATAAGCGAAGCTTTTTCCGACGCCGGTTCCGGCCTCAAAGGCCGCGATTGAATTGTCGTTAAAGGCGCGCGCGATGTGGCGCAGCAAATCAACTTGAACGGGACGCTCCTCAAAGTTTTCGGACAACTTGCTTAAAGGGCCGCCGTCTTGAATGTAGGAAGCCGCCTGGTCTTCGTCCAGCGCGACAATTTTTTTTGGCGGAACGGGTTCCATCACCACATAGACGTTTTTTACTTGGTTGTCCACGATAAAAAAGCCGCAGAGGTTTTCGTTGGCTCGGCTTGCGACGGCCATGTCGGCGTTGCTTGGAGTAAGGTCTCCGCCGGGATGGTTGTGAATAAAGACGCAAGGCTCGCGGGTTTCAAAAAAATTTACGCCGACGCTATGCTCGTCACCGCGAGAGCAAGCCTTGATAGATGTGACAATGCAATTTTCGTTGATTTGTCCGACAAAGAAAACTTCGTTTCCGCCGGCGTCTTGAATCTCGCGCCGCATCTTTATGATCGCCGGCATCGAAATCCGCTCTTCCGCCTTCATTTTCCCACCCAAAAAAAAAGCGCCAAAGCAAAAGCTTTGCGCGCTATTCACATCTCCTACGGGAATTGAACCCATGTTGTCGGGATGAAAACCCGATGTCCTAACCACTAGACGAAGGAGACACGCTGACTTGCGTCAACATTAAAATACTAACATAAAAGAAAAAAAGTGTCAAGCGCTTTATCACATCATGTCGAACTTTTTGTTGAGCTTGGCGCGGAGGGCCTTGCATTCGTCGTTGTCCAAGCCAAGGCGGTTGGCGGCGTTAAGGTCCTCAAGCGACTTTTGGTAGTCCGACAAATTAAAGTAAGTCAAGGCGCGGCGGTAATAGGCGTGCGACTGAAAACCGTTTATCTCCAACGATTTTGTAAAGGCTTCAAGCGCCTTTTCGTTTTGGCCGGTAACGCCGTAAACGATTCCCATATAGTAAATCGAGCGGAAGTTGTCCGTTCCGTAATTGGCGCTTTTTTCAAAGTCCTCAAGCGCGTCCTTGTACTTGTTCTGGGCAAAGAACGCCATCCCCCTGTGCTTGTGGATTACCGAAAGGACGTTGTCATTAAGCTGGGACTTTGAGTTAAGAATGTCGGAATAAATCGTAACCGCCAAATCCAAGTTTCCGCTATTGTGGGCTTGGAGGGCGCGCAAAATCATGTCGTCGATCGTTCCGCGAACATAGGGGCTTACCCTGCCAATATCCTCTTGCTTGGCGGGAGCCGATCCTTTGGCGGCTTGCAAACCGTTCTCTTGGTCAGTGATGACGTCGGCCTTTTGGTAAAAGCTTTCGCGCCGCTCGTCAACCGCGCGCTGAAAATTCTTTTGGTAGTCGCGGATTTCCTGGAAGATTGTGTCGGCCAAGGAAAGAGAGGCGTTGACGCAAGCAAGCTTTCTTCTAAGCGGAGCGTCAAAAGGCGTGAACTCAGTTTTGTAAATCAACTCGTGCTCAACTTCGGCCCAAGCGTCCTGCAAAATCGTTCGCACTTGAATTTCACAGCACAGTTCCGGCGGAATCGGATGGTCCTTTACAAGGCCGGGATTCAACACGCTTAAGTCCAGGCACTCAGTCGGAATGTTTATCAAAATGTGAACGGACTCGTAGCCGAACTCCTTAAAGCTCATGCTCTCGCCCTTTCGCTCGATTTCGCGGACTGAATACTTTTCCGAAATCTGCTTTACAACATTGGATATGTCTTCCAAAAAGGCGCAGACAACGCGGATTCCAATCATGTCCGTAAGGCAAACCAATTGATTGGTTTGATAAATCGCGTCCGCCCTTTGCCTTACGACTTTTGCGTAATAACTTTTAAATGACTTTATTCTTGACTTAAGAACAGGCCTAGGATTCAAATCCAAATCGCCGGCAAGCATATTTTGAATGTTGTTAAGAATGCATGAAAAAATCGGATAGTAGGAATTGTACAATTCTTCTATGTTGCTTTTGCTTGGCATCTGTGAATCCACAAGTCACCCCTAAAAGTTTTTTGTAAAGAAAAAAGGGCTGCCCAAAGTCGGACAGCCCTTTTCGCTGAAGGCTTAAAAATTAGTTGGCGGCCTGGCCCTGGTTAGACTGGGCGTTAGATCCAGATCCCTCGTTCAAGCTTGAAGAGAATTCTGTCTCTGTAGCCAACTTGGCTTTTTCGAGATAGCGGTTAACCTGCTTGTTTCCAAAGCGCTGCATTTCAGCAGTCTGGCGCTCCGTCTCTTTCTTTGTGATGATTCCCCAAAGGTCTTCATCAGCGATGTCGCGGTCAGATGTGAGCAAGGCTTTGTCGTAAATTACCTTTACGTCCTTGAAGTAACCGATATAGTTTCCACCGATGTGCGCGCTGTCGCGGCATACCTGGAAGCCTGTGAACTTAACAAAAGGAAGTCCGCGAGGATAAATCGGGTATACGCGAATTTCGCGGTTGCGGATTTCTGAGATGTACTGGGGGTTGTTCCAGATCAAAGTCTTCCAACCGTCAAATCCGAGGTAGCCCATGAAGTAGCGGCGCTCGATGTTGTCGTTGTCCTTGAGCATTACGTACAATGAGTGAGGATAGTTCATACCCATTGTTGTAACGGCGATAGACTTGAGAGTTCCGACGTTCTTTACGACGCCGTATCCGTCTTCAAACAAAGTCTTGCCAGAAGCTTTCTGCTCGTCTGTCGGTTCCTGGCGAACGCCATTGTCGTCAGCGTCGGCCAAAGGCTCGTAAGCAGGGATGTCGAAAGCGGGAACGATTTTGGCATTGGCGTTGTTGGCCCAATCGGGGAAAATTACGCGAACGCCCATAACTTCTTTGCCGGCGAACGGAACATTGGCGCTGTCCTTTACAGGAGCGGCAACAACTCTTGAGTCGGCCAAGCTT
The DNA here is from genome assembly GCA_016290995.1 of Treponema sp. Lineage (GTDB taxonomy): Bacteria > Spirochaetota > Spirochaetia > Treponematales > Treponemataceae > Treponema_D. The sequence continues at coordinate 25,568 of JAEEVR010000008.1, read as the reverse complement.
CCAACATTGCGGGCAGAAGAGTTCAACTGAACTTCCCACTCAGGCAAAGCAAGCGATGTCTTCATCAACTCTTTTTGGTCGTCGGTGAATGTGGCGCCGGCGGCAACAGAAAAGTCCATTACAGTGCGTTTGTTCTGCGTGGGGTTGCCTGTCTGCTCATCATTGCAGCAGTCCGCCTGGAGCTGCGTAAAGTCGATGAGCGTCGCTTCTTCGGCGAACGCAAGCGAACCGGCGAGCAAAAGCGCTGTCGCGATCAAACAGAAAGTTCTCTTCATTTGAAAAACTCCTTTAATTATTTTATAGATGTAGCCTTGTCTATTTTCTATTATTATCTAACAAGATACGCTTTTTGTCAAGGTTTTAATGAAAAAAAATTTGATTTTTTAGGGCCCGATTTTAGCCCTAATTCTTCAAAATTCCCCTCTTGTCTATATAAATTTCCACCTCTTTGTACTTTGGAAATGTCCTTTTTATGTTCATTTTAAAGATTTCCATGCCTTCCATAATCTCGCTGGCATTGCCGCTTTTTTCAAGCAATTCCGGGGTCAAATTGACATAAAGGGTTCTGCCCCGCTCAAAGCAAAAATCGGCCTTTGTTCCAGGCGAAAAAATCGGCCTTGAGCGCTCTGTTTTGGGGCCAAGCAAAAGTTCGTCAACGTAAAGCGCGGCCTTTTGGGCTCCCCTTCTGCCCGGCAAAAAGCGCCATTCAATGTTGTTGCGGCCTGAATCAACCGACTGAAAGCGGAAAGTATAGCGAACCATAGGCGTTTTGGCCAAATAAATTATGAGCGAAAGCAAAAACACGGCCGCAATCGCCACAAAAATGGCTTCGCGAGGGCCCTTTATGCGCTTTGTCAAATCCTTGATTTTTTCTACCTTAATTTTTTCGATTTTCATCTTGTTCCCGTAAAGCCGCGCGACCGCTCAAAGTGCGTCACAAAGGCTGTTATTCCATTATATATTCCAAAGGCCGTCTTTTGCAAGTAGCTTTCGTCATTTAAAAGCTTGGCTTCCTCATAGTTGGAAACAAAGCCCACCTCCACCAAAACGCTGGGCATGTTGGAGTTGCGGACCACAAACCATTCCTCGGCCTTGATTCCGCGCGGCTGGCTTAAATTGCCGATTTGCGCGGCCAGGCCGTCCATGATGAACTTGGCTATCAAAATGCTTTCCGTCGTGTACTCCTCTTCCATCATTGAATTGAGGATTGGGAAAAGCTTTGGGTCGTCGGTCTTTCCGTGGTCAAGAACGGTTCTTCTGTAGCCGGGCGAAAGGTACCAAACTTCGTAGCCGCGCGCTTTTTTGTCAAGCGAGGAATTTACGTGAATCGAAATGTAAAGGACTGCCTCGTGGTCCTTGAGCTTTACGGAGTTTGCGACTTCGGTTCTTTGCTGAAGGCTGATAAAGACGTCCTTGTCGCGCGTCATGATTATTTTCTTTTGCGGATAGGCGGTCTTTAGGCGCGCGGCCAACATTTTGGCCACGGTAAGGTTTACGTCCTTTTCTTTTATCGTTACGTTCTTGCCGTTAATTTTGTGAGTCATCAAGGCGCCTGGATCTTTTCCGCCGTGGCCCGGATCAATCAATATCGCTCCGACCTTAAAATTTTCGCCGCTAGTTGACTGCTGGGCAAACCAGTCCTCCGCGTCCTTGATGAACTTTTGGCTTACGGAAATTTGTCCGTTGGCAATTTGCGGAGCGTCGGTAAAGGCGAATTTTTCGTTGTCCAAAAGAATCACGCTTGAGCCGGCGCGGAAGGAAACTTGCTTTCCGTTTTTTTCCAAAACGCCGCTTTGAGACAAAGTGTCCCAATAAAGGATTTGTCCCTTTTGCGAGCTTTGCTCCAAGAGGGAAAGTTCTTGCGAGAGAGCGGACGCGCAAAAAAGAAAAAGCGCGGCTAAAAAAGAAATCGCAAAACGCGCAATCCTAATTCTATTTTGAAACATACAAAGCCCCCTGAATTCCACCGCGTATTAAGGCCAGCCAGAATTTCTTATAATTCAACTCGCCGTGATTTAAATTCATCTTGTCAAATTTTTCGATTGTTTCCGAAAGCGAAAGATTGTTCCAATCCTTTATTTCCATGCAATTTAAGAGCGAAGAAGGAATGTTGTTTGAGACCAAATCGAATTCGCCGATTTTGCGCTCGGACTCGCAGTCAAGCTCAAAGTTAAAGGCGCGCTCAACTTCTTTAGGAAGGTCGAACGCCTCGGGCGGAAAATGCCCTTCCTCTTTGGCGCGCTTCATTCTAAGGAAATCGTCAGTTTCGGGATTGCCTTTTTCCAGGATGACCGTAACCCGCTTTACCGCCTCTTCCGCGGCCTTAACCGCTTGCTCTCTAGTTGTCGCGACAGAAATAACATTGCCGCATTTTTCAACATTGTTGCGCGGGAAGACCACTTTGTCGCCGGCTTTCGCGCGCGGAAAAATGTCGCGGGCGCCGGGAATTCTTGCCGCGTCGTCCAAGCCTATGACTTCCTTTACTCGTCCGGGAATTGAAATCCACGCGCGTTCCGCCGACGAGCGCGAAGAATTGTAGGCGAACATTTTAAAGGGCGCGCCTTCAATCTCCAACGGGAATCTGTAGGACTCCAGCGTCCAAGGCTTTCTGCCCAAAGCAATCTCAATCGCCTGCTCGGTAAGATTCAAATCGCTTGAATACGGAAAAGTCCAGCCCGACATGTAGCCGCCGGAAAGGCGCGCGGCGATCTCGCCGATTACAGGGCCTTTTTTTGTCCACTTGATGTCGGCCTTGGCCGCTCCGCAAGAAAGGCCCAAAGACTTGGCTCCAAGCGCGAACGCTTTTACAAGCTCTATGTATTGTTGGTATGAAATGTTTGTGGGCATTGTGTGGCCCAGCTCTACAAAGTACGGCTCAAAGTAAATGTGCCTGTCGGCAAAGCCGGTAACCGTAAAGGTCCCGTCGTAAAGCAAAGCGTCTATCGAAAACTCAGGGCCTTCCAAATACTCTTCCAAAAGCGCCCTGCCGCTCCTTGAAAATTTTAGCGCGTCGTCAATGGCTGCAAAAAGCTCGTCTTGGTTTCTTACCATGCGGCAGCCGCGGGCGCCCATATTGTCAACAGGCTTTACGACGTAAGGAAATTTTAGGCCGGCGACAACTTGCGCCGTCAAAGTGTTTTTAAGATATTTTTTTTCGATAAGAATAAAATGCGGGCTTGAAACGCGCGCGTTTCTAAAGCACTGGCGCATCAAGGCCTTGTCGCTTGCGTTTACGGCGGCCGCGTAGCTGTGTCCGGCAAAGCCGCACTTTTCGGAGGCATAGGCGACGTTGGCGCTAAAATCCGTTCCAGCCGTAAAGACAGCCTTTAAGTTCATGCAGCCGGCAAGGCTTTGGGCGTAGCTTGCGATTTCGTCGCGGTTCTTTAAGTCGATTTGCTCAAAGTGGTCGGCGTCCGAAACGCAAGGCGCTTCTGGGTTTGCGTCAATGACAAATATTTCGAGGCCTAACTTTCTTGCCGCTAAAATCGCGGGCCGCTGCATTGTTCCAGCGCCTAAAATTAAAATCGAATCCTTCATTGCGGGTCCTTAATTTTTTTGCAATAAATCTCAAAGGTGTCGCCCAAACTGAACTTCTTACAGAATAACGCAAGAAGCCTAAAAATAAAAGACTTTTGCGGGATATTTTTTAAGAATTTGACGCGTTCCGGGTGGATGCCGGTCGGAACGATTTTCACCACCTTAAAGCCGAACTTTCTTAGAACGCCTGAAGCCCTGGACGGCTCCCAAATCGTGTAATGGTCGCGCGGACTGTTCTTAAAAAAATCGGAACGGTTGAATCGGGCGGAAACGCCAGAGCCGCTAGGAGTTGAAAAAGCAAAAATTCCGCCCTTGTCCAAAAGTCCGTTCACACGGGCCAAAAGGCCTTTTAAGTCGCGGCAATGCTCGATCACATACCACATAGTGACTGCGTCAAACTTTTTAAAGCCAAAAACTTTTTGGACATCAAAGTCCGCGAACGAAGATAGAACGGAGCTAAAGCCCAACTTGTTCTTTACGTAATCCAAGGCGCTTTGCGATATGTCGGTTCCGTAGGACTCAAAGCCAAGCTCTTTTGCCGCCGCCAAAAAAGGCCCGTAAGCGCAGCCGATGTCCAAAAGCCGCGCGGCTTTAGGCTTTTTAAGACTAAAACGTCCGGCCCTTGCGATTACGCCCGCGCGGCGCAGTCCTTGCGCCTTAATCGAATCAAAGTCGTCAAGGTATGTCCTTCCGTACTGGGCCTTGTATTCGCTTCCAAAGTAATCGGCCTCGTACTGAACGCGGCTGTCGCTTGAAAACGAAAGATAAGTCATGCCGCATTTGGGGCAGCGCCTAAAAGTATGCGCGGCGGTCCTGGCCAAAACCTTTCCGCCGCCAAGCGCCGTCGGGCCGCACACCGGGCAAGAAAATTTTTGCGCAAGCGAAAGTTCTTGGACAAAAGACGCGAGCGGCGAAAGGCCGGACGCTTTTTCAAGGCCAAAAGGCGCGACGTTATCAGAAGGCTTGGCAAGACCTAAATGCGCGGCGCCAAGAAGAGCCTTAAACTTTTTGTTGTCCAAAACTTGCGGGTCTTCCAAAAGCGGCCGCAACTTTTTGGATGCCAATTGATTTTTACCAACGCAAACAAAGCCGTATTTTTTTGAAAGTTTTTTATGGAGGCCGCTTGTGGCAAGCAAAAGAACAGCGCAATTCGCGGCCGCCGCTTCAAAGGCGGTAAAGCCGTAATGAGTGACGACCAAGTCATAGCCGGCCAACTTTTCGCGCAAATTTTCAATCGGATTTTTTGCGGTGACTTCCAAAACGTCAACGCCAAGCAATTCAAGCGCGCGGACGGCGGCGAACGAAAGCGCTCCCCTAGTCTCGCCGCTTACGCAAACCAAGGCCTTTTGTATTTTTACCGGAAAGTCCGCGCGGCGATTTTTCGGCAGTTCAATAAGCGCCGGAGCAAAAAGGTTGGCCTTTAAGGCCGCCTTGCCAGAGCGCGGCATCGAAGGAATCACGTCCAAAAGATAGTCGGAGCCTCTGCAAAAATCCGCTCCGTCGTCGATAGCGCACAGGGGGCCAAGCGCGGAATATTTTTTTATTTCTTCCTTTGCGGAACGGAACAAGTCCATGCAGACCAAGTCCCAGCCCGCGCCTAATTTTTCCAAAGGCTCGTCCACGACTTGCCATTCCTTTAGGCCGTCTTTAACCGCCTGGCTTACAAGGGCGTCCGCTTCCTTTAGGCTTTTGTCTTGGGGAACGTAAACAAAGGCGCCGATTTCCTTAGCCAAAGAAAGGGCGCGCCTTAAATGGCCGGTTCCCCTGCCCGCCTTGACGCTTGGAACAAGCAAAACAGTTTTTTGGAGCGAAGGATTTTTTAGGGCGGTCAAAATGTCTTTTGCGCAATAAGGCGCGCCCGATTTTTGGCCTTGCAAAAAGTCCTGCAGGCGGACTGCCCGCTTGTAGTCGGCAAAGGTGTCGATCGTCGTCCGCAGTTCCGGCGCGTAAAATTCTTTTGGCGCCTCTTTAAATACGCATTTAAAAGTTTCTGGATGCCTGTAAAGCGCGGGGCCGACGTGCTCCTTGTCGTAAGGAGAGTCCGTCAACGTTTGCGCCTTAAGAATTGACGCGGCCTTAAAAAGCTCCACCCCGCTTCCGTGGGGCAAGCCTGAGTAAGTAAAGTAGTCGGCGTCAAATTCATTTTGCTCAAAATCCTCGATTGACTTTTGCGCCGCTTCCCAAAACAAAAAGGGATTGTCGCCTGTCGCGCGGACAATCAAGTCGCATTCGGAAAACTGGCTTTTAATCAAAGAACAAAATCGGTCAAGGACATTGTCGCGGTCGCCGGCGTAAAGTTCCCAGCCGGATTTTTTTGCAAGCGGCTCCAAGGCTTCTTTTGAATCGTAGTCGCAAGCGACAAAATAACGCTCCGCCTTGACTTTTTTCATTGCGTCCAAGGTCCAGCAAAGGCATTCTTTTTGCCCCAAAATTTTCAGAGCCTTTTGCGGAAGCCGTGTGGATGAGAGCCTGCATTGAACAATTACCGCGACATGCTTAAAAGTTCCGCCAGCCATCTATTCGCGACCCCATTCGGAAATCAATTTATAGGCGTCCATCTTGTAGCGGCAACGGTTTTCACGCACCCACGCACGGACGGCCTTAAACTGCCTAAGCGACTCAAAAAAGCCGCAAGAAGAATGCAAATTGTAGCCCCAAAACTTTGCGAAAGGAATTTCAGCCCTTTCGTTCTTAAAAACAGGAGCCATGTTCTTTAGGAAGAATCTTAGCTGCGACAAATCCGGAGTCGAGTCGAGCGCGACGATTTCGTCGGCAAAGGTCACCGTAAAAGTCGTGGACAATTGGATTCTTTCCCCCCAAAGCCAAGCCCTAAAGGCCAAGTCCAAGTTTTGCCAATACGGGTTTTGAATTTTTCCGTCATAGCCGCCCAAAGCCTTAAAGCGTTTTGTGTCGTAATAGCCAATCAAATTAAAGGGATAAAGGGTCGGAAGCCCGTCAAGGACTTTTGCCGACGAATCAATCTTTAGCTTGGCTTTTTTTGCGCTGGGAGCGAATAAAATTGGAATAGCCTGCCCCGCCCTTGAAAAAACTCTAGGCACTATGCAAAAAACATTTTGGTCTGAAAGCTTTTGCGAAAGCGTCGCCGGCAATATTGAAGGCGTAATGTTCATCGTGTCGCGCAAGACTACAAAATGTTCCGACGCGACTTCAGAAACCGCAAGGTTTACAAGATCGCCGTCATTGGCGGGGTCTAGCGGAATTATAAATTTTACATGAGGAAACGCTTGCGAAAAATCCTCAAGGTTGTAGTTGTTGGAATCGTTTTCGATTGAGATTATTTTTTCAAAACGGCAAGCGGTAAGGCTTTGAAGTGTCTGCTCGCGCTTGTGTCTGTTTCCGCTGTTAAGCAATATCGCGGTAACCTTCAAAAGCGGCTCTAGGTCGGGATGCCTTCCGCCTAATATAACACAATTAAGCTGCTTTTCGTTAAAAATTGAAGGTGTAGTATTCATCGCAATTTCCGCAAGGGCCCTTATACTCTTTATTTATGTGCTCCGCCAAAATCGAATTCTTCTTTTGCCAAATCTCCGACAAGTCTTGGCCAAACGCGTTTCCCAAACTCTCCTTGTCAAAAAGCTCTCTGCAAAGGGGAACGGAACCGTCAAGCAAAATGTCCATGTCGCGCCTTAAATGCCAGCAAGGCTCTCTTACCAACGGAGCCAAGTCCGCGGTTTTTAGATCGGGCAAGCGGCCGCAAAAATGGTCGTATTTTTGAACGATGATTTTTCCCGCGGAGGGAGAAGCCTTGTCCGACCAAAATCTATAAAAGGCCTCAAGCTCCTCTTCGTTTTGGCGGACGCGGACAAATTGCGGATAGGTTTGCGAAAAATCCGCGGCCAAAACCTTTATGGCGTCGGCGGCATTTTGAAGCTGGCCTTTGTGAAAAGCCTCAAATGTCTTTTGCGTGGCGGCGTCCAAAAGAACGGCAAAATAAATCTTGTCTTGTTTTTGGGCCGCGGAGCTTTTTAGCCTTGAGTACTGCTGGCTTTGCAAAAAGTCCGGCAAATAGCCGCCGTCGATTTCAACAAAAGCTTCCAAGCCCGCGTCCAAAAGGCAAAGGACAAACTTGTCAAATTCTGGATGCAAGGCCGCCTCGCCAAAAAGCGAAAGCGAAACGACAGCCTTGTCCGAGAATTCCTTTATCTTTTTTACAAGCGCCTCAAAAGTTTCATAAGGCATCCGTTCTTCTTTTGCTTGATACGGAGTAAAAGTCTCTTTTGCAAAAACGCGGCCTTCTATCTGAACGTTGTAAAAAGCGGGAACCGTTTTCAAGACCTTAAGGTCGGCCGCAGCCTCTTGGCACAAGGCCAAAACATTTTCTTCGCCAACCTTGTCTTGGTCCAACTCCAACAAGCCTTGCTTGCCGTCGTCAGCCAACTTTTGGGCCAAGCGCTGGGCGGAAAGAGCCTTTATTTTTGTGTCGCACATAAAGTCCAAGCGCAAAAGCCTGTAGTCTTCGCTTGCGATTTCTGTCTCTATCTCAAAGGAATTGACGTCGCCCTTTATTATGTCAAACACGCTTTCTTTTGTCACCGGATTTTGCGCTTGGGCGGCCAAGGGGCCCTTGCACAGTTCGGACATGATGGCCGCCGCGCCCGAGTCAAGGATTTCTGGGGCAAAGCCGCAAGGATATCCGTCGGCGAATGTGTATTCGGCTTTAAAGTCTATATGGTCTTGAATAAGCTTTTTTGTCAACGGCAAGTCAAGGAAGGCAAAGGAGCTGTGGGCAAAAACGACAAAGTCCGCGGCGGCCTTTTTTGCGGCTTGAACAATGTTTTCAAGCAACTGTCCGCTTGTCCAGCCTTTTCCTTCCAAAAGGACCGTTTCTTTTTGAAAGCCGTCAACAGCCAGCGCGTCGGCCCATTCTTTGGAGCGGTCAAAGGCCGACTTTAATTGTCCTTGCGCCGAGGGAAAAATCTTTTGACTTTGAAATTCGTTTTGGTCAGAATACAAAAGAACCAAAAACTTCATAACCCCTCCCCCTACCTTTGCCACCAAGGCTTTTTCTTTTTCTTTTCCGCTTCCTTCTTTGCCCGCTTGTCTTCATACTGAGAGCTGTCGGCGTTATTCAGCAAATCATCGATGTCTTTTCTTGTGGCGGAAAATTCAGCGCAGCCAACGCTTACCGAAAGCGTAAAAGGCTCCAAACTTCCCGCGTTGATTTTGTCGCATTCCTGGGCCATCGCGCGCTTGATTCTTGGAAAGTCCTTAATCTTCATGTCGCAAGCCAAGACCGCAAACTCATCGCCGCCAAGACGGGCCGAGATGTCTGTTGACCTAAAGACGCTCTTAAGAATTTGCGCTTCGTATTTAATCGCGCGGTCGCCAAAATCATGGCCGTAAGTGTCGTTGATCTTTTTTAGGCCGTCCATGTCGCAATAAATCACAAGGCCTGTTCTTCCCGCTTCTATAGAGGCGTCGATTTGACGACGGGCGTATTCGTAAAAACCTCGGCGGTTCAAAAGTCCGGTCATCTCGTCGGTGAACGAAAGCCTGTGCATCTTTTCTGAATACTGCTCAAGGGTGACGTTTTGGTTTTTAAGAGAATTCTTTTCGGTCTGCTCGCCTGTGATTTTAATCGACGTTACGATTTCCTTTGAAATCAACTCAATTACTGTCTGATAAAAAATTCTTTCATAGCGGCCCAAGCGCAAGAACATATATCCATACTGGAAGCATTCCGCGTAAATCGGGAACAAAGTGTAGCCGCCATCCATTTTTTCCATAATTTCGGGCGGAAGAATTCTCGCGTTGGGATTTATCGTAATGTCGGGCCTTTCAAAAGACTTTTCGTTAAAGAAAGACATCGCGACCCTTGCAACGTCAGGACGCTTGAATTCCGTTCCCTTTTCAAAATAAACCGAATGGTTGTAAAGAACCAAAACCATTCCTTGAACGTCAAAGAGGCAAAGGCTGTAGTGCAAGCGGCTGTACAAGTTTTCTAGAGGAACGGGAGTCTGCGTCTCCATCAAAAAGTAATGGAGCATGTAAAGCTGGTTTCCGCCCAAGCGGAAAATGTCGTAGCGTCTTTTTACGGCAAGGTCGTAGACGCATTCTTCGCTAATCGGCTCGCTGCTGCAGCCGCATGAATGCCTTACAACCAAGGAAGCGTCAAACAAATGCAGCGGCGGAACTCTTTCTCCGTCAATGATTGAGCATACGGTCTTCATAGCCGAATAGGCAAAGTCATCTATTCTTTGGTCGATTGTAGTTATGTTCAGCTCGCCGGTTGAAGTTTCAAAAACGTTGTCAAAGCCTGTGATTTTGACTTGGTCCGGAATTTTAATGTTGTTGTCTTCCAAGCAATTCATCACGCCCATCGCCATTGAGTCGTTAAGACAAATGACGGCGTCAAAAGGAACGCCAGGGTTTGCGCGCAAGAAGTTGTTCATTGACGAGTAGGCGTGGTCAAAAGAAAAGTTTCCGCTAAGAATCCATTTTGGATCTACGGTGATGCCGTAGCCGCTCAAAGTTTCAATCGCGCATTTTTCGCGGTCCAAGCTTTCAAAGTTGCCGGAATCGCAACGCATTATCACAAATTTTTTGCAGCCGTGAACCTCGACCAAATGCGAGACCAACTCCTTCATCGCTTTTCTTGAATCGATTTTAATCGTTGGAATGCCTTCGATTTCCAAGCCGACTGAAACTTTTGGAATCGGCGGAAGCATTTTTATCGATTCAACCAAGCGCGGCAAATCTGTCTTGGAATTGTTGGACAAAGTCGCCGTGGCAAAAATGATTCCGTCCAAATTGTTCTTATTGACAAAGGACATTAACGTTTCGCAGTGGTAGTCGTAAATGCCTGAATTTTTTCCGCGCTCCAAGGGGAACAAAATATACGAGCAGTCGTTTTCCTGGCTATAGCGTTCGATTCCCTTCATAAAGGAAACCGCGTATTCAGAGTAGATTGTATTGATTAAGACTCCCACTCGCTTTTTTGCCATTATCTAAACGCCGCTTCGTTAATTTGCATTATTTGGTCGTAGATCGCCTTTCCGCCCGGAACCATCGGAAGCACAAGCTCGTCTATGTCAACCTTGGCGTCGATGACGCAAGCCTTCTTTGACTTAAAGGCTTTGGCGAAAACGTCGGCGAATTCCTTGGCGTTCTTTGCCTTGTAGGCGTCGATGCCGTAGGCCGCCGCGAGCTTTGACCAATCCGGTCCAAAGTCAAGCGTCGTCGCGCTGTAGCGCTTTCCGTAAAAAAGCTTTTGCCAAAGGCGGACGTTGCCCAAGGTTCCGTTGTTGATTACTACGATTACAATCGGAAGATTATAGTGCTGGATTGTCGCAAGCTCGTTGCAGTTCATGCGGAAGGAACCGTCGCCGGCAATAGCGACGACGCGGGCCTTGGGGTTGGCGAATTGCGTTCCGATCGCGGCGCCTGTGCCAAAGCCCATCGTTCCCAAGCCGCCAGAAGTGATGAAAGTCCTGGGCTTGGCAAAGGGATAGAATTGCGCGGTCCACATTTGGTGCTCGCCTACTTCGGTCGTAACAAAGGCGGAGTCTCCGGCCACGCGATGAATTTCTTCGCAAATGAATTTGGGATTGATTGAATCCTTTGGCTCCTTTAAATATGTCGGAGGAACTTCTTTTTTCCAAGCGGAGATTTTTTTGAGCCATTCCTTGCGCGGCTTTTCTTCAACAAGCGGAATCAAGCGCGAAAGGACAGCCTTAAGGTCGCCGACCAAGTGCAAGTCGGTCGAAACGTTCTTTCCGATTTCGGCCGGGTCGATGTCGATGTGAAGGATTTTGGCTCCCTTGGCGAACTTTGAGGCGTCCGAAAGAACGCGGTCGCTAAAGCGCGCGCCAAGAGTTATCAAAAGGTCGCATTCGGTGACGGCCATGTTGCTGGCCTTTGTACCGTGCATTCCGACCATCCATGTGCAGAGCGGATTGTTTGACGGAAAGGCCGCGCGCGCCATAAGGCTTTCGCTAACGGGAATGTTGGCCTTTGTGGCAAAGTCAAAAAGCTCCTTGCAGGCGCCCGCGATCGTGACGCCTCCGCCGGCGTAAATCACAGGCTGCTTGCTTGAATTGATGAGCTTTGCGGCCGCCTTGATTTCAGAGTCGGAAGGCTTGGCGACGTTAAAGACGCGCTTAAGGTTGGGAGCGAATTTTTCCAAAAGCTTTTTTGAGTCGTCCAATTTTTTAAGGGGCTTAAAGTCGATCAAGTTTTTGGGGTCGGTCACTTCTTTAGGAATGTCGATCAACACCGGGCCGGGGCGGCCGCTCTTTGCGATAAGGAAAGCGGCGCGGATTGTGTCGGCCAAGTCCTCGATCTTTTTGACCATAAAGTTGTGCTTTGTGATCGGCATCGTAACGCCGCAAATGTCGATTTCCTGGAAGGAGTCTTTTCCCAAAAGGCTTGTGGCGACGTTGCAAGTGATTGCGACGATCGGGCTAGAGTCCATGTAGGCTGTTGCGATGCCTGTTACAAGGTTTGTGGCGCCAGGGCCGCTTGTCGCCATGCACACGCCCACTTTTCCGGTGGAACGGGCGTATCCGTCGGCGGCGTGCGCGGCGGCTTGCTCATGGGCTGTAAGAATGTGGCGAATGCGCTTGGAGTTTTTGTACAACTCGTCATAAATGTTAAGAATCGCTCCGCCTGGATATCCGAATATTGTGTCAACGCCCTGCTCTACGAGGCATTCGATTACAACTTGAGAACCTGAAATTTTCATTTCCACACCCTTTTTCTAGTAATTATAAAATTATACAAAAACAGGACAATAAATTCAAGAGCGGCGCGGCCCAACGGCCGCTTTGCTCGCCGCTACTACTCTAGGATCGCTCCCTTATCCGCGCTGGAAACTAATTTGGCGTAGCGCGCAAGGTAGCCGGTCTTGACTTTTGGCTCCGGAGCCTTCCATGCCTTGCGGCGCTTTTCAAGCTCGGCGTCGCTAACCTCAAGGTGAATCTTGTAATTGTTGATGTCCAAAGTAATTTTGTCGCCTTCCTTTACAAGCGCGATCGGACCGCCTTCGGCAGCCTCCGGGGAACAGTGGCCCAACGAAGCGCCTCTTGTGGCGCCCGAAAAGCGGCCGTCGGTGATAAGGGCGACTTGCTTGTCCAAGCCTTGGCCGGCAAGAGCGGCGGTAACGGCAAGCATTTCGCGCATGCCGGGACCGCCTTTGGGGCCTTCGTAGCGGATTACGACAACGTCGCCCGGCTTGATTTTGCGGGCCTGAACGGCCTTCATCGCCTCACTTTCGTCGTTAAAGACGCGGGCGGGGCCTGTGTGCTTCATCAACTCTTTGGCGCAGGCGCTTCTCTTTACTACAGTTCCGCGCGGGGCAAGGTTTCCAAACAAGATCGCGATTCCGCCGTTGTCGGAATACGGATTTTCTATCGGGCGCAAAATTTCAGGATTGCGGTTCACCACTCCCTTGATGTTTTGCGCGATCGTCTTTCCTGTCGCTGTGATAAGGCTGGTCTTGATAAGGTTCTTTTTGGCCAATTCGGCGAGAACGGCCTGAACGCCGCCCGCGTCGTCAAGCTCGCACATAAATGTGTGGCCGGCCGGAGCCAAGTGGCAAAGGTTGGGCGTGCGCTCGCTGATTTCGTTAATCATATGAAGGTCAAGCGGAACGCCGGCTTCGTGGGCGATCGCCGGAACGTGCAAGATTGTGTTTGACGAGCAGCCAAGCGCCATGTCGGCTGTCAATGCGTTCCTGAATGAATCCTTTGTCATCATCTTGCGGGCTGTGATTCCCTTCTTGTAAAGTTCCATAACTTGCATGCCGGCGTGTTTGGCAAGCGCAAGGCGGCGGCCCTGCACGGCGGGAATCGTTCCGTTTCCGGGAAGGCCCAAGCCCAAAACTTCGGTCAAACAGTTCATGCTGTTGGCTGTGAACATGCCCGAACAAGCGCCGCAGCCGGGGCAAGCGACTTGTTCAAGCTCGCGCAATTGCGCCGCGTTGATCTTTCCGGCAGAAAGGCCGCCGACGGCTTCGAACATATCGGAAAGCGAAAGGTTTTTGTCAGAGTACGGATTGCTCGCGTCGCGGCCGGGAAGATGGCCGGGCATCATCGGTCCGCCAGAACAGAAAACTGTCGGAAGGTCCAAGCGAGCGGCGGCGATAAGCATGCCGGGAACGATTTTGTCGCAGTTGGGAATCATTACAAGCGCGTCAAACTGGTGGGCCTTGGCCACACACTCAACGCTGTCGGCGATAAGCTCGCGGGTTACAAGCGAGTACTTCATGCCTTCGTGGCCCATCGCGATTCCGTCGCAAACGCCGATGGCGGGGAATTCAATCGGAGTTCCGCCGGCCATGCGGATGCCCGCCTTTACGGCTTCGGCGATTTTGTCCAGCTCAAAGTGGCCGGGAATGATTTCGTTTTTGGCGCAGCATACGCCTACAAGCGGGCGCTCCAACTCTTCGTCGGTGTAGCCCATGGCGTAAAAGAGGCTGCGGTGGGGAGCGCGGGCGGCGCCTTTTGTGGCGTTGTCGCTGCGCTTGCCTACGGTTTTCTTTGTTGTTTTTGTAGTTGCCATATTAATTCTCCTATTTATTGAACTTTTTCTTTAAGGCTTTTCGCACGTTTGGCGGAACCATTTTTGACAAGTCGCCGCCAAAGCCCGCCAATTCCTTGATGGCGCTTGAGCGGACTGAAAAATACTTGGGGTCTGTCGGAATAAAAACAGTCTCCACTCCGTCGTTGAGCGAGCGGTTTACAAGCGCCAAGTCAAACTCGTATGAAAAGTCGGGAGTGTTTCTTATGCCGCGCAAAAGGGCTTTGGCGCCGATCTTTTTGGCGTACTCTACGACAAGGGTGTCGCAGGAATGGACTTGAACATTCTTGAAATTCTTGGTCATTTCCTTTAAGAGCGAGACTCGCTCCTCGGCGGAAAAGAGAGACGACTTTCCGGGATTGACGGATACCAAAACGTCTATCGTGTCAAAAAGAGCGGACGCTCGCTCGATTACGTTCAAATGGCCGTAAGTCGGCGGATCAAAGGAGCCTGGAAAAACAGCGGTTACCATTCCGTCATACTAGCATAAATCAGCCGTAAATTCAAGCGAAGCGCGCCTTGACTCGGCCGTAAAAAAAACCGCCCGTATCCTCATCAGAGTCTGCGGGCGGCCTCTTCCATTTTTAACTTTTTATTTTATTGGCCTAGGCGGCCATTGCTAAGGGTATTAGCGCTTAAGCGACAAGACTGTTTCTAGCAGCGTGTCGGCAGTTCTGATTGTAGAAGCGTTTGACTGGAAGCCGCGCTGCGTTACAATCATGTCTGTAAACTGGTCAGTCAAGTCTACGTTTGACATTTCCAAGGCGCCGGCCAAGAGGCTTCCCTTTCCGGCAATTCCGCTCTCGCCGATCAAAGCGCGGCCAGAGTTGTTTGACTCTACGTAAGTGTTGTCGCCGGCCTTTTCCAAGCCGCCCTGGTTTGTGAACGAAGCCAAGGCGATTTGCCCGATGCGGCGGTTTGTTCCGTTTGAATAAACGCCAGTGATGATTCCAGTTGAGTCAATCTTAAAGTTGTCAAGATAACCCAATGTGTATCCGTCCTGGGCAAAGGCTTTTGTAGAAGACTTTGAGGCGCTCTGAGTAACAGTGTTTCTCATGCTGCCGATTGTTCCCAAGTTGATGTTGAATGTCTGGCGGTGCGGAATCTCGTTTCCGTTTTCGTCGTAGTCAGGGTTTGACTCAGGAACGTTGAACGTTGTCTGAAGAAGGATTTCGCCTTCCGGATTTGACTCGCCGTCAACTGAGTCAGTGACGCGGCGCAAAGTTCCCATATTGTCAAACTCAACAAAGAACTCGTTTGTAGTTCCGTTGGTTGTGTTAAGTCCTACGCGAGTCTGAGTGTAGTCGGCGTTCTCGGGGTCAACGTTAACAGTGGCTCTCCAGCGGTTGGGGTTTCCTGTTACGCGAGTGAAAGAAACGGCCAAGTTGTGCTCGTTTCCAAAGCTGTCGTAAATCTTGAATTCCGTGGCCCATGTTCCGCGAGCGATCTCGGCGGCGTTGGCTCCTTCGGGAATCTCGGGAGTGTTCTTGTCAAGGTTGCAGGCAAAGTTTACGTTCTGAGTGGCGCGGGCGGGATCCTTTGATCCAACCGGAATTACCAAGTCAGTCGGGCTGGCGGCTGTCTGAACGATCATCTCGCCGTTCATCTCGCGGGCCATCCAACCTTGAACGCGGTAGCCGTTGGCCGGGTTTACCAAAGTTCCGTCTTTGTCAATTCCAAAGGCGCCGTTTCTTGTATAAAAGCTCTTTTCGCCGTTCTTAAGGACAAAGAAGCCGTTTCCCTGAATCGCGACGTCAGTGCCGACGCCAGTTGACTGCAAGTTTCCCTGAGTGAAGATGTTGTGGATAGCGGCTGTCTGAACGCCCAAGCCAACTTCCTTGGGGTTAACGCCGCCGACTTCTGTCGTAGGAGCGGCCGCGCCAGAAAGCTGCTGGCTTACCATGTCCTGAAAGTCAACGCGGCCTTTCTTAAAGCCGGTTGTGTTGACGTTGGCGATGTTGTTGCCGATAACGTCCATTCTTGTTTGGTGGTTCTGCATTCCGGAAACGCCGGCCCAAAGTGATCTCATCATATCGCTATACCTCTTATATCCTTTTTAATTGCTGTATACGGCGCGAACGTAATCCATATTGTAGAAATTTCCGTTCACCTGAATCTGCGGATTTTCGCCGCGAGTGAAGCCTTCGACAACGCCGGTGACTTTCTCGCCCTCAACGTCAAGGTCGACAACCTTTCCCAAAGTTCCGGCGGCTTCGCTGGACTGCATCATCTGCGCCATCTTGTTAAAGCCGTTGGCCACGTTGTACATTTGCTCAAGCGAAGTGAACTGCGCCATCTGAGCGATGAACTGGCTGTTGTCCATGGGTTCAGTCGGATCTTGATGCGTCATCTGCGCCATCAAAAGCTTAAGAAAATCATCCTTGCCCAATTCCTGACTGGCCTTGCGTCCATTCACAGTCAATGTCTTGTTGAATCGATCCACCTCAAGATTTGTCTGCATCTTTTCGGAAGGACTCAATGTAGCGCTAAAATCCATCGCTCACCTCTGCTATATTTACGCAACGATGTTAACCGAAACATCGTCGTCAATGAAATTATCGGATATTTCGGAAACCGATGTTAGACTTTCTTGCGTAAAATCTCCGTAAATTTTTCTTCCCTGCTGGGCGCGTCCGTCGTCGTTCTGGCCGGAAGCGTTGTCTTGCGCGAACTGCATCTGGCTTCCGGCAAAGCTGACGTCAAACTTGGCGTTCTCAAAGCCGCTCTGCAAGAAAGAATTCTTAAGCGCGTCGGCGCTCTGTCCAAAAGCTTCCATAGCCTCGCGGCTAGAAACCGTAATGTGTCCCACGATTTCCTTTCCGTGAACTTCCATGCTGATCTTTACGTTGCCCAACTCCTCGGGATGCAAAATCAAATTGATTTGGCCCTGGTCGTTGTCGCGCAAAACAATGTTGGCGGCCTTTACAAAGTCGCCGGCGTTCTGCGTGATTTGGTTCTTGAGCATCGCTTGGAAAGTTGAACCGTCGCTGGCCGCGCTTTGGCTGTCAAGTGACAAAATGTTCTTTTGCGCCTGGGCGTTAAGGTCAAGCGTCATCTGGACGGCGCCCTTTTCGGTTTGCTTAACGGTGGTCACAAAGTTTTTCTTTATGTCCTTGGCGCCTTCCTTTTGGACGGCGGCCTCAACCTTTGTCCTTAAATCAGTGACTTGTATTACAGGCTTTTTGGAATTCTTCTTAAGCTCAGAAACTTTAGAGCCGGCCGCCTCTTTTGATTGGGCGCCGTCTTCTTGGGCGTAAGTAAAGTCGGGCGCGTCCCGGACAACCTTTTGTCCGGCAAGCAAAGACTCCGCCGGAAACGAAAGTTCCGCCGCGTTCTTCGCGCCTTCCTGGCTTTGCTTGGCAAAATCCTCAAGACCCTGGCTTTCTTTTTCAGAAGCCTTTTGCGAGATCTGCCTTAGGAATTCCAACTGCTTGGGATCAATCTTTTTTTGGCCAGACTTTTGTTCGACTTTAGAATTAGATTCGGTTTTGGCTTCGGCTTTTACCTCGGGCTTTTTTTGCTCCCTTGCG
The DNA here is from genome assembly GCA_016290995.1 of Treponema sp. Classification (GTDB taxonomy): domain Bacteria; phylum Spirochaetota; class Spirochaetia; order Treponematales; family Treponemataceae; genus Treponema_D. The sequence goes on along the minus strand of JAEEVR010000008.1, from coordinate 7,962 downwards.
ACAAGGGCGCCCTGAATAAAAGCGTCGACTTTCGCCGGCTCCTCTTTTTTGGCCGTTTTCTCGATTCTTTCATCGCGGCCTTTTTCGTTGCCGCTTTCCTGAACACTTTTCTGGGCATCTTCGGCCTTGGCCGTCTGAGGCTCTTCTTGGGCCGCTTTTGCCGGTTCCGCTTCCTTAACAGGTTCCGCCGAATCCGTCGGCTCTTCCTCGCGCTCGCGCAGGCTTTGGTTCAACATAGAAAGAAAGTCGCTTTCGCGGGGAGCGTCGTCTTGGCGAGTCCTTTGAAGGCTTTGAGGCTGTGGAGCTAATTCAGGAGAGAAAGCTTGGTCTGTCTGGCAAACAATAGTTTGCAATTTTTACCTCCAGCAAACACCGAAGGCAAAAATCGCCGCTAGTCGATTGAAGTTGGCTTTACCGTCATCTTTCGCTGAAGCGTCGCGGCCCTGTCGGCCGGCATCAAAGACAACCAGTAAGGAACCATTGAGGCAACTCCGTTATTCTGGGCTCGTTCGGTGACTTTCCTTAGCACATCGATGGCCAGCTGGTCATCCATTGCTACAAGAATATCGACGGCCTTTAACGGCTGCATGCCTTCTAGGTTGGCGGCAATTTGCTCGATGTTTACGTTTCTATCATCGAACATTTTGACCGTATTGTTAAATGTTTTTTCTCGCTCTTCCAAGTTTTTTTCGCGGTCGGCAATTTCTTGGGCCAAGCGCTGGTTTGACTCTTCCACAGTGACTGTGTCAGCCTCGCGCTTTTCCAATTCCTCGCGGTAAAGGTCCAGGGCTTCGCGCTGCTTGTCCAAGCGGTCTTGGTCCAAGTCCGCGGTCAAGGGCTTGGTTGAGGTGGCCGTTGTGGAAGTTTGGCGCTGCCAGCCCAAGGCCTTGTAAATCGGGTTAAAAAGGCTTTTTACGCGGATGACTCCAAGGAAATCAAACCACAAAAGGCCCCCAAGGACCAAAATCACGATTAAAAACAAGAGAACGATAGATTTTCCGAGCGAATTGCCTCTAGCCACGGATCAAGCCTCCGATTGCCGCTCCCAAGGTGATGTCGTTTTCAACCTGAACGGCGTGCCAGGCAAGGCCGCGCTTTTTTGTAAGCGACTCTTCCAAGCAAGCCTTTATGCGGCCGTTTGTTCTGTATGTCTTGTAGAACGTGGTGCCGTTGCATACGATGCAAACCGGGCGCGTCATGTCGTGCCCCTGCCCTGTCTTAAGGACGCTGGCCACCAAAATCGCGGCGGCGTAGCGGGCGGAACGGTTGACGACGGCGTCAAGGACTTCAAAGACAAAATTATAGTCGTCTTTTGAGCCGTACTTTGCCAAAAGGTCACCGACAGTGTTGCCCGCCTTGTAGGGAGCGTGCAAAAAGCCGTCGATTTCTATTAAAGTGAGCGTAGGAAGCTTGAGAAATTCGGCGGAAAACTTTTCGCTAAGCCAGCCCTCTTTGGCGGCTGTTTTAAGCGCGTAGTAAGAAACCGGTCCAAGGTAGGCTCCGGAGCAAGATTTTTCCAAGTAGAAGGTGCCGGGCTTGGCGCTGGTGGCGTCAAATTCGCGGTCAAAGTCGCTGCGGGGAATCGAGCAGAACTTTCCGACTTCTGTGTCGATTACGTCCGCCTTGTCAAAGCCCTTTACGTCGCTAAGCGCGGGCTGAATGTAGGCGGCGTTCATTCCGGTTCCAAGGATAAAGCCGACATAGCTTGAATAAACGTTGCCGCTGGCGGGATTGGCCGCTCCGGCAAGCAAGGCGGCGACTGTGTCGTTAAGGAGCATCACGCTTTTTGGCTTGTTCCAGCCCTTTGAGACAAGCGCGTCGCTAAGGCACTGGCCGATTTTGCTTCCGACAACTTCGGGCGCCTTGACCTCTTTAGAAAAGCTGGTCAGGATTCCGTCGCCGTCGCTTGTTATTTCCATTGGATAAGAAAAGCAAAAGCCGATGCAGTCGGCCTTGTTCTTTAGGTGCTCCAAGTTTTGGGCTATTTGGTCAAAGAATTCCTTTTTGCCAAGCTCGCGCTCAACGCCGGGCATCTTTGTCTTTTCCATTTCGCTGATGGAGGGAACGCCATTCGCGTCAAAAGTGACAAGGCAGGAACGGAAGTTTGTTCCGCCCGCGTCGATTACGATCACGCTCTTGTTGCAGGGCTTTTTTTCCGGCGGAAGCGTCCAAGTGCGGATCATGTCTTGGTCGGCCTTTTTGCCGTGAAGGCCCTGGTCCATGTCGTATAAAATCGCGTCGGCGACATCGTCAACGTCCACATTCTGAACAAATCCATGCTTTCCCAAAAAAGCGCTAACTTCGCGGCTCATACAATTCCCCAAATTTTATTTTTAGTTTATTTATCGATTATAGCACACGCCTTGTTTTTTTGCAAGAGAGAATTTTTTTTACGAATTTTTGGGAAAATAAACGAAATTCTTGACAACTATTTATATCTTATAGGTAGAGGTATTTATGAAAGCAAATAAAGAAATCAAATCCGGCGTGTTCGCCGACCTATTCTGCGACGATGAAAAGGTCGGAAAGAAAAATTTCCTGTCGCTCTACAATGCGATTCATGGGACAAATCTCAGATTGGAAAGCACAAAGCTTGAACGAAAACGAATTCCGCAGTCGCTTTACAAGACATTTGACACTGACATCAGCGTGTTGGTCAATGGACGTCTTTTCGTCCTTATCGAGCATCAATCAACCCCCAACGAGAACATGCCGCTTAGATGTCTGGAGTATTACGTTCACCTGCTCTACGGAATCGTTCCCGCAAGATTTCGATATCGCGAGCCGCTGTACAAAATTCCCACGCCGGAATTTTACGTCTTTTACAACGGTGACCGCAAGCAAAAAGAAGAACACGAGCGAACGATGCGCCTGTCGGACGCTTTTATCGAGCCGCAAGAAGATCCGGCTTGCGAAGTGAAAGTTAAGTTCGCAAACATCGGCGGCGAAGGGCGCAAAAACTTGTCAGTCGTTAAAAACTGTGCTATAATGAGGCAATACTGCGAGTTTATGGAAATCGTTGCCCGCCACCGATTGGAACTCGGAACATTCCCGCCCGACGATGAGCTGATAGACTGCTACGACAAGGCGATAAGCGAGGCGATTTCCAAAGGTATCCTTGTTGACTATCTTTCACGCAAGGCCACGGAGGTAAGAAATATGTTTGTAGGCGAATATGACTATGACACGGACATCAAAGTTCATGAGGAAGTGGCCCGCGAGCAAAAAGCCGTGGAAGACGCGCGCAGTTTTTACGCCAACGGCGTGTCAATAGACATAATCGCAAAGTCGCTGGGCATGACAGAAGACCAAGTCAAGGAAATCGTCGCCCAGCCCGCCCCCGCAAACTAAGCGCTACTGCGCGCTACGGCTCATACCCAACCGAATTAGGCGTAAGAACGTCGCCGCCATCAATAGTCGCGCCGAGATCAACCGTGTTGCCGGAAGCGTCGCCCTTTCCAACAATCGGACCAATACCGGCGCTTGTGTCATTTCCTGTGTATTTTATCGTAGCGCTTGCGGCAATCGTATTGCCAGTGATTGAGCCATATTGAACATATCCTACTATTCCGCCAACGCCTCGCTGGCTCGATCCTTCGACTGTTCCGCTGAAAGTGCAGTTAGTGACAGTGCCGCAAGCCCTGCCCACAAGTCCGCCGACGCCGGCGTAATCTCCTCCGGTACCAGCTGCTATAACAGTCACCAGCATAAAAATAAAAAGTACTTGATTTATCTGTAAGCCAAACATAATTTTTATCAGATGGAGTGTTCCAATAATAATTAAAAGCGTATTTTCCATCTTTTGAACTAGAAGCGCAATTATCATATCTATGTGTAAACGACCTTATTTCATCGTATTCGGCATAAGGATTTTCTGCTGTCAAATGAAATGTTTGTTCTGTACATGGACCCTCGTTAACATCAAGTCCATACCAGCCGTGCAATTGTTAGTCGTCGTTCAATGTTACGGTAAACCAGTAGTGCGACCGTCTGCCGCTGTCGTTACAAAGATTTCCGCTGGAGTTGACCGCTTGAGAGTCAAAACTATAGGCATAGCTGGAATTCATACCTGCTTTTAATTGAGCCAAAGTTTTTGTTGTATAACTCCAGTTTTTGTTTACTTTTCCGCACGAAACATTACCATCACTGGTATCGTCTGCAAGAGATGTATAAAAGTAGAATGTACTGTCTGGAGCTGTAAGATTAACAGAATTACTATTTGAATTAGTTGTAAGAGTTTTATAAAGAGAACCACTATTGTCGCTGGTTTCAGCCCATGCTTTAATTGTCTGCCGTTCAGTGTCGTTGCCGTCATTTTTTGCTTGGATGTACATTTCCACTGAGAGGAAAAGTCTGACACCTTGATCCCTTGTCTGGAAACTTGTCACGCTAGGCACCGTTACCGTTACCGGCTTTATCATTGCATGAACTCTTGTTGTTGCCGTCACGCTGTCGATTCCCTTTGTAAGTGTCGCGCTTAATGTGTGGTAGCCGTCTGAAAGGTCTGTTGCAAAAGGTATGCCGGTTACCGTGCCGTCAAGCTTGAATTCCATATTCCAGCCAATATCGGCATACGGATTTGTGACATCCAGTTGCAGATTATCATAGTTAAGATAGCTGTATTTGATTACGACATACGGTTTATCCTCGTGAATTTCAGTTCCGTAAACTGTTCCGTTCGGGAATGTATTATCGAAAGAGAAAACTATGTTCGTGAGGTACCCCTCATTTGAAATGTCAAATATGTGAATCTGCTCTGACTGCTGCTTTATGCTGAATTTTGCCCGCTCATCTGCAATCGTTGTGGAAGACGGTACCGCAAGAGAAAGAATCGGAGTTCCGTCCGCATACTCCGCAGGAGTGATTGTCGCGACATTGCTGCTAGTAAGCGGCGTTGAAAGTTCAATCGTTTTTCCTGAAGAAAGATAAAGGTCATTCTTTTTGTCGCTTCCAATTGGAACAGTGATTGAGCCGCCAAGAATCAAATCTCCGTTGTTCATAAAGATTCCGCCGCCCATTCCCGACGCGGAATTTGATTCGATTATTCCGCCTGAAAGCTCTGTTGTTCCTGTAGCATAAAGTCCGCCGCCATGTTCGGTTACGGTGTTTCCGCTTATAACGCCGTCTGTCATTGAAAGAGCGCCCGAAACATAGATTCCGCCGCCTTGTTCCGCAGAGTTAGCGTCCGCAGCCAGGCTTCCGCCAATTGTACCGCCTTCAAATGTGAATGTTTTTCCGTACTCAATAAAGGCGCCGCCGCCATATCTGTTGGCGCTGTTTCCTTTTATTACTGCCGTTCCTCCCACATTGACAGTTCCGCCGCAGTAAATGCCGCCGCCGCTTGTTGAGGTGGCCTTGTTTTCTGAAATTTCTCCGCCTGTCATCTCAAATTTAGCGTCAACAGAGCCGGCAACATATACGCCGCCTCCGCAAACAGAGGAATTGTGGTGGATTTTTCCGCCGCTCATAATTCCATAAGATTGCGAAGAAGAAGAGGCTACGAGGCCAATTCCACCGCCGTTACTCTTGGTGTAATTATATGCGATTTCGCCGGAGTTCATGTACATTTTTCCTCTAACATAAACTCCGCCGCCCTCGCCGCCAACATAGTTTCCATAAATTCCTCCGGTCCAGGGAGCCTCTTCGTTTGGTGTTCCGTCGGTTTTTGCGGACTTATAGCCCAGATACAGATTTGCATCAAAACACCCTACACCGCCGCCTCTCTGGTTGGCGCACCAATTTCCGCCGTTATTAAGCACATCATCCTTAGTAGTTGTGGATGTTGGACAAGCCGGATGCTCTTTGTTGACGCCACCTATGACAGCCGTGCCGTAGATAAATGCGCCGTAGTTGTGGCTGGTGTCGGCAATCGAGCATATTCCGCCGCTATAAGTGCCACCAGAGTTAGTCGATTCATTGCTTGTTATCTGTCCTCCGGACATATACAAGTTGCAATAGCTTACAAAAACGCCGGCTCCCTGCTTAGCGGTGTTTCTTGTAATTAAAGTTCCTTCTTGTATGTAAAGGTCGCCATTTTTTCTAGATACGCGCCGCCATTGGCCCCATGATTTGCCCCAGTTATCTTGATGTTTCCTAAAATGACAGAGCAAGAACACTCGGTGTAAAGGACTGGCTCATGACAACCTTTCCCGTCCAGCGCGTCAATCGGCTCCCCCGGGTTTGTAGCGTGATCCGCTGGGTAAAGGCCGTTGGCGCCCATAATGGTTATGGAGTTTGCGGTTACATCATTCGGAATTGTCTGCGCGCCTTCCAGAGTTCCAAGAACCAAGATTGTGTAGTCTTTAGTCGCATTGGTCATTGCGGCGCAGGCGGCCTCTATGCTGCCAAAGGGCTTGGCTCGCGTTCCGTCAGCGTCTGCAGAACCGCCCTGCTTAACGTAAATCGGCTTGTCAAGCTTTATGCTTTTGTTGTCGAAAGAAAGGGTCAAGTCCAGGCCGCCGGCTTCGTGCGAGGGCGCAAGCTTAAAGCATTTATAGTCGGCGTCGCTAAGAACGCGTTCCGGGTCAGTGGCGACGACTGTGTCGCCGTGAGAGAAGCAATTAGAGCCGCCGGTTAGCAACGACAAGGCGACATGCTGAGCGTCCGCGGCCTTGTGCTTGGCAAGCGGGCTTGCCAGCTTTAAATTGCAAGTCTTATCAGACAAGTACACGTCGTTTGAGCCGTCGCCGCAAGGGACATAAGCGTCTCCGCCAAGCGAACATACCGATCCGCTAAAAGCGTACAAGGCGCCGCCTTTGTCAGCCGCGCGGTTATAGGAAATGGTGTTCTTTATTGTGGCCTTTCCTGCTTTGACACAAACGCCGCCGCCATTGTTAGAGGAATAGTTTCTGGCTATGGTTCCGCCCAAAAGCTTCATCTCTTTTGTATCGTCTGTGCTATTATAATATATGCCGCCGCCGGCTTGGTTGTCCGCTGAGATTACGCAATCCACGTAATTTGAACAGTCTGTTGTGGAAGTGGCGGCTGCGTTTGTGGAATCGTCGCCTATAACGCCGCCCGTCATAGTAAAATTAGAGCAATAGCAATAAACGCCGCCGCCTCTACCGGCGTCTTCTTTTGAGCCTTGAAGCGCGCTGTTTGCGCATATTTTTCCGCCGGACATTGTAAAGTTAACGTCTTTATCGCAATAAACGCCGCCGCCGCCGCCCCCTGTTGCCGCGCTGTTTTCGCAAATAGTTCCGCCGGTCATAGTAAGAGTGGATTCTTCATACATATGAACGCCGCCGCCACAGCACGAAGCTGTGTTACTGCTTGTATTGATGGCTTTGTTCCCTTTTATAACGGCGCCGTCCTCAATAGTCAAACTGCTATTCTTGCAAGCAAAAACGCCGCCGCCATTGCGCTTGCTTTTGTTTTTTGTCACATAAGCTCCGCTAGAAAGCGTAAGGGCGGATTCCACCACAGCCAGATCTATTCCGCCGCCTTGCTCAGTTGAGCTTCCGCCTGTAACCATTAAATTTTTTATTGTCACAGGAACCGTCGTTGCAATCTTCAAGGCGCTTTGATTGCCCAAAAAATCCCCGTCCATTGTTCCGCCCGCGTCAATTTTGTCCTTCGGAATTCCAGCGTCGGCGCCTGTCGTTGGAAGCGGCGACGCTCCGCAAATGGTTAGGCTTTTGGCGCTTGCGTCGCCGGGAATCTTTTGATTTCCGGAGAGCGTTCCGTCAACATAAATCGTGTATTCCACGCTTGAGTCGGTTATAGCGCTGCAAGCGTGTTCGATTGAGTCGTAAGGATGGAACTTTGTTCCCGGGCCGGCCGCGCTTGGCGTTCCAGTGTCTGACTGGGCTCCAATTCCCGCGACCCAAATCGGGCTGTCAAGGGTAAGCGTCTTTTTGTCGGAAGAAAGCTTTAGTTCCCAGTCGTCGCTGTAAAGCTTAAGAGAATCTTTTAGGGGTTCCAAACTAAAGGAGGCTTGGGCCGCGACGACGCCGCGCTTGG
>JAEEVR010000007.1 GCA_016290995.1 Treponema sp. | reverse complement strand
GCGCTTGGGAAAGCTTTTGTTCCATTCGTTCATAAAATAATCTTCCGTCACAAAAGTTTGGTGCGTGTGGCCGTGAATGTTTGCGCATGCGCTCTTCTTGTCCAAAAAGACAGGCTCGTGCGACAAGACATAATCACCAAAAAGCAGCGGCCCCTTGTAAACGTTGTCAAAGCCAAGACTCGTGTAGAATTCGATAAAAGTTTTGAAAGGCCGCTTGTCGTTCCTAAAGTCGTGGTTTCCAATAATCAAATTCATCTTGCGGTTCATTTTCATCCGCATCACGGCGTTCATGATTTTTGACCGCTCCATTTTTGCGTTCAAATACACGTCGCCAAAATTCCAAATCAAGCAGTCGTCGGGGAGCGCGTCGAATTTCTTTAGCAAGAACTCCGTCATCTCAGCGCAGCCTTTTGGCGAATAGTCAAACGGGCGGCCGCAATATTTGATTATGTTCGTGTGGAACAAGTGTAAGTCGCTTGTGATGAAAATTTTTTCCGGCGGATAGCCCTGCGTAAATTCTTCTTCTGTCAGCCGCTTGTAGTCCATAATGGTTTTATTATACTGCAAGAGGGAACGGAATGCATTAAAGCGGCGCTTTAATCTTTTTCCTTGAAACTGAATTATAGCCCAAACTCTAACCTACGACCTTCGGGTTAATACCCCTAAGGAAAGTGGCCATTTTTGAGCAAAAAACAGCAAAATTTTGGCCTCAAAAATGTCAGTTTTGTCCGTAGGGCGCTCTGCCCAAAGGTCTTGAATTCTAACCTAAAATTCGAACCTAAAAGCGCGTTTTTCTGAAATTTTCTGAAAATTTTGGCTTGCGCATTTTTTCAGCCTGTGGTAAAATGTCTTTATGTTGCAAGGTTTTGCACGATGTTGAAGTAATCAGGGAGCGCCTGAGGGAAGGGGCGGTAGCCCCTCATAACCCGAAGGCCGGGGGTTCAAGTCCCTCCCCTGCTATAGAAAACTCTTTCCGCTTCGGAAAGAGTTTTTTTTTGCCCAACACTTTTAGGGCATACGATTAGGACTTGATCCGAAGCGACCGCGGCGAAAGCCGAAAAGGCCGCATGGAGGCGGCCGGCAGGGAGCGAAGGCGGGCTGGAAGGAGCGAACACGACGTTCGCGACTGGAAGCCAAGTCCCTCCCCTGCTAAATTGGAACCGTTTCCGCAATGGAAACGGTTTTTTTGTTTATAAAAGTGACATTTTTCTTTATAATAATTGTCTAATAATTCGACGGAGTTGTAATTTGAAGACTTCATTTACAAACAGCGATTTTTCCGAACTCTATCAAAAATTTGGACCGATGGTTCTAAGACGATGCCGCGCCATTTTAAAGGACGAAGAAAAGGCTTTGGACGCGATGCAAGACGTGTTTTTACGAATCCTTGAAAGCAAGGACAAAATAAAGAACGCTTGCGCCAGCCTTTTTTACGTCACGGCAACGCATATATGTCTTAACAAAATCAAGTCGGACAAGCTTAGATCCGGTCCAGACTTTGAAAAAGTCGCCCAGACTATGGCGGACGATTTTTCCGAACAAGAGAGTCAAAAAATCGAAGCGGCTTTGACAATCGAAAAGATTTTTGAAAAGCGCGACCAAAAGGACTCTTTGATCGCCACGCTTCACTTTGTTGACGGCTTGACTTTGGAAGAAACCGCGGAGCAAATCGGAATGTCAGTTTCCGGCGTTAGAAAGCGAATTAGGGAACTGCAAAAGTATTCCTTGGAAATTACAGGAGGGTTGGCATGATTCCACAATTATTGTTAGAAGAAATCAATCTTGGCGAAAAAGACGCCAAAGATTACTACAAAAAATACGGCAAAGAGGAATTGGAAAGCGCCTTGGCCGAATTGCGAAAATCCGACCAGGAAATTCTTGCCGCCTACCCGGCGAGCCGCTTTAGCCCGGCCGCAAGCGCGGAAGCGAAGCCCAACATTGTCAGTATGGATGAAAGCGCGGCGGAAAAGGGCAAGCCTAACATTTACGCGCGCCTAAACAAAGCGCGGCCCTTCTTCTTTGCGGCGGCGGCAGTCCTTGTCCTGGCCCTTTGCGCTCCTGTAATGCTTAACTCAACCAAGGGGGCCAACGGCTCCCGCTCAATCCGCCTTAAGGGAAGCGGCCAGCATCAAATCCGACTTTACAAACAGGCCGGAGCGGACGCCGTTCTCCTTAAAAACGGGGAGTCTGCAAAAGAAAACGACTTGGTTCAGATTACCTACATTCCAGGAAGCTACAATTACGGCGTCATCTTTAGCGTTGACGGAAACGGAAACATCACCAGGCATTTTCCCGACGCTTCTTGGCAGGCGGAAAAGCTTCAAAAAACCGGCGAGGAAGTTCCGCTTTCGTTCTCGTACGAATTGGACGACGCTCCCAAATACGAATGCTTTATTTTTGTGGCGTCAAAGAATCCCTTTGATTTTTCGACAATCGAATCGCTTGATAAAAAGGACATCAGCGTTGACTTCTTAAAGAAGGGCTCTTACTTGCCCAAGGATTGCGACGGCTCTATTTTTGTCTTGAACAAAAAATAGATTAGAAGTAACTTAGTTAATGGAAAGAGTATGAAAAAAATGACTTGCATAAAAAAATTAGCCATGGCCGCTTTTATGGCGTTAGCGTCAACTTATATTTTCGCGGCAGCCGAAAACGCAGGCGTTGAGCGCTACGGACTTTACATCGGTTCCAACGACGGCGGCAAAAACCAAGAGCGCCTTTTGTACGCGGGAACGGACGCAATCGCCTTTCAAAAAATAATGACCGAGATCGGCGGCATCTCAAAATCAAACGGAATCCTCCTTCTTGACCCGGCAAAAGAAGACGTTGACAACGCATTTGAAACGATTTCCGAGATGATGAAAAGAAAGCAAAAGGACGCCAAGCGCTCCGAATTTGTCTTTTACTATTCCGGCCACTCGGATGAGAACGCGCTGCTTTTGGGAAAAACAAAATACGACTACTCTTCTCTAAAAGCCGCGATCACCAACGTTCCCAGCGACGTTCATGTAGTAATTCTTGACTCTTGCTATTCAGGAAACTTTATCCGAACAAAGGGCGGACAAAAGCAAAAGCCGTTTTTGATGGACGACTCTTCTGTCGTAAAGGGCCACGCGTATTTGTCTTCAAGCTCGTCGCAGGAATCGTCGCAAGAGTCCGACGAAATCGGCTCGTCGTTTTTTACAAACGCGATGATCACAGGCTTGCGCGGAGCGGCTGACACTTCGGGGGACAAAAAAGTTACCTTAAACGAATTGTACTCCTACGCCTTTAACGAAACTCTTTCAAAGACAGAGAACACTGCCGATCCCCAGCACCCCAACTACAACATCACCTTGGTTGGTTCCGGCGACCTTGTGCTTTCGGACGTTTCCGCCTCGGACTGCGTATTGACCTTGGCGCGCGACTTGACTGGCCGCGTAATCGTTCGCGACAAAAATTCAAAGCTGGTTGCCGAGATCAACAAGACGACGCAGCTTCCGATTTACCTTGCGCTGGAAGAAGGCCAGTACGGCGTCACTGTGATTGGAGAAAACTCAACATTGCAAGGAAGTTTTTCTCTTAGTCCAAAAAAATCTTACGCGCTTTCTCCTTCAAACCTTACGCCCGTCGCGCGCCTGGCCACAAGAAGCCGCGGAAGCGAGGCGGAACAAGACGGCCAAGCCGTTCCAACCGACGAGGCAGAGACAGACCTATTGCGAATGCCCTTTGTCTTTTCGTTCTTTTGCAACGAGTTCTACCTTGCGGCCAAAAAGCCGATATCGACAAACTTTTCGTTGGCCTTGTTCCGCTCCCACGTATACGAAGTGAACGGAGCGATGCTTGCGGGAATCGGAAACGAAACCGAAATTTTAAATGGCGCTCAAGCCGCGGGAATCTACAACATCGCCAAGGACGTTCACGGAGCGCAAGTCTCTGGCATTTTTAACTACGCGCAAGACGTGATTGGCGCTCAAGTCTCAAGCATCGTAAACATCGCCAACGACGTTAAGTACGCGCAAGCGTCTTGGATTTCAAACGTCGCAAAAGGAAACTTTATCGGCGGCCAAGGCGCGTGGATTTCCAACGTAACGCTAAAAGACTTTGTCGGAGCGCAAGGCTCTTGGATTTCCAACGTGACTTTGGGAGACTTTAAGGGAGTCCAGGGAACGTGGCTTTCTAACGTAACGCTTGGAGAATTCAAAGGCGTGCAGGGCGCCTGGCTTTCCAACGTGGCGCGCAAAGACTTTACGGGCTTGCAAGCCGCTTGGCTTTCAAACGTCGCTTGCGGCAATGTAAAGGGCGTTCAAATCGGCTTCTTTAACTTTTGCAAAGGCGACTGCGACTTCCAGCTGGGATTGGTCAACTATTCCAAAAACGGAATCTTTGAAGTGGCCGCCTCTTACACGACCGACCAAAAAATCCGTCTTGTCTTGAACAGCGGAAACAAGCATTTGTACGGAATCTTTGGCGTCTTACTGAATCCCGAAGGCTTTGGAAAAAAGGCCTTGGAACAATACGGCGCCCTTGTACTTGGCTTGGGAACAAGGGTGGAAGTGTGGAAGTTCAACTTTGACTTTGCGATTATGGGCAACGAAGTCATTTTCGCCAACGAAAAAAGCGACAAACCGCATAGCGAATGGTTCCCGTCCGCAAGAATCGAAGCGGGCTTTACGCCGATTCCGCACCTTAACGTCTTTGCCGGCTTTGCAATGGCCTTTGAATTCCCAGGAAACAGGGACGCCTTTATCGCCCACAAAAGAAACATGGTCATTGACGCGGGCTCCGCTACCCTCTACCCGGAATTTGACTTTGGCGTAAAATTCCGTCTCCAGTAAAAAAAATAAAATTTAAAGTGACAGTTTTAACGGCCTCGGTTGTCTTATAAACAACGAGGTTGTTAAAATGAAAAAGTTATTAGCGATTGTTTTAGCTTTGGCGCCCGCTCTTGCGTTTGCCGGCGACCTAAAAATTTTGGCCGTAGACAAAGAGCTTGAGATTCCCCTTGAAGGCGTAAAAATCACGGTAAAGGCAAATCCCCAACTCAGCGCGCAGACTGACGAAAGCGGATTGGCCGTAATTTCAGTTCCTGACAATATTTCCGCTGGAACCATCGAAGCAAAGCTTGCGGGCTATCAAAGCGCCTCAGCCAAGTTTTCTTCTAGCAGCCAAGAAGTTCAAATCTCAATGTCTATCGCCGGCGTAATCGAAGGCCAGGAGCTTGTCGTAAACCGCGCCTCCCCCGATTCCGCGGAAGAAAAGACCGGCGTTTCAACCGTCATGACAAAGCAAGAAATGCATTCCACCGCCAACGTCGGCCTTATGGAAGACTGCATGTCGGCGGTGCGAACCCTTCCAGGCGTTTCTTACAGCGGCGCCTGGGGAACGGAGCCGTCGATTCGCGGCGCGGAACCAAGGGAATTTTCTTGTCTTCTTGATGGAATGTACACAATCTTTCCGTGGCACTGGGGCGGCGGAGTTTCAATCTTCAACCCCGCGATGGTAGAAAGCGTAAAGCTTTCAAACGGAATTTTCTCCGCAAAGTATGGCCGCGCCTCAGGCGGAATTCTTGAAGCGACGACAATCAAGCCCGACTACGAAAACTTTCACATGAACTTGGGAATCGCCACGGCAAGCGCCGACGCCTTTGCCCAAATTCCTTTTGGAAAGAAAGTAGGCGGAATGATTTTGGGCGCCCACTTCACTTACCTTGAGCCGGTGTTCGCTTTGTACAAAGCGACAGGCAGCGACGCGTTGGACATGATCAAGCGTCCGCCCTACATAAGGGATTTTTTCTTAAAGGCAAACTTCACTCCCAAGCCCGAGCTTGACATTTCGCTCACCGGATTCTTTGGAAGCGACGGCCTTGAAATCGACCAAACAGAAACAAAGAAAGGCATCAAGACAAACGTCAACATGGACTACGACATTTACCAAGCGCTTGCCGGAATCAACATAAAGTATTTGGCCAGCGACAAATTGCTTTTCCGCGGTTCGCTCTCCTACAACGGAATGTTCGAGAATATGAAAATGAAGTCAACCGAAAACGGAACGGTAAACTACAACGATGAATTCGTGGACAAGTACGGCTCGCTCTATCCAAGCGTGACTCGCGGCGGTTCATACAAGTTGGACAATTTGGAAAACGAGTACCAGGAAAAAATCGACAACCATCTCATTGCCGGCAGGTTCGACACCGAGCTTCAGTTTAACGACGCCAACCGCCTTTCTTTTGGAATCGACGAGTTTCTTTCAACTTCAAGAATAAAGGAATACCAGAACCATTACATCGACATCGGAAGCGGCGACTCGCGCTTGTTCAAAAAGACAAAATGGGACAGCGACATCAACGGCAACAACCTTTTGAGCAACGCCCTTTACGCCTCCTGGAATTACGGAAAGGAAAAAGACTTTTTTCAGGCGGAGCTTGGCTTGCGCGCGGAAATGATGAACATCTTTAACACAAACGACGGCTTTACCCTTAACTTGATTCCAGACCTTTGCCCGCGCGCGTCTGTGACAATCACTCCGTGGACTGATAAGGGACTTCTTGACAAGGCCTCGTTCACAATTGGAAGCGGCTTGTTCACCTCCGTTCCCCGCGACATCATGCTTATCACAAAGAAGAACGGCATCAAAGACTTTGACATGCATACAAACCGCGCGGTCTTTGCCGTAATCGGAGCCAACGCCGCTTTGACAAACGGCTGGAACTTTAAGTTGGAAGCGTATTACAAAAATTATCTTTCAAGAATTTACGCGTACCAAGTTTCAACTGCGGCCAGCGGATACGCCGACACAAATATGATTTACAAGGACAACGGCAAAGGCCACGTCTTTGGAATCGACACAATGATCGAAAAAAAGATTGGCGGCAAGTGGGACGGATATCTTTCTTACTCATTCGTTTACTCTCGATTGAAGAATCCCTCATCTGTCGGAGCCAACGATTATGTTGAGTCAATGTACAACGCTCCCCTTGACGAATGGTATTATCCCAACTACCACCGCTTTCACACTTTGAACGTTGTTAGCAACTGGCACTTTGGAAAAGGCTGGACCTTTACAGTCAAAGGAACTCTTGCCACCGGCGCCCCAAAGCAGGGAATCGGAAACGTAACATGCTACGCCGCTCAAATGGATGACGGAACAGTCGTTCAGCGCTACTCAAGAAGCTCTTACTACAGCGACACGCTAAGAACGCAGATTTCTTGCCCGATTGACCTTAGGCTTTCTTACCAGTGGAAGACGCACAACGACAAGGCAAGCTGGGAATTCTACATCGCGGCGCAAGACATATTCGTAAACCTTTACTCTCCCAAGGGAGACAAGTCGTTCAACAAGTACACGGGTGAGCCCAGCGACACAGCGGACTCGGTTGACTTTAGCATTGGAATGCCGATTCCTTCTCTGGGAATCAAAGTACAGTTTTAATAAACAATTTGGAGGAAACAAAAAATGGAAAACGGATTTAGCTTAATTGAATTGTTCAAGCTTGGCGGACCCTTTATGTGGGTGCTCCTGGCCTTTTCCGTGGCTACGCTCAGCATCGTAATCGAGCGCTGCATTTACCTTTACTGGCACAATTGCAAGGCTTATCCCATCAGCGGAAAAATCAAAGATTTTTTGCGCGACGGAAAAAGAGACGAGGCCGTAAAGTTTTTGCAAAACTGCCAGCGCAACCAAACGATCGCCTCAATCCTTTTGGCGCTTTTGGAAAACGCAAAGTACGGCGAAAACCGAATGGAACGCGCCGCCGAAAGCGAGGCTCAAGAACGCCTTCGCAGAATGGAAAACGGCTTCAACTATCTTACGGCGCTTTCTTCCCTCGCGCCTCTCACCGGCTTTTTGGGAACGGTATCAGGAATGATTGGCGCCTTCCGCTCCATCGCCGAAGCGACCGACGTTAACGCTCAGCTTGTTGCCGGAGGAATTTACGAAGCCTTGATCACAACAGTCTTTGGCTTGATAATCGCGATCACGGCGCTTGTCGCCTACAATCTTTTGATTCAGCGCGTTGACTCCTTCTCCGCCGAAGCGTCAAAAGCGATCGACGACTTGATTCCGGAGTTGATATGATTAAAAGACCTCCTCGCCGCAACATCGAAGACTCCAGCAGTTCCGGCGCCTTAAACGACTTGTCCTTTTTGCTGATAATATTTTTTATCGTAATCGCAGGCTTTAACGTCAACAAAGGATTTTTGTTGAACTTGCCGTCAAAGGACAAGCCGATTGTTGTCAACATAGACGACATCCTAAAGTGCGACTTGGATCAAAACGGCGCCTTGTTTCTTGACGGCCAAGAAATCAAAATGGAAGCCTTGTCAAAAAAGATAGAAGAAAAGTTAAAGTACCAACCCAATATGACTTTTCTTCTTACGATAAACCCAGAGACGCGCTACCAACGCGTGATAGACGTGGTTGCCGCCATAAGAAAGCTTAAAGTTGAAAACTTTTCTTTTAGGATGAGATGAGGAAAGAATTATGATTGACACAAAAGTAAAAAGAAGAAAGCCAAGCGTCGCCACTTCTTCAATGTCGGACATCGGTTTTTTGCTCTTGATTTTCATCATGCTCATTTCATTAATGAACCAACGCTACGAAGAAAAGATCAATTATTCCGAGAGCGCGGTCTTGGAACGGACGCAAGCCGACGAAAATTTTGAGATATGGGTTCAAAACAACGGAATCGTTTCGGCCGACGGACAAATTCTTGACGCTGTGGCTTTGGAAAAAGCCATTGTCACCGCCATCGCCCAAAACCCAAACGTCAGAATCCACATCATTGCGGACAAGGACACGCCCTACAAATACATCAACGGCGTCACCTCAATTTTACAATCCTTGCAGCATCGAGTTGTAAGTTTTGTCGTAAAGGAAAAATAAAATGTCTGTAGAAAAATTGACAAAGCATTCAAGAATATGGCGCCTTGCGGTTTTTGCCTTTGCCCTTTTAATTCATGTCGCGGCGATTTGCTTTTTTAGCGTAAAGCAAAAGGAAGAGGACGTAGAAACCGTAGACTTTAGCCAAGCCGACGTCTTTAAATTGGTGGACGTGCAGGAATACGTCAAGCCTGAGCCGCAAAGCGACGAAATTGTCGTAAACCAGCCAAAAGCCTCGGAACGCGTTCGCGAAACGGAAAAGAAAGTAAAAGACTTTGACGAAAGCGCCTTTTTGCCCCAGCACAAAATTTCTTCCGTGCCGGTCATCCCAATCCGCGAAGTGCTTTCAAAAATCGAGTATCCGCCGATGGCCCTCCGCCAAGGAATCGAAGCCGTCGTTTACCTAGAGCTTTTTATCGACAGCAAGGGAGCCATAAAAAACATAAAAGTTCTCAAAGACCCGGGCCACGGCTTTGCCGAAGCCGCAGTGGCAGCCCTTAAAGGCATTGTCTGCGTTCCGGCCAACGCCAACGGAAAGAATTGCGCGGTCCGCTACAGATATCCGATCAAGTTTACGCTAAATTGAATTTGCATTATCGCCAAAAAAGGTGTATAATAGTGAAATATGGCGATTAAACTTTATTCACTCGGCGCCGCCGAGGAAGTGACTGGCAGCAAACACATATTGGAAGTTGACGGACGCGCGTACATGATTGACTGTGGAGCCTTTCAGGGCCACCGCAGCGAGTCTGACGAAAAAAACCGCAATTTTGACTTTGACCACGAAAAGCTTGACGCCGTGGTAATAACCCA
Organism: Treponema sp.; assembly: GCA_016290995.1. Taxonomy (GTDB): domain Bacteria; phylum Spirochaetota; class Spirochaetia; order Treponematales; family Treponemataceae; genus Treponema_D. The sequence goes on along the minus strand of JAEEVR010000007.1, from coordinate 95,390 downwards.
CGGTCATTTTGACCACTGCGGCTTGATTCCCCTTTTGGCAAAAAAAGGCTACAACGGAAACATTTACGCCACCAGCGCGACCCGCGACTTGGCCAACCTTGTCGTTATGGACAGCGCCCGCATCCAGGCCCGCGACGCGGAATACTTGGAAGAACAGGCCCGCCGCAAGGGAGAGCGCTTTACTTGGAAGCCAATTTACGACGAGCAAGACTGCATAAAGGCGATGAACCAATTTGTCACCGTTTCATACAACCGAAAGATGTTCATCGGTCCAAACGTTTCGGTGGAATTCTTTGACGCGGGCCATATCCTTGGCTCGTCATTTGCCTACTTTACAATTTACGAAGGAAAGCCCGAAGAAACGCGCATTTTGTTCACTGGCGACTTGGGACGAAAAAACAAGTCTATTGTTCGCGACCCTTCCACCAGCTTTCCGCCGCCGGACTACATCGTTTGCGAAAGCACTTACGGAAACCGAAAGCACGACCAAAAGGACTACGCGCTCAAAGCCCTTACCAGAATCATTCGCGAGACAATCGACAAAAAGGGAAAGATCATCATGCCCTCGTTCGCCATCGAGCGCACGCAAGAAATCATTTACCAGCTGCATAAGCTTGTCGATATGAAAAAAATTCCGCAAGTTCCGATTTACGTAGACAGCCCGATGGCCGTAAACGCCACTGGAATTTTCCAATCGCATCCCGAATGCTACGACGAAAAGGTTTCGCAAGCCTTCCTCGTCCACCACAAAAACCCCTTTGGCTTTAACGCTCTTCAAATGGTAACCAGCGTAGATGAATCCAAAGCGCTCAACAAAAAGCCCGGCCCGATGATCATTCTTAGCGCCGACGGCATGTGCGAAGCGGGCCGCATCCTGCACCACCTTGCCAACAACATCGACAACGAGCGCAACACAATTTTGATCGTAGGCTACATGGCCGAAAACACTTTGGGCCGCCGTATCTTTGACGGAGCCAAAGAAGTCAAAATTATGGGCGACGTTTACGAAGTTCGCGCCAAGGTGGAAAAGATCAACGCCTTTAGCGCCCACGCCGACTACGAAGAAACAACCGAATGGCTAAAAGCGGTGGACACAAGCCGTCTAAAGAAATTGTTCCTTGTCCACGGCGAAAAAGACGCCCAAGAATTTATGACAAACTATTTGGCGGAGAACGGATTTAAAAACGTTCAGTCGTCAAAGTATGGAGAAGAATACACTTTATAATTTGCCTTATGAAAAAAGACGTAAAAAAGTTTGAAGAATACTACTCGGCGAATTTCAAGCGCACAAGTTCCTTTGTGTCCGGCTTGACCATTATGATTTTTGACGCGGCGGTTTTGCTTTTGTGCATCGGAATAGGTTTTTTCTTGGTGAACTTAATCAACCACCGCTTTATCAACTTTAGGTCTTTCGTTGACTACTACATTTACATTCCGGCGATTCTTGCCGTTTTTTACGCGGCGGACTTGTATCCCGGAGTAATGAACTCGCCTGCCGAAGACGTAAAGCGCCTTTCAATCTGCACCTTCTTTGGCTTTTGCGGAATCGCTCTCAGCATCTTTGTGGAAGACGCCGAAGACAAAATCGCCATCGCCGCCGCTTTGGTAATAGCCGTTCCCTTTGCGACAATCTTGCTTCCGGGAATGAGAGAAGCCGTCCGCCGCTTTTTTGGCTTGTTCAAGTTTTGGGGCTTGCCCGCAGTCGTTTTTTGCTCCGGTAATTCCGGCGACATGGTTGTAAACCGTTTCTTAAAAAACGGCCACTTGGGATACAGACCGGCTTTAATTGTAAACGACGCAAAAAAAATCAAAGACGAGTTTATGGGCGTCCCCGTAATGGCGCCTTCGCAGGATTTGTTCGACGCGATAAAAAAGAAAAAAATTAAAGTCGCCGTGCTTTCAGGCTACAAGAGCGACTTTGACGAAATGAAAAAATTCTTCCGCTACACGATCGTAGTTTCGGAACAATTGAACAGCACCATGAGCGGAGCGCCGCACTTGCGCGACATCGCGGGAATCGTCGCCTTCTCGTCAACAAATTATTTGACAAAAATACAATCGCATGTAGCAAAGCGCGCCTTTGACATTGCGCTAATTCTTTGCTCGCTGCCTTTGACGCTTCCGGTTTGCCTGTTGACGGCGCTATTTGTAAAGCTCACTTCTCCCGGACCAGTTCTTTACGGCCACAAGCGCGTGGGCCTTAACGGAAAAGAATTCAAGTGCTGGAAATTCCGTTCAATGTACATTGACGCGGATAAGCAACTAAAAAAGATTTTAAAAGAAAACCCGGAAATGAAAAAACAATGGGACAGAGACCGCAAGTTGGAAAACGACCCCCGCGTCACGCCCTTTGGAAAATTCATCCGAAAGACAAGCTTGGACGAGCTTCCGCAATTGATAAACATATTCGTCGGCCAAATGAGTTTCATCGGACCGCGGCCTGTAATGCAAGACGAGCTTGAGCGCTACGGAAAAAAGGCGGACTACATACTTTCGGTATTGCCCGGCCTTTCAGGAATGTGGCAAACATCAGGCCGCAGCGACACCGCCTACGAAGACCGCGTGACGCTAGACGCCTACTACATCCAAAACTGGTCGATTTGGCTTGACATCTGGATTCTAATCAAAACCGTTTGGGTCGTCCTCTGCGGCAAAGGCGCCTACTAAAAGCAGTGGCGTATTGACAGTCCGCGTGAGCGGACCAGTGGATAATTTCCTATACAAAACGCCACAAGGTTTATGGTCTTGCTACCGTTTAAGGTTTTGCGCCATAAGTTCTATTCGCTCTAACGCCACTTTTATCTTATCTACCGCAGTGGCGTAACAGACGCGGATGTGGCCCTCGCCGCCCGCGCCAAAAACGCTTCCCGGAACTACGGCAACGTTGTGTTCCTTAAAAAGCCGCGTGGCGAATTCTTCGCTGCTTAATCCCGTCGCGGAAATGTCTGGGAACATGTAAAAGGCGCCCTTTGGTTCCGGCACCGGAAGGCCCATTTCGTTAAAGGCTTTTTCCATCAAGTTGCGGCGCTGCTGGTAGCTTACGCGCATTTTTTCAACTTCTTTCCAGCCGTTGCGAAGTCCTTCCGCCGCGGCGTACTGGCTGAAAATCGGCGCGCAAATCGTGTTGTATCCGTGCACCTTTACGATTTGCGACAAGAGTTCGTTAGGAGCGGCGATGTAGCCGATGCGCCAACCGGTCATCGCAAACGATTTTGAAAAACCGTTAAGGATGATCGTGTAGTCTTTCATTCCAGGGAAGGAGCCGATTGAAACGTGCTCGCTTCCATCGTAAACCAACTCGCAATAGATTTCGTCGCTGATTACCCAAAACTGATGCTTCTTTGCAAGCTCGGCGATTTTTTCCAACTCCTCTTTGGGAATCATCGTTCCCGTAGGATTGTTGGGAGAGCAAATCATCAAGGCCTTTGTCTTTGGCGTGATAAGTTTTTCCACCGCTTCCGCCGTCGGATAAAAATTGGACTTTCCTGTGTCCAGCGGAACGGCCTTGGCTTGACACAATTCCGCGAGCGGAACATAGTTTACGTAACAGGGCTGGCTTACGATGATTTCGTCGCCGGGATTAAGAATCGCGCGCAAAACCGCGTCAACGCCTTCGCTGGCGCCGACCGTTATCAGTATTTCGTTTTTGGGCTCGTAAGACATGTTGTAGCGCGCGAGGTATTTGGCGATCTCTTCGCGCAATTCAATCAAGCCCCAGTTTGAAGTGTAGCTTGTGTGGCCCTTTTCCAAATGGTAAAAGGCTTCCTCGCGAATCACCCAAGGCGTTGGAAAGTCCGGCTCGCCGACGCTCAAAGATATCACGTCGTCGTGGCCGATAAGCATTTCAAAAAATTTTCTGATTCCGCTTGGAGGAATCTGCATCATCGAGGCGCTAAGCCTGTCGGGTCTTGTGTTCATTATGCCATCGCTCCTTCGCGGCGGTCTTTTTCGTCTTCGACGTAAATAACGTCGTTCTCTTTGTAAGTCTTTAGCACAAAGCAAGTTTTGGTGGAACGAACGCCTTCCAGCGTGGCAAGCTTTTCGCTTACGAACAAGCCCACTTCCTTAAGAGAGTCTCCTTCGATGACGACCATAAAATCGTAGCCGCCGCTCATAAGGTAAACCGACTTTACTTGCGGATAGCGGTAAATGCGGTCGGCGATTTTGTCAAAGCCGTGCTCGCGCTCGGGCGAAACTTGGATTTGAATTTGCACGCGAACCTTGTCGTCGGTTCCCGCCAACTTTTCCTTGTTGATGACGGCGCCATACTTTAAGATGATGCCCTCGTCTTCCATCTGCTTTATGATGCTCTTGACCTCGTCGGGACTCTTTTTTGTCATCGCGGCGATGTCTTCCACGCTCAAGCGCGCGTTTTGTTCAAGCAAGTTCAATATTTCTTCATCGTATTTCATAGGAACTTATTCTAGCGCTTTTTTCCCATCTGCGCTAGTGGTATTAAATAAATACAAAACGCTTCCAGTTGCGGCTGCGGCCGATCGGCGCCGCTTGATAACTGCGCTCCACGCGCATTGCGCCTTGTAACTATAACACTCTGCCGCTAAACGCGGCAGGCGCAATGCGAGTGTCGCCGCCAGCCGCCCCGCGCCTTCGCGCGTTTTTACATTTTACAATCCCAGGTACGGATCATAAATTTCCTATAGCAAAAACGCATGAAATGCGTTATAGTAGAGGTATGAAAAAATCGGTGCGCCATATTGTTTTGTGCGGAATAAAGCACTGCGGAAAATCCACCCAAGCAAAGCTTGTCGCCTCCGTCATCGGGGCGGCCGTTTACGACACCGACGACTTGATTTACGACCAGACAGGAATGGACGCGCGCGCAATTTACAAGTCGCAGGGAAAGGAAGCCTTCATGCAGGCGGAACTAAGGGCCTGCGAACGCTTGCGCGACATTTTGGCGGAAGGGTCGCAAGCCCAAGACGCCGCGGCTTCCTCCGACGAAAATTCTTTGCAAGACCAAAAATCGCCGCCCGCCAAAAAGCTCGCCGTAATCGCCACCGGCGGCGGCATTTGCCAAAACGAACCGGCGATGCAAATCCTAAAGGCGCTGGGCTCAATCGTTTACTTGGAAATTGAAGAAAAATCCGCCGCTGACCGCATCATCCGCGAGGCGCGCTTTTTGCCGAACGGCAGAATAGAAAACCTTCCGGCCTACATCGCGGCCAAAAATCCGCGCGACGAAAAAGAAGCCCGCGCGATTTTCCACGAATTTTATTTGGAACGGACCCAAAAATACAAGAGCCTTGCCGACGTCGCCGTCCAAATGCAAGGCTCTCGTTCCGAGAACACTAAAAAGATTTTGTCCGCGCTAGGGTTGGAGCATTAAAGCATTGCAACTTTAAGTTGCTTGCCAAATACTGAAGCGACTTTTCGGAGAGTGGACAATCGTACATCTTCCGAATGATTTTCCATTCTTGAAATGACGCTTTTTTTTGTGTCAAGTTTTTCCGCCAGTTGTTCTTGTGTCATTCCGTTTTTAAGGCGCATTTCTTTTATCATCATTCCGATTTTGAATTCTTCATAGCCCGATTCAAAATCTTTTGCAAAGTCTGAATCCTTTTTTTTGCGTTTAGAAATATAGTCGTCCAAGTCCATAGTTTTGTTTTTCATTTTTTGTCACCTCGCTTTAAAAAGTCATTCATGCGTTCTTTGCATATTTCAATTTCTGATTTTGGCGTTTTTTGAGTTTTCTTTTGAAATCCATTTGTAAGAATTACAATGCTCCCATTATGGAAAAATCCCAACAATCTATAAATATTTCCGTTAATTTCGATTCTAACTTCGTAGAAACTCGTGTCTGTAATTTTCTTAAAGTACGTTTTGGGAACCTTCTCTATTTCTTGAACCGCTTTAAGAACCCACGCTATTTTCTGAGCGACTTTTGCCGGTTGTGAATCTATAAACTCCGCAACAGGGCATTTTCCGTCCGAAGTTGTATAGAATGTAACCTTTCTGTACATGAACTAATGTTAGCATATTTGCTAACATATGTCAATTAAAAAATTTTTCTCATTTATTTAAGTTTGAACTCATTATGAATTGTTTTCGTTATAGCGGAAATTAATTTTGTTTCAAGAAGATGTTTTGAAAAGTCACTCTTCCCCTTATCTTTTGAAGAATTTTCTTTCTCAAATAAAACTTTGTATTCAACTCCAAGAGCGGAAGCCAGTTTTTCAACAATGTCTAAAGAAGGGGTCCGTTTCCCAACTTCAATTTGCGTTATGTATGGAGCGGAAACACCTGTCTTTTCCGCTAAAAACTCCTGGCTCCATCCAAGCTGTTTTCGAAGCGATTTTATATTATCCCTTACTACAGTTTCTATAGGAATTTCATTCATTAGATAATTAATATAACTAAAAGTTACTATTGACAATGAGCGGTACGTTAGTTATTATTATAGCGTATAGTTATGCTTATCCATTGCTTTACGCAATGATAGCGACAATAAAATCTAGGAGGATTTTTATGGGAAATCAGGAAAAGAAAAAAGGAAGCGGAATTGCAGGACTTATCCTAAGTTTGATTTTAAGCGCTGCATATTCTTTTATTGTCAATCTTATTGAAAGATTTTATTTCAATATAAGTAACGCAAAGTTTTTAATACCTGCTTTTATATTTGGCGTCGTGGGAGCACTTATTGTACTTTCAATTTGGAAAGCGATTACAAAGAAATTCACTGTCTTTACAAGAAATCCTATTGGCTTTTATACAAATATGTATGTTTGCTGGCCCTTTATTGGCGCAGCGGTTGGCCATGTTGTTTGTTATCTTTTCTTTGGAAATTTTATAAAGTAATGATCTTTAATGAATTGTTAAAATATTCCATTTGAATTGTAATTCAATTTCAAAACTATGGCTGCTCAAGCATTTGGGCAGCCTATTTATTAACGGCCGCAACCGCAGCCTTCTCCACCACAACCGCCGTCGCCGCAAGAGCAGTCGCCATCACAGTCATCGCCGCAACCGCCACCGCAGCTTCCGCACGAGCAGCCCCCGCCGCAACCGCAGCCGCCTGTGTAAACCGAACCGGCCTCAACTTGCGCCAAAGAAGCGTCGGCAACGTCCTTTACCTCAACTTCAAAGCAAAGGGTTTTTCCAGCCAACTCGTGGTTGGCGTCAACGGTGATTTCCTTGTCATCGACTTTTGTAACGTGGACGATTACTGGGCCGCCGTTGGATTCGGCTTGGAAGGCCATGCCGACTTTTATTTCCAAGTCAGGATCAAATTGGTCGCGGGGAACTTGCGTCACAAGCTTGGGATCGTATTCGCCGTAAGCTTCGGCCGGCTCGATGACCGCGCTGAACTTGTCGCCTGGCTCCCTTCCTTCCAACTGCTTTTCCAAACCGACAATCAAGTTTCCGCGGCCATGCAAGTATTCAAAAGCGCCGGCCTCGTGCGACGAGTCCAAAACTTTTCCGTCAGTGTCTTTCAACACGTATTCAATCGCTACAATCTTATTCTTTTCTATCTTCATAATTAAAATCCGAATTCAGGGGCTGGAGTGTCGTTCACAACTTCGGTGACTTCCGGGCAAGCGTCCTTTAGGAACTGCTCAACGCCCATCTTTAAAGTCATCGTCGCCATCGGGCAAGAGCCGCACGCGCCCGTCAACTTCAAGTGCACGCGCTTTTGCTCGTCGATAGACAAAAATTCCATGTCGCCGCCGTCAGCCTGCAACTGCGGACGGAAAGCGTCCAACGCTTCCTTAACCTTCGCTTCAAGTTCTTCCATAAAAAACCTCCATATATCCAATTAGTTGCGAGCCTGGCGGACTATCCCAACTTCTCAATCTTTCTGTGCAGCTCAATAATGCGGGCGTGAACGTAATGGTCAAGCGCGGGCTTTTCCAAAACGCCCAAAAGCTCGTCGTTGTAGCCGACGATTGGAATCGCTTCCGTGTCGTACTCGTCAAACAGCTTGTAGGCTTCGGGCAGCATAAGCTGCGGGGAACAGGTGACGGCGACAGGATCCATTATGTCGGTGGCCAAAAGGTTTTCGGCCAGCTCGCCGATGGCAAGCGTTTCCTTTAAGTGCTCAAGAGAAATCACGCCTATCAACTTTCCGCCCTCGGAACGGACGGCGTAATTCAAATTGTTGTGGCGGGAGAAAGCGTCGAGTATTTCCTTAATCGTTTGGTTTTCCGCGACGATAGACGGCGACTCTTGCGAGCAAATTTTATCGTTGCCCCAAGTCACGTCGGCCACCTTGGTGTTTTTCTTAATGTCTTCCTCGGTGATGTTAAGGCCCACCTCTCCCGCCTTTGTCACGCCGTACTTTACGAAAATAGGGCCGACAAGCTGGACGATAAATGTCGTCGCCGTGATGATGAGCAAGATTTGCGGGCCAATCGAATCGGCAAAGTCGTTCCCCGCCGCGATTGAAAGTCCGATTGCGACTCCCGCCTGCGAAAGCAAGCAGCAGGGCAAGTATTTCCTTACCGTAGCCGGAGCCTTTGTAAGCCAAGCGCCAAGCATCGAGCCGATGGTCTTTCCAAACGAGCGGCCCAAAACGTAAACGATGGCCAAGACTCCCAAGTAAGGCGTGATGATCCAAATGTCAAGCTTGGCTCCAACAAGAACGAAGAACAGAACGTAAACCGGCGGCGTGAATTTTTCGACCAGCGTAAAAACCGGCCGCGTCTTTGCCGGCGCAAAGTTGACCATAAAAAAGCCAAGCGCCATCGCCGCCAAAATGTTGTCCAGGTTCAAAAAGAGCGCGCAGCCCGTGCACAAGAACAAGCTACCCAGCGCGAACGAAAGTATGCGGCCGTCTTCGTTCATAATGTTTTTTATCATGAACATCAAAAGCGCTCCAAAAGCGCAGCCCAGCAAAATCGAGCCAAAAATGTCGCGGCCTATCATCAATAGCTGCGCGCCAAGCGAGACCGACGCTCCGTTTAAAAGCGGAGACGAAATCGAATTGGCTATCGCGTACAAAATCAAGGCCACGGCGTCGTCCATCGCGACAATGCCGTAAACGATTGTCGTAAGCGGGCCGCGGGTCCTGTACTCAACCAAAACGTCGGTCGTTGCGGCTGGCGCGGTGGCGGAACAAATCGCTCCCAAAATCAAGCCCATCGCGATAGAAAGCGGCAAGTTCCCGGAGACAGTCAGCGAGATCGCGAAAATGATTCCGCCCACGATAAAAAAGGGCGTGATCGACTCAAAAAGCAAAATGCCCACAAACTGCTTTCCGTATTTTTTGATTACGTTAAGCTTAAGCTCCGCGCCAATCAAAAAGCCGATTAGCGAAAGCGAAACAGTGCTTACAGGATTGAGCGAGGCGATGGTGGCCTTGCCCAAAAGCTGCAGGCCGCTTGAACCGATTATGATTCCGATTACGATGTAGCCCACAACCTGCGGGATTTTGAGCTTTTTAAAAATGCGGCCGCCAAGGGCTCCAAAAAACATTATGATGCCCAAAAGCAAGACAATTTGCGTGGCTTGAAGAGAATAAAAATGCATCGCCTTTGGCAACAGGTCAGAAAACGGATCGTTCATATTCCGACAGTATAGCGTTTTGCGGGAACAGTGTCAAAGCGAACTACATCAACTCGCTTACGATGTCGCAGGGATTCTTGCCGTCGTAAAGATAGGAGTACATGGCGGCGGCGCTGACAACGCGGCGGCCGTAGTCGCGGGTTTCCGCAAAAGGAAGGGTTTCCAAAAACATGTCGCTCCACAATTGGCCTTGCGAATTAAGCTCGATTTTGCTGCTTCTAATCCAGCGGCGCACGACGGTAATCCCCGCGTTGTAGGCAAATAGAGCCAACACGCCGGAATCGTCCAAGCGCTTTTTCATGTGGGAATAGTAGTAGGTTCCAAAGCGTATGTTTGTGGCAGGATCCAACAAATTGTAGTTTTGAACTTTTAGCCGTTTGGCGCAGTCAGAGGCGGTCGCTTCCATCAATTGAGTCAAACCGATCGCTCCGGCGTGGCTTTGGATGGCCGGCTCAAAAAAGCTTTCGGTCCTGATCAAAGCGAACATAAGATAGTCGTCAACCTCAAACTCTTTGGCCGAAGCCTTAATGTAGTCCAAAAAGTTTTGGGGATACAAAAGCTCAAAGGCCTTTCGCGAAATTTGAATGCCGTCAAGGTTTGCCGAACGCGCGATCATTCTTAGGCTTTTTGAATAATAGTCGTTTTGGTCGCTGGCCATTTGGCGCAAAAAGTCGCTAAGCCGCTCCACCGTCGGCAAGTCGATCATCTTTTTGTCCATGTCAAAAAAGATTTTCCACTCGTCGTAAATGCATTCGCCCAGGCCAAAGTCCGCGTAGCCCAAAAGCAATTTGCGCGCGGACAAGGCTTGTTCCATCGAAACTTTTTCCGGCGCAAGGGGAGCGAGATTTTTAGGCGAAAAAAACATTTTGTCAATGTCGCCAATCGTGTAGCCCAATTCTTTGGCGGCCAAAAGCTTGTAGTAAACAAATGTTCCTGGATCAGTCGCGGCGGCGCATTTGTAGGCGTCCATAATTTTAGCGGCGTCGGCGTTTTCGGTTTGGCTTTGCAAAACGCGGGCGGTCAAATACGCGTATTTAGAAACCGTCGATTGGCTTGCATGGTCTTTTATCGCGTCCAAAACTTGCTGGAACAAATCCCATTTGCCGCCGCTAAAAAGTAAGACCGAAAGGGAATCAAAAAAATCGTCAAAGTAATCCTTTTGGCAAAAAGAGGCTGCGTACTTTTTCAATCCTGCAACGGCTTCTTCTGTCGAAATTTTCAGGCAAGACTGCAAGTAGTACCAAAGGGCTTGATCGCGCTCGTTGTCGTCTCCGGCAAGGCCAAGCGCGGCCTCAAATTGCTTTAGCGAGCGGCGGCGGTAATTGTCGTTTTTGTTGTACAAAAGGCCGGAATAAATCATAGCGTAATACTTGATTTTTTGTCCGTTCCAATAATTGCTGCGGGACAAGTCCTCAAAATATTTTGCGTTGTTTATGTCGTCGTTGTTTCCGTTTACGCAAGCGCGGCCCATGTCGGCGATCAATTGCCATGTCAAAGGAATTTTATTTTGCTCGATTGTAAGCGCGCGGATTTGATCGTACATTTCGTACGCCGCGTTATAGTTTCCCCTGTAGATTGCGATTCTAAATTGCAAGACAAAATCTTTGTTTACGGCAAAGTCAGAAAACTGCGGCGCGTTGCCGTCGGCTCCGGAAATGACATCCTCCAATTCGTCGCGGGCGTTTTGCTTGTAGAATTCGTAGTGAACGTCGCTGATTCGTCTTTTGGTAAACCAATCGTAAACCGTTTGGTCAAAGCGCGAATCGTTTTTTTTGTCCAAGGCTTGCAATCTTAAGACGGCCAAGTTGTTGTCGCAAACGGCAAGGTCAATGTCGTCGGTGGCTTCAATCGCCAAAGCGTATTCCTTGTCCGCCAAAAACTCGCGGCAAACAAAAAGCTTTGCTTCGTCGTCGTTGTATTTTTTTAGATAGTCGGAACACCTTTTGATTCTTTGCTGAACGTCTCCCATCAAGCAAAGCTGTCTCATCGACCTTCGCGCGGCCCAGTAGCTTCCTTTTTTTGCGGAACGAAAAAAATATTTTTGCGCGGCTTCCGAATTGTTGTCCCTTAGGGCAAGCAAGCCGTTAAAGTAACTGGCGTCCGCTCCGTAGAATTTATTTAAAGAAACTTTTTCCTGCGAACAGGCCGTAAACAAAGAGAAAAAAGCCAGAGCGAGAATTGTTTTTTTTGCGGAAGAAATCATCACTCTTCCGGAATCTTTATGGTAGTTCCAGATACAATGTGGTCAGGATTCTTGATGCCGTTGTACTTGGCGATTTTTTTGTAACGCCAAGGATTCTTGTAGTAAGCGGCGGAAATATCCCAAAGGGTGTCGCCCCACTTAATCTTGTAAGTGATGACTTTTGGCCCCTTCTTTTCTTCAACCTTTGGCAAGTCGGGAACGACAATCTCGGCCTCTTCGACAACTACAATTTCGTTTTCCTTTGCGGCTGGAGCGACAGGCTCCGGCTTGGGCTCTTCTTTTTGAGCGGGAGGCGGAAGCGGCGCGACTTGCTCTTGAGTCTGCTGGCTCTTTTGCGAATTCTTAGAAGAGAACAAATTGAATCTTGACGGAATGACGAACAAAAGCAAAACAGCCAAAATGCAGATTATGGCGCAAATCAAGCAAATAAGAACCGGCAGGCGGGTTTTCTTTTCGCCCTCTTCATTCTCGTCGTCGTAAAGGTCGCTAAAGTCCATGTCTGAAGACGACGGAGCGGCAGTCTGCTTTTGTTCCGCTTCTTCGTCAAAGTTAGGCATTTCAAAATCGTCGCTTGCGGCGTTGAACGTGTCCGGCTCGTTAAAGCTAGGCTCGTCAAAATTGGGTTCGTTAAAGTCGGGAAGGTCAAGGTCGGAATCAACCGGAACGTCCTCTTGGTTAAAGTCAGGAAGCGTAAAGTCGTCGTCTTGGGCTTCGCTCTCTTTTTTTGCGCGAGTTGCGGGAACGTCAACAACGGTCTCCGCCTCAGGAGCGGGTCCTTCGTTAAAGTCAGGAATGTCAAACTCCATGTCGTCCAATTCCGACTTAAGCTTGATCTCTTCGGCGGCTCCAAGCAAGCCCTTTCCGCTGCCAGGATTTTTGTCGCTGGCCAAAAGAACTTCGCGCAAGTCCGCGTTGATAGAGGCTTCTTCTTTTGTTGAATCGTCTTTTAATGTGGCCTCAAGCTTGTCGTCCTTGTCCAAAGAAATCGACAAGTTGATGTCGGGCTGGCCGTTAGGCTGGCGTTCCAGTTTGTTTATTTTAAGAGTGTCAATAAGAACAGCGTCTTCCATCGAAGAGCTTTCGCTCGCGTACAATGAAACCTGGACTGTAGTTTGATTGTCTTTTACAGTGGTGAGATTGATCTTCTTTTTGTCGGGCTGTCCTTCCTCCATAATGGGAAAAAACGCGCCGTCCGCCAATTTAATGCCTATTTTTTTCATACTACTATTATATCACATTTTTTGTGATTTTGGCAAGGAAATTAAAAGCTGTGAACATATCTTAGCGCGATTCTTCTAAAATACCATTCGCCGCCGGAACAGTTCATTTCCAAGAAGCTTTGGTCGCGGCCGTTGACTTTGCCCTGCTTTGAGTCAAAGCCCCGTCTCCTGTCAAAGTACAAAAGAATAAAAAGATTGTCGTTTTTGCCAAGCTCGACGACCACAAAGGGCGAAAGGCTTACATTCAAAAAGTCGCCGTCAAAGGCCTTGTAGCGCGAGTCAAACTGCCCGTCGGAGTAGCAGCCTTTGAACTCAGCCTGAACGCCGGCCATCTTTACCTTTAGCTTTGGCATTTGGTAGCCCAAAAGCATATATACAAAATAATAGGGTCCGTTTACCCTGTGATAGTCCGCGGCCCAGCACCAAGGGTCGCCGTTCGCCATGCCGCTCATTCCGTTATAGCGGAACTCGTAGCTGGCCATAAAAACAATATGATGCCAGTCGCCGGGCCACAAAGCCGCCGCGTCAAATTGGAAGGTTCCTCCAAGGCTAAACTCGTAGAACCAATGCTTAAAGGGCGTCAAATTCTCGTATTTTCCGTTGGCGGCGTTGTAGGAAGCCAAGCCTTGCGAGCCCAAAACTTCCCAGCCGGTTCCAGTCGTAAACCTTGTGTTAAAGACTAAAAAAGCGATCGGGCTGTAGCTTGCGGTAAGGCTGGGCATTAGGGTGGCCGGCGAGATTTGGAATTCTCCGCCAACTTTTAGATAATTGTCCTTGGTCAGCGGCTTGGAGCCAGGGAGCGGAATCGTGTAATTGTACACGCCCGTAACTCCCAACTGAACGCCGTCAAAAGCGCCGCTAATCGGAGCGAATCGCTCCCCGTTCCCCGCGACAGGGCCGCTGTAGGGATAGTAGGCAAAATCGGTAAAAAGACTAAAAGCGTGCGGCGACTTTTTCTGTTCCAAAAGCTCTTCTTGCTCTGCGATGTCATCTTGCGCAAAAGCAAAGAAAGGAGCCAACGCGACAAACGCCGCCAACACAATGGCTTTTTTCATAAACTTACGCGGCCGCCTGAACGGCTTTGTTCTTTTTTCCAAGAACGAGGCCTACAATCCAAAGGGCAAGGCCGACAACAGCGGTTACGAGGCCGCAAATCTTAACTTGCGCAAGGAACTTGGACAAGTATGAGTAAAGGCCGTCATAAAGGCTTGCCGGAAGGCCGGCTTCCTTTAAACCGGTTGAAAGAGCCATAGGCAAAACGTTCAAACCAACCAAAGCGATGGCAAAGAACAAAAGGCCGTCGATAAAGGCAGGCATAAAGACATACTGCAGCCAAGCGAAAACGTTCATATTGATCAAGAAAATCACAAGGGCGATAAAAGCGCAGATGCCGATGCAAATCAAGAAAAACTTCATCGAAAGGATAAAGTCGACGATTTTGAGGGCGGCCAAGGCTTCGGCGTTTTCTTCTTTTGCCGTGTCCAAGGCGGCGGTGATTTCCGTCTTCATCGAGGCGACATTTGTTTCAATCGCCTGGTCCAAGCCGGATCTGTCAACAACTTGGCCGGTATGCTTTTCGTACATGTCCAACGACTTGTTCATAATCTTTTTTACGTCGTCAGAATTGATTGAAAGTTCGGTAGTGGCGCCGGTCACATAGCTTACGATCTCGCCGGCGTACTTGTCCACAAATTCCGAAAAATCGGGCGAGGCGAGAACTTCGGCCACAAATTCTGGCTCAACGTCAACGCCGGCGGCGTCAAGGTATTGGCCGACAAGGGCGTTTACGTCAAGGTTGGTAAAGTCAACTGAACTCAAATCAACAGAGCTAATGTCAAAGCCGCCGTACTGGGCAAGCGTGTATTTTACGTCGCCCGGGTGGAAAAGCCCGTCGTCGTTAACCGGAGCCTTTGAAACCGGCTTAAGAATCTCGCTTGCGATTTTAGTGATTGCAGAATAGCTAAAGTTAGAGCGCGCTACGCCAAGCAACATTGTTTCGAACAAACAAACAGCAAAAATTATGCTGAGCAAAATGGAAAAAAACTTTTTCATAAGTTCTCCTCTTATTAATGAAAATTATATCGCTAAAGAGCAAATAGTCAAGGAAATTCCGCCTCCCCCTTGTTAAAACAATGAAATTAAAGTATTCTATATTACTATGAATGTTTACGCGCCGATTATTTTGTGTTTTGTCCCATTTGTGACAATGTTCGCCTTATTCGCGATTTTGGTTCCCAAAATTTCAGTGGTCAAAGAATTGGTCGCCTCGCTTGCCGGCTTGTTGGCCTTGATTCCGATCACTTTGGTCCAGTTCATGATTCCGGGAATGAGTCTTTTTGGCCAAAGCAGCGCCGGCGGAATGTTGCTCTACTCGATTGTCTTTTTGGGCCTTGTGGAGGAATGCTTTAAGGCGCTTTTGCTTTTTATCGTCGGAGCCAAAGAAGAAAAGCTTAGCTGCTGGTTTTGCTATTCCCTTTTGGCGGGAATGATTTTCGGCAGCTTTGAGTCGGTGATTTATCTTTTGCTGAACATTCAAAAAATCAACCACGGAATACTCCCACTCAACCTTATTTACTTGCGAATGTTCACGGCCGTTTTGATCCACACCCTTTGCGCGGGCCTTGGCGGCTTTGCGGTTTATTACTTTAAAAATTTGAACCGAAATTTAAAGCCCCTCATTCAAGCGATTTTAATCCACGGCCTTTACGATTACTTTGTTTCAATCGACACATCGATAAAATATTTTTCTGTAATCGTTATTTTGTTGGCCGCCATGGACTGCCGCGTTTACTATCTAAAAATCGCGGAGGAACTGTTGGCAAAGAAAAGCGCCAAGCGAACGGCAATCGACCCCAACAAAACGATCGAGATGCCAAAGAATCCTGCGATCATCATTCCGGTAAACAACACCGTTCGCGAATCGGTCGCAGCCGATGACGTTGCCGACGAAGACTCTGTTGACTTTGACCAAATCGAACGCGAGGCAAAGAGCCAGCTAAAGGCCGCCAAAAAAGCGCCTGCAAAAAAGACTGCGACGAAGAAGACTGAATCCAAGACCGCAAAGCGCGCCGCTTCTAGCGCAAGCAAAAAAACTTCGGCCAAGCCCAAAACTAGCGCGGCCAAAGCCAAGGCTCCGGCCAAAAAAGCCGCTCCAAAAAAAACAGCAAAGCCTGCAAAGCCAGCTAAGTCAACGGCCAAAAAGCCCGCGGCAAAAACAAAGGCAAAAGGAAAAAGATAATGGCCAACGGACAAGAAGACTTGCGAGAAAAAAACAAGAACAAGGCCGCGCCCTTGGACAAGCGCCAGTTCAGCCAATGGAACAATTTCCAAGGCCGAGAGGACGCGGAAATGCTTGAAGAAAAATCATCGCGCTGGAACGCGCAAAAAGCCGCGGCGCGCCGCGAATATTACGAAAATTACTAGGGAGAAAAAACTATGTTGTTCACGCCTGTAGAAATTGAAGAGACAGTAAACATGTTCATGCGCCAAAAGCTTGACGTGCGCTGCATCACGATGGGCATTTCGCTTTTAGACTGCGCCAGCGAGGACCCCAAAAAGGCCTGCCAAAAAATTTACGACAAGATTATGTCAAAGGCCAAGGACTTGGTAAAAGTCGGCCGCGACATCGAAAGCGACTTTGGCGTTCCAATCATCAACAAAAGAATTTCTGTCACTCCGATCGCGCTTGTGGCCGGCGCCAGCAACGCGCAAAATTACGTTGACTACTGCAAGACTTTGGACAAGTGCGGAAAAGAATTAGGCGTTAACTTTATCGGAGGCTTTAGCGCTCTGGTTCAGAAAGGAATCACGCCCGCCGACCGCATTTTGATAGACTCAATTCCGCAAGCGCTCACAGAAACTGAATGCGTTTGCTCCAGCGTCAACGTCGGCACGACCAAAAGCGGCATCAACATGGACGCTGTTAAGCTTATGGGCGAGACAATCAAAAAGACCGCCGAGCTTTCCAAAAACTGCCCGGTAAACGGCTGCGCAAAATTGGTCGTCTTTACAAACGCCCCGGAAGACAATCCCTTTATGGCGGGCGCCTTCCACGGCCCCGGAGAAGGCGACACTGTAATCAACGTCGGCGTATCAGGCCCGGGCGTTATCTTGGCCGCCGCCCGCGAGTTCAAAGGCAAGCCCATCAACGAGCTGGCCGACGGCATTAAAAAGATGGCGTTTAAAATTACCCGCATGGGCCAGCTTGTCGGAACGGAAGCCGCAAAGCGCCTTGGAACAAAGTTCGGCATTTTGGACTTGAGCCTCGCGCCCACCCCGGAAGTCGGCGACAGCGTCGCGCGCATTTTGGAAGAAATCGGTTTGGAAGGAGCGGGCGCTCCTGGAACGACTGCGGCCTTGGCCATGCTCACCGACATGGTAAAGAAGGGCGGCGTAATGGCCAGCACAAACGTCGGCGGCCTTAGCGGCGCCTTCATCCCCGTAAGCGAAGACGAAGGCATGATCAACGCCGTAAAGCAAGGCTCGATTTGCTTGGAAAAATTGGAGGCCATGACTTGCGTTTGCTCGGTCGGCCTAGACATGATAGCGATTCCCGGCGACACTCCGGCCACAACAATCAGCGGCATCATGGCCGACGAAATGGCGATCGGCATGGTCAACAACAAGACAACCGCAGTCCGCCTTATTCCCGCTCCCGGAAAAAAGGCCGGCGAATGGGTAGAGTTTGGCGGCTTGCTTGGCGGCTGCCCGGTAATCAACGTCAACCAATTCTCTTGCGCGGACTTCATTAACCGCGGCGGAAGAATTCCGGCGCCGATACATAGTTTTAGAAACTAAGCTTGAAATGGAAGCGGGCCGCGGCTGGCCAGCAGCGTAAAAATTATGTCCAGGACTTCGCTTTCGTCTTTGTCAAAAATCTTTTTAAGCTTTTCCTCTTCGGTCATGTTTTCCCGCTCGGCGGCATTAAAAAGAGGTCCCACAAAATAAACTTTTTTTCCGTCGCCGGGGGCCGACCTTTGCGCGACGGCGTTTTTTTGCATGGCCCTTTCTTTACTTCATTTCCTCAAATTCTTGCGTTGAAAGAACGGTGTCAAAGCCGCCGACGTATTTGTCGAGTTGGGCGTGCTTGTCGATTCCGGTGTAGTTCAAGCTTGAGTCTTCGTAACTGCGAAATTTAAAAATCGCGTCGTTCATTACTGGGCCGTTAAAGACATTGAGGCTTACCAAAAGCTCAAAGTCCTTTAGAGTCAAGCCCGTTACTTTTTTGAAAAGCCCCGGCTCAAGTTGTGTTATGACGTCTTTTAAGCAATGCTCGCGATAGTCGGTAAGGTACATGAATACGGGGATGCGGGTGGCGAACTTGATGAGTTTTTCTTGGATTTGCTTTCGCTTGCTTTTGTATTCTTTTTCTTCGTCGCTAAGCTCGCGCTTTTCGGCCTGTGACATTTTGCCTTCTTTTTCTTTCTTGACTTTTTTAACGGCTTCGCTCTTGTTGATGATTGTTTCTATGTCGCTGTTAAGGTTGCGGAAGCCTTCTATGCTTTCAAGAGCCTTCATCGCGGCCGCGTTGTTCATAAGACGCGCGAGCGTTTCGTTGTCAACGTTGACAAGCAAGGCGCTTTCCCAACGTTTTGCAAGCAGCGTGGCGCTGGTTCCGCTCATGGCCATGTCAAGAATTTCAGTAGCATTGATTCGCTTCATTGTGGCGCCGTCGTAAGCCAATACTGGCAGGAACGAAATGAATTCTTCTACCAGTTTTTGCGGGTTGTCTTTTAGCGGGTCTGTGTTCAAGTTGCGGCTGTAGTCGCTTATTTGCTTTAGCGCGCGGTCAAGGGCAAAGTCAAAAATATAGCACTCGTTTTTTAGAATGATGTTGTTTCCAAGCGCGTCTTTTACTTCCCAGGGACTCTGAACGCGGAAAGCGCTCTGGAAATATGTCTCAGGGCTTCGCAAGTTGCACAGCATGAAAATGCCGGTCCATGGCTTTACCGTCACTCCTGTCATAAGCTTTCCGCAAGAAAGCGTTATTGTTTTTGTTTCAAGCGGGTCTTGCATGGCAAGCTGAACAGGCTCCA
The DNA here is from genome assembly GCA_016290995.1 of Treponema sp. GTDB lineage: Bacteria > Spirochaetota > Spirochaetia > Treponematales > Treponemataceae > Treponema_D. The sequence continues at coordinate 76,410 of JAEEVR010000007.1, read as the reverse complement.
ACGCCGCCATTCCTACGCCAGCTCCGCTTCCAGCGCAAACAATGATTCTGTAATCGTGGAAGAAAACGTTTTGCTTTTCGGCCAGAAGGTTGGCCATGGCATAGCATGAAGCGACGCCCGGCAAAAGCCAAACAGTGTGGCTAAGGACATTAAGCAAACGGGTGTCGCTAAAAGGCATGGGCGGCCTCTTGTTTGCGCCAAGTCGCAAATTATCAACGCTAGTAGGAATGTCAGCGCCGCGAATCAAGTCAAGCCATTTTTGGACATGCTCCTTGTGCTTGAATTCCGCGGCGTCGCCCGTTCCTTCGGCGGCAAAAAACAAGTTTAAATCAAATTCGTTGAACTCGCCGCCTTTCGCGATTTCTTTGATGCTTTCTGGGATTTGGTAAGTCATCATCACCATGCGTGGTAAGGCCGCGTATGGATTCGGTTCTTTTTTCCAGTTTTCCTTGACGCTCTGTTCGTCGCTGTAAGTCCAAGAATAAATTTGCTCTTCGATGAATTCGCCGGAATTTAGGGCGCGGAAAGGCGTCCCGCTTAGGAATAGGTAGTGGTCTGTTGTAATCGGAAGCGACTCTTCGTTTTGGGCGTTTCCCGCTTCCTCTTTTATGTATTTTTCTTGGTCAAAGGCGTTGAGGTTTTCCTCGTCCTCGCTTTCAAAAAGTTTCTTGGCGTTTTCGCGCCAGGCTCCAAAATGGTATTCGTCAAAAATGACCAAGTCCCAATGCGTTGTGTGAACCCATTCGTTGCGAGCCTTGATGCCGCCGTTTTCGTTCGTTCCTAAAAAGTCTTGAAAGCTGCCAAAGCAAACAATCGGTTTCTTTTTGGAACAATCTTCGTAGGACAAACCGCCTCGGCTTACGAATTGCCAGCCGTCGAACAAGACATGGTTTTCCAAGTCTTCTTGCCACGCGCTTTGAACGGCTGGCTTAAAGGTCAGGACTAAAACTCTTTTTGCCTGCATTTTTTGCGCCAAAAGATATGAGGCGAACGTTTTTCCAAAACGCATTTTGCAGTTCCACAAGAACTTTGGCGTGAAGGCTTTTGGCAAAATCTTCTTTGCTTTTTCCGCTTTGATTTTTTCAAAGTAGGCGAATGTTTTTTCCACCGCCGCTTTTTGTTCGGGGCGTGGAGCGAAATTTGCGCTGCGAGTTCTTAAATTGATGTCGCCTGTTTTTACGGCTATAATTGCCTTCAATACATCTTGCGCCGCGCATTTGAACCATTCGCTTTTTTTGTCTTTTGAATCTCTGATTGCAGGAATTTTCCAGTGCTCAAGAACTCGGTGAACGTCGTGATCCATAAAAACGGAGCCGTCGCTCTTCATCGCGCTTTCTATCAGTTCCACTTTCCACGATTGCGTGGGAGTGAGCGTGGGGTAGTGCTCTTTCATTCGCTCTTTTATCGGCCGCTCGGTGTAGCCCACTTTTAACATTCCGGGAAATCGTGTGTCGGAATATGCGTAGATGATTGGCTTTGCGTCTGGTCGTTGGGGAAAGAATTGTTGTTTCATATGTGTACTCCGTTTGCTGTTTTTCGTATTCTTTGAACTATTTTGTTATATTCATCTCTTGTTAAACCTTTGTCTTGAATGAAATTGTTTGAGATTTTTGTTTGTTCCTTTTTTGAGGTATATTTGAATGAGTTTATTTCGATTAAAGTATCAAAGTCGGCAAATGAATATGGCAGCATATTCTTGTTTGTAAAAGCTTTGGAAATACTCATATTTGATAGCAGTTTTATGAGTGACAATGAAAATCTTACAATTGAGCAATTACTGCTTTTGCTTTCTGTAGAGTAAAAATATTTCTGAATATGTTCTAACCGCGCTTGCTTTTCTTTTGAACCTTCATAGCCTACAGTTGAAAACAAACTCAATTCACAACGGCGTGTAATATCATAAAGCAGAGTTTGAATCAGACGTTTTTTCTTATGAGAAAAGAACATGGTTAGAGGATATATGCTTTTATGGATTTCAAAAATATGCCTATGAATATATTCGAGACTACGTATTATCAAATCATAGTTATCTGTGAAGTTTTTCATATTCTCAATTTGATAAACATAGTTTAAAGCAGTTTCAAGATTATACATTCGTTGCTTGCTTGAGTTAAAATTATACATTTTAGAAAGTATGTAAATTAAAGCGGTTGCAATAATACTTCCTGTTGCTCCGATGCCAAGATTCTGTATAGTATCGTTCTGGAGATTTTGAATAATATTATGAATAAAAGTTTGTAAAATATTGTTCATAAAACTACTCCATTGGGCGAATCATTGATTCAATAAAGGCGATTTCTTCTTGCGACAGTTTGTATTTTTTGTAAAGTTCTTGGTCTGTCCACGGTTTGGAGAAGTCCTGCATGGGGACGAAGGAATAAACTTTGCTTGTAGTATCTTGTGTGACTTTTTTTAAACCTAAAAGTAGATGAAAGAATTTTGTTTGTGTATAGGAATAAACATTTTCGACAGTGGCTTTATCTTTGAATGGACCAACTGCAATATATGTTTCTGTGCAGCAAACATTCTTTTCCGCTATTATTGGTTTCATCCAGTCTTTTGTCATATCTCCAATTCCAATCGCTTTAGGAATAAAAAGTTTATAAGAATTTAGTAAATTAAAATTATCCGAAATTAAATTTCTTTTTACGAAGCCTTGTTTTTGATTTGCATAAATTTTTATTGTATTGTTTGATTCTATATTTGAAAAGTCTGTGAAATTTGTCGCTAATCCAAATGGCTTTCTTGAAGAAACAATCAAACTAAACGATTTTTCTTTTTTTGATTTTACTTTTCGTAGTATACTTATTGCTTGATTATGGCGTATAAAAACATCACAATGCTCTTCTAAAAGAGGACGTTCCATTTCTGAAATGATAGCATTGTTTGAATGCTGATAGACTTTGCATAATCCTTTATTTTCTCGCTCCCAAAGAAAGTAACAAACCCCACCTTTAATTTCTACTCCTGAAAAGCATTCTGATGCATTATTGAAATCATGAATTATTCTCAATCTATTGTCATTGAGCATTTTGTCTCTAAAATCATCGAGGCCTTTTCCGCCTGCATACCATCTAGCGGGAATGATCATAACTAAGTATCGTGGATTCAGTTTTTTCGCTTGTTGGACAAATAGGTGATATAGTGGCGCTGCGCTTGCTCCGTTTCCTCCATCGCTTAATTGATACGGCGGGTTTCCAATAATAACATCGAATTTCATATCTCTTATTTCTCCTGGCATTGCTTTGTGTATGAATTGGTAGGCGTGGCTTTCCAGGCCTTGGCGCTCTTCGTCGCCGTATTCGCTTTGGCTGGCTCCGCATTCAAGGCACTTGCCGTTTATCCACAAGTGCTTTGTGGGCTTGTAAAAAATGTTTCCTTGCTCGCCTTTGAATTTTGACACGCTGTATTTTCCGCTCGCGTCTTTGGAACAGTAAACGCTGCGGCGGCTCAAGAGGCTTGTAAGTTCCGTTATGGCGATGGCGTACAACTGTTCCTTAAAAATATGGTCGATGCGCTTTTGCAAGTCTGGAATTTTGTCGGCAAGGCCCGCTATCAGCCTTTTCGCTATTTCGCGCAAGAATACTCCGCTTTTGCAGGCCGGGTCCAAAAACTTTGCGTTTGGGTCGCTGAATACTTTTTGCGGAAGCAAATCCAGCATTGCGTTGGCTACTTCCGGCGGGGTGAACACTTCGTCGTTTGAAAGGTTTGCAAGGCACGACAAAACGTCTGGGTTGTAATCGGCCTTGAGCGTCGCGCTTGGTTCGGCTTTAGTTTTCTTGCTCATATATTCTCCTGTAATGAATCAATGGAAATTCTTTTACCGGCGAAAAGATTTCCGCCTCGTCGCCTAGGTCGGAAAACAAGCTGCCTTCCTCGTTGGCAAAGTCTTGGTTGACAAGTTCGCGGAACGAAAAATCCCTCCGCTTTAAGTTTTCGCCGACCACGCTCCATTCGCAAAAAATGATTGGCCTTTCCGTGTCATTTTGCGCATCATCAACTTCTTTTAGCGAAAGAGCGTTTCCGCAAAGAATGTTCTTTTTTAGAATGAAGGCGGCGCATTTTTGCGCTTGTTCTTGTTGCTCGACGGGGATTTTATTGGCGCAAAGTTTTTCGTATTGGCAAAGCCATATTCCGTAAAGGCGTTCTCTGCAGGCAGCCGCGTTGTCCTGCAGAATGTCAATTCCGTAAAGCGAACAAAGAGCCAGCAATGAATGTTTTTCCCAGTCGTTTGGGTTTTTGCTGTACTGCTTTGAAACAACGGCCAGCTTTCTTTCAAGGATTTCCGCAAGAAAGTTTCCGTCGCCGCACGCGGGTTCCAAAAAGCGGCTTTCTATGCGCTCGGTCTCGTCTTTTACCAAGTCGCACATGGCCTTTACTTCTCGTTCCGCCGTAAAGACTTCGCCGTGGTTGGCCACCCGCTCGCGGGATTTTATTTGGGAATTTTGGCTTTCCATATTCACGCCTACAAACTGTTTCAAAAAAATGTTTTCTACAGTCCGTAATTATAGCGCACTTTCTACAAAATGTAACTGTTAATTTAGAAAAAAATCTACAAAATGTAGATAATATGGATGGAGCAGAAATTTTAGAAACACTTTCCGTAAACATTAAGAAACTTAGAAAAGAAAGGTCTTGGACTCAAGAAAAGCTTGCGGAAGAGGCAAATATGTCTGTTCAGGCTATAAATTTTTTTGAAGGAAAAAGGCGTTGGCCAGGCGAGGATTCCCTTTCCAAGCTCGCTGCGGCTCTAGGCGTTGAAGTTTACCAACTGTTCGTTCCTCACGACACAAAGCCAATTGTCATAGAAGAAACGCCCAAAAACGAGCGGATTCGCGCGCAAATAACCGAAGAAGTTGTTGATGACGTTCGCCGCGCCATGACTAAAGCGCTGGACAAGATTCTAAAGGAATAGTTATTTATAAGAAAGCGGGTAGTCTTGCGGATTTTCCAACGCTTTCAATTCTATGTCAGCATCCAAAGCAGGCCAATGCAAATTGCCCTCTGCGTCTTCAACGACATTGGCAATGTCTTTTATTGAGGCGTTTTCAAAAACAGCGTAATCTTTGTAATTTACAAAATATTCTTTTCCGCCGGCAAGGAGCCAAAATCCAAAGGGGGAAATGTTTGTTACTTCGGCGGCTGTATCAATCTTTTCTAAAGTGTTTGTTCCAAGCATCAATCAAGTCCTCCTTGCGGGCGATTGTGGTCTTTACTATTTCGTTCAATTCGTTGTCAGACAAATTTATCATTTTTGCAACGGAAATCTCGGGTTCCAGCCAAATTTTTGCTTCGCCGTTGGGTGTTGAAACATGAACATGCATTCGCGTTTCTTCCTTAGAGAAAAAATAATACCTTCTGCTTCCATCTACAAAAACTGTTGGCATATTGATTTATTATAGCGCATTTTTAAGATTTTGCGCAATTTTCGCAAATAAAAAAAGCCGCCCGCAACAGCGGGCGGCCATTCTTAGTTAACCTAAAATCCTAGTCGATGGACCGGTCAAGGCGCTACTCAATCGCTCTCATGTCCGCGACGTCCTTGTTGTAGTCAACGCCTTCAACGTCAAAGCCGTTTGTCACCAAGAAGTCGTGCTTGTAGCCGTCGATGTCGCACCACTGGCGGACATTGTCGTCGTTGACGGCGGCCATCGCTTCTTGCGCCTTGGCCTGAACGTCGTCGCGGAGCTCCCAGTCGTCGATGCGGATTCTGTGCTCGCTGTCAACAGGAACTTCGCCCATCGCGCCGTCGGCGGCGGTGTAAAGGCGCTCGCAGAACAAGCGTTCCATCTGCTCGATGCAGCCTTCGTGAATTTTCATTTCCTTCATAATCTTGAACAAAACGGCAAGGTAAAGCGAAATGATCGGGATTACCGCGCTGCTTCTTGTGACCAAGCCCTTGTTCTCAGAAACGTAGGCGGAACCGCCGACGCTCTTTTTAAGCTGCTCGTTCAAGTTGAGCGCTGTTTTTTCCAAATGCTTTTTGGCTTGTCCAATCGTTCCGTCGCGATAAATCGGATGGCTCAACTCAGGTCCGATGTATGAGTAAGCGAGCGTGCAAAAACCCTGGGCCAAAACGCCGGCCTTTTCCAAAGCGTCAATCCAAAGCTGCCAGTCTTCGCCGCCCATTACCTTTACGGTCGTTTCAATTTCCGCGTCATTGGCAGGGTCGGCGCTCATCTCTGTGAGCTTTTCGTTGATGATATCCAAGCACTTTCCGCCGTATGTTTTTCCAATCGGCTTGATTACCGAGCGATACATTACGTGGGTGCCTGTTTCGGGGTCAATCTTGTCGGGGTCGTTGCGCACCGGGCTGGCCAACGAGTAAACGAGCAAGTCAATCTTTCCGCCCATCTTCTTAATCTCTTCGATGACGGAAGCGCGCATTTCGTTTGAGTAGGCGTCGCCGTTCAATGTGACAGACTTGAGGCCCGCGGCTTTGGCGGCCTTGTCAAAGGCGGCGTTGTTGTACCAACCCGGAGTTCCGCCCTTAGTCTCTGTGGCTTCTTTTTCAAATGAAACGCCAATCGTGTCGGCGCCCCATTCAAAGGCGGCCGTGATGCGGCTGGCCAATCCGTAGCCTGTTGAGCAGCCCAAGACCAAAACTGTCTTTGGTCCCTTTCCGCCTTCGGCCGCGGCCTTAACTCCGCGCTTGGCTTTTTGCGCCTTTACGTAGGCGATCTCGCGCTCAACTTCTTTGGCGCATCCAATCGGGTGCGCGTTGATGCAAATGTTGCTTCTGATTTTGGGTGTGATTACCATATTCTAAACTCCTTATGTGTCATGCCGCGCGGGCATTTTTAGTCTTCGAATTTTTTGAAAACAACGCAGCCGTTGTGGCCGCCAAAGCCAAGCGACGCGCTGGCCGCCGCTGTGATTGTTCCAGTCTGTCCCTTGTTGGGAACGTAATCCAAGTCGCAGCCGCCTTCGATGTCAGGCTCGTCAAGGTTGATTGTCGGCGGGAAAAAGCCGTCGTTAATCGCCTTGATGCAGAACAAGGCTTCGATGGCGCCGGCCGCTCCGATCATGTGGCCGGTCATGCTTTTGGTTGAAGAAATCTTAAGCTTTTTGGCGTGCTCGCCAAAGGCCAACTTTACCATTTTTGTCTCGCCGGAATCGTTGGCGTGCGTTCCCGTTCCGTGAGCGTTGTAATACTGAACGTCTTCCGGCTTGAGGCCAGCGTCTTCCAAAGCGCGGGTGATCGCCTTGGCGCCGCCCGTTCCGTCCGGAAGGGGAGCGGTGATGTGGTAAGCGTCAGAAGAAGCGCCGTATCCGGCAAACTCGGCGTAAATCTTTGCGCCGCGCTTTTTGGCGTGCTCCAACTCTTCCAAAATCAAAACGGCGCTTCCCTCGCCCATTACAAAGCCTCCGCGGTTTTTGTCAAAGGGGCGGCTTGCCTTGTGGGGCTGGTCGTTAAAGTTTGTGGCCAAAGCCTTGAGCACCATAAAGTTTCCGATTCCAAAGCCCGTGATTGTCGCTTCCGTTCCGCCCGCCACGCAAACGTCAACGCGGCCGCTTCTAACCATATCAAGGGCGTTTCCCAAAGCGTCTGTGCCGCTGGAACAAGCCGTGGCAAGCGTCCAAGCCGGGCCTTCGATTCCAAAAAGCATGCTGACATTGGCGGCCGCTTCGTTGGGAATGAATTCCGGAGCGCTAAGAGGCGGAATGCGGTTCACGCCGGCGGCGGGGTCAAAGTATTTCTTAAAGGCAGCCTCGATGATGTCATAGCCGCCGATTCCGTTTCCTACCATTACGCCGCACTTTTCGCCGACAAGTTTTTCCTTGTCGTAGCCGGCGTCTTTAAGGGCCTGGGCGCTGGCGGCGACCAAAAATTGGGTAAAGCGCGCCATTTTGCGGCATTCTTTTGGGTCTACGCCGCTTTGGGCGATGTCAAAATTCTTGACCTCCGCGGCCACCTGAACCTTGTAGTCGGAGGCGTCGAACAAAGTGATTTTTTCAATGCCGCTTTTTCCAGCCTTGATTCCTTCCCAAGTGTCCTGAACGTTGTTTCCAAGCGGAGTCACCGCTCCAAGACCTGTCACAACCACGCGTCTTTGCGCCATATCGTTCCCCATAAAAATAAGATTGTTTATTTTAGACAAAATTTCGATTTTTGTCAACTTAAACCTTTTGATTGAAAAAAACAAATTCCTATGATATAATCGTAAGGATGAAAATGTTATACGCTGTGATTCTTGCAGTGATGGAAATGTCAATCATTTTCACTGTCAACAGAATCATGAACAAGGCAAACAGACGCACTCCTTTGGCAAAAAAAGCCCGCGACATGCTTATTGCGGCATTTTTTACAGTTTTGCCAAACATTATTCTTTCCCTCATTTCCACGGAATGGGTAAAAGTTGACAAAGCATCTGTCATCCTATTCGACTGGTATTTTATTGCGATAGACATCACGCTGTTCTTGCTGCTTTATTTTAACGTTGAGTATTCGTATCCCAACAGCATCGCTTCTCAAAATTTCATTACGGCCTTGTTTTTCTTTTTCAGGAACGACATAAGGAACATAACAAAGCGCGACAAGCAAAAAACCTCTTGGTTTGAAAAAGGAATGATCATCCTTTTCTTCTTTATCGTCGCCGACATTTGCAATTTGATAAGCAACATTTGGACTGGAAAGGTCTTTATCTCGGAACGCTTTTATTATAACGGCGGAATATTCTTGCCGGACGTATATTTTAGAACGACAACCGCTCTGACTTACGACTTGCATTTGACACTATGCTACTTGATGGTTGTCTTGAACATTGTATGTCTTTTGGCAAAATCCGTCACATCGGCAAGCATTTACAAAGTAAAGTACTTGATGTCCATCCTTCAGATTTCATTGATCGTTGTCATCAACGGCTTTTACATTTTGTTCTCGCTTCCGGTTGACTTTTCCGTTCTTTTGTACGGCTTTGTCTGCGTGTCAATGAGCTACTTTGCTTTCTCCTACATTCCATCGCTTTTGCAGCAAGTGACGCTAAAGCGATTGATGCAGGACATGAACAACGGAATCGCAGTATTGGACACAGACGACCAGTGCATTTACGCAAACGACTACATCAGAAACATTTACCGCATCGGAAAAAATCAAAACCCGTCAGAAGTCATCACTCCAATCGTCCATAGAATTTCCAACGGCACGCCGATCAGCGCCATGGAGCCAAAGGAAGAAACCATCCATCGCATCGAAAACGGAAAAGAAATTTTCTACAAGATGAACTTTTCGCGCATCGAAACAAAAGACAAGCGCTACATCGGAAGCTATTTGATGATGGTGGACACTACAGAAGAGAACAACCGCGAAAAGTTGGAACGCTTTCGCAGCACGCACGATTCATTGACCGGCCTTTACAACAAGCATTACTTTTACGAAAAAGTGGCCGACATGCTTGAATCCAATCCCGACGAAAAATATTTTATCGTTTGCTGCGACGTAGGAAAGTTCAAGCTGATCAACGAGTTTAACGGAATCGCGGTCGGCGACAAAATTCTAAAATCCTTTGCCGAAGCGCTTAAAGAAAAAACAGTTGTCGGAGAAATCTACGGAAGAATCGACAACGACCGCTTTGCGATTTTGATTCCCAAAGACCGCTTGAACTTGCAAATCTTCATTGACGAAACGCAGCGCATTTTCAAAGAAACCGTCAACCTTTCTATTTTGCCAACCTGCTACTTTGGCGTTTACGAAATCGAAGACATCGACATGCGCGTTTCGTTTATGTGCGACCGCGCCTTTATCGCCATCGACACAATCAAGGGCCAGTACGGAAAGCAAGTGGCTTGGTACGACTCAAAATTGCGCGACAGCGCCTTGCGCGAGCAGGAATTGGTCTACCAATTGCCCGAAGCGATTTCTACCGGCCAGATAAAAATTTACTTGCAGCCCCAATCTACAATCGAAGGAAAGGCTGTAGGCGCGGAAGCCTTGGTTCGTTGGGAACACCCAGACGAAGGAGTCGTTTCGCCGTCGGAATTCATCCCGATTTTTGAAAAGAACGGAATGATCACCAAGATTGACCGATACGTTTGGCGCCTTGTATTCCAAAAGCTTTTTGAATGGAAAACCGCCGGCCGCGACGACTTTTACATTTCGGTAAACATTTCGCCAAAAGACTTTTATCTTATGAGCATCATAAACGAGTTCAACGAATTGCTCAAAGAGTTTGACATCGATCCAAAGAACTTGCACATCGAGTTGAGCGAAGACGTAATGATGGTTGACTTGGAACGCCAGATCCGCTTGATCGAACAGCTGCACAAAATCGGCTTTACGATCGAAATCGGCGACTTTGGCGCGGGCAACACTTCGCTTAAAATTTTGCGCGAATGCAACATCGACATTCTTAAGGTTGACATCGGCTTTATGCAAAACACAAATTCGCCGCGCAACGCCCATATCATTATGAAGGAATTGATCACAATGGCCAAAAACCTTGGCATAAAAATTCTTGCCAAAGGAATCGAAGCCAAAGACCAAATGGACTTGCTTCACGAAGAAGGCTGCGATCTTTTCCAAGGCTACTACTTTTCAAAGCCGATCGACACAAAATCGTTTGAGCGAATTTACTTGTAACAGGCGCCCTTATGAAAAAAATCTTATTCGTATGCCACGGAAACATCTGCCGTTCGCCAATGGCGGAATTTGTAATGAAACATTTAGTCAAAAAGGCCGGGCTTGAAAAAAAAATTTACATTGACTCAGCCGCGACAAGCACGGAAGAAATCGGCAACGGCCCCCATTACGGAACGCGAACAAAACTTGCCCAAGAAGGAATTCCTTGCGGAGACCACCGCGCGCGGCAATTGGTTTACGCTGATGGAATTGATTACGATTTGATTATTGGAATGGATCAAGAAAATCTTTTTTATATGAAAAAAATCCTAGGTCCTGGAGCGGCTCCTAAAATTCATTTGCTCTTGGAATGGGCCGGATTAAAGCGCGACATAGCCGACCCTTGGTACACCGGAAACTTTGACCAAACATACCTAGACATCGACCTTGGCTGCCGCGCGCTTTTAAAGGCGCTTTCCAACAACTAGCGGCGCTTAAATAAAAGCAAAAGCAACAAAGCGAATTTCAATTGCTCCCCCTCATATGAACGGAACGGCTCCACTCGTTGTAATACTTAATGTACGCGTCGCGATATTTTTGAGTGTTGTTTGAAAAAGTGACTTCGCCGTTTGTGGTGGCCCAACAAATTTCAAAGGAATCTTTGTCTACGTCAAGCGGAACCAAGCTAGTGATTCTGGCGGAACTTTTGTCGTAATCATAATCCGTTCCTTCGACAGATTTTTTTCCGTCAAAGAAAACGCCAGGCTCTCCCCTGCTCTTGTCGATTCCCGCAAGGACAAAAACTCCCGGATAGGCGGCCTCTCCTACGATATGAAAAGCCAAGTCGTTGATCTTAAAAGGAACGTTCTTTGGCAAAAAAACCTTAAGCTCGGTCGAATCCGAATCGTATTTGTATTCGTTTTCGGCAAGCGGATATCGGACGCGCGAAATCGGGTGAATCGCCGTAACTTCCTTGATGGAATTAAAAGTCAAAATCGTGGAAATCTTTCCGTCGGCCTTGTTGACCGTCGTGTTTACGTAAGTGATTATTGGTTCTTTTGGCGGAACGATAGCCGTCTCATCGACTTCTTGCTGGCTGCTTTTGCAAGAAAAAAGCGCAAAGGCGGTAAAAAGGAACGCAACAAAAGCCGCGCTTTGAAACGCACTGGTTAAAGTCAATTTAAAAATTCTTCTTTTGCTCATAGCATTATTTTCGGCAAAATGCTATAGTTTGTTTATGAAAAACTTTTTGGCAAAGGAACTGGCCGCAAGCCCAGAAAACTCGCGGATAAAAATTATGGGTCGAACCGCGCAAAGCGAAGACGGCGTGGACTTTTTTTGGTCCGCGAGCGGCTTTGAAGCAAACGCAAACGGCTCGGAACTGTGGGCGCAAATCCAGTCGGACTACGACAAATTTGAAGTGTGGATTAGCGTTTGGCTGAACGGCGTCCAAACCGCCCGCCTCATGCTCAACAAGGGAACGAATGACGTTTGCCTTTACAGAAACTTGCCTTCAGCTAATGTAAAAAACGTCCGCGTGTACAAGGAAACCCAAGCGATGGGCGACGACGCCAAACACCGCTTCCTTCTAAAAAGCCTTTCGACAGACGGCGACCTCCTTCCTGTAACGCCCCAGCCGCTACGGATAGAATTTATCGGCGACAGCATCACTAGCGGCGAAGGAACTGTCGGCGCCAAAGGAGAAACGGACTGGACAAGCATTTTCTTTGGAGCGACAAAAACTTGGGCCTTCAAGCTCGCTAGCTCTTTAGGCGCCGACTTTAACGTCATCAGCCAAAGCGGCTGGGGCGTGGTTTGCGGTTATGACGGCAATCTGGATCACGCCCTTCCAAAATATTACGGTGAAGTTTGCTCGGTGGCCAACCGATTTGGCGGCGAGCGTAAATGGGACTTTAAAAACTTTGAGCCGGATTGGGTAATCGTAAACTTAGGAACCAACGACCAAAATCCGTGCCAGAGCCGCCCGGACATAGCGGAGATTTTTGAAGCGGGCGTTATTTCGTTCCTGACAAAAATCCGCGCAAACAATCCCAAGGCAAAAATCGTTTGGTGTTACGGAATGATCGGCCACATTTTGGCGGAGCGGCTGCAAAAGGCCGTTGACGCTTACAAGGCCCAAAGCGGCGACAAAGACGTTCAATACATTTTGCTTCCGGAAATCGATATGGAAAAAACGGGCGCGCTTAGCCACCCGACAGAGATTCAGCAGCAAGAAGCCGCCGATTATTTAAGATCACAAATCGTAGGTCTTTAAAATATTTTGCGCGGTAATCGCGCGGCTTTGGCGCATGTCCATCGACTGCTTTTCGATGTAACGGTGCGCCTGCTGCTCGGTCATTTCCAGCCGCTGGATCAACACAAGCTTGGCGCGGTCAACCAAGCGGATTTCTGAAATTTTTTCCTGCAGTTTTTTGTTTTCGTCTTCCAACACGCTGATGCGGTTTCTGGCGGCAGTCAAAAGTTTTACGGCTTGGTAAAAGAATTCCGGGGAAGCGGGCTTTGGCATTACAAAGATTCCCATGTCCTCGACGTTGGCGTTTACGTCCGCCAAGATTTCGTTTTCTACAATAAGAATTATGCCCGCGTTCGTTTGTTCCGCGGCGTGCAAAGCCAAGTCGTCTCCCAACTCGTCGGGTAGCGGAGCGTCGATTACAATCAAATCATATTCAGCGTTAATCAATTCTTGCCTGGCTTGGTTTCCGCCCTGCATCGTAGAGATGCGCGAAAATTTTTCCGAGCCAAGCATAAGTGAGAGAACTTCAAAAGTTGCGCTTGTGTTAGAAACGATTAATACGCTGTCCATTTGTTAAAGGCCAAAAGCTTTTAAAGTCACTTGCGGAAGAATCGATTTGATAAAATCGCTTTTCTTTGCCGCTTTTATGGCGCTGTCAAGATCTTTGGGCAACAACGCAAGATGGTTTTTCTTTGCGTCCTCGTTTGAAATCTTGTACAAGTCGTAGTTTATTTCGTCTTGCAGCTTTAACTTTCTTTGAATCCCGTCAAGGCCGGCCTTTAGTATCAAAGTCAAAACCAAGTACTGGTTGCACATCGGGTCCGGCGAGCGCAATTCAATTCTGCGGAATTCTTCTTTTGCGGCAGGAACTCTGATGAACTGGCTTCTGTTTTGTCGGCTCCAAGAAACGTATTTGGGCGCCTCAAACTTTCCAAGACGTTCGTAAGACTCCTTTACCGGATTTGTAAAAAGGCTGATTTCTTGCGCTCGTTCCATAATGCCGGCCATAAAAGACTTGGCTTCGTCGCTCAAGGGGTCGGCGGCAAAAATATTTTTTCCGTCTTTAAAGACCGAAACGTTTATGTGCAAGCCGTTGCCCGGTCCGCTTGCGGCGGTGACTGGACTAAAGTCTGCGTAAAGGCCGTTAGAGTTGGCCACGGTGCTTACGACAGTCTTAAAGGTGGACAAGTTGTCCGCCGTGTTAAGATAGTCCGAATACTTAAAGTCAACTTCTTGCTGGCCGGGGCCGGATTCGTGGTGCGAAGTTTCGGGAAGGATTCCCATTTGCTCAAGGTAAAGGCAGATTTGGCGGCGAACGTTCTCGCCCTTGTCCAAGGGAGCCAAGTCGCAGTAACCGGCGTGGTCAAGCGGAACGTCTGTGCGCTCGCCTTTTTCGTCAAGCTTAAAAAGATAGAACTCGCATTCCGTTCCAGCCTTAAGCTCGTAGCCTGATTTTTTCGCCTCTTCTATGCTTTGCGATAAAAGCGTTCTCATGTCGCCTTCAAAGGGCTTTCCGTCGGGATAGCAAATGTTGCAAAAAAATCTGACGACTTTTCCCTGTTGGGGACGCCAAGGCAAAACGGAAAGCGTTGAAGGATCAGGAATCAAGAACAAGTCGCTTTCTGTTACGTTCAAAAAACCCGGAACGGAACTTGCGTCAAAAGAAATGCCAGAGTCAAAGGCCCGCTCCAATTCGTGCGGTTGGATCGAAATGCTTTTGGTGTTTCCAAAAACGTCCGAAAAAAACAGCTTGATGAACTTTACGCCGTTTTCGGAAATGTACTCCAAGACTTCTTTTTTTGTATACATTTTTTTCTCCTATTGAACAATCATTCAACTGTAACTGACTTGGCCAAATTGCGCGGCTTGTCGGGATCGTTTCCGCGAAGCACGGCGCAGTAGTAAGCAAATAGTTGCGCGGGCACTACAGCCAAAATCGCCGCGAGCGTAGAAGAGCAATCCGGGATTTTAAAAATCGCGTCGGCCTTTTTGTCAAAAGCCTTTCCCCCGTCTTGCGTGATTGCAAGGACTGTCGCCGCGCGGCTTTTTATTTCTTCCATGTTGGAGCCGATTTTTTCGTAAAGCGCGGGCTCAGTCGCGATGGCAACGACCAACGTTTTTTGATCCAAAAGCGCGATTGGTCCGTGCTTTAATTCGCCGGCGGCAAAGGCTTCGCTGTGCATGTAGCTTACTTCCTTTAGCTTGAGCGCCGCTTCCAAAGACGAGGCCGAATCAAATTGGCGGCCGATGTAAAAGATTTTGTTTTTGTTGAACTGTTCGCTTGCAAATTTTTGAATCGTATCTTGGTTGTCCAAAATTTCCTGAACCTTGCTTGGAATGGATTCCAACTCGTCAAGCAGGGCCGTCGTTTCTTCTTGAGACAAAACGCCGCGAAGCTTTCCGGCTTTTATGGCAAGCAAAAAGAGGCAAGCCAATTGCGTCGTGTAGGCCTTTGTGGAGGCGACTGCGATTTCGGGTCCGGCCATCGTGTAAATTACGTCGTCGGCTTCGCGGCTTACAGTTGAGCCTACGACATTTGTTATGGCGACAACTTTAAGGCCCTGCTCTTTTGCCAAGCGCATGGCGCTAAGAGTGTCAGCCGTTTCGCCGGATTGGCTGATTACGATAAAGATGTCGTCCTTGTCCAAAATGGGATTGCGGTAACGGAACTCCGAGGCAACGTCAATGTCAACCTTGAGCCGCGCGATTTTTTCAAAAGCGTACTTGGCGACGACGCCGGCATGGTAGGCAGTTCCGCATGCGGTGATTACAACGCGGCGAGCCTTTCTCCAAGCGTCGTCCATTTTGTTTTCTTCAAAGTAAACGTCAGTGGCTTTTCCCGTTCCGTCTTTAATGATGCGGTTTCGCATTGTGTCCAAAAGCGCTTTGGGTTGCTCCCAAATTTCTTTTAGCATAAAGTGCGGGTAGCCGCCCTTTTCAGCGGCGTCCATGTCCCAGTCGATGTGGCTGGGCTCTTTTATGATTTTTTCGCCTTCATAGTTGAACAAGTCAACATGGTCGGTGTACAAAACGGCGATTTCCTTTTCGCCAAGATACAAAACGTCGCGGGTGTGCTTTAACAAAGCGGGAACGTCAGAGGCGATGAAATTTTCGCCTTTGCCCAAGCCTACGACAAGCGGGCTTTCCTTGCGCGCGCAAATTATTCTGTCGGGATAATCTTTGCAAATTATTCCCAAAGCGTAAGAGCCGACAATCAAGTGAAGCGCCTTTGTCGCCGCCTTAAAAATGTCTTTTTCTTCTTTGTATAATTTGCTTATCAAGTTAACGGCGACTTCGGTGTCGGTCTTGCTTTTAAAGACCACGCCTTCTGCTTGGAGCTTTGCTTTTAGCTCCGCGTAGTTTTCTATGATTCCATTGTGAACGATAGAAATAGCGCCGTCTTCGCTTGTGTGCGGGTGAGCGTTAACGTCGCTTGGCTCGCCGTGGGTGGCCCATCTAGTGTGGCCGATTCCGACCGAGCCTTTAATCGTTTCGCCGGCGATGCGCTTTTCCAATTCCTTTAGCGCGCCCTTGGCCTTGCGGACCAAAATATTTTCGCCGTCAAGGACAGCGATTCCAGCGGAGTCGTATCCGCGATATTCCAATTTTTTTAGCGAATCAATCAAAATGGGAGTGGCAAGCTTGTTGCCAACATAACCTACAATTCCGCACATGCTTTTTTCCTCGCGCGCTTAAAAAGGTTGAGCCTAGGTAATCTACGGCGCACACGCCATCCGCATACCGTTGCTGCCTTCCGGCTCTGGCGGGGTTTTGCAGCGACGCGTCGCATAGCACCTAGGCTCGCCTTAATAATATAGAATATTTTTTGCCTTGTCAACGGTGGCCCGTTCCTGCGGGCGCCGCCTACCTTGTAAGCTTTCTGTACACGGTTCTCTTGGGAACGCCAGCGTCCTCGCCAAACTCCTTCTTTTTCCATTCGGCGTATTCTGACCAGTTGCCCTCAAACCAGCGGACTTCGCTGTTGTTTTCAAAGGCCAAGATGTGCGTGCAAATGCGGTCCAAGAACCAGCGGTCATGGCTTACGACAAGCGCGCAGCCGGCAAAGTCTTCAAGGGCTTCTTCCAAGGCGCGCACAGTCTGCACGTCAAGGTCGTTGGTCGGTTCGTCCAGTAGGAGAACGTTTCCGCTTTCCTTGAGCATCATTCCAAGGTTAAGGCGGTTCTTTTCTCCGCCGGAAAGAACGCCGACCTTTTTGTTTTGGTCCGCTCCGGCAAAGTTGAACCAAGCGCAGTAAGCGTGGCCGTTGACTTCGCGAACGCCTCCTTCAAGGGGTCGGCCCTTTTCGTCAACCGCTCCAAGCTTTACCATGTCCAAGCCGTCGGTGAGGGTGTCGTAAACCGTTTTATTTTCGTCAAGCTTTGAACGCATCTGGTCAACGTAAACCAGCTTTACGGTTTGGCCAACCTTAAGCTCGCCGCTGTCGGGCTTTTCGATGCCCGCGATCATTTTGAACAAGGTTGTCTTTCCAGCGCCGTTGGGACCTACGATTCCGACAACCGCTCCGGCGGGAATGTGGAAGTCAAGGTTTTCAAAAAGCAATTTTTCGCCAAAAGATTTTGTAAGGCCAACAGCGTCGATTACCTGGCCGCCCAAGCGCGGACCGGCCGGGATGGAAATCTGGGTGTCCTTGAGTTTTGTCTTTCCTTCTTGGCGCAGCAATTCCTCGTAGCGGGTGATATGCTCCTTGTGCTTGGCTTGGCGGCCTTTGGCTCCCATGTGAATCCATTCCAACTCGCGCTGCATTTCCTTGCGCCTCTGGCTTTCGCCCTTTTCTTCTTGAGCCAAGCGGGCTTCCTTTTGTTCAAGCCATGACGAGTAATTTCCTTTGAAGGGATATCCTTCGCCTCGGTCAAGTTCCAAAATCCAGCCGGCCACGTCGTCCAAAAAGTAGCGGTCGTGGGTGATGGCGATTACTGTTCCGGGATAAGTGTGAAGGTGGTTTTCAAGCCAGGCGACGGTCTCGGCGTCAAGGTGGTTGGTAGGCTCGTCAAGCAAGAGAATGTCGGGCTTTTGCAAAAGCAAGCGGCAAAGCGCGACGCGGCGCCTTTCTCCTCCGCTAAGAACGTCAACGACTTGGTCGGCCGGCGGACAGCGCAAGGCTTCCATCGCAAGCTCCAAGTTTGCGTCCAAGTTCCACGCGTCAGCCGCGTCAAGTTTTTCCTGCAGTTCCGCCTGTCGCGCGCCCAGCTTGTCGTAGTCCGCGTCGGGGTCGCCAAAGGCTTCGTTGACTTTGTCAAATTCCTCAAGCAAATCGGTGATGGGCTTAACGCCTTCCTTTACAATTTCAAGAACGGTTTTTCCCGCCGCAAGTTCCGGCTCCTGCTCCAAATAGCCAATCGTGTAACCGGGAGCCAGCGTCGTCTCGCCCGTAAAGTCCTTGTCCACTCCCGCCAAAATCTTAAAGAGCGAAGACTTACCCGAACCATTGGGTCCAATCACGCCAATCTTAGCGCCATAGTAATAAGAAATGCTCACGTCCTTAAGAACGACCTTCGTTCCATAAGCGCGCGAAACCCTGTCCATCGTGTAAATTATTTTTTTATCGTCAACTGTCTTAGCCATGAGTTAATTGTAACGGAAATGAGAAGGGCGTTCAAGTGTTGAGAAGCTACTTGTCTTCTCGACTAGCGCTCATCTTGGCGGGGGAGCGGCTTATAAAGTCCTCAAAGCTTTGTAGCTTTTCCGTCAGGAAGCGCTCGGAATGCGCGCTAAAGAATTTGGCCACGCGGTCTTGGCGAAGGACGGTTTGCATTTTTTGAATGTTGATCGCGCTGGCCGCGTCGATTTGCATGGCCTTTTTGCGCAATGCCGTTCCAAGCCGCAAAGAAAAGGCGCAGTCCACGACAAAGATTCCAAACAAGGTTCCGACGACAAACGAAAACCAGGGATGCTCGATGAACCACATGACCAAATCCAAAAACGGCGGGAAGAGCAAAAAGTAATAGGCCGCGGAAAGCGCCGCCCAAAAGAGCGCGTACTTGGGACAAATGATTCCCCACAAGTTGCCCCACTCTTCCGAATAATCCCAAAGGCGGATTTTCATTCCCTTTATAAAAATGATTCCCGCGGCAAACTCGATGCCCGTCATTATAAGCGCCATAAAGACAATCATAAGAACATAGTGCGCCGCTCCGCCCTTGTCCAGTCCGCTAATGAACGTTTCTACAAAGCTCATCGCAAAAAGCGCCAGGGCGCCAATGCCGTAAACAGGAAGCCAGGGGCCCGTCAAAAAGCCCGGGTTCACCCAGCGCCTTTGCGGATTCTGGACGCGCTCAAAAAATTTTCTGTAAAAAAGCTCGATGAACCAGCCCAACACGGAGCCGGTAAAAAACAAAAAAGCGGCTACGACAAACAATTGATATGAATTCATTCGCCAATCCTCTGTCCCGCGACGATCGTTGCGACAACGCGGCCGGTCAAAGTTTTTCCGTCAAGCGGCGTGGCTTTTCCCTTGCTGTAAAACTGCGAAGAATCTACGCGCCATTTTTTGTCGGGGTCCAGCAAGACCAAGTCGGCGTCGTAGCCGGCCGCGACCAAGCCTTTTTTCAAACCCAAAATTCGCGCGGGCCTTGCCGACATCAGCGCCATCAGTTTTTGCGCGGGAATCTTTTCTTTCTTGCATAGAACGGTATTGCAAACGGCGTAGGCAGTTTCCAATCCGGTAAAGCCAGGAGCGCCGGCCGCCTTGTCCTCCATCGTGTGCGGAGCGTGGTCGGTGGCGATGCAGTCAGCAGTTCCGTCTTTGAGCGCGGCCAAAAGCGCGGCGCGGTCTTGGCTTGTCCTAAGCGGCGGGTTTACAAAGGCGAATATTTTTGGAACTGCCGTTCCTTCCAATGCCAAATGATGCGGCGTGATTTCAAAAGTTATTTTGAATCCGTTTTTGTAATTTTTTTCTTCCGCCTTGGCGCGACGGGCGGCCGTCACGCTTTTTACGGTGGAAACGTGGCAAAGGTGAATGTGGCAGCCGGCCTTTTGCGCAAGCAGGATGTTGCGCTCGGTGGCAGCGTCCTCTGCAAGTTCCAAAAGCGAGTTGGCCTCTTTTATGTTTTGAACGATTTGTTCAAGCGCGCTTTTTGGAACGGCGGCCAAAGCCTTTTTGTCTATCGCTCCCCATGCGGGAATTTTATGCTTGGCCATAAGCTGCAGCGCGCGCGTCCTGTAAGTTTTTGCAAGCGCGGCAAGAGTCGGGTCTTCGCAGTGGCAGCTTACGATGATTTTTTTCTTGGCGGCGATTTTCATCGCTTCCAACATCACGGCGGAGCTTGCAACTTCGCGGCCGTCCTCGCTGATCACGGGCGTTGTCTTTTTGTCCAGCGCGGCAAGATGAGCGGTTGTAACGCCGTCAAAGTTTTTGGTCAAGCTTACGGTTTGGAATACGCGCGACATTTTTCGTTCCGCCGCTTCCGCGTCAACCTTTAGCGCCTGCGCTTTTGACGACACGACGGGATTTGTGTTGGGCATAAGGACTAGCGTTCCAAAGCCGCCGGCAGCGGCCGCCTTTAGCGCGGAATCCAAGTCCTCTTTTTGCGTCTGCCCCGGATAGCGGAAGTGCGCGTGCATGTCGATAAAGGCCGGCGCCAAAACAAGGCCATGCGCGTCGATGGCGTAAATTGTTTTTGCGCCAATAGAGCAGAAATCCGCGGACTTTGCCGCTCCGTAAATGACGCGCTTGATTTTCTTTCCGTCAATGATAACCGCGCCTTTTTTGTCTGTGTTCTCGTCAACAATCCGCGCGTTGTAAATTATGGTCATTGCCTTTGCCCTACAACTCCACCGCCTCGCCTTGGGGGCCGGCCTTGTACAAGGTGTCGCAGTATTCGCAGCGGTAAAGGGCGCGGGTCCTGTCAACCAAGTGAAAGCTTTGCGGAATGTATTTTTCGCTCGCGGTGATGCAACGGGGATTTTTGCAGTGGATTACGCCGGTCACTTTTTGCGGAAGCTCCATCTTGATTTTTTCGACAATCTTTTCGTCCTTGATCACGTTCACTGTGATGTTTGGGTCGATAAAGCCCAAGACCGAATAGTCGATGTTGATTATGTTGTCGATTTTGATGATGTCTTTTTTTCCGCCCTTTTTGGACTGAACGTTCATCACAAGCGCCGCGGTAAAGCGCGCGTTGGCAAGTCCAAGCCAGTTAAAAATCTTTGGGCCGTAGCCCGCGCAAATGTGGTCGATGACCAAACCGTTTTTTATCGTTTCTACATTCAACATCAGAGGGCTCCTGTCAACTTGGCGATAAGGCTCATTCGCGCGTACATTCCAAACTTGACTTGCTTAAAGTACGCGGCGCGGGGGTCGTCGTCAACTTCGTAAGAAATTTCGTTCACGCGGGGAAGCGGGTGCAGGACAATCATATCGCTCTTTGCAAGCTTCATCTTTTCCTTGTCCAAAATGTAGCTGTCCTTTAGGCGGATGTAGTCCTGCTCGTTAAAGAAGCGCTCCTTTTGGACGCGGGTCATGTAAAGGATGTCGGCCTTGTCTATCACATCTTCCATTCGCTCGGCGCATTCGTACTGAACGCCCGCGGGCTTTAGGATGTCTTCTATCATGTACTCGGGAACGGTAAGCTCCTTTGGGCTTACAAAGATGAACTTGTTTCCGGGATAGCGGCACATCGCTTGCGTCAAAGAGTGAACGGTGCGGCCAAACTTTAAGTCGCCCACAAAGCAAACCGTCTGGTTTTCAAAACTGCCGCGCAGTCTTCGTATCGTCAAAAGGTCTGTCAAAGTTTGCGTCGGGTGAAAGTGGCCGCCGTCGCCCGCGTTGATTATCGGGCAGTCAGAATATTTTGAGGCCAAGAGCGCGGCGCCTTCTTTGGGGCTTCTCATCGCGATTACGTCCGCGTAGCTTGAAACAACGCGAATCGTGTCGGCCAAGATTTCTCCCTTTGTGGTGGAAGTGTAGCTCGCGTCGGCAAAGCCTTCCACCGCTCCGCCCAAGCGCAGCATCGCAGCCTCAAAGCTTAGGCGCGTGCGGGTGCTTGGCTCAAAAAAAAGCGCCGCAAGAATTTTCCCGCGGCACACATCTTTAAAAGAATTTGGATCAACAATAATTTGCTCTGCCAGAGCGCAGATTTCCTCAATCTCCGCAACCGACAAATCATCAGGTTGGATTACGTGACGGCCTTTAAGCATTAATGGCTCCTTAGAATTTTTGCTATTGTAACGAATCGCGGCCTTTTGCGCAAGAGCGGGCAGAATGTAGCAGGCAGCGGCCGGTTATTTTCCCACGCAAAAATTGCTAAAGACGCTGTCCAAAATGTCGTCGGCGGTCACGCGGCCTGTAAGCTCGCCCAAAAAGTCCAGCGCGTCCTCAATGTCTTGGACGGCCGCGTCAAGCGAATATCCTTTTTGCAAGCCGGCGGCGTGGCGCAAGCTTTCCAGAGCGCTTTCAACCAAACGCTTTTGGCGCTCGCTTCCCAAACCGGCTTGGCTTCGCTCCGTTTCCTGGCCTTTAAGCAATAAAGCTTTGGCCATCGCGACCAAATCCTTTACGCCGCCGCCGTTTTTGGCGCTGACAAAAACTTGCCCGGAAAGCGCGGGGATTTTTTTGCTGGCGGCCTCATAAAATTTTTTGGCTTCGGAAATCGCGGCTTTTTGGTCTTGCGGCAACTTGTCCAGCTTGTTCCAAACAAAAATCACAGGCTCCTTTCGTTCCGCCAAAAAAGCCAGGTCGATTTGATCCTTGGGCAAAGTCACGTCGGCCAAGTACAAAAGCAAGTCGGCCTCGTCGCTCAGTTCCTTGGCGCTTTCAACGCCGCGAGCCTCTATTTCGTCGCTGGTGGAACGCAAGCCCGCCGTGTCAAAAAGGCGCGCGGGAATTCCGTCAATGCTTATCCAGCTTTCTATCCAGTCGCGAGTAGTTCCTTCGATGTCGCTTACGATCGCGCGCTCTTCCTTTAAAAGGCTGTTGAACAGGCTTGATTTTCCCGCGTTGGTTTTTCCGCAAAGAACCAGGCGGGCGCCTTCTTGGTAAAGCTTTTCGCTTTTCCAAGTTGAGGCAAGCGTTTCAAGTTGCGCGATCGCTTCAAGCAATTTTGTTTGGTCGTACGCGTCGGCGATTGTCTCTTCGTCTTCTGGGTATTCGATTTCCACTTCGATTTGGGCCAGCGTGTCAATCAAGGATTTTTGAATCGCGGCGATCTGCGCCTGCAAGTTTCCGGCCAAACGGCCCGCCGCCTTTTGGCTTGAAGCGTTTGTGCGGCTTTCGATGATTTCGCGCACGGCCTCGGCCTTTGTAAGGTCAGCCTTTCCGTTGATAAAGGCGCGGAAGGTAAACTCGCCGCGCTCGGCTTGCCTAAAGCCGTTTTGCAAAAGAAGGTTGAATATTTGGGTCACCACAGCCGTTCCGCCGTGGCAAGAGATTTCGGCCATTTCTTCGCCGGTAAAAGATTTTGGCGCGCGGAAAACCGACACCAAAACCTCGTCCACCCGCGCGGCATTTTGGTCTTGCGACCGTTCCACTATCCAGCCATAAACGATAGTGTTGCCGGCGGCCTCGTTTAAAGCCTTGGGACGGGAAAAAATTTTAGATAAAAGTTGTATTGAGTTTTTGCCCGAGACTCGAATGATGCCGAGAGCGGCCGGCGCCAGCGCAGTGGCAACCGCCGCAATCGGCTCTTCGGGCGTGTAGCCTGTGTTGTCCAAAGTTAGATGACTTTTTCCAACAAGTCGATGATTTTAGGATCGTAGATTCCAGCTTTTGACTTCATCTCTTTAACGGCGGCGTCGCTGTCCATAATCTCGCGGTAAGCGCGCTTGCTTGTAAGAGAAATGTAGCTTTCGCAAACGCGGATAACGCGCGCGATAAACGGAATCTTCGCTCCGCTCAAGCCGGCAAGGTAGCCCTTTCCGTCCATGTTCTCGTGGTGGAATTCGGCGGCCTGCAAGAAAATCGTCTTGATTTGATCCGGAACAAAGTCAAAGTATTCGGCGGCGTTCTGAACGTGCTCGCGAATCTTTTGGCGTTCCTTCATAGTAAGGTCTTTGCCCGTCAAGATGCTCTTGGGAACGGCAAGGAAACCGGCGTCGTAAACCATTGACGCGCAGTAGCAAACCAAAGCGACGTCCTTGTTAAGCTTGGCTTCGTTGCAAACTTTAAGAACCAATTCAGAAACCTTGCGGCTTGTTCTTTGGCGGAAGGTGTACTTGTCGATTTTGTCGCCAAGCGCAAAACACTTGCTCTGCAAGTCGGCCATCAACTTGCGGTTTTCAACCGTAGAGAAGAAGTCCATGATTTGCTTTGAAAGCTCCGCGTCTCCAAGCAAAATCGCCGAAGTGATCGCATGCTTCTTTGCGTCTTCTTTGGCAGCGGCGGCCAAGTCCGGATTCTCCTGAAAGTCCTTTCCCATTGAAGAGATGACTTCCATCGAAGTTTCAAAGTGAGCCTGAGCCTGCTTACGGCGCTTGTAGTTTTTGTAAACGATTACGATAAGAATGCAGACGACAATGATGAGCAAAACGCCGACGCACAAAACAGCGATCTTAAGCGCCTTGTCCAATTTTTTCATTTCGACTTCCGCAATCGCCAGCTTAATCTGGGCGACAGTCACGCGGCCGGAAACAACGTCAAACAATTCATTCTGCTTGTCCTCAAGGAAGTCAACGCGCTCGTTGATTTTGTTCCACTTGTTGTTCTTGTTGTCCATGTACTTTTGGCGCTCAGCCTGAAGCGCTTCAAGCTCGCTTTCAAATATGCTTTCAACAATAGTGAAAATTCTTTGGCTGGCGGCCTGCGGGTGCAACTCAAGCTGCACGATGTATTTGTCAAAGTTTTTTGCGTTGACGCGTCCGCCGTTCGCGGCGGCTTCTTTTTGCATCGCGTCGATGTATTCAAAATATGACGCCTCGGCCATAAGGCGAACTTTTTCAGGGAAAGCCTTTTGGTTTTCTTTGAGGTCGATGGCCTGGTTGATAGATTCAATCGCTTTTAAGTAATTGCCGTTGTTGTAAAACTCTTGCGTGCGCTGCAAAATCGCTTCGTTTTCGTTGTTGTCCTGAGCGAACGCAGTTCCGATAAAGAGCGCGGCCCAGATGAAAATCGCCGCTACAAAAAGACTTTTAGTTTTCATAAAGAACCTTCCTCTTTAGATATTTTATCATACATTTTGGAATTTTGCAAGACAGAATCTAACACACTGACATTATTCTTGTCGGCCGGAAGGGCCTGTTTTTGCGAGGCGTAGAACGAAATCGGCTGTCCTTTTGGGCCGATGGCCGGCTTTCTAAAGTTGGAGCTGGCCTCGGGCGAAGGTCCTGTGTATTCGGCGTCGCCCGGGTCGGGCGAAATCTTTACGTAATTGGCCACGTTGTTCCAGAACATATATCCGCGGTCAACGCTGTCGCGGACGCCAAAGACTTCCTTGAGAACATACTCCTTGTCATAAAACTGCCTGTCATAAGGGACGTTAAGGAAGAAGGCCTGGACCCAAGGACGGACGACTACGCGGTCGCGGGCGATTACCGTGTTGCGGTAAGTTCCGTAATAGTAAATGCGGTAGGGCCGCTCCTCGTTGGGATAGTAGTTCATAAACTTGTGCTCAAAGTGGCTGGGGTAGAACATCGGGCAAATTACGTCAACGTATTGGGCAAGCGTCTCAACGTCCTGGCCTGTTCTCGTTCCGCTGCGGTACCAGCCGTTGGCTCCGTAGATGTCTATGCCGATCGGAGCGTCGATGTTCTCGCGGGCGTAAGAAAGGAAGCTGCGCAAGGCGCCTTCTTTGTCCATTCCCTGCGTCTGCCAACGGTAGCTGGCGTTGTAAAGGTTCTGGCCGTCTGTGGGAAAGCGGATGTAGTCAAATTGAATTTCGTCAAAGCCGCGGGCAATAAGCTCCTTGGCGATCGCGACGTTGTATTCCCAAACTTCCGGGCAAAAGGGATCGACCCAGGCTTCGTCGTAGTATTTTGTTTGGGTCGTTCCGTCCTCCAAGGTTTCGCTTCCGCTGATGCCTTGCCAGGGTCGGTTGTATTTTTTGTCCCAAACGGCGTACTGGCCGTTGTTGTAGTTTGAAAGGTTTCTGTCTTTAAAGACTACGATGCGGGCGATCAAATAAATGTTTTCTTCTTTGAAAGTTTTTACAAACTTGTCCAAGTCCAAAGCGTATTTGCTTACGACTCCCTTTTGCGTAAGGAGCGGATCCTGCGCGTCAAAGCGCATCAAACCGTAATCGTCCTTCATGTCGATTACGAGGGAATTGAGCTTGTTGTCCAAAATAAGCTTTTTGAATTTTTCAAAACCGCCCGGAAGATGCGCTTGGTAGGCCGGAACGTAAAGGCTTTTTTGTCCGTCGATTTTAGCGGCGTATGGCGAAAGAATTTTTCCGCTGTCCAAAAGCCAAAGCTCGTTTAGCAAAACGCCGCCGTTGATTTTTAAGCCGCGCGCGTTCTCCGCCGGAATCCAAGCGGCGTTGACCAATTCTTTGCTCTTTGTAAATTCCGCGATGTAATCCTTTAGCGATGCATTCAATTCGCTTGCGGTATTCGTTGTCATGTCAAAGCTTCCGACTTTTCCGGGAGCGATAAAAGAAATTGTGTTTCCGTTTTGCCAAAGGGAATCGATTGTGTCGCAGGGCTCCGTTCCCTTGTAAACGCAGGCGCTTCTTTGAGCGTCCAAGTCAAAGTGGTAGATGCGGGGCATAAAGGTTTGCGACAAGAAAATTTCGCACCACTGGTTTTTTTCGCCGTCTTGCGCCACCACCGGCAAAATGTCGGAGACTTCGTCGCTAGAATTGTTGGGATCGCTGCACTCAAGGCCTCGGTTTGCGTCAAGCCAGTCGGGCTTGGCCGAATCGGGCTTGTAGTACCAAAAGCCCAAAATTGAATGGGCCATAAAAACAACCGTTTCGTTTTGGCCGGGCATCGCGGTTTTCATCGAAGCGACGGCTACGGCTTTGATTCCGTTTGTCCTTAAGCTTGCGGAGCCGATGTTGGTCCAGTTGAGGCCGCCGTCGCGCGTAAGGTAAACGCGCTCTTTTGTGGCGGTGACCATTTCCTGCGGGTTGAGCGGATTAAAGGCCAAGTCCTTTAAGTCTTGCGCGTGGGTTTCGTGGCTGGTCTCGCCCTTTTTGAATTTTTTGATTATGTATGTCGGAAGTCCGTTGTTCCTCAATTCAAAATTTTGCAAGTCGCTTGTGTAAAGGATTCCCTTGGAAGTGACAAAGTAAAAGGCGTTCTCCACCGGAAGAATTTGCTGAACGCTTCCGTCCTTCCAAAGCGTCGTTTGCTTTCCGCTGGCGCTTATCTTTTTAAGTCCGCCTTCAGTCGCAAGCAAAGTGTTCTTTGTTTCTTCAACCGTAACGCGCTTTATCGTAGCGTTTTTATTTACAAGAACCGCGTTGTCCTTTTGCGGCTCGATTACTTTAGGCAAAGAATAAAGGGGCTTTGACTCGTAATATTCTTCCTGCGCAAAAAACTGCAATGGCGCGGCCAACGCCAACGCAAAGGCTGTCGTTAAAAAGAGAAATGACTTTTTCATACTTTTATTGTCGGAATATTATTGCAAGACCTTAACTGCGGGCCGCTAGATCTTGGCGGTAAATTTCGTACATCAAAACGCCGGCGGCTACCGAAACGTTTAGGCTGTCAATTTTGCCGCATGTGGGAATGGAAACGATTGTGTCGCATTGTTCTTTAAGAAGTCGGGCGATTCCGTTGCCTTCGCTTCCCATAATGAGAACTGAATTTTTGGCAAAGGTTCCGTCTTGGATTTGAACGCCGCCGGCGTCGGCCCCGTAAATCCAAAAGCCCGCTTCCTTTAAAAGATTCGCGGCCCTGGCCAGGTTTGTGACGACGCTTACGGGAACCCAAGAGGCGGCTCCCGCGCTTGATCGGGCGATTATTTCGTTGTTTTCTACATCATTGGCGCCGCGCCTTTCGGGCAGGATTACCAAGGCGGCGCCAAATTGGTCGGCGCTTCTTATGACCGCGCCAACGTTGTGCGGGTCAGTGACTGAATCAAGGATTACGACGGTGGTTCTTTTGGCGCCGCCTTCTTGGGCTTGCTTTCCGGCGGCGGCCTTGAAGCGCTCCAGCCATACGTCAAAGTCCACAAGGTTTGAGGCGCGCTTTTCTTGGCCTTGAATTTCCAGAATGATTCCGCGGTGATCGCGAGCCGTTTCGGACAAGGACGCGGCCATTTGGTCCAAGGCCTTGTTGTCAGTTTGCTCGCATTGGATTCCGGCGGCTTTTGCCAGCTCCAAAATTTTCTTTACTCTGGGGCCGGACTTTGAGAAATAGATTTTCATCTTGGAGGCGGCGCCGGAATCTTCCTGGGCCGCCCTTACGCGCTCTTCTACCGCGTGGAATCCTGACAAATACAAATTAGTTCTTTCCGCAGCACTGCTTGTACTTTTTTCCGCTTCCGCAGGGACAGGGCTCGTTGCGTCCAACCTTTGGAGTTTCGCGGACAACAGTCGTCGGAGTCATCGCTCCGTAAGAGTACATCCAATCGCCGTTGACTTTCTTAAAGTAGGCTGTTTCGTGGTGAACGTCGCGAGTGTGGTGCTGGCTGTATGTGGCCTCAAATTCCACGACGCCTTCTGTGTCGCTTTCGCCGCCCTTTTCGGCGCGGAGAACTTTAAGTCCATGCCAAGTTGAGTTTTTGCTCCAATCTTCGGTGGCCTTTCGGTCAATTTCCGCAATCTTGTCGCCTTGCTCGCATGTGTTGATGATAAAGTCGATTTCGTGTTTTTCGTACGCCGTGTAGCGGGCGCGCATCAAGCTTTCGGCTGTGGGCGCTTTTTTGGCGCCTTTGATAATCGGTTCGCAGCATTCTTCATAGCTTTTTCCCGAACCGCAGGGACATAATTTGTTTTCACTCATGGCGGCTATTCTAGCGCTTTTATTATTCTTACGCAATAATGCCGTCAACGGCCAGGTTGAGCGGATCGCGGATTGAGGCGATTGACTTTTCGCTCAATACAGAAAGGCGGAAAATCGCCGACTGGATCAAGCCGTAGAACATTTCGTAAGCTGTGTGTACGTTCAATTTTTTGAACTCGCCCTTTTTTATTCCGCGGATTATAACTGTGTCAATCAACTGGCGCAAGCGGAGCATTCTTCGGCGGACGCGCTCGGCGGGATCGCCTCCGGTCTTTTGCAAGTTCAACAAGTAAGAAAGCAAAACGGTGAACAAGCGGCTGTTGTTTTCGCATTCATCAACGATTTGCATAAGGATTTTTCGCAATGCGTCTTGGCAAGAAAGCGCTTGGTCGGCGAGAATCGCCTTTAGCTTTTCTTCGATGGAGCCGGTAAGCTGCTTTATGCTCCACAAAAAGATTTCGCGCTTGTTCTTAAAGTAAATGTAAAGCGTCGTGCGGGTGATTCCGCAGCGGTCGGCGATTTTTTGGAAAGTGACGTCTTCGTAGCCTTCGTCAACAAAAACGTCCAACGCTTTTTCTAGAATCTCATGTCGTCTTTTGTCATGCTCTACAACAATCGCCATTTTACTTTTTTCCTTTTTCGCCTTGGCCGGTGTACATGTAAAAGCAAGTGTTCAAGTTGCCGCTCTTTATGTTCTTTAAAAGATTGGCGTATTTGCCAAAGCATTTTTGAAAGTTTTTATTTGAGGTTATAAAACCCATTTGCCAATTTTCAAAGTTTGAAGCCAAGCAAGACATTCCGCGGTAAAGTTCTTCGGCCTGGGCTTCGTCGCCGATTCGCTCGCCGTAAGGCGGGTTGGCCAAAAGCAAACCTTGCGGGAATGGCGCGGCCAATTCTTTGTAGTCAGCCTGAACGAATGTCGGCCGCGTCAAACGCTGGTCGCTTCCTATCATTTGAAGGGCGCGGCCGGCCATTACGCAAGCGTGCTCGGCGTTAAGCTTGGCGCGGTCAACCGCGGCGGGATCTATGTCGCTTCCGGAAATATGGAACTCAACGTCGGGCCTGATTTTGGCGGCCTCCTGTTTTCTGAGTTCCATGCCGCGTGCCTTGTCAAAGAAGGGCAAGTCTTCAACCGCGAATTTTCTTCCTAGTCCTGGAGCCACGTCCATCGCGTAAAGCGCGGCTTCTATCGGGATCGTTCCGCTTCCGCAAAAAGGATCGACAAGCGGTGTCTTGCGCCGCCAAAGCATGTACTGCAAAAGAATTGCCGCGGTCGTCTCGCGCATCGGAGCGATTCCGCCGTCAGTCCTGTAGCCTCGCTTGTGCAAGGGGTCTCCGCTAAGGTCGAGCAAAACAAAAACTTTGTCGTTGTCAACGTAAATGCGGACGTCGCTTTCCAAGCCGCTTTCGGGCATCGAGCTCATTCGCCAAACGTCGCAAAGCTTTTTGTAAATCGCTTTTTGCGCCATTGACTGGATTGTGTGTTCAGAATCAAGCCGGCTTTTGTAAACGCGGATTTTGTCCACGACGACGCGGGTGTCTTTTCTAAAATAGTTTTGCCAAGGGATTGAATAGATTCCGTCGAACAAGAGGTCAAAGTTGTCCGCGTCAAATTCCGCCAACTGCAAAAAAACTCTGTCGGCGGTTCTAAGGCAAAGGTTGGATCTAAAAAGGGCGTCGTCGTCTCCCAAAAAGGTGACGCGGCCTGGAACCTTGACCGCGTCGGATGGGGCGAGCTTATAGCCCAAATGCTTTATTTCGTTTCCTAAAATTTTTTCAGCGCCCACCGCGCACAAGGCTACCAATGTATTCATAGCCTAAAAATAACACTTTTACACTTTTTGTTCAAGTGTCACAGCGGTTGGGCGCTGCCGGGCGGGCGCCGTTTAAATTAGTCGCCGAAGGAGTATTCCGTTCCGTCAACCTTGACTTTGTCCAACAAGGGAGCTCGCAAGCTGTCGGCCAAAGCTTTCTTTAAAAGCTCTGTCTCGGAGGCGTTGTCCTCGATTCCGTTCAAGGCGGCGTTAAGCTGAGACTCGTAAATCGAGCGGTTCATCGTAAAGACGACGTAGTACTCGTAATAGTAGTCGTATGAGCTTTCGGGAGACTTTTTGTTAATCTTGACTCCCTGCTTGGGTTTTCTGAACTGCATCCAGTACTGGGCCTCTTTGAGCAAGCCGTTAAGCTCTATGGCCGAAAGGGCTTTTACTGTTTGGTCGATGGCAAGCTTTTTCTTGCTTTCGTCGCCGCTGGTTCCCTGGAAAACGGCGTTGGCGCACTGGCCTACCGCGATAGAGAACGAGTTGGCCACCTGGCGCTGAACGTCAACCTGGTCTGTCCAAGTCTTAAGGAATTCCAAGTCATTTCCTTGGTTGGTAAAAACAAATACCTGCTGTTCCTTTAAGTCAATCTTAAGGGCCTTGGCAACCTGCTTGTTTTCGCCTTCCAAAACGGCTTGAACCCAGCCCGGCACATCCGTTCCAAGGGCGATTCCAGGGCGGTTTACAACTTCGATTTTCTGTTTGGCCACCTTTCCCTTTTTGGCGGCAAAAAGTCCTGTAGAAGAAAGAACGGCCATAATCAAAGCAAAGGCCATAAATCTTTTTTTATTCATAATAAACTCCTTATCCTTGCTTTGGCAAAGATGGCCTAATTGTAAGCCTTGCAAAATGATTTGTCAACTTTCAAAACAATAAACGCGCTTTTTTGTCACAATTTTGTCAAAACTCGCCGCGGGCCGAGCGGTGAAATTCTGCGGCAAATTCTATTGAAAAAAAGTGAAAGTGATAGTATACTTATTGAATATTTTAGGCTAGGCCGAACCTAGCATAGGAGATTTTATGGCAGAAGCAAAACTCGACTTTACAATAGAAACATTGGGACCCTGCAAGTTCCCCTCGCCCATCAAGTTGTCGAACGTATTCGGCGACCACAAGGCCAACTACGTTAAGGACGACTCTTACGTCCGCAACACAATCAACGTATTCGACACAAGCAAAAAGGACGACATGTCCAGCGCCAACCTTTTGCAAAAGGCCGGCCCTCGCGAAAAGATTTACTTTGACCCCGAGCAGGTAAACGCCGGCATCTGCACTTGCGGCGGCCTTTGCCCCGGTTTGAACGACGTAATCCGCGCCGTAGTCCGCTGCTTGTGGAAGCGCTATGGAGTTCATTCAATCCACGGCTTCCAGTTCGGCTACAAGGGCTTCTTTGAAGAAAGCGGCTACGACACCGTTCAGCTTAACCCCTACAACGTGGACGACATCCATAAAATCGGCGGCACCTTCTTGGGAACCAGCCGCGGCGGCGGACAGCGCACAGGCGACATCGTAGACACTTTGGTAGCCCGCCACATCAACATGGTTTTCATCATCGGCGGAGACGGAACCCAGCGCGGAGCCTTGGACGTGGCCAACGAAGTTGAGCGCCGCGGCCTCAAGATCGCCGTTATCGGCGTTCCCAAAACAGTTGACAACGACTTGCAGTTCATCGACCGCTCCTTTGGCTTTGAGACTGCCGTTCAAAAAGCCAAGGACGCCGTTACTGCCATCCACATGGAAGCGCACTCGCAAATCAACGGCATCGGCCTTGTAAAATTGATGGGCCGCGAATCAGGCTTTATCGCCACAGCCACCGCTCTTGCCAGCCACGAAGTAAACTTCTGCTTGATTCCAGAAGTTCCCTTTGACCTTGACGGACCCAACGGCTTCTTGCATTGGCTTGAAGTCCGCTTGCAAAAGCGCGGCCACGCCGTTATCGTAGTCGCCGAAGGCGCCGGACAGGAATTGCTTACAAAGACAAACCAAAAGGACGCGTCGGGCAACACAAAGCTCGCCGACATCGGAACTTTCTTGCGCGATAAGATCACCGAATACTTTAAGGAAAAGAACATTCACATCAACCTTAAGTACATCGACCCCAGCTACCAGGTTCGCGCGGCCGTCGCCAACGCCAACGACTCGATTTACTGCGAGCGCTTGGGCAACAACGCCGTTCACGCCGCGATGGCCGGAAAGACAAAGATGGTCGTCGGCTTGGTTCACGACAAGTACGTTCACATCCCGATTTCTGTCGTAACATCAAAGCGCAACGTGGTTGACCCCGAGGGAGCCTTGTGGCGCGACGCGCTTGACGCGACCGGCCAGCCGATGTTGATGGTCAACAACGCGCAGGACGCCAAAGACCGCGCCTCTAACGTCGCCGACGGAAAGGCCAAAAAGACAGAATAAGTCTGGTCAAGGCACAAAAAAAACCGCTCCTTTCGGAGCGGCTTTTTTTTGCCCTACGCGCCAAGCGGCGCGAGGTTATCAGTTTACACAAGACCTTGGGCAATCATCGCGTTGGCGACTTTGATGAAGCCCGCGATGTTGGCGCCGGCGACGTAGTCGGTCTTTCCGGCTTTTGTCTTAAGGCCAAACTTCTTGGCTGTCTCAAAGGCGTTGTCATGAATGTTCTTCATGATGCCGTCAAGGCGCTGGTCAACTTCTTCGAATGACCATGAGAGGCGCTCTGAGTTCTGGCTCATTTCGAGGCCTGAAACTGAAACGCCGCCCGCGTTTGAAGCTTTTCCGGGAGCGAATAAAACGCCGGCATCCTGGAACTTGTTTGTGGCTTCGATTGTGCTGGGCATGTTGGCGCCTTCGGCAACCAACTTAACGCCGTTCTTGATAAGCATGTCGGCGTCCTTTCCGTCCAACTCGTTCTGAGTGGCGCAGGGGAAGGCGCAGTCAACTTTTACTGACCACGGCTTGGCCTTGGCTGTGAACTTGGCCTTGGGGTACTTCTTAACGTACTCGTCGATCTTTTTGTGAGCGTCGCGGAACTTCTTTACGTACTCCAACTTCTTCTGGTCGATTCCGTCGGGGTCATAGATGAATCCGCTTGAGTCAGACATTGTAACCGGCTTAGCTCCAAGCTGAATCAATTTTTCTACGGCGTATTGGGCTACGTTTCCGTCTCCAGAAACAGCGCAAGTCTTTCCCTTGAAGTCTTCGCCGACTTTGGCGAGCATTTCGCGGGCAAAGTAAATCAAGCCGTAGCCTGTGGCTTCGGTTCTGGCCAAAGATCCGCCAAACTGCAAGCCCTTTCCGGTCAAAACGCCGGTGAACTCGTCGCGGATTCTCTTGTACTGGCCGAACATATAGGCAACCTCGCGGCCGCCAACGCCCTTGTCTCCGGCCGGAACGTCTGTGTCCGGTCCGATGTGGCGCTGCAATTCTGTCATAAATGACTGGCAGAAGCGCATGACTTCCGCGTCTGACTTTCCGTGGGGATCAAAGTCGCTTCCGCCCTTTCCGCCGCCCATCGGGAGCGTTGTAAGGCTGTTCTTCAATGTCTGTTCAAAGCCCAAGAATTTGAGTACCGAAAGGTTTACTTCGGGACTAAAGCGGATGCCTCCCTTGTAGGGGCCGATCGCGCTGTTGAACTGAACGCGGTAGCCGCGGTTGACGTGGGCCTTGCCTTTGTCGTCTGTCCACGGAACGCGGAACATGATGACTCGTTCCGGCTCTACGAAACGCTCGAGAACCGCCTGGCTCTCAAGTTGCTTTTGCATTTTTGCAACGATAGGATCAAGAGTTGTCAAAACTTCCTGAACCGCCTGGAGGAATTCGGGTTCGTTGGCGTTTTTGGCCTGAACGTCCGCCCAAATTCTTTTAACGTATTCGTTTTTCATTTTTGCTCCTGCTTTGCGGCCGAGTTTGAAGCCGCAGGCTTTTTAATATTATCAAAAAATTAAGTGTTGTTAAAGTAGTTTAGCCAAATTTTATTAAAAATTTTGGGGAATTTTGCCCGTTCCGCAAAAAAAGCCCGCCATAATTGGCGGGCCATGCATAAAGGTTTAGTCCTTGAAAATCTTCTTGAACTCTACCAAAAGTATGTCTGTCTCGATTGAGGCGTCGACATCCGTCAACTTGTTTTTGGCGCGGTAGTAAGCGATAAGGGGCTCAGTCTGCTCGCGGTAAACGTCCATGCGGTGCAAGATTGATTCCTGCTTGTCGTCGTCGCGCTGGTAAAGCTCGCCGCCGCACTCGTCGCAAATGCCTTCTACCTTTGAGGGCTTTGTAAGGATGTTAAAGTTGGCTCCGCACTTTTTGCAAACGCGGCGGGTGCTCAATCTTTTGATGACCACTTCGTCGGCGATCTGGAAGTTTACGCAAGTAACGTTGGGGCAGAATTTTCCAAGCGCGTCGGCCTGGGGAATCGTGCGGGGGAATCCGTCAAGGATAAAGCCGTTCTTGCAGTCGGGTTCAGCCAAGCGTTCCTGCACAAGGGCGCAAGTGATGTCGTCGCTGACCAATCCGCCGGCGTCAATGATTGACTTTACCTTCTTTCCAAGTTCAGTCTGGTTTTTAATCGCGGCGCGGAAAATGTCGCCGGTTGAAATGTGTGGAATGTTGTAGTCTTTTGCCACTTTTACGGCAAGCGAGCCCTTTCCGGCTCCGGGCGGTCCCAAGAAAATAAAATTCATTTGTGTCTCCTATAATGGTTATTCCGCATAGTATAGCGCGAATTTGGGAAAATTGCAAATTTTATTTTTGGGTCACTGCCCTAATCACATTTCCCCCTAACATCACCCCGCTTTTAGGCGTATTTGCTTGACAAAAGACGTATTATGGCATATTATTCAATAAATACGCCTAAAACCACCCTAATTTTGGGCGTATTCTATATATGGTAGGTGTATGAGAGCGTTTGACTATTCAAAAAATTTGCATTGCATTCTCGATGATGAAATTCTTGGATATATCGCAAAAATCCATGAATGCAAGGGACGGCAGGATTTTTTTGTCCGCCAAAAAAAGGACGAGCTGGAAAAGCTTGTGGAGATTGCAAAGGTTCAGAGCGTTGAAAGCTCAAACAAGATAGAAGGAATTGTTACGACAAACGCCCGAATCAAAAGCCTAGTGGCGGACAAAACAACACCGCGCAATCGTGACGAAAAAGAAATTATGGGCTACCGAGATGTGTTGAATGTCATCCATGAAAACTTTGAATACATTCCGATAAGCTCGTCTTATATTTTGCAACTTCATAAATATCTTTACAAGTATTCAGATTCAAGCATTGGCGGAAAATTTAAGAACTCGCAAAACTATATTGTGGCAAACAATTCCAACGGAGAAACGTCAATTTTATTCACGCCGCTTTCTCCGGTTGAAACTCCAATCGCGATTGAAGCGCTTTGCGACACGTTCAACAAAACTGTTGACGCCGGCAAGGTGGAGCCGCTTTTGTTGATTTGTTCATTTGTCAAAGACTTTCTTTGCGTTCACCCCTTTAATGACGGAAACGGAAGAATGTCGCGGCTTTTAACCACGCTGCTTTTGTATCGCGCCGGTTTTGTTGTGTGCAAATACATCAGCCTGGAAAAGAAAATCGAAAAAACAAAGGAATCTTACTATCAAACTCTGCAACAAAGCTCGGAAGGCTGGTTGGAAGGAAAGAATGACAACACGCCGTTTGTCAAATATTTATTGGGAACCATTCTCGCCGCCTATCGCGATTTTGAAGAACGCTTGGATTTAATCAGCCAAAAGCTTGATAGTTTTCAGATGGCGCAAAAGGCATGTTCCGCCCGGATTGGAAAATTCACTAAAAGCGACATTCAAGAAGACT
This sequence comes from Treponema sp., assembly GCA_016290995.1. Lineage (GTDB taxonomy): Bacteria > Spirochaetota > Spirochaetia > Treponematales > Treponemataceae > Treponema_D. The sequence continues at coordinate 40,141 of JAEEVR010000007.1, read as the reverse complement.
GTCCTTCAATCAGCAAGGCCTCGATAGAAAGCGCTCTTAAAAAACTCTGCGAACAAGGCAAGTTGGAAAGGCATGGAAACGGAAAGGCGACTTTCTACGTCCGAAAGACAATATAGCAAAAACGCTGCTTCCAAAAACCTTTACCTTACCCCGCCTTTGATGCCGTGGGCTTTTTTGAAGTCGGCTTTGGCGGAGTACATGGCTTGGTCGGCGCGCTTAAAGACTTTTTCGACTGTCTTGTCGCCGTGGGTGTATTCGGACATGCCAAGAGCGGCGGAATAGCGCTGCCAGGGCTTTGCGTTGGAATCGTTGAATGTTTTTTCAAAAGTTTTTAGGGCTTCGTCAAGAAGGGCCTTTCTGTTATCATAGTCTTCGTCAAGCAAAACGACTACAAACTCGTCGCCGCCGATTCGGAATACTGGGGAATGTTTGTAAATGTGGCAAACTTTTTTGCAGCAGCCCTTAAGGTAGTTGTCGCCAAAGGTGTGGCCGTGCGTGTCGTTTATGTTCTTTAAGAAATTCACGTCTACCATTACGATCGCAAACTCAAAATTTTCTTTGCCGATTTTTTCGTCAAGCTCGGCGGCTTTCTTTAAATAGGCGGACTTGTTTCCGACGGAGGTAAGCGAATCCTGGTAAACCTTGCGGCTCATCTCGCCAATGTTGCTTTCAACCATTTCTTTTTCAGCACGGATTTGAACGATGTCCTTAAGGTAATCCAAGATTCTGATTTGCATCGAACGGATTCCGTTGTAAATGTCTTCTATCTCGTCGTTGCTTTTTATGTTAAGGTCAAGGACGCCGCACTCTTTGTAGCTTTTGTTGTTTGAGGGAGAGAACTTTTTCATCTCACTTGTGATGGCGTCCATCGGCTTTATTACGATTCGATTTATAAGACGAATCGCTCCGATCAAAACAAAAACCGTAAAGACAATCGCGCTTGCTAAAAGGTACATCAAGAAGGTCTTTCGCTCCTTCATAATGTCATTCATTCCAACGTCGCAGCCGACTTGGCAAACCAAATTTCCAGCGTCGTCATAAACAGGAACAAAGGAGGAGCAAAGCCAGCCCCAATCGCCTTCAGAAATAGTAGGCTCAACTTCTTTTGAAGCGTCGATGCCCAATAAGCTTTCTTCCCGATCCTCAAAATAGCCGGTCATGTAAATCGGATTTTCGTCGTCATCCATCAAATACATGTCTTGGGTTTCGTTCTTTCCGCCCCAAACGACAACGTAAAGGTACTTGATGTCTTCCATCGTGCGAAGGTAGCGAACCATAAGCGCTTGGTTTTTCTTGTAATCGTCCCAAAGATTTTTTTCTTTTAGATATTCTTCAATCGGCGCTTCGTCCTCGTTCTCTTCGGCCTGCGCGCGGATCTCTTGGTATTCTGGCGAGACAGCGACTTCCTTAAGCCTTGAGTAAAAATCAGTGTCAATAAATTGCGCGAAGTTTCTTGCGGAATGGAGCGAAAGGTTCTTAAAGTATCCGTCGATTTGTCTTGCGTTGATTCTATAGGAAATTAAGGCCGCGCCAAAAGCGGCAAAAAAGACAGTAAGTCCAACGAATAGATAAACTTTTTGACCGATAGTGAATTTTCTTTTTGTCATAACGCTTTATTATAGCGCGGCTTTTGATTTTTTTCCACGAAAAAATTTTAATATGACAAAAAGTTATTTTTGGCTGATTGTAAACAAGGCGACTTCGCTGGTCCAGTCAAAGATTGTGGTTTGGGCGGCGGAAGAAAAGAAGCGGGCTAGCTCGGCGGTTTTGTCGGAACCGATGGCGGCCTTTATGGCGGCGGCGTATGGAGAGCTTTCGCTTTCAAACCAGGCGCTGATTTCCTTTTGGCTTACGCGGCGCTTTTCGGTTATCTTGCTTGCCTTGCATTCAACCTTAAAGCCTTGCTCTTCAAAAACTTTTTTGACGCTTTCCGCGTTCCAGTCAAAGAGCGGATTTGACTTGTCGCTAAAAAACTTTCCTTCGGCTTCGGACATTTTTTCCAAGAGCGGCCGCCACGCGTCAAGAATGCCGCCGGCCAAAACTTGCTTTTCGATGACCTTGCTTACTCGCTGGCCCGCGCTGGGGATTTGCTGGCTGATGATGATTTTCCAGCCGGCGGGAATTTTTCCCGCGATTCCGCAAGTGGCAAAGGCGCCGCTCATGCTTTGAACGCTTTCGGCGCTGTTAAAGGGATTCCTAAAAAAGAATTTGTCAAAGACAATGTTTTTTTCGTAAAAGGCTGCCAAAACTTTTTTGAGGAGCGCCTCGTCAACCGACTGTTGGCCGGCCTTGGATTGCTGGGCGGCGCCGTCGTCTTCCGCTCCCGGGCGGACAAGCAAAACCGGCTTGTCCAAGTCGCCCAAAGTGCGCGCGTATTGCTCCAACACTTCCAGTCCTTTTTGGGAACGGCACAAACCGCAAGTGACGCCTTCCGGTGTTTTTCGCGCGAGCTCCCACAACAAAAGCGCGTCGTCGGCGTTCCACACCAAAGAGCGGTCGCTTCTAACCAAACGCGCGGCTTCTATCATTTGGTCGCGCGCTTGCAAAAGAACCTCGGCGCGGTTGGAATCCAAGCGCTCGCGCCAAGACTTGTCGGCGTTTTGAAGCGCGTTCTCTTTGCCCTGGTCTTTTGGACTAAAGGTCAGCGACTCGCCGTTCTTGTCCTTAAACTGCTGCTGCAGCAAAAGCGCGACGTCCGAATTTTTGCTTCCGGTTGTCTGGCTTGAAGTCGGATCCAGCGCGCGCTCGCCGGTGTCGTCTTCCAAGATGGCCGCGATTTGCAATTCCCTGCGCGACAAAACGTCGTCGCGAATTTTCTTTTCGTAGCCCTGGTCGCTGGGCGTGTAAAAGACGCGGCCAACAAGTTGGTCGGGCAAATATTGCTGGGCAACCCAGTGGTCGCGGTAAGCGTGCGGATACAAGTAGCCCGCGCCGTGGCCAAAGCCTTCCGCGTCGCGGCTTGCGTCGCGCAAATGGTTTGGAACTTCGGTGTCTTCCTTCTCAACGGAGGCAAGCGCATCAAAAAAGGCCATCGACGAATTTGACTTGGGAGCGGTGGCCAAGTAAAGCGCGGCGTGCGCCAAATGATAGCGGCCTTCCGGCAAGCCCACGCGGTCAAAGGCGGCGGCGCAAGATTCCACCACGCCAAGCGCGTAAGGGTCTGCCAAGCCCGTGTCTTCGCAGGCGCTTATAAGCATTCGCCTAAAAATAAAGTGCGGGTCTTCGCCAGAGCGCACCATTCTTGCAAGCCAATACATCGCCGCGTCGGGGTCGCGGCCCCGCAAGCTTTTTATAAAGGCGCTGATAATGTCGTAATGGTAGTCGCCGTCACGGTCGTAAAGGACAACTTTTTTTTGGATCGACTCTTCCGCCGCCTCCCGGCTGATAAAGATTGTGCTTCCGTAAGAAGGCTGCGGCGGGTTTGCGTCGGGCGCCCACTGGACTGGCGTGGTTTCAACAGCCAATTCCAGCGCGTTTAAAAGCGAGCGCGCGTCTCCGTTGGCAGTGTCGATCAAGTGCTCCAAGGCGCCGCTTTCAAAATCGATTCGCCAATGGCCGTAGCCGCGGTCGATGTCGTTGAGCGCCATGTAGGCCACGTTTTTCAAATCGTCTTTTGTAAGCTGCTTTAGCTGAAAGACGCGGCTTCGGCTGACAAGCGCTTTGTTGACTTCAAAGAAAGGATTTTCCGTCGTGGCGCCGATTAAGATTATCGTGCCGTTTTCTACCCAGGGCAAAAGCGCGTCTTGCTGGGCCTTGTTCCAGCGGTGGACTTCGTCAACGAACAAGATTGTGCGGCGGCTGTATAGGTTCTTAAAGTCTTCGGCCTGCTTTATTGCGTTGCGTATGTCAGCCACGCCGGTAAGAACCGCGTTCAATGTTATGAAATTGCTTTTTGTGTGGCTGGCTATGACGTGCGCGAGGGTTGTTTTTCCGCTTCCGGGAGGGCCGTAAAATATTACGGAAGTCAATTGGTCGGCGGCTATGGCTCGGCGGAGAAGGCGGCCCTTTCCTACGATGTGGTCTTGGCCGATGTACTCGTCAAGGTTTCGCGGCCTCATTCGCGCCGCTAACGGCTCATGCGTCTTTGTGTTTTCAAAAAGCGCGTCTGCCATACCGTTCCTATTCTAGTCGCGGTTCCACTCTCGCCTTTCAGGATAGTAGGCCCACATACAGATGTGGTCAAATTGCGCGGAATTGCTTCCGTTTCCTGTGTAGTTTTGGCTTGCGTAAATCGCGGTTTCCGTTTCGTTTTTTTCCGGATTGACTACCAATATCGAAAGAATGTTGTACTGCGCGCTAAGCGTCGCCTCCGCATTGTAAGGCATGTTTGACGCTCTTGAACCGGGAACCCCTTCCGCCGTTAAAGGATGATGGGTGATTCCGCTTGAAGTTCCGACAAGGATATAGTCTTTTGTAACGCCCAGCGACAAAATGCCGGCCTTGGCGCCCACGCTTCCAGTCTTCGCTCCGCCCCAACGCAATGTGGAACCGTCGCCGTAATAATAAATCGTCGCGTCGCCGCCGGACGAACTTTCGTTTGTGCAAGAGCCTGTGGAATTAAAGAAGCGGACTGCGCTTCCGACATAAACGCATGACTGCGAGCTTGTGGTAGGCTTTGTGTCCGCGTTTGTTGTTGACCAATCAAGAACTCCAACCGCAGTAGCACCGCTTAACTTATAGGCCCTGTTTCCTGGAGCTCCTCCGATCAAGATAAAATACGCGCTTCTATTCGCTTCTTTTATTGCGTTGGTTCCAAACAAATATGTTCTGCTCGAAGAGCTATAGGCAATGTCTCCGCTTCCATAAACGGCTGTCACCTTGCTCCAGCTTGATCCGTCGCTAGAACACCACAACTCGCGGCGCACAGGGATGTTTTCGCCGTCTTTAGACGAATCTTTTGAAATGCCGACAAGCGCGTAGATGTAGTCTTTGTCCGCCGCAAGTTTAAGGACTTGTCCCGAAGGCGCTCCCGTCTTGGACCAAGTTCCGTAACTATTGCTGGTGTTGCTCTTTCGGTAAATGTTTCCGTTGGCGCAATAAAACTGGTCTTTAAAGCGGATTATGCTTCTGATGTCAGACTTAATGTTGGCGTCTTTCAATGTGACTTCTTTGCGAATGTTCCAATAAATGACGTCCTGGCAGCCAGAAACAAGCGCGACCACAACTGCGGCCAAGGAAGCTAGAACGATTTTTTTTGCTTTTAAAAGTTTCATCCTGCCGCCTCCTTAAAAGTGATACTTTACGCCGGCCGAAACGGAGGCCATGTTAAGATAGTCGTTCTTTTCTGGTTCCTTAAAGTACCATTGGGGCATATAGGTAAAAAAGCCTTCTATGCCGGCTGACCAACCTTCGCTGATTCGATAATAGCAACCGGCGCCCGCTCGTATGATCAAGCCCGGAAAGAAAGTGTTTGCCAAATAGTTCGTCGCCACCATTCCAATATTGAACGTAATCGGGAACTCAAATTTTTTGACGGCCGGAAGGAACGTCACTCCAACTGTCATAGGAATGTAGGTAAGAATGTTGCTTCCGATTGTAGGGTTGTATCCAAAGCCAAGCTCAACGTCAAGCGCAAGCCAAGACGTCAAAAAGCGTCCGTAGCCTACTGTGGCTTGGCCGCCAACCTTTAAGTTTTTTCCAAAGTTCAAGGGAAAGTTGGGCATCAAGCGGACGTTGATAAACTGGTCTCCGGGAGCGTTTTGCAAATAAACAAAATCGTATTGGTCGTCGTAAACGTCAGGCGAATCTCCCTCGTCAGTTTTGTCATCATTATTGGCTTGCTCATTGTTCTGAGCTTCCTGTGAATTCTGTGAGTCTTGCGAGCCTTGTTCTTTCTGTGTTTCCTGCTTTTCTTGCGAATTGCTTTCGCTTTCCTGCGAATAGAAATTAGCGCTCAAGAAAAAAATGGCGCAAAAAGCGAGAACAATTGCTTTTAACTTGCTTTTCATAAATCCTCAAATATGGTAGATTATTATATACTTTTTTACTAAACAAAGCAATAAGACTTTAGGTTACAGGGGATTTTTATGGCAGGAATCATTATTGACGGAAAAGCGGTCGCGGCTGACATCCGCGCGCAGGTTGCAAAGCGGGTTGAGGCGCTAAAGGCCAAGGGCGTAATGCCCGCCCTAAGCGTGATTTTGGTCGGAGACAACCCGGCCAGCGTAAGCTACGTGACAGGAAAGCAAAAGGCCCTTGCCGAGTCGGGCATGGTTGACAAATCGATTCACTTGCCCGAATCCACCAGCGAGCAAGAATTGCTGGATTTGATCACAAAGCTTAACGCCGACCCCTCCGTCCACGGAATTTTGGTGCAACTGCCCCTTCCCAAGCATATTAATGAAGAAAAAATCACCCTTGCCATCGACCCCAAAAAGGACGTCGACGGATTCCACCCGGTAAATATGGGCAATTTGTTGATAGGAAAAAAAGGCTTTTTGCCCTGCACTCCCCACGGTGTTTTGATTTTGCTGGAACGGGCGGGAGTCCAGACAAACGGAGCCCGCGTCGCGGTAATCGGCCGCTCCAACATCGTCGGAAAACCGATGGCGCTTTTGCTCAGCCGCAAAGAGTACAATTCCACCGTAACCCTTTGCCACACGGGAACAAAAGACTTGGCCTCCATAACCCGCGAGGCAGACATCATAATCGCGGCCGCCGGAAGGCCCAACACCGTCACCGCCGACATGGTAAAAGACGGAGCCGCAGTCATCGACGTTGGCGTGAACCGAATCCCCGACGCTTCCAAAAAGTCCGGCTTCCGCTTAGTCGGCGACGTTGACTTTGAGGCGATAAAGGAAAAGGCCAGCGTAATCACTCCGGTTCCGGGCGGCGTCGGCCCTATGACAATCGCGCTTTTGATGCAAAATACGCTTGAGGCGGCGGAAAACGCTTACGCTGAAAAGGCGTCGCAAGCCTAAAACTGCGGACGGACTAAAAACGAATGACTTATTTTTTTGAAACATACGGCTGCCAGATGAACATCGCCGAAAGCGCGGCGGTGGAGCAACTATTGATCGCGCGCGGCTGGACAAAAGCAAGCGACGCTCAATTTGCCGACATGGTTATCATCAACACTTGCTCTGTGCGCGCGTCCGCCGAAAGCCGCATCATCGGCCGCCTTGGATATTTTACCGGCCTTAAAGCCGTGCGCGAAAAGCGGCCCCACGCAAAGACGCGCAAGATGGAAGCCGCCGCCGAATACGTCAAGAACGGCCCGATTCCCCTTACGCTTGTGGTGATGGGCTGCATGGCCCAACGCCTTTTGGACAGCCTAAAAAAAGACTGGCCCGCCATCGACTACGTTGTCGGAACCTTTGCCAAGAACAAGTTTGGCGACATAATCAGCGCCGCGGAAAATTCATCGCAAGCCCAAGAAGCGGCCGCTTTTGGCGCTGCCCAGGACGCATCGCTAGACGAAAAACCCATTTACAATTTTGCCTCCCTTTCGCTGGAACCGGGCGCCTTTAGCTCCTTTGTTCCAATCATGAACGGCTGCAACAACTTTTGCGCTTACTGCATCGTTCCCTACGTGCGCGGCCGCGAAGTTTCAAGACCTCTAAGCGAAATCTTTGAAGAGATAAAAGTTCTGGGCGGCTACGGGGTAAAGGAAATCACTTTGCTGGGCCAAAACGTAAACTCATACTTATGCGAAGACCCTGACTTTGGCCGCGTGGACTTTCCGCGCTTGCTTGAATTGATATGCCGCAAAATCGAAGAGACAGGTTCCCCGATAAAATGGATACGCTTTGACTCAAGCCACCCAAAAGACTTGTCCGACCGCTTGATAGAAGTGATGGCGAAGGAAGAGAAAATTTGCAAGCACATACATTTGCCGGTGCAACACGGTTCCACAAAAATCTTGCAAAAGATGAACCGCAAGTACAGCCGCGAGCAATACTTGGAATTGGTTCAAAAGATCCGCGCGGCGGTGCCCGACATTTCGCTCACAACTGACATTATGATCGGCTTTCCTGGCGAAACGGAAGAAGACTTTGAAGCCGCTTACTCGTTGATGAAGGAAGTCCAATACGAAGACGCCTTTATGTACTACTACAATCCGCGCGAAGGAACTCCAGCGGCAAAGTGGCCCGACCAAATTCCGCTTGAAACAAAGAAAGAGCGGCTTCAAAAAATCATCGACTTGCAGCTTGTGATTACCCAAGCCGAAATGGAAAAGCAAGTCGGCAAAACAATAACGGTCTTGGCCGACAAAACCACGCTAGAAAATCCCAACGAGCTTTTGGGCAAAACCGAACGCGACGAACGCGTTGCCTTTGCGGCGGACAAATCGCTTATCGGAAGCTTTGTCCGCGTAAAGCTGACGTCGCTGAACGGCCACACGTTTAAGGGAGAATTAGTCTAGCGCTTTTTAGTCTTTGACTTTGCCGCCGGCTTTTTTGTCGCGGGTTTCTTGGCAGGCGCTTTTTTTGCCGCAGGTTTCTTTGTCGCGGCTTTCTTTGCTGGCGCCTTTTTTACGGCTGGCTTTTTGGCCGGAGCTTTCTTGGCGGCAGTTTTCTTTGCGGCCGGCTTGGCCTTTGGCTTTGCCGCGGGCTTTTTGGCTGCGGGCTTCTTTGCCGGAGCCTTGGCCTTGGAAGCGGCGGCCTTCTTTGCCGGAGCTTTTGCCTTTGCCGCGGGCTTTGCGACGGAGCCGCGCTTAATCTTGCGCGTAGTGGTCATCTCAAGCGGCTTTTCCAAAATCGTAATCTTAGAAATGCGCGCGTAAGGCTGCAAGCTCTTGTTGATCTTGTCTACAATCAACTTGATTTCGTCGTAAACCTTTTTGTCGCCGGACGCGACATTGCGAGCGATGAAAAGCCTGTTGAGCAAATCGTCCGACGGATAAATCAAGGCTTCGATTTCCTCAGACTTGGTTTCTTCGTTGGCGATGTAGCCGCGAACCATAATTTGCTCGATGTCGTACTCAAGCTGGAACGCGTCCTCGATTTCTTCGGGGTATACGTTCTTTCCGCCCTCGGTGACGATAAGGTTTTTGGCGCGGCCGCTGAGCATAAGGTAATGCTCTTTGTCCATCCAGCCCAAGTCGCCGGTTTTTAGGAAGCCGTCCTTTGTGAACATTTCCTGCGTTTCGTAAGGCATGTTGTAGTAGCCCCTCATTACCATCGGACCCTTAACGGCAATCTCGCCTATGCCCTGCTCGTTGGGATTAAGAATCTTGATTTCTTCCCAGGGACTAAAATCCATTCCAACGCTTTCGACCTTAAAATGCTCCATCGGATTCAAAGCGATGATCGGAGAAGTTTCGGTCAAGCCGTAGCCCTGGATAAAGTCGATTCCCAACGCGTTGTAGCCTTTGAAAATGCTTGAGGCAAGCGGGCCGCCTCCGCAAATGGCGACGCGGATTGTCGAAATGTTGGCCGCGTCCAAAACTGAATGCAAAAGGTACTTTCCTACGTTCACGCCAATCAATTTTTTAACGCCGTAGCTTACGTTCATCAAGAACTTGATCAAAAGCTCAACGACTTTTCCCTTGGCGGCCACGCCCTTTAGGATTCCCGTGTAAAGCTTGTTGTACAAAAGCGGAACGCCAAGCATGACGGTAATCTTTCCTTCGCGCAGCTCTTTGAGCAATCGGGTCACGGCCATGCTCTTTCCAAAGACGATCGAACAGCCGGCGCTAAGCGGGCAAATCAAGGCCGCTTGCATTGTGTACGCGTGGTGAATCGGAAGCAAGTTGTAAAAAACGTCGGTGTCAAGCAAGATCAAATTTTGCTGCGCGATAAAGCAGTCGCTTACCAAATTTTCGTGGCTGAGCATTACTCCTTTTGGCGTGCCTGTCGTTCCGCTGGTGAACAAAATCGCCGCGATGTCCTTGTCCGAAACGTCTGGATAAGCGGGAGCCTTTTTTGGCGCGGGAAGGTTGTAGACAAAAGTCTTGGGCTCTTTGGGGCTAAGCGAATAGACCTTGCAGCCAAGGCGGTTCTTTTGGAACCAGTCGTATTTTTCTTCGTCAACAAAAAGCATTTTGGGCTTTGCGGTCTTTATGAGGTTTGCGATTTCGTTGTTGTGGAGAGCGTAGTCCATCGGGCAGGCGATGGCTCCGGCCAACATTGAGGCGATGAAAACAGTGGCCCATTCCGGGGAATTTTTTCCGCTGACGGCAACGCGGTCGCCCTTCTTGATTCCGTTGGAAATCATCCATTGGGCCAGCGTCTCGACGTTCCGCCAAACCTGGGTGTAAGTGTAGCTTTGCTTGGACCCGCCGTTTCCGTCAAAGTCGACAAAGCAAATGTTGTCAGGCCATCGCTCAACGGAAATGCGGAACATTTGCGGCAGCGTAGGCCAATTTGTCTTAAAGAACTTTCCCCGGTATTCGTCCAAAAATCTCCAACTAACATCGTCTCTTATCGCTTTCATAACAGGCCCCTGTATTATATGGATATAACATTTCTATTATAACACATCTTTTATAGAAAATGGGAGAAAATTTTAAAAATCTTTTATAAACTTGTACAAGGTCGCGGGGCAAACTTTTAGCTTTTTGCTGATTTGCTCCTTGGAATAGCCATAGTCAAGAAGTTTTCGGATTTCGTCCTCCCGCCCCGTAAGCTTCACATGGGAATTCCGCTTGCCCTTGGGGTGGCCCAAAACGCCGCCTTCCGCTTTTTTTCGCAGCAAAGCCTCTTTTGTCCGCTGGCTTATCAATTCCCGCTCGATTTCGGCCGAAATGCTAAAGGCAAAGGCCAAAACCTTGCTGGTAAGGTCGTCGCCTAGCCGGTAGCCTTCCTTTACCGTGTAAACGCTGACATTCATTTCCATGAGGCGGTTCAAAATCGACATAATCATGAAAATGTTCCTACCCAAGCGCGAAAGCTCAGAACAAATAATGACGTCTTTGCTTTTGGCCATTTTTATTAGTTTTCCTAAATTTCTCTTGTCAGGCGATATCGTTCCGCTAACCGTCTCCTCAATCCACTTGTCGATGGGAAGGTTGTTCTTTTTTGCGTACTCCGTAATCTCAAAGCGCTGGTTTTCCACCGTTTGCTTGTCCGTGCTGACTCTAATATAACCGTAAATCATATAGTTGCCTCCAAGATATTTATCGGTATCTTGAATTTGAGGCGCTCCTTATGTTAGAATAATTCTTATGAGCAAGACTTCTGTGAAAAAGGTGGGAATTCTCACTAGCGGGGGAGACGCCCCTGGATTGAACGCGGCCATCCGCGGAGTTTGCCGGGCTGGAATGGTTCAGTACGGAATGGAATTTTTTGGAATCCAAAACGGCTACCGAGGCCTTGTGCAGGGCAACATGGTTCCGCTCAAGTCCGAAGATTTGCGCGGCATTTTGACAATCGGCGGAACTCTTTTGGGAACCAGCCGCGAAAAGCCCTTTAAGGCAAAGGAACCCGATCCGGTGGCAAAAATGATGCCGGTTGACGCGATAAAGAAGAATTACAAAAAATGGGGCTTGGACGCGCTTGTCTGCCTTGGCGGAAACGGAACCAACACCACGGCCAGCCTTTTGGCCGACGAAGGCCTTAACGTCGTTGGCCTTCCAAAAACAATCGACAACGACATCGTTCACACCGACATGACATTCGGCTTTCACACCGCGCTTGACGTGGCCACAGAAGCGATTGACCGCATCCACACGACTGCGCACAGCCACAGCCGCCTTATGGTTATAGAAGTGATGGGCCACAAGGCCGGTTGGCTTGGCCTTTATTCCGGAGTTGCCGGCGGCGGAGACGTAATCCTCTTGCCGGAAATTCCCTACGACATCGACAGCGTGGCCGAAAAAGTCATGCGCCGAAAAGAGGACGGAAAGGAATTTTCCATCGTCGTCGTCGCCGAAGGAGCGCTTAGCAAAGACGAAGCCAAGCTTGACAAAAAATCGTTCAAAAAAGCCCGCGCCGAAATGCCCTACTCAATTGCCTACCGCGTGGCAAAGGAATTGGGCGAGCGCACAAGCCTTGAGTCGCGCGTGACAGTTTTGGGCTACTTGCAGCGCGGCGGAACGCCTTCTCCCTACGACAGAGTTTTGGCCAGCCAGTACGGTTGCGCCGCGGCCGACTTTTTGGCCCGCGGAGAATTCGGAAAGCTTGTCGCCTTGCAAGACCAAAAGATTGTCGGCGTTCCGTTAAAGGACGTTGCCGGCAAAGTGAAGAACGTTCCCCTTGACCACCCGATGCTTTTGGCCGCGCGCCACTTGGGAACTTCTTTTGGAGACTAAAATTGTCCGCAAACTTTAAATGCCGCCTTTGCGCTGTTTGCGACGGCGAGGCTTGCGCTGGCGAGCTTCCCGGAATGGGCGGCGTTTTTGACGGAAGGAATTTTAGCCTGAACGTAGAAGGCTGGAAAAAAATCATTCCGTCAATTCCGCAGGAAAAATTGCAAGAGGCCGCCGCCTCGATCGTTCCGCAAAAAATCCGCCTTGCTCCAATCACCGGCGCTGAAGAAAACGTCGGCTGGCCCGACGAGGAATCCTTTTACGCGCCCTTTTACGCTTTTGCCGCCGGCCTTGGAATAAAGCTAGGCGTCGGCGACGGCTGCCCCGACAACAAGCTGCTTGCCGGAATCGCGGCCGTCCAAGCCTTGAATAAAACCGCTTCCACGCCCAAAAAGGCGGCGGTCTTTTTAAAGCCCTACCCGCAAGAAAAACTTTTGGAGCGCGCCGAATGGGCACTTCCCGTGGCCGAATATATAGGCGTTGACATTGATTCCTACAACATCGTGACGATGCGAAACAAGGTTCACCTGGAAAAAAAGACCGCCGCCCAATTGAACGAACTTCGCCGCGCGACAAAGCTTCCGCTTGTAGTAAAGGGCGTCTTTACCCAAGAAAGCCTTGACTTAATAGAAGAGCTAAAGCCGGAAGTCGCTTACATCTCAAACCACGGCGGCCGCGTTGAAACCGACATCGGCTCTACGGCGGAATTCATGCTGGCCAACATCGCGCGCATAAAAAAGAGCGCCGCCGCCGTCTGGGTGGACGGAGGCCTGCGCTCTAAAGAAGACATCGCGGCGGCTTTAGCGTTAGGCGGGGAGGAAGTGTTGCTAGGCCGCCCGATGATCAGCTCTTTTTTGGAATCCGTTACAAAAGGCTCTCAACGCATTTTTCAACCTCGGCCATTTTGGCTGTAGGCTCAAAGCGCGCGACGACGTTTCCTTCCCTGTCAACGATGAACTTGGTGAAGTTCCACTTGATGTCGGGATTGTTCTTGTAATCTTTGTCGATTTTCTTAAGCATGAGGCCCATCGCGAGCGCGGCGGGGCCTTTTCCAAAGCCTTCAAAGGCTTTTTGCGATTTTAGGAATTTGTAAAGCTCAAGCTGGTTCTCGCCGTTTACGTCGGACTTTTTCATTTGCGGAAACTGAGTGTTGTACTTTAACTGGCAGAACTGGTGGATTTCCTCGTCGGTGCCGGGTGTCTGCCCCGCGAACTGGTTGCAGGGAATGTCGATGACCTCAAAGCCCTTGTCGTGGAACTTTTCGTACATGGCCTCGATGTCCTTGTACTGGGGAGTAAAGCCGCAGCCCGTGGCTGTGTTCACAATCATCATCACCTTTCCCTTGCAGCCAGAAAGCTTGACTTCGTTTCCCTTTGCGTCCAAAACTGAATAATCGTATACGCCCATAAACCGCCTCCTTTTTCGCGTTTGCTTTTGCAATATTATTTTGTGTCAAATATAATTTGTCAAGAGGAATTTACTTTTTTTTGCAAAAAAAACCGCCGCGCGAAAAGGCGGCGGCGGCAGGCTCTGGCAAGCCCTAAAATGGGGCGGCTTGCCAATCGTTTTCAAGGCCAAGAAGCGGACGATGTTTACTTTCCCCAAGTAAGCGTAAGGTCAAAGTAGCCCTTTACGCTTTTATGCCCATTCTTGGTGTCAAAGTAAAAGCGGGTCGGCGTTGCCTGGCCAAAGACAAATTCTGTCGGCGTCAAACTGCTTCCTGAATCGGCGCCGGAATTGTGCTTGTTTGAATCGTACTTTAGAGTCTTTGTCGAAGCGTCATAGAGCAAGTCAAAATTGACGTCGTCTATGTCGTCGTCGCTTCCGCCATCGTCAACCTCACGCAAACGAACATGCACTCTAAAATAGTGATTGCTTATCTTGCTGGCATTAACAAATGTCGCCGCGCAATCATCATTTGCGAGAGAATACCAATTTGGCTTTCTTACATTGTCATAGTCGCCTTCCCACGTTTCCGTGTGGTTGTTTACAATCTCTTCAACGTTGCCATCCTGCTGCTTCCAGATTTCCCACTTAAGCTCGAATGTGTGGCCGCCGTCGCCAAAGTCGTCAGTAATTGTAAGCATGTTGAATTTAGCCGTGACATTGAATGAGTCGGGCAAATCCGCGATGGCGTTGACCGGGCTTCCCAAAGAGCTTACAGTGATTTCATTGCCGCTGGTGCTTTTGCTATATGTGTAAAAATAATACCAACAGCCGCTTGCCCATTTGATGTGGTCAATGGCTTGAACTGAATCCTTGGAGTAAACCAAATACAAAGGCGATGTTGAAACATCGTTTTGAATCGTCTGTTCCTCTGCATCCACAATCTCGTCATGTTCAGGAACAAAAGACGCGGTTGCGGCGCTTGCAAGCGAGCGCACTACAAGAACTTTTGTGACGCGGCTGTCGGTAACGCCCGCCCATGAAAGCGCGACTTTCGCATTCTCGCCGTTTCCTCCAGTGACTTTTGCCCTTGCGTTGTTAGGAACCTCAAGCGGAGCGTCAAAGCGAATCACGTACCAAACAGTCTTTGAGCTGTCTGAAGACGTAGCCTTAAGCGCAATCTTGAATTTTCCTATTGGAAGGTTTCCAAGGCTCAATACTCCGTCAGAAGCGGACGCCGACAAGGAGGTTTTGTTGTTGTATTCACTTGCCGTCAGGCCGGCGTATGTCTCATTTCCGTAAGTCTTAGTGCCTGTTACCAAGCCGTAGTCAGCGTCTTTTGTTGCCCATCCTCTTATAAGGTAATACTCGTATGTGACGATTCCGTAAGGAACTTTTGGCGTAAGGACAAAGGCGGAGCTGGGGATTTCACCGCCCTTTAGCGCATAGACGATTTGGCTTGATCCGTCGGTATTTGTTGCGCTCGGATCAATGGACGCAAGGTTAAGCACCTCGCATTCGCTGTTTCTCATTACGGACGAATCCAGCAAGCTTATGTCAAGGTTGATGTTCTTGCCCCTATCATAGGATGCCCTGCTGAACGGCTCGTAGCTTACGGCGACGCTTTCTAGATACGCGTTTGAAAGGATTTTGGAAATAGTCGGATAAGGGTCAGTGTTGTCAGGCAATCCGTCGCCGTCGGTGTCGGCGAGCGCAGGATTTGAGCAGGTTTTGTAATTCGGGGTGGAAGCCGTAACCGTCCAGCCGGTGAGCTCCGCGTAATCGCTGATAGTGTCGCCGTCGGTGTCGGGCTCGTCGTCGGAGGTGCCGAAAATTTCCTCCTGGCGAAGAGGAATGCGGTCGCCGTCTTTGTCAACGCTGTACATGACGGTAATTTCGTCTCCAGCGTTAACATAGATTTGGTCAACGTTGTAAGCGGCGCTTGGACTATAGTATTGAACAGTAGCAAGGCTGTTTTGATAAGAGACATGCGCTACAAACCAGTCGCCTTCCATGTCGGAAGAGTTGGTGAATTTTCCTTCGACGTCGTATATTTTTTTTATCATCTTATGGCCGCTATCGTCTTCATAATATTCGACGACATTTGGAAGGCAGTCCGCAATCGCTTGGGTAAGCGTCAATTTGGCGTAAGATTGCGGCGCCGCGCCGGCAATAGAGTCAGGCGTTCGCTTTGTGGCAACTTGAAAGCTTTTTGGCTTTGGAAGGGCGTTGGCAATCGTCATTTTTGTACTGTCAAAGCAGGGGCCGTAGTCAACCGTCAAAAGCGCGTCCTTTGCGTCAACGGCGGTTCTGATTTTTGTAAAGTCCTTTGTATCCTCTGAAGAAATCAACAGCGTTGAAACTTCAACCCTAAAGCCCACAAGCCCGTTCATGATTGACTCTATCGCGGCGACTGGCAATTGCCCGGATGCAAATTTAATTTCCGCTGCGCCGCCGGCTGACAGCGTCGCGTTGGCCGCCGTTGGATCCGCTCCCGCCGCTTGCGAGCCAGGATAGAGGTTTGCCACGGCCTCGCTGTTCTGTCCGTTGTTTCCGTCGTAGGAAATTTTATAGGCTACGAGAGTTATGTTTTTTACGACATAAGCGATGTTGCTGGTGTTCTTGATTTGTACGGGGACGCTAATGGTTCCGCCAGTATAGTTTACAGTCTGCGTCGCCGATTGCGCCTTTGTGTTGGCGTAACTTTGGGCAAGGGCAAGCGAATCAGTCTGCGAGAATGTCGAAGTGTTTCCGCGCACCCATTTCCAAGACGTGCTTCCGCTTATGGACACACTCGACTCGGAGCCGTCTTTTAAGCCCCACTTATGCGTATATTCCGCGCCGACAGTAAAGCCGCCCTCCCACGAAGCGGTTCTTGACCGGGAATTTGATGTAGATGAAGTTGCGGTTTGGCTGTTGGACTCCGTAACGGACACCTGTTCCGTTTGGCCGCTGGAAAGAGTTTTAATCAGCGTAATCGCGGGCGCGCCGGTTATTTCAATTTGAACTTCGGGCGTGTCGGCAATCAATGGGTTGAATGTATTTGTGCCGGAGCTATATAGAGTTACAGCTTCGTCATAGTCATTGTAGCCGTCGCCGTCGGTGTCCGCGTCATAGGGGTTTGTGTGGTGAACGTTCATTTCGTCCGAATTGGAAAGGCCGTCGCCGTCCCAATCGTTAGGGTCCGCGCCTGAATTATTTTGAGGCGGTGTAGAGCTGCTAGGGGCCGCGCTGTTGTTGCACGAAATTAACGCCAATGACAAAATGGCGCACAGCGCGATGAAAAACAAAGGATTCTTGGCCATAAACTCTCCTCCATATAAATATAACAATGCAGTTATATTTATATTAAGGGCAGATCCGTGTTTTGTCAATGTTTTTTGCGGGCGGCTTGCCAATAGTTTGCAAGGCCAAGAAGCGAACGTTTTAGGCTTTCTACGACCTTATAAAGTTGGTGAAAACCTTTTTTTCTGCTTGTGGCTGGGGAACGCCGGCGGCCTTTCCTGCTTGAATGCTTTTTAGAATCCAAGCCATGTTGCGGCCGATTGTTTTCATTATCTGAATTCCTTCCTCGTCCTTTAGAACGTCATTGCCGTTGGAGCCGTGCGTCATGTTCCAGTAGCGGGAAGTGACGACAGGCTGCTGAGCGTAAGTTATGTACTTGTTCAAAACGTCAAGGGTGGCGGTGGTTCCGGCCCTGCGCGCTACAGTCACCGCGGCCGCCGGCTTAAAGCGAAGGTACTTTTCGCCTTCCCAGTAAAGCCTGTCCAAAAAGGCGACCATCTCTCCGGACGGAGAGGCGTAGTAAACCGGCGAGCCCAAAACGATTCCGTCGGCCTCCTGGACTTTTTCCAACGCCTCGTCAACCAATTCCCTCATCTCGCCAGAAAGCGCTCTGCCGTCAACCCAAAAGATTTCGGCCTCGATTCCGTTTTCGACCAAAGCGTCGGCCACGATTTTTAGCGACGTGTATGTGCTGCCTTTTTCGTTTCTGCTTCCGTTAAAAAGAATTACCTTCATTTTTTCCTCCAATATCGCGCGGCCTTAGCGCGGCGCCCGCCGCAATTTTTTATTCCTTTCTCAAATACGCCGACGAAACCGGAAAGTCAAAGTAAGTGTCGGGATAGGGCTCGTCCTTTAGCGTAAAGTGCCACCATTCGCAATCCAGCGGAACAAAGCCGTTCCTGCTCATCGCGTTTTGGAGGAACATTCTGTTTTCGTATTGCTCGCGGGTGACGCCCTTGAAGTCTGGGTGGGAACGCTCGCCAAAAAAATCAAAGGGGCCGCCCATGTCAACTTCTTTTCCGTTCTGCATGTCAAGCAATGTTAGGTCAACGGTACTTCCGCGAGTGTGGCTTGAACGCGCGGCGATGTAGCCCTTTTTGAACAAGTCCTGCTTTTCGATTTCGGGATAAAAGAACTCTTTCATGCGCAAGTCCAAGTCTTCCATTCCCCAAAGCTGAAAATGCTTTACCGCGCAAGCGGGCCTGTAGGCGTCAAAAACTTTTAGCCTGTAGCCCTGCGCGCAAAGCTCGTTGGCCGCTTCTCGCAAAGCCCGCGCCGCCTCCCTGGTCAAAATCGCGCAAGGCTCCTCGTAGCCGTCAATCCTGTCGCCCACAAAATTGTAAGTTGAATAGTAGCGGATCTCCTGCACAATCTGCGGAACAAAATCCGCCAACAACACAAAGCCCGAAGAATCCATCGTCATCTTGTCAGACATAATTTTTATTCTGTCTCGCGTTCCTTTTTGTCGGCGTATTTGGCGTAAGTCATAACGCAAGCGATGAACGCGCTGATGAGATACGAAAAAATGCGTATGGTGTAAAAGCCGACTGTATGGCTCTTGAAAATAAAATGATGAGCGAAAAAGCCCAGCCAAATCAAAAGCGCCGCGAGCGAAATGATTTTTGACTTTTGTTCGCCAAGATTTGACGGAATAAAAAGCAGCATTATGCACGCGAACGTAATCTCAAAAGCAAGTATCCAGGCCGCCGCCATCGGCGAACCCTTAAAGTCAATGACCATTCCGTAAGTTCCAGTCAGGACATGGAGCGCGTAAAGGCAGAAAAATCCCTTGAAAAAAACGGCCGCCTTTTTGCTGTAGCCGCTAAAGCAATACACGCTGGCGCTTGCCAACGCCAAAAGATTTATGACCGTTCCGATTTTTGGCATCAGTTTTTTAGACGGCGATTCCGCCAATAGATAAACGTTGCTAACCGCGCACAAAACAATAAAAATCGCCAACACGATTTGAATGATTGTTCTTTTGTTTTTGTTTGTCATAGTTCTCTCCTTTTGAGTGTGTATGGACCTATTATAGCGCGAACTAAGGAAAATGCAAGGTGGAGTGGAAAAAACAAATGTATAGGCCAAAGAGAGAAAATGCATGAAAATTTATTACGATTTTGAAAATTTTATGCTAATTTTTTTAATAAAATTTATATCTTATATGCATAAGGGAATCGCAAAAAACGCGGTTCCTTTTTTTTAGGAGAAGTTTTATGAAAAGAAAACCTTTTGACGAGCTTACCTTCACGGACGACGGAATGTTCCAGACCGTAATGAAGGACCCGGAAATTTCCGCGGAGTTGGTGGAGCGTTTGCTTGGCGTCCGCGTTAAGCAAGTGAAGTACCCGGAACTTGAAAAAGCCATTGAACCTTACTACACTTCTCATGGCGTGAGGCTGGACGTTTACCTAAAGGACGAGAACAGAGTCATCGATGTGGAATTGCAGTCCCATCCACAAAAGGCCTTGGGCAAGCGAATGCGCTACTACCAGTCTATGGTTGACTGCGACAGCCTTATGAAAGGCCAGCCTTACACAAAGCTAAAAGAAAGCTACATTTTGTTCATTTGCAAATTCGACCCCTTCCACGACGAAAAGAAAAAAGGCTACGGCCTGCCCCGATACACTTTCCAAACAATTTGCGCGGAAAATAATTGCGTTAATTTGGATGACAAATGCGTCAAAGTCGTGTATAATGCTAAAGCGTACGAGAGCGTGGAGGATCCAAAAGTCCGCGCGCTATTGCGGTTTATCCAAACCAACGAACCGGGCGAAGACGACTATTCAAAGCGGCTTTCCGAGTTCGTGGCAAAAGCCAAGAAAAACGAAAAATTCAGGAAGGAGTACGCCGACATGAATTTACACGATTTTGACATTATGACCGAAGCCGCCGAAGAAGCTACTCTGCAAAAAGCCGTGGAAGACGCTCTTACACTGATTCGTGATTATAACGCCACTCCCGAAACCGCTGCGGAAAAAATGGGAGCGCCATTGGACAAAGTTCTTGAAGCGCTAAAAGAAACGAGTTTGGCATAGGTTATTTTTCAATTTTAGTAAATTCAGCTTCTGAGAAAAAGTCATCTCTATCTTGTTTGTATTTGCCAAATGCCGCCCAAAAACAAACAATAACAATAATTGAGCAATATGCCGCAAAAATCGGATGCTTAAATATTAATAACAGAATAACAATAGAAATCGGTATAAATGCAATAAGCAAAAAAGCCAATAGAGTTTTTATAAAATACTCTCTCAAAAAGCGTTTTTGTTCTGCTTTTGGTAATTCATCAAATTTCACGGATCTAGTTTACCATGCTTTTTTGAATAAAGCAAGAAATTATGTAAGAGTAATTATTTTTCCAATCTATCGGCAATTTGCGACAAAAAATTGACTTGCTCTGACGGAAGTTTTTCGCATTTTGAAATGAGTTTGCTGTATTTCCTGTAAAGCATTAATTGTTTTTCTTCTTCTGCTTTGGCTTTTGAAGCTGCTCCTTCCGCGCCGTTAACGAGATATTCCACGCTTACGCCGAGAACTTGCGCGATTTTGACGGCGGTGTCCGCGGAAGGAACGCTATTCCTCTTTTTTCCTAAATTTATATTCGCAAGGCTGAATCCACACTTACTGGCAAGATAAGTTTTGTTTTTTCCGAGAAATTCCAATTCTTCATCAACTCTGAGCCAAAAATTACCCATAAATCAATTGTTATGAAAAATTGTTCAGTATTCTATAAAAACTTTACAAATACAAAGCCTTTGCGCTATATTTTACTATTGTAAAGTTTATTGATTTGACTAAGAAATTGTCAAATTTTTAGGATTAAGAAATTTATGGCAAATAAAACTTTTGATGCGGCAAAAGAAAATAAGGAAGATGAATTTTATACTCAACTATCAGATATCGAAAAGGAGCTTTCTCATTACAAACAGCACTTTTATGGGAAAACGATTCTTTGTAATTGCGACGATCCTCGAGTAAGCAATTTTTTTAAATATTTCGCACTAAAATTTAACGAATTAGGAATAAAGCGTTTAATATCAACCTGCTACAAAAATCAAGAGGTGGACTTATTCAGCCAAAATGATTGTGAAAAAGCTGTTTGGCTTGATTATTATGGAAATCCAAAAGATCCAACAAGTACAGATTTCTCTACTGTTGAAGTAAAAGAATTTAATGGTAACGGAGACTTTAGAAGCCAAGAATGTATTGATCTTTTAAAACAAGCTGACATAGTAGTCACGAATCCACCATTCAGTTTGTTTAGAGAATATATAGCACAATTAATCAAATATAAAAAAAATTTTTTAATAATAGGTAATCAAAATGCAATTACATATAAAGAAATTTTTTCTTTGATTAAAGATAATAAAATTTGGCTTGGCTACAATTCAGGGGATATGAAATTTATTGTCCCTGATTATTATAAGCCCAGAACTACAAGATTTTGGCAAGATGAAAATGGTCGAAAATGGCGCAGTTTGGGAAACATTTGCTGGTATACAAATTTAGATATTGCAAAAAGACATGAAGAGTTAGTTTTGTATAAGAATTATTCTACGAATGAATTTCCTAATTATGAAAACTTCGATGGCATAAATGTAGATAAAACTTCCGACATACCAATGGACTATGACGGAGTCATAGGTGTACCTATAACTTTTGTGTCAATTTATAGCCCGGATCAATTTGAAATTATCGGACTAGGCATTGTCGGAAGTTGTGAATTTACCAACGAAAGAAAGATGGAAATTCTAGACAAAAATGGAAAACCTACTGGCAAGTTCACAATAAACGCAAAAGGAACTCTTTACAGAAAACATTTAGCTACCGACAAAAAGCCCGCTGCATTTAAAGATTGCGAAACTGGTGAACTTTATCAAAGCATTTACGCTCGTATTTTAATCAAACGGAGAAAATAACAATGAACATCACTCTACACACAATTAAAGTCCGTGATTTGGTGGACGGTTACGCTGACAATGACGAGGCGGGTGTTGTCGGATATAGCGGAAAATTGGACATTCGCCCTCCGTATCAGCGAGAGTTTTGCTACAACGACAATCAACAGCAAGCGGTTATGGACACTGTCGTAAAAGGTTTTCCGCTTAACACAATGTATTGGGTTGTTCGAGATGACGGTAGGTATGAAGTCTTAGACGGCCAGCAAAGAACGATTTCAATATGTCGTTATGTGAACGGTTCATTTTCCCACAACATGAGGTATTTTACAAACTTACAGTCGGACGAAAAAGAACGGATTTTAAATTACGAATTGCAAGTTTATTTTTGCGAGGGAACGCCAAGCGAAAAACTTGATTGGTTTCAAACAATAAACATCGCGGGCGAGCGCCTTACAAATCAAGAAATCCGCAACGCAGTTTTTGCAGGTCCTTGGACAGCGGAAGCTAAAAAAATATTTTCAAAATCCAATTGTGCTGCAAAATTGCTAGGCGACAAATATGTAAACGGCAATCCGATTCGACAGGAAATTTTAGAAACAGCTTTAAGCTGGTATTTGGGAAAGGACGACAAGCTTATTAGAAATTATATGGGGCAACATCAGAATGATGAAAACGCCAATGAACTTTGGGTATATTTTCAATTTGTTATAGGCTGGGTGAAGGCGCTTTTCCCAACATACCGAAAAGAAATGAAAGGCATTGATTGGGGGATTCTATACAATCAGTATCACGACAATGAATATGATCCTTCAAAATTAGAGAAGGAAATCCTTGCTCTTATCGACAATGACGAGGTGACCAACCACAAGGGCATTTACTATTATCTTTTTGACAGAAAAGAAAGTCATTTGAGCCTTCGGGAATTTGATGAGAAAATGAAACGCAAAGCTTATGAAAAACAACAAGGCATTTGTCCTATTTGCAAGCAACATTTTGAATTTACAGAAATGGAAGGCGATCATATAATTCCGTGGTCAAAAGGCGGAAAGACAACGCTTGAAAACTTGCAAATGCTTTGCCGTTATGACAACAACACTAAAAGTAATAAATAACCCGCGTTAGGGAACGCATAGCGCTCGGAAGAGCGCAAGTAAATAATTTCCATAAGCGCGCCAACAGCGTTAGGGATGCGCAAGGCGGCGGAGCCGGCCGCCGCAACGCAGTGAGGAGGCTGGAGCGACAGCGGAACCTGGAGCAGCCCGGCCGCGACGGCGGCTTTGCCGCCCAAGCGGAAACGCCCATATCCCTCCACGCCCCGCCCAATCCTTGAACATTCCGCCTCATTCTGATAGAATGTCTTAATATGGAAAAGTTGAGAATTCTTTTGGCCAAGGGCCGCATTTATGAATCTGTTTACGAATTGCTGGGAGATGTGGGCATTTCAATTTACTTGCCGGACAGAACCTACTTCCCGATAACCAACCAAAAGGATTTGGCCTTTCAGGTTGTAAAGCCGCAAATCGCAAGCGCGCTTTTAGCGGGCGACAAGGCCGACGTGGCTTTTAGCGGAAAGGATTGGGTTTACGAAAACGGCGTTCAGTCCAAGGTGACCGAAATCATGGACTTGGGCTTTGACCCCGTTAGAATCGTGGCCGCCGTTCCCAACACAGTGGATTTTGAAAAGCTTTCAAAGCAGCCCGTGACCATCGCGACCGAATACCAAAACCTCAGCAAAAAATGGCTTAAAGACAAAAGGATAAACGGAACGATTTTCCGCACTTGGGGAACAAGCGAAGGCTTTGTCCAGGACAACGAGGCTTCGTTGGCGCAAATCCTGATCGACAACACAAGCACAGGCTCGTCGCTCAAAGCCAACAACCTTAAAATCGTTGACACCTTGATGGAGTCTTCCACAAGAATGTACGCCAGCAAAGAGGCGCTCAAGGATCCGGCAAAAAAGCAAAAAATCATGGAGCTTAAAATGCTCTTTGAAGCGGTTCTTAGCGCCCGCGACCGCGTCATGCTTGAGATGAACGTTTCGCAAAAAGACTTTAACAAGTTGGTCAAAGGCCTTCCTTCGATGAAGAGCCCGACAATCTCTCCGCTTTTTGGCAACAACGGATTCGCGGTAAAGATTGCCGTTCAAAAGTCGGAAGTGCCCACGCTGCTTCCAAAGCTTAAGTCTTTGGGCGCGACGGACATTTTGGAATACGAGTTGCGCAAAGTAATGCCCTGACAAGGAGGAACGCGATGCAAAGAACTGCGACTGTAACGCGCGAGACAGGCGAGACGCAAATCACTCTTACGCTGAACCTTGACGGAAGCGGAAAGTGCGACGTTCAAAATCCAATCGGATTTTTTGACCACATGCTGCGCTCTTTTTGCAAGCACGGTTTGTTTGATTTGAGCGGAACAATCAAGGGCGACTTGAACGTTGACCAGCACCACACGATAGAAGACACGGGAATCGTTTTGGGCCAGTGCTTTGCCAAGGCCTTGGGCGACTGCGCGGGCATTTACCGCAGCGGCTGCTTTTTGTTCCCGATGGACGAAAGCCTTTTGCGCGCCGCGGTTGATTTTGGCGGCCGTCCCTTTTTGGTTTGCGAGGCCGGACTCACAGGAGTTCCCTTGGTCAGCGTAGGCGACGACGGAAAGGAAGCCAGTTTCCAAACAGACTGCTTTGAGGATTTTTGGAACGGCTTTGTCCAGAACGCAAAATGCAACTTGCACTTGGACACAATCCGCGGCCGCAGCGACCACCACAAAATCGAAGGCTTGTTCAAGGCCGCCGCCCGCGCGATTCGCGCCGCGGTGGAAATCGACCCCAGGCGCGGCGGACAAATCCCCAGCGCGAAGGGTGTAATAGTTTAGCGGCAAAAAAATTGCTGGCAAGCCAATAAGTGTTTGCTGGCCGCATAAGCGGCAACATCCGCGCTCGCAGCCAAACTCGCGCGGACAGCCGTATTTTTTGGAGGAATTATAAATGGCGCATTCAATCGTTCCCGAAGCGGAAGAAATTTTGGACAAAGAATATAAGGTTCTCGACAAAGGCTTTGTTCGCCTTGTGGATTATTTGGGAAGCGACCAGCGCATCGTGCAGTCGGCGCGCGTGTCTTACGGCAACGGAACAAAAACCGTTTCGCAGGACGCGGGCTTGATCGACTACCTCTTGCGCCATCAGCACACCTCGCCCTTTGAACAAGTTGTCTTTACCTTTCATGTGAAGATGCCGATTTTTGTCGCGCGCCAATGGGTTCGCCACCGCACTGGCCGCATGAACGAAGTGAGCGGCCGCTATTCAATCATGAAGGACGAATTCTACGTTCCCGAAACAAAGGACATCGAGCCGCAAAGCAAGGACAACAAGCAGGGCCGCAGCGACCAGCCCTTTGACGAAGCCAAGGCCAAGGAAATACAGGCCGCGCTCCAAAAAGGCCAAAAGGATTCATACGACTCGTATTCAGAGTTGCTTGACACAGGCCTTGCGCGCGAAGTGGCCCGCATCAACTTGCCGCTTTCGCTCTACACGGAATTTTACTGGCAGATGGATTTGAACAATTTGTTCCGCTTCTTAAAGCTGCGCTTGGACGGCCACGCCCAATACGAAATCCGCCAATACGCCCAAGTCATGCTGGAACTAGTCCGCAAAGTTTGCCCGATGGCCGTAGCCTCTTTTGAAAACGACATGAACCGCGCCGTCTCCTTTACCGGCGAGGAAATGGAAGCCCTTCGCGCCGTCCTCAAAGGCCAGCCCAACCCGCTTGACGGAAAGAAGCTGGAGCGGTTCAACGCCAAGATTGAGAGCGGCGTGCAGCTGTAGGGGAATTACTCAAAGCGAGCGGAAACTTTTGTCGGAAGCGCTGTGAATTATACCTTCACCGAAATTATGTTAAAGTCCCGCAAAAATTTCTTTCCGCCAAACTGGAGCATTTGCAAAAAGCGCCGCGCGATTCCTTGCGGCATGTTTCTGCCGGATTCCCAAGCCTCAACTGTTTTTTGCGAAACGCCCAAGACAAAGGCGAAATTTCTTTGGGTTAGATTCAAGTCTTCCCTAATTCGCTTTATCTCTTTGTCGCGATAAGAGGGAAGTTCCGCGACAGTGACGTTCATTTTTCTTGCCTTTGACTTGTCGCCCTTTGCGTATTCAAGGCTCTCTTCAAGCCCTTTCATTATGCTTTTAAACGCTTTGTTTTCCGCCATTGCGCGCCTCCTTTTCCGCTTGTTTTATCGCAGCGACAAGCGCTTTCATTTGATTGCGCTCTTCCTTGCTCAAATTTGCCTTTTGATTTTTTGGAAAGGCTGTAATCAAATAAAGATGCTCCGAAAAAACGACATCTAGATAAATCACTCTAGCGCCGCCGCTTTTTCCCTTGCCTTCCAACGACCATCGCAACTTTCTAATTCCGCCAGTTCCTTCCATCAAAACCCCAGCGTTAGGATTTTTGCAAAGAAACAGCTCCAATTCATTCAAGTCATCATCGTCCAAACCAAGCTCTTTCCAAACTCGGTCAAATTCTTTGGAAATGATGAATTCTCGTGTTGTAGTATACACCCTATTGAATAGGGTGTCAATAAAATATTTCACTTTATATAACTTCTCCTATAAAAAAATCGGGAACCGCGTTTGCAGTTCCCGTATACATATAAGATAGATATTTTTGTTTAAAATTTTGCGTTTTTTTGAAAAAAACATAAAAAATTTACGCTAATTTTCAAACCTTGCGCAATACATTTGTTCCCGAATCGCCGCTACTCCACCCTTCCCCCGTGGAAAAAGCATTCGTAGACTTTTTTGTCGTTCCAATAAATTTCTTCGTAGCCCTGGAACCAGTCAAAGGCGCCGTTGACTGAGCACTTGTAGGTGTACTCGCCGTTTTGGTAATACTCGGGGCCGCGGTAGGGCATTTTTTTGTCGGCCTTGCGGAGAGCTTCCTTTAAGAAGTTTCCGCTGAATTCTTTTTCCAAGACGCGGCCCAGATAGTTCATCGCGTATTGGGCTTTGCCGCTTTTCCAAACGGCTTCTTGGCCGGCAAACTTTTCGCCGCCGACGTATGTGTCGTGGTAAACGTAGTCGCCGTTTTGGTAGCGGTAGTCGTGCGAGTCCAGGCGGGTGGAATCGGTTTCGTTCATAAAGGCCGCGTAGGTGTTGACGTTGGCTTCAAGGCGGAACGTTATCAGTTCGTCCAAGTCTGTCGTTTCATTGGGAACGACGCTCATCATGCACTGCTGGTCGCGAACAAGGTAGTCAACAGTCACGGCCATAAGGTCGCTGATTTGAATCAAGTTTGAAATGTCGGGATAGGCCTGGCCGCTTTCCCACTTGGCCACGGCTTGCCGCGACACGTTCAACTTTTCCGCCAACGCTTCCTGAGTGAAGCCCTTGCTCTTTCTAAGAATCTGAAGTTTTTCCGAAAAATTCATATTACCCCCTACCGCGCGGGATATTTGTTTGGTTGTTGTTATGGCCTGATCCGGCGCGGGTTGGCGCAAGCTCCCCGCTCGCAACACTCGCGCGGCCTTGCTCAGGCCTGCTCTTTCTCTCGCGCTGACAAAATTATCTTAGCGCGAATTCCGTTCCGCAAAAACCAATAGGAGGTTGCAATTGTGTTACTTTTGGTTGCTCAGGTCCTGGCTTACAGAGCGCTGTCAATTGCCTGCGCGAATTGGTCGGCGCAGGAGGTGCCGCGGCCCTTGCAGTCGTTGCCCCGCAAAATTCCGGCGATTTCCTTTGCGTCGCGACCTTCGACCAAGCGGCCGATGGCCTTTAAGTTTCCGTTGCAGCCGCCCTGAAATTTGACGTTGTGAAGCTTTCCGTCCTCCAAGTCAAAATCAAGCTGAACCGAGCAAACGCCCTGCGGCTTAAAAGTTACGTGTCCCATAAAATACTCCTCGCGCATATTTTGGCGCATCAAGCGCGTTCTGTAAATAGCGGCAAGCCTTGACATACCACAAAAAAAAGCGTAATATTCTTTTATTGTGCTCGTGCACGGTATAGGAAACGGGCGCAGCTTGAAGGTTTGAGGACATAAATGCCGGTGACGATTAAGGACATTGCGAAGGCCGCGGGAGTTTCGCGGGGAACGGTTGACCGCGTTTTGCACAACCGGCCCGGCGTCAACGCGCAAGTGGCTGAACAAATACGGGATCTGGCCCAAAAGATGGGATTTGTTCCAAACCGCGCCGGAAAAATTTTGGCCGCACGCAAGCAGCAGATAACGTTCGGCTGCCTTTTGCCTGACAAGTCCATTCCATTTTTTGACGACGTAATCAAGGGAATCCAACGCGCGCAACGCGAGCTTTCGGACTACAACGTCAGCGTGGAAATCGTTCACGCCGCCCGCTACGACACCGAAACGCACGTAAAGGCCCTGCAGTCAATGGCCAAAAAAAATTACTCGGGCCTTTGCGTAACCACTTTGGACACGCCGCAAGTTCAGCTTGAAGTTAACAAAATCGCGCAAAAAGGAATTCCAGTCGTAAGCGTAAACACCGACATCCCCGACAGCGGCCGCATTTGCTATGTGGGAACGGACTACCAGCGCTCGGGCCAAGCCGCAGCCGGAATGCTGAACTTGATCCATCCGCAAAAACTAAACGCGCTTATCATCGCGGGCTCTTACAATATCCGCGGCCACAAGGAGCGCATCAAAGGATTTTTGGCCGGCCTTGACGCGCACAAAATCGAATACACAGTTTGCGCCAAAATCGAATCCTTGGACAGCGACGACGTTTCTTACAAAGAAACCATTCGCGCGTTAAAAGAAAACCCATCGATAAATTGCATCTTCATCGCGGCGGCCGGCGTCGGCGGAGTTTGCCGCGCGGTTCAAGATTGCGGAAAGGAAAAAATCCGCGTCTTGGCTTTTGACACCGTTCCGCAAGTAATCCAATATTTGAACAGCGGCCTGATCGACTTTACGATTGACCAAGAGCCGGAGACGCAAGGCTACATGGGAATCCAGCGACTCTTTTCTTGGCTGATGGAAGAAGGAAAGCGCGAGGCCAAAGACTACATCACAAAAACCGTGATCAAAATCGCGGAAAACATTGACTAAAAATTTTTCCCAAAATTCTTCAAAAGGATGGTAGAATAATATCTATGGAATATTTTGTAAAAACAAATGGCTCTGACTTTAACGACGGAACGGAATCTTCTCCGTTTAAAACTATATCAAAAGCGGCGAGCGTTGCCGTTGCCGGCGACATCGTAACCGTCTTTGGCGGAACATACCGCGAATGGGTCCGCTCGCAAAACGGCGGCCGCAACAACAACGAGCGAATCGTTTATCGCGCGGCCAAAGGCGAGCGTCCCGTCATAAAAGGGTCGGAAGAAATTTCGGGCTGGAAAAACGAAGGCGGCTCTCTTTGGAGCGTCACCGTTCCCAACACACTATGGACAAAAGGCGGCGGAGACGGAACCAATCCATTTGCCAAACCGGTATGGGGCGACTGGGTCGTTTGGCCGCTTGAAAATCCCGTTCACCTTGGCGACGTTTACATAAATGGAAAATCTTTGTACGAAGCGATGTCGCTTGAAGAAGTCCGCTCCCCCAAAAAACGGACGACAGGCTACAATCCGCCGTGGACAAAACATGAGGAGCCGATTTTGGAACCGGAGAAAACCGTGTATCAATGGTTCGCTCAAGTCGGAAACGAAGAGACAAAAATTTACGCAAACTTCCAAGAGCTTGACCCCAACAAGGAATTGGTGGAAATAAGCGTCCGCCAAAGCTGCTTTTATCCCGACAAAACCGGTTTGGACTACATTACAATCGACGGCTTTGAAATTTGTCAGGCCGCGACTCCTTGGGCGCCGCCGACAGCCGACCAACCCGGAATGATCGGACCGCATTGGGCCAAGGGCTGGATTATCCAAAACTGCGTCATTCACGACGCCAAGTGCTCGGCGATTAGTTTGGGCAAAGAGGCATCGACAGGCGACAACGATTGTACAAAGTTCCGCGAAAAGCCCGGCTACCAATTCCAAATGGAAGCGGTCTTTAAGGCGCTGCAAGCTGGCTGGAGCAAAGAAAAAATCGGCGGCCACATCGTCCGCGACAACGTAATTTACGACTGCGGCCAAAACGGAATCGTAGGC
The DNA here is from genome assembly GCA_016290995.1 of Treponema sp. Taxonomy (GTDB): domain Bacteria; phylum Spirochaetota; class Spirochaetia; order Treponematales; family Treponemataceae; genus Treponema_D. The sequence goes on along the minus strand of JAEEVR010000007.1, from coordinate 10,281 downwards.
CACATGGGTTGCGCCTTTAGCGTGATTGAACGAAACCACATTTACAACATCGCTGTAAAGCACGAATACTTTGGCTACGAAATCGGCGGAATAAAATTCCACGCCGCCATCGACACGATAATCAGAAACAACAACATTCACAATTGCACGCTGGGAACTTGGCTTGACTGGGAAACGCAGGGAACAAGAATCTCAAGCAACTTGTACTACGACAACGACCGCGACTTGATGGTTGAAGTTTCGCACGGACCTTACATCGTTGACAACAACATTTTCGCAAGCCCCTACAACTTTGACAACATTTCGCAGGGCGGAGCGTATGTCCACAACTTGTGCTTGGGAACGATGCGCCGCGAGCAAGTCATGGACAGAGCCACGCCCTACCATTATCCGCACTCAACCGCTCCGATGGGAACGGCGCTGATTTTTAGCGGCGACGACCGCGTGACGAAAAACATTTACGTTGGCGGACAAACCACTTACACCGAGCAGTCTAAAAGCGGAACGGATTCCTACAACCAAAACTTGTTCGCGACTTCAATGCGCTCGTGGATCTTTGACTTTATGGGAGCGCCGACCGACGCCAACCGAGAAAAATACGCCGCGGCGATAAAGGCCGTTGACGAGCTTTTTAAGACAAGCCAGTTCACAAGCTCTGCCAACCCGCCGAGCTTCGCCGACTACAAGGCCAACGTTGCCAAGGCGGGCGACGGCGACCACGACGTCTTTATGCGAGTCCAGCAAGCGGTTTACATAAAGGACAACCATTACTGCGGCGGCGCCGTTCGGTTTGCGGGAGAAAAGGCATTTACGGAATGCGACAAAAACCCCAACGCAAAAATTGTCGTTGAAGGCAAAAAGACTTGGCTGGAATTTACCGCGGACGACAAGCTTTTGTCATCCGGCGCCGCCCTCGTGTCCACAAAAGATTTTGCCGCCACCCGCATAAGCGCCGCCCGCTTTGACGGCTCCGACGGAAACGACATTGTTTTTGACAAAGACATTTTGGGAAGCTGCCGCGCTCAAGGCAAAGTCCTCCCCGGCCCCTTCGCGCAACTGAAGAAAGGCGCCAACAAGATTTTGGTCTGGGATAGCGGCAAGGAAAAATGAAATAAGCCCAAAATTGTATGATTGCCGCATAAGCAGCAACATTCGCGCTCGCAACAAAGCTCGCGCGAACAGCTGCGCTTGTGGAAATTACTCCATCTTGCAACTGTAGCTTTTGGCCATTTTGTCAAAGTAGCCGCGGTTGGCCTGGTAGTCATCGGTGTAAACCGCAAGCGAAAAACAGCCGTAAAGGTTTGAGGCGACGGCGCTTAAAGTCTTTATGTCTGTGATCAACTTATGAGTCTTTGGATTGTAAGTCCTTGAATTGATTTTTATTTTTCCGCCGCCCGCGTGAACGTCAAGCGCGGACCAATCGTTGTAAGCAAAGTTTTTGCTCGAAACGAAAAGGCGCATAATGCGCGCGACAGTTTGCGGTTGGCCGGCGGCCGAGCCCTCGGGCAAGGCCAGCGACTGCAAAGACGCGATAGCGCTGTCGCCAAGCGTCCAGACGCTTGCGCCGGCCAAAGACCAGTTTTTGTCAGCCAAGACGCTTTGGGAAAGCGCGGCGTTTTTTCCAATTTCAACGCGGAGGCTTAGGCTTTCTTTTTTGGCGTTCTTAAATTGCCTGGGCTCGCGCTTTGCCGTTCCCTTTGCGGCAAGTGATTGCGGAACGAATTCCGCAAAAGACTTGTCCTTTGAGCTTTCCAACTGGCCTATCGTGGCGACGACAAAAACGTCGCGGCCTGAATAGTCAATGATTTTCTTTAAGTTAAAAATCGGAACAACCTCGTCATAAAGCATTTTTACGGGACCGCCAAAAACGTCAAAATTGTCCGAAACAAAAACGCCGGCTTGCATAAAGGGCGCCTTGTTGTTTTCGTAATCGACAAGCGGCTCTTCCAACAATTTGCCGCGGCGGCCGCTCAACTCGTAAAGCAAATCGTGAATGTAATTTACAATCGCAACATCCTCTTGCTGCGGCGGAATGACAAAACGCTCGCCGGTCAATTCCATGCGGCCGTTTTTTTGCGCGACCGAAAAAAGCATGTCGATGTTTTTTTCGGCAAGCGTTTCTGTAGCGGGAGCGTAGTAACGCGCTTCGTAAGTCGAATCGTCGTAGTAAAGAAAGCCGATGTAGCTTTCTCGATTAAAAGAAGAGTCAAGGTAATAAACATATTCTCCGCTTGCGTCCGGCAAGGCGAAAAGTTCCGCGGCCGCAAAAAGCGCGGCAATCGCGGCGATTATTGTTTTTATATTCTTTATCTTTTTCATAAAAGCCATTTTAGCGGATTTTCCTTGCGCGCGCAACATCGGCCGCGCGCAGGCTCCGCGCCTTTTAGTATTCCACGTTTCCAATCAAAAAGACTTCTTTCTTGTCCACAAGCTGCAAGGTGAGAATTTCCTTTTTTTGGTTGGGGCGGCCAAAGTTTGTGTAAACTTCCGCCTGAACCGTAACAGGCTGCAAGAATTTTTGCTGGTGGTTGGCGTAATAGTTGGCTTCTATCTTTAGCTTTCCGCCGGGAGATTTTTTAATGCAGAATTCTTCAGGTCCGTAGCCTTGCGTAAAGTCGCGCGAAAGGCGGCCGCCGTTGGCTGTAATTTTGTTCGAGTAAAAACATTTTTCGCCGTCTTTGTCAGTGACCCACAAGTCTATGTCGCAACTGTCCGTGTTCCAAGTAAGAACGACTCTAACGTCCATGTCAAAATTTTGCATCAAGTCTTTGTCGATTGCGGAAGTGTCCAACTTGATTTTATCGCGCTCGCAAGAAGCGATGATCGCGTTCATGTCGTTCAAAACGATTTGCTGAATTTGGTCAAAACTTGAATCCCATTTTTTGTAGACGACGGAATACAAGGTGTCAACCGCTTTTTGCGCTTCACCCATTTGGTAATAAGCCAAGCCCAAATCGCGCAAGAACTGCGGAGTTTCCGGCCTAAGTTGAACCATGCGCTCAAAGACTGGAACGGCAAGAGCATGCATTTTTCTTTCAACAAGTTTGTTGGCAAGAGCGCGCAAAATGTCCGTGTTCTCAAGATCCATCTCGGCAAGGTTTGAAAGAACGCGCAAGCCCCAATTTTCCATTCCTTCGTCAAAGAAGTAATCCGAAACTTCCATGTAGAAGGCAGGCGACGACGCATATTCTTTTTTAAGCTCAAAGTATTTGTTATACATCAATTCCGTCGGCGTCTTTTTTAAGGCCGCAAGGTACTTTGAATTTGGGGACCAAGCCTCAAGTTGTATTTTCGATTGGCCGCCCGATGAATGCGCGGAGCTCGCGGACTTGCTCATTCGGTTTGCTTGCGTCGCCGCCATTGAGTTCTCAGAAGCGACTCGAACGCCTTCCAACCGATCGGAAACCATTTCGGCGTCGTCATAGGCGGTGGCCGGAGCGGCCTCCCTCAAAACCTGAAGCTGGCTGCCGCGGCCTCCGGTTCTTTCTTTTTTCATTTCCTTAAATTCTTTGAGGCTTGTGTTCCACCATTTTCTAAATTCTTCAAAATGGCGGTAAACGGATTGCGGAATTTTATTTTGGCCGCTTCCGTCATCGACAGCCGGCTTTATGGTTGATTGCCGCGCGATAAACTTGTCGTACTCCGCGCGCAATTCTTTGTCGCTTTCCGGCGGAACGATTCCGTAGCGAACGTAATCGCTTGCGTTGTCCAAAACAATTAACGACGTGTCTTTTGTGACGACGCCGAATTTTTTGGCCAACGAAATAATTTGGTCCTTGTTTTTGTCGTAATTTTGGGAAAGGCTTTCGATCTTTTTTGCGGCCCATTGGCGAGCGGCGCAATCCGTTTCGATTCCGTCAACGGCCGAAACGTCAAACGAAACGCTTTCTTCGACTTTGTTTCCGTGGCCAAAGCACAAGGTGACTTTGGCTCTCTTTTTTTTCAGCAAGCCGCAAAGCGAAAAGTCGAGGCCGACAATCGTTCCGTCCAAAGGATAGACTTGCTCGATCGCGCCCTCGTCATATTCCGCGCGAATCAAACGATAAGGCTCGTGGGTCAAATCCCAAAGCTTGTCGTCAATTTTTTCGCCGGCCCCGCAAAGATTGATGTACTGGCCCGCGCGCTTGTTGGCGATAGAAGAAAGCAAAGCGTGGTCGGCGGAAGGCGAAGAATTGATTGTGTAAACTCGCGCCAATTTCTTGTCCGCGGGCGCGGCGGAACCGTCGCTCCAATTCGCCAAGCCGTCGCTAAAGACCAGGACTTCTTCCGTTTCCAACGAAGAAAAATCGTAAGACAAATTTGTCGCTCCGTCGTAGCTGAACGCGCGAATGAATTTTTCAAGTTCGGCAATGTCGGCGTCTCCGTTAATCTTAAAGGAACGGCCGTCATAAATTTTCAGCGCGAAAGGAAAGACCCTTACAGTCGGTTTTTCCAACTCCTTTACGTAAGCCTTTAGCAATTGCAGCTCGCGGTCGATGTCGCGCTTTTGGCCGCTGGAAGAAACGTCCCATAAAACCGCGATCGATTTTGGAAGCGCCTTTTTTTGTCCAAAAGCGGCGAGCGTTCGGCTGTAATAAAAGTATGTGTCCTTTCCCAGCGTTTGAATAAAGACGGGCCTTTCATAGGCGGGCGATGTTTTGGCAACTGAATTTGATTCAAGCGAAAACTGTATCGGCTTTGTAAGTTCAATATCGGTTTTGGAAACGCTCGCCGTCCTTCCGCCGCGCATTTGGGCGAACGAAAACGAATCCATTCCGTCTTGGTTGTTGGCCCACGAATGCGGATTTGCCTTTTGGTCAAGAACCGTTATCGTAAAGTCAAACTTGTCCAAGCGGCCTTTTGGCAGGGCCGAAAAAACGTATGTGTAAAATTCCGGCGCTAACATGTTGGCGGCCCAAGCTTGCGACTTTAGCTCGCTTTGATAGGTTATTTGAACGCGGCGGCTTCCGTTTGCGGGGAAAGGATAAACGCGGGTCCTAAAATTGTTCCCGCTTGTTTTTTCCATCAAGCCGGGATCGATTCCCTGTCGGACAACCGCTTCAAAAACTTGGCGGCCCTTGTCCTTTTCAACGACAACGCCGTCGCGCATTTTTCCGTTAATGTCCAAAGCGTATCCGATCACACTTTCGTTCTGACCCAGCGGAAAGTCCAGCTGGCCTTCGAGGATTTGATTGTCTTTGTTGACAAAAAGCATGTCCAGTTTTGTAATCGCAACGTTTCCCATTATCTCAACGTTGGCCGAAAGTTCCGCAAGGCGAATGGGGTTTTCCTTGTCCTTCCGCTCCCCCGAAGGCTCCATGGAAATTTGATTTTGGGCAAAAAGGCTTTGTCCCAAACCCGCGCAAACAAGCGCAAAAAGCGCGAACAAAATCGCATGTTTCTTTATCGTTTTCATACAATAGTAAACAGCGAACGAGAGAAAAGGTTATAATATCTCTAGAAAAAGCCTTCAATTTATGGTAATATTGATACTATGAAAAAGAACGCTTTTATTTTTGCGGCCATATTCGCCGCGCTTTTATCCTTCACTTCATGCCTTACCACCACAACTAACGCGGGAAGCGTTGGAGCGGACAGGAAACAGATTTTGCTTGTTTCCGAAGAAGAAATCGAGCAAAGCGCCCAACAATCATACGCCGAGGTTCTTCAAGAGGCTCAAAAAGCCGGAACATTAAACAGGGACGCCGCCACCGTTCAGCGCGTTCAAAAAATCGCCAACAACCTTATCCCTCAGACAGGCGTTTTTAGGAGCGACGCTCCCAGCTGGAACTGGCAAGTAAACGTAATCACGGACAACACCGTAAACGCTTGGTGCATGCCCGGCGGAAAAATAGTCGTATACACAGGAATCATCAACGGCCTAAAATTGACCGACGGAGAGTTGGCCGCCGTAATGGGCCACGAAATCGCCCACGCCTTAAAGGAGCACAGCCGCGAGCGCGCCAGCCAGTCCACCTTGCAAAACATGGGCGTCGTCTTGACGTCGACCGCCTTGGGCTTAAAAAAGCAGGGAACTGAAATGCTTGGCATGGCCGCGCAATTTACCTTTGGCCTCCCCTTCTCTCGAAAGCACGAAACAGAAGCCGACCGCATGGGAACGGAACTTATGGCCCGCGCGGGCTACGACCCTTACGAAGCGGTGAACGTTTGGAAAAAGATGGCCTCCCTTTCGTCAGAGCAGCCGCCGGAACTTTTGAGCACCCATCCTTCGCACGAGACAAGAATAAACGATTTGCAAAACATCGCCAAAAAGGTTTATCCATTGTACGAAGCGGCAAAAAAATAAAAAATCGCAAAGCGCCCCGCGCTTGCATTTGGAGAACTTTATATGAAAAAACTTTTATTGGGGAACGCCGCCCTTGCCCGGGGCTTGTACGAAGCCGGTTGCGCGGTGGCAAGCTCCTACCCCGGAACGCCCAGCACCGAAGTTACGGAAGAAGCCGTTAAATTCGACCAGATTTATTGCGAATGGGCTCCCAACGAAAAGGTTGCGCTAGAAACAGCCTTTGGAGCGAGCCTTGCCGGAAAGAGGGCCTTTTGCGCGATGAAGCACGTCGGCCTCAACGTCGCGGCCGATCCCCTCTTCACAATTTCTTACACAGGAGTCAACGCAGGCCTTATTATAAACGTAGCCGACGATCCGGGAATGCACTCTTCGCAAAACGAGCAGGACTCGCGCCACTACGCGCTCGCCTCTAAGATTCCCATGCTGGAACCAAGCGACTCCCAGGAGGCCTTGGACTTTGCCAAAGCCGCCTACGAGATTTCAGAAAAATTTGACACGCCTGTCTTCATCAAAATGTGCACTCGCGTAAGCCACTCCCAGAGCGTCGTCGAGCTTGGCGAAAGAGTCGATCCGCCCGCCCGTCCCTACGAAAAGAATCCGCAAAAATACGTAATGGCTCCGGCCAACGCAAAGCGCCGCCATCCCTTTGTGGAGGAACGTACGCAAAAACTTTCGGAGTTCGCCGAGACATCGCCCCTTAACAAAGTCGAGATGGGCGGAACAAAGCTCGGAATCATTTGCGACAGCACTTGCTACCAGTACGCCAAGGAAGTTTTTGGCGACGAAGCGTCAATCTTAAAGTTGGGAATGGTTTGGCCCTTCCCTCCAAAATTGATAAAGGACTTCGCTTCAAAGGTGGAACGCCTTGTAGTCTTGGAGGAACTGGATCCCTTCATCGAAGACTATGTAAAGTCCTTGGGCATCAAGGCCGAAGGAAAATCCTTATTCCCGATTGTCGATGAATTTTCGCAAAGCCTTGTGGCCGAAAAGTTTGGAAAAGACGCTCCCGCTTCTTGCAAAAAAATCGAAGGCCTTCCGGTACGTCCGCCGGTCATGTGCGCGGGCTGCCCCCACCGAGGCTTGTTCTACACTTTGGCGCGGCAAAAATGCACAGTGCTTGGCGACATCGGCTGCTACACTTTGGGCGCGATGCCTCCGCTTGGCGCGATCGACGCGGTTGAGTGCATGGGCGCTTCAATCAGTTCCCTCCACGGCTTTAACAAGGCCACAAACGGAGAGAGCGCCGCAAAGACTGTCGCCGTAATCGGAGACTCGACCTTCATGCACTCAGGCATGACCGGCTTGGCCAACATCGCCTACAACATGAGCGATTCGACCGTAATCATTTTGGACAACTCAATCACCGGAATGACCGGCCACCAGCAAAACCCGACGACAGGCTACAACATTAAAGGCGACCCCGCCGGCAAAATCAACTTGGAGGCGCTCGTCCGCTCGATGGGAATCAACCGCGTCCGCGTAGTTGACCCCTACAACCTAAAGGAAACCGAAGCCGCCGTCAAAGAAGAGTTGGCAGCCAAAGAGCCCAGCGTAATCATAAGCCGCAGACCTTGCGCGCTTCTAAAATACGTAAAGGCAAATCCGCCCCTTCAGGCCAACGAACAAAAATGCGTCGGCTGCAAGGCTTGCATGAAAATCGGCTGCCCCGCCATCAGCTTTAAGGGCGGAAAAGCCTTTGTGGACCAAACCCAATGCGTTGGCTGCGGCGTTTGCAAACAACTTTGCGCCAAAGACGCTTTTGAGGAGAACTAAATGACAACGAACGTGATGATAGTAGGCGTGGGAGGACAAGGCTCCCTTTTGGCCAGCAAACTTTTGGGACAAGTCTTGTTGAACAAGGGCTACCAAGTAAAGGTCAGCGAAGTTCACGGAATGAGCCAGCGCGGAGGAAGCGTCGTAACATACGCGCGCTTTGGCGACGAAGTTCATTCGCCGATCATCGACAAGGGTCAGGCCGACTACATAATTTCTTTTGAAACATTGGAAGCCGCGCGCTACATGGAAAACCTAAAACTCGGCGGAACGGTAATCGTAAACGACCAGCAAATCGACCCGATGCCGGTAATCACAGGAGCGGCAACTTACCCCGAAAACTTGTTGGACAAAATGCGCGAAGCCGGCGCCAAGGTTGACGCGATCGACGCGCTTTCTTTGGCCTTAAAGGCAGGCTCGGCAAAGAGCGCCAACATCGTTTTGATGGGCCGCTTTTCGACATACTACAAGGACATCGCCGAACAAGATTGGCTTGACGCGCTTGCCCAATGCGTAAAGCCGCAATTCTTGGAAATGAACAAAAAAGCCTTCGCGCTGGGCCGCAACGGTTAATGGAGCGCGCGAATGACATTAGACGAAGTAAAAAAGTTTTTTGCAAAAGACAATTACGCGACGCAAACCACAGGCATAGAAATCTTGCAAGCGCAAGACGGCCGCTCCAAAATTCACCTTAAACTTGACGAGCGGCACAAAAACGCCTTGGGCTTTGTGATGGGCGCCGTGTATTTTACAATGGCCGACTTTGCCTTTGCGGTGGCTTCTAATTCCGACGAAACAAGCGGTTATAACGCCGTCACCCTCAGCTCCACAATCAATATGGTCAACTCCGCAAAAAGCGACGAGCTCTTTGCCGAAGCCCTTCCCATAAAGGACGGCCACTCAACTTGCTTTTACCAAATCGACATCTACGAAATCATAAACGACAAAAAACGGCCGGTGGCAACGGTTCAAACTGCTGGATATAAGGTGAAAAAATAGAGCAATCACACTTTGCGCCAACCGTTGCTTTATTAGTTTATTCGCTCAAAGATGCTAGGTGAATAAACGTAAGATTCCTCGCTCTCGTCTATTACAATTATTTTTACCCCTCTCTTTTTTATATCTCATCTCTTTTTCTTTTTTGAATCTGCAACTTTAAGCAGTTCCACTCTAGGCTTCGCCCCGTCGACAAAAACATTTCTTTGCTCAAACGATTCTATGAATTGCTGCTTGTTTATTTTTTTTTCATCACCGTTTGAATATCTGAAAATCTGCCAATCAGATCCCGTCATAAGTGGAATATAAAAAATATGATCTGTCTTCTCTGAACAAGCTTTGTAACAATCTTTTAGCGCTTTGACTTTCTTTTTATACTCTTCTTCATCTATTTGCGCGCCAACCTTCTTATTAATGCTTTTTACCTCAAAAATATGAATAACGCCATTCTTATCTTTCATAATAAAATCCGGATATGAAGAATGAACACCATCAAGGTAATACTCAAATTTAATTTCTGAATTAGACAGGTAATTCTTGCCCCATAAAAATTTATTTGAGTCGGTTAAGGTGGAAGTTTTGCCAATAGACATATAACGTATGTCTTTCAACAATTCAGCCCATTTTCTTTCCGCATCGCTGTCAAAAGAAAAATCATTCTCATTATCATTCCGCCGCCATACCCAGTCATCAATAGTCACGCTATTGTCCGTTTTTTCATATGAACTGTCGTATGGAAAAGTCACGTCATCACAGACCACCATACTTTTATTATAATCACATATATATGCGTCATAACTTTTCTTTATGTTAGAAAGATGTTCTGCAAAAATACGCCACTTTTCAAAGCTTGAAGCATAATCGTAACACATTTTTTGAATTTCAAAATCCTGCCTTGCAAGGTCTCTAAATAATTCAAAAATATTTGTTGAGTCAAGTTTGTCGTCAGACAGCCCCTTAACAAAAGACTGAAGATTAAAAGATTGTGTTGCCGCAATATTTTCAAGTTTTGTAGGTTTAACACGAATGTCATGCTCTATATTGTAATTCTTAAAAAGTTTAACAGGCAAAATTTTAGTCTTTGTTGGAGGAACAATGCCCCAAATCCAGGCAGTTAAAGCGAGCTCTTTTGCTTCTTCAGAAAGAGTTTCAAAATCAAGAAGCCTTGGATTGCGACGGACACGTCCCATTACCTGCTCGTCAAGCTGCTTGCTTTGAGAATCACG
>JAEEVR010000025.1 GCA_016290995.1 Treponema sp. | reverse complement strand
ACCAAATCCCCGGAGCCTTGGAAATAATCGAGGACGCAAAAAAGAAGGGCTACGAAGTCAGCTGCAACATTATGGCGATCAGCACCGCGCAAGAAGGCGACATAAAGGTTGCCTTGGACATGATCGGCCAGTCGCCCGCCGACTGCATTTACATCGTCGACAGCTACGGCTCGATTTTCCCGGAACAGATGCAGCGCATTTGCGCGCTCTACAAGGAATACGCCGACAAGCACGGAAAGCAATTGGGAATCCACGCGCACAACAACCAGCAGCTCGCCTTCGCCAACACGATCGAAGCGTGCGGCGACGGCGTTGACTGGCTTGACGCCACTTACAACGGAATGGGCCGCGGCGCCGGAAACTGCTTCATGGAAAACCTTTTGGCTTTCCTTAAAAACCCCAAGTACAAGGTTTACGAAACGCTCAAGTTCATCGAAAAATACATGCTGCAGCTTAAGAAGGACGGAGTTGTTTGGGGCTACGACGTTCCATACTTGGTAACAGGATACCTCAACCAACACCCCCGCGCGGCGATGGCCTTTAGCAAGGACAAGCGAACGGACTACTCAAAGTTCTTTGACGAAGTAATCGCCCAGGAGTAAATATGAAAGACTTAGGCGCAAAGACAATCTTGTTCCCGATGCCGGTTTTGATTTTGGGAACTTACGACGAAAACGGAAAGGCCGACGCTATGAACGCGGCTTGGGGCGGAATCGCGGACGATAACCAGATTTGGGTTTGCCTTGCAAAAAGCCACAAGACCACAAAAAACATCGCGCAAACAAAAGAAGCGACTATCGCTTTTGGAACGGTTGAATCGCTCAAAGCTTGCGACTATGTCGGAATCGTTTCGGCCAACAAAGAGCCTGACAAGCTGGAAAAGACCGGTTGGAAAATTACAAAAAGCGCCAACGTCAACGCTCCGATTTTTGACGCGTTTCCGCTGACCTTGGAATGCCGCCTTGTAAAAGTCTTGGACGACGAAAAGCATTTGTTCCAAATCGTCAACGTAGTCGCCGACGAAAAAATTCTTGACGCGGACGGAAAGGTTGACCTTGCAAAATATCATCCAATAATCTACAATACAGCGGACCACGGCTACTACGAATTCGGAAAGCGCGTCGGAAACGCTTTTAGCGACGGAAAGTCTCTGGCCTAAAAAAAGGCGAAAACAAAAAAAAACAATGAAGAACTCTATCGATATGCTGAACGGGTCGATTTTTAAAGGACTCGTTCGTGTTTCTCTTCCTCTTATGCTTTCGAGCATCCTGCAGATTTTATTCAACGCTGCGGACATAATCGTCATCGGCCGCTTTGGCTCAAACAATTCTCTTGCGGCGGTCGGAGCGGTGTCCGTGATCTGGGGCCTTTGCTGCCACGTCTTTATGAGCCTGGGCGGAGGAGCGGCGGTCGTCGCGGGAAAAAACATCGGCGCCGGAAAAAAGGACGCCGTGGCCGACGTTCTTCACGTTTCAATCGCGCTTGGCCTTTTGCTTGGAACGCTTCTTTCAATCACGGCCTGGATTTTTATGCCAAAGGTTCTTTGGCTCTTGCAAACGCCGCAAGAAGTTTTTGGCATTGCGCTAAGATACGTACACTACTTGATTCCAGGACTGCCAGCGATCGCCGTTTACAATTTTGGAGCGGGAATCTTGCGCGCAAAGGGCGACACAAAGCGGCCCCTTTACTTTTTGTTCGCCGCCGGAGTCGTCAACGTAATCCTCAACTTGATTTTTGTAATCGCGCTAAAAATGGACGTTGCCGGCGTAGGACTAGCCACAAGCGTTTCGCAATACGCGGCCACGCTTTTGATAATCGTTTGCCTTGCGCTCGAAGAAGGCGAGTTTAGGCTTTGCTTTAAAATGATTCGCCTAAAGGCCGCTGTCGTCGCTTCGATTTTGCGCATCGGCGTTCCAAACGTAATCCAAAACATTTTGTTCACAATATCAAACTTGGTGATTCAAGCGGCAATCAATTCCTTTGGCGCCGACGCGATGGCTGGAAACGCCGCGGCCGGCAACTTGGAAAACTTTTGCTGGACCGCGATGATTTCGGTTGAGCAAGCGGGAGTCAGCTTTGTAAGCCAAAACTTTGGCGCGGGAAATTTCAAGCGGGTAAAGAAAAGCGTTTGGGAAACCTTGGGCGTCATTTGCGCGACAGGCCTGATTTTTGGCGAGCTTACGGTTATATTCGCGCGGCCCTTGCTGGAAATCTACACTTCAAACCAAGCCTCAATAGCCGAAGGCGTCGTCCGACTTCGCATTTTGTGCGGCCCCTACATTTTGTGCGGAATAATGTCATCGCTGGCCGCGGACATGCGAGGCTTGGGACATTCGATTGAGCCTTCGATTATTGTTTTGCTTGGAGCGTGCGGAAGCCGCCTTGCCTGGATTTTCACGGCCTTTCAAACGCCGCGCTTCCACTCGACGCGTTGGCTTTTGTTCACCTACCCCGCGTCATGGGCGATCACCGCAATCGCGCTTGCCTTTGTCTTTGTAAAAATCTTTAGACAAGAGAGAGCGCGGTTTGAACCATCGGCGTAAGCGCCTTTGCGTTGCCGTCGATTCCCTTGTTTGTAATTTTATCATAAACGTTTGTAAGAATCGAAAGCGCCTTTTTATTGGCAAAGGCCGCCTGCGCGTACAAGCAAAAAGTTTCCATATCTTGCGCGCGGCATCCCATCTTTGCCCAAGACTTCCAGACTTGCTCGCCCAAAGCGTTGTAGGCGCTGTAAAAGTCGCTTGAAAAAACAGGGCCCGCTTCAAAAGCGAATTTATTCTTGCGCGCAAAAGCGGCGGCGGCCTCCAAAAGGCCAAAGTCCGCGGCGGGCGAAAGGTGGCCTCGCAAGCCGTACTGGTATTCGTAGTTTGAGTCGGTCGAGGCGGTCATGGCAAGAATCATCGCGCCAAGCTTTGTTCCTTTTTGGAATGAGCAGCAAGTTCCGATTCGGACAATCGCCTCGACGCCGTAGTAGTTGTAAAGCTCGTAAATGTAAATGCCCGCCGAGCCGGCGCCCATTCCGCTTCCCATAACGGTGACGGGCTTTCCGTTATATTTTCCGGTAAAGCCTTTCATGCCGCGGACGTCGGTGACAAGCTTTGCGCCTGTCAAAAATTCCTTGGCTATCCATTCGGCGCGCTGGGGGTCGCCGGGCAGCAAAACCGTCGGCGCTATCTGGCCCTTCTTTGCCGCGTTGTGCGGAGTGGGAGTCTTGTCCTTGTTTGAATTATTTTTAACTGAAGCCATAACAATATTCTCCATATTTATTTGTCCTTTCCCCAAAAAATCAGCGTGTATGGGTCGTCGGAAGATTGCAAAAAATAGTAGTTTTTATAATCGCTTCCGACAATGAAAGAAATATAACTAGGCAAAGAAGTTCCGCTCAAAATTCCATAATCGCTTTTTTTATGCGGTTCGCAAATCGCGCTTTTTTCGAATATCACTTTGCCGTCAACAACCAATTCCGAATCAATCGACAAATAATAGCCAAGCGACATCCAATCAGCTTCTTCACAATGAGCCGTAAATGTAGTTGTCGTATAGCCGCTTGAAGCGTCAGGGTTGAATTCAACAGGAAGAAGACCTTCAGTATTCTTGAACCGTTTTGAAACAAGCACTGTGTAAACTCTTGTTCCTTCGTGGTAAGAAAATGGAAAACCATTTGTATGTTCCGTCCAATTTTTTTTTGGCGAAGAATTCGCTTTGCTTGGGGAACCGCCACCTGCCTCCATTTTTTTTGGTTGGTTTGCATAACGCGAACTTGTGCTGAATATTCCCCACAAAATTATCGCATTGCTGTTGTCCGCCGCCTTTACAAATTGATAATACAACTCAGTGTCGCTGTTATGCACAAACTGCTCAAGCCCAGGGCAATTCGAACTGATTCCGTCATCACTCAAAGAAGAATAACAACTGTGTCCGATTTCCAAGCCGCTAAAAGAACGGGCTGGCCCTTTTGCAAAAGCCACGCTCCCGTTTATTATAACATCATTCAAAAAAATCACAGTTCCGACATCATGGTCGGTCCTCCAGCTGGCCACCGGATCCGGAGCGGACTGCTGCCAATCTGACTTCCAAGAAACTCTTGTCTCCGTATAACCGGCGCTTGGGTCAGGGTCTCCAATGGCCCATGTAACTTCTCTGGCTTTATGCGCGTAGCCAGTTCCTATAAGTCCGTTTCCTTTAAACTTATTAGGCACTCGCAATGTGTATGTCCCAGTTCTGTCCTTGCGCATTTGTTTTTGCGATCCCAAATGGGTGTACCATTCCAAAACGCCCTTAAATGGATAGTCAAATTTTAAAGTCAGCTCGGCCGGCGTGGCCCAGGTAATCGTCTTTATTGGCTTGTTGTCCTGGGGGAGCGACCAATCTTGCGCCTGCAAAGACAAGCCTGCGGAAAAAAAAACTGCTAAAAAAACAAAAAAAACTCTTTTCATAAAACCTCCGCAACTGGCAATAATTTTAGCGCTACAATCGAATTTTTGCAATTAAAAGCCCATATTTTCCTTGACAGATTTTAAAGACTAAGAGTATAATTTTCTCAACCTAGCCGATTCGGCTAAGTTGGAGGTTTTATATGAAGAGAGAAATTAAATTTCTTGCGGCGGCGGCTTTGTTATGCTTTTGCGCCAGCGCGCTGACTTTTGCAAAAAAGAACGACAACAAGCCAAAATATGAGCAAACAGGATTGGAAATGCACATAGGCGAGGCGGATTCTTCGCTTATAGAAATGAAACACTTCGCTCCCGCTGAAATCGCTCAATGGACTGTCCTTGTAATAGACAGCAACAACACGCAAAGGACAATTGACTACTTGAACGCTTCCGCCGAAATAATGTTAAAATACAAAAACGCATATGCCGCCGAAGACTGCGATTGGAAGCAGATAAAAATGCTTCAAGACGTTCGTCTAAAGAAAATTTTCAAGGACGTAAAATACGAAGCCGAAGAAGGAAAAAAATACGACTTGACCATCATTCGAGACTTTACAGTAGATTTAGGTCCTAAAGCGGGAGCGCCAACAACCGCAAGTTTATCCTATTGGTTTGTATACCCTGTCACTTCCGACATGCTTGTAACAGGCAACTTGCAATACATGTACAGAGGCGTTTACAAATCAACCAAGCGTGAAATAATGCAAAGCGGCTTTTCTTTTGAACTGCAAAACGCCAACAAAAAATGCATTGAAGAATTGAACTATCTGCTGGAAGGCGGACTTGACATCTTGACATTGAAAAAATAAACAAAGCCTTTCATTTTGCATCACCCGCGTTTTGCCTTGTCAAGCGGCAGGGCGGCGCGGGATTTTCTTTTTAGGAGCGTGTTATGAAAAGAATCATATCCTTGGTTTTGCCTCTTGTCTTTGCGGCCGCCGCCGTCGCCGAGCCGGAGCTGGTTCTACAAAAAGGGAACACGATGGAAAGCGCAAGACGCCTCAAATACAGCGCCGACGGAAAATACATTATGCGGGCCACGCTCTTTCAAGCGGACGTTTACGAACGGCAAAGCGGAATTCTTGTAAAGCAATTTAGCGGCTCCTTCTTTAAAGACTTTTCGCCCGACGCAAAATACATCCTCTTTTCAAAAAAAGAAGGAGAAGCGTGGAAAACAAAGCTGACGGAAGTCGCAAGCCGCAAAGAAACAGCCGTCATCGTTCAAAACGCAAAAGACGACTATCTGCGAGGACTAGCCTTTTCGCCAAACTCAAGCTTTATCGCGATTGACGACGGCGACTGCGTCACAATTTATGACATAAAGACAAAAAAGCAAAGATTCATCCTAAAAGGACTTGGATATTTTTTTTACGCCCAATGCGCGTGGAGCGCGGACTCGCGCTATCTTGCAGTTCCCGCCGCAAAGACAGAAGGCGGCGCGCCAAAAGCGGTCATAATCTACGACCTAAAAGAAAATAAAATCGCAAAGACAATCGAATCAAATTTCGTAATCGACAATATCGCGATTTCTCCCAGCGGCAGTCTCGCGGCTTTTTCGGCCGGCTCAAAAATAATTCATATACGAAGCGCTCTGTCCGATGACATCCAAAAAAAATTTGAAATAGAAATACCGGATTTTGAGGAAGGAAGAAACATTGGCGTTCAATTTTCTTCCGACGAAAAAAAGATTGTGGCTGCGACCAAACGCGCCATTGCCGAATATGATTTGTCGAGCGACTCTCTCAAAATAAAAAAGCAAGAAAGGGATTGCTACGCGTTCGCCCTCCCGCCATTTTCTTCAAGCGAATGCGCGATCGCGGACAGTCAAGGCATAACATTTTACGACGCTTCCGACAAGGAAATTAAAAAGATACAAGACGTTTCAAACCAATTTTACGCGAGCGAAAGCCTAAAAGACGGACGCATATTTGTCAGCGACCCGGAAGGAAAAGCCGCCGCGATTTTCGACCAAAACCTTACGCGGCTTGAGCTTTCCGACAACGCCGCCGGAATCACGGCGCTCAACAATCTTAGCGTCTTCAAAAACGCCATATGCTATTCAGATTCAAAGACAAAGACGATTTACTTCCGCGACTTAAAAACAAAGAAAGACTCGCCGGTCGTAAAGAACGTGAACGCGACTACAGTATTGGCAAGCCCAGACGGCTCTTACATCGCTTACTACGACGAGGCCAAAAAGCGAACCCTTATTTACAACGCCGCGACGAAAAAAGCGACCGTCGTGCCGGGCTTTGAGGCGGGCTTTTACAATTCATCAAGCGTCTTCAGTCCTTCGTCACGCTACGTCTTTTTGGACGGAAAGAACGGAAAGCAGATAGCGTTTGATGTAAAAGAAAACTTTGAAGTCCTTAGAACGGCGCTTTCCGCAACAGACATAAGCTTTTTGCCAGCCTTCACGCCCGACGAAAAATATTTTTTCGCGCCTTGTGAAAAAGGAGTCAGCCGCGTTTACGATACAAGCTCTTACAAATGGCGGTTGGTAAAAACTTTTGAAAACGCCTACTATCCATTTTGCTCTCCCGACGGAACTCTTGTAGGAATGTACGGCTATGAAGAAAAAGATTCCCAGTATTGGTACTCCCTTTACACTGTTGGCTCTTGGCGGCCCACGGCGAAATTTTCTCGAGGAACGTCAAATTCCATCTACAACTTTTTCAGCGCGGACAACTCAAAAATTTACGCCTTCGCAAGTAATGGCGTCTTGCAATGCTTTTCCGTCAAAGACCAAAAGCTTTTGGCCAGCGCTTTGTCAGACAAAAACGACGATTGGCTAAAATACACACCGGAAGGCTACTTTGACGGAAGCGAGAACGGCCTAAAATCTTTTGTCTACCTTGTCGACGGAATGAAGGCCTACCCCTTGGACTCTTTGACGGAAAAACTTTACCGCCCGGACTTGGTCGCCGCAAAGTTTGAGGGAGCAAGCATTCCAGGCGTAGAATTGCCTCAAAGCGGAGACACGCAAGCCGCAAGCCAATCGGACTTGGCGCAAATCGTTTCTTCCGGCCAGCCGCCGCTTGTTGATTTTATAGACGCGCCAAAAAGCTCTTCCAGCCGCGACGTGACGATTAACTTTACGGTAAAAGACCAAGGCGGCGGAATCGGCGGCGTTTACTTAAAGCTTAACGGAAAGACCGTCACAATCAGCGGCGGCGAACGAAAGCTTGAGTTGGTTGGAGACGCCCCGCAAGGCAAAAGTTCCGCTGCGATAACTTTCTCGCATCCCGTATCCTTGCAAAACGGAGAGAACAAAATCGAAATCTTCGCCAGCAATTCCACCGGAATGATAGAGAGCGAGCATAAAACGGCAAGCATAACTTGGCAAGGAAAGACGCAAAAGCCGGGCCTTTATGTCCTTGCCGTCGGCGTGAACAAGTATCGCGACAAATCCTTGTGGCTCAACTACGCCGTTCCCGACGCCAGCGCCGTAAGCGATACCTTTAAGAACATAAAAGGAAAGCTTTACCAATCGATAAACATTTCGACAGTCTTTGACGGCGACGTGACTGAGGCTGGCGTCGCAAGCGCCTTTGACGCTGTAGCTTCAAAAATCAGCGCGGATGACGTTTTTGTTTTTTACATTTCAGGCCACGGAACGACTCACACCGACGGAGACTATTACTTTATCCCTGTTGACTTTAGATTCCGCAACGCGCAATCCGTAGCGGAATCGGCGCTTTCCAAAAAATTCATCGCGGACCAACTTTCAAAAATAAAGGCTCAAAAAAGCCTTGTCTTGCTTGACACCTGCAACTCCGGCGCCTTCATCTCGACAGGCGCGCGCGGAATGGCCGAAAAAACCGCGATCGACCGATTAAGCCGCGCGACTGGCCAAGCCACAATCGCCGCTTCAAGCGACAGCCAATCCGCGATGGAAGGCTACAAGGGCCACGGAATTTTCACCTATGTAATTTTGGAAGCGCTAAGCGGCAAAGCGGACTTGAACAAAGACGGCTATGTTACCGTTTCGGAATTGGCCATGTACGCGGAAGATAAAGTTCCAACCTACAGCTACGACAAGTGGGGCTACGAACAATATCCGCAAGTAGACTTGCGCAAGCAAAGCAACTTTCCGCTTGTCGGAAAATAAACAAAGCGCTAAAATACAAGAATGATTGGAATTGTTGATTACAACGCCGGAAACATTAAGAGCGTGGAGCGCGCCTTGGACTTTTTAAAGGCGCCTTACATCCGTACAAAAAATCCGGCCGACTTGGCCAACGTTGACCGCGTGATTTTTCCCGGCGACGGAGAGGCGGCTTACGCCATGCGCGAGCTTGTAATGTCGGGCTTTGACACGTTCTTGCGCGAATGGGCCCAGGACAAAAAGCCCTTGCTTGGAATTTGCATCGGCGCCCAAATCATTTTTGACAAAAGCGAAGAAGGCGGCTCCTTGCAAAACGGAACGCAAACTTACACGCAATGCTTAGGCCTGATTCCCGGAACGATCCGCCACTTTAAGAACGTTTGGCGCGAGCGCGACGTAAACCCGGAAGACAATTCCCGCAAAGTTCCCCACATGGGTTGGAACGAAGTTTCTTACAGCGGCGACTGCCCGATTCTAAAGGGCGTGCCCGAAGGAAGCGACTTTTACTTTGTCCACTCCTACGTAATCCAGCCGGACAATCCTTCAGTCATAAAAGGCTACGCCAACTACGGAGCGATGGTTCCCGCGGTGATCCAACAAAAAAATGTCTTTGCATGCCAGTTCCACCCAGAAAAGTCTGGAAAAGCCGGCCTTAAAATCATAAAGAATTTTGTGGAGGGGGACTTGTCATGCTAAAAAAACGAATCATAGTTTGCCTTGACGTAAAGGACGGCCGCACCACAAAAGGCGTCAAATTCCAAAACAACCTTGACATCGGCGACCCCGTGGAAATGGCCAAAAAATACTACGAGCAAGGCGTAGACGAGCTTGTATTTTACGACATCATGGCCAGCGCCCGCGGAGAGCGGCCGATTTTGGACTTGATAAGCAAAGTGGCCAGCCAAGTCTTTATCCCCTTTTGCGTGGGAGGCGGAATCGGCTCTATGGAAGACATCCGTTCCACCATATTGGCCGGAGCGGAAAAAGTTTCCCTGAATTCCCAGGCGGTAAAAAACCCCGACTTGATACGCCAAGGCGCCAGCGTCTTTGGAAGCCAATGCATCGTGCTTGGAATGGACGCAAAGCGCGACTCAGAATGTCCTTCGGGCTACAGGGTCTACCTAAACGGCGGCCGCGTCAAAACCGACCTTGACGCTCTTGAATGGGCCAAAAAAGCCCAAGACTTGGGCGCCGGAGAGGTCGTTCTCAATTCGATGGACGCTGACGGAACCAAGGCGGGCTACGAAATCCCGCTGACCAAAATGATGGCTCAAAACCTTAAAATTCCTGTAATAGCCTCTGGCGGCGGCGGAACCGTGGACCACTTGGCGCAAGTCTTGACAGAAGGACAAGCGGACGCGGCCCTTATCGCCACAATGGTTCACTCCGGCGAATACACGATTCAGGACATAAAGCGCGAGCTGAGCGTGTCCAATATACCTGTACGTTTGTAAAGTTATTAAACATCAAGAATTCCGCTCACTCTTTAAAGAAAAAACTTGCTTTTCTATAAGACTTGGATTATAATTTAATCCGCTATTTACAAGGAGTTTACATGAAGGTAAAGTTATCCCTTAAAATCTTTTTCATTGTGGCCATCATGGTCATTTTGTCATCGGTAACAATTTGCGCAATTTCGGTTTTGACTTTCAAGCAAAATTTTACAAACGAAATCGATGAAACCGTTAGAACTGCAGGACGAGGCGGAGAGTTGCTCTTGCAAAACTGGGAGCAGACTCTTACAGCGGAGTCAAAGACAATCGCAGGCCTCAACCGCACAACAAACGGCTTGGCCACTGACGACATTGAACTTTTGAACGGCGTCGTTCAGGGCCAGGTTGGCAGCATGGACGCGGACGCTTTGCTCATCGCCAACAAAAAAGGAAAAGTCGTCGCAGGAACGGTTGGCGTAGGCTCTGACATCAGCGATGTCGAAGCTTGGCAGAACGTAATGAACGGCGAAAACAGCAGCTACACTTGGATAGAAAAGGATTGGATGGAATGGGGCCTTGCCTATGCCGCTCCTGTCCGCTACCAGGGAGAAGTAATCGGCGCAGTTCTTTCCGCCTACGACTTTACAAAAGAAGACTTTGTAAACCTTGTTCGCGAAGCCCACGGAACGGAATGTACTGTATTCAAGGGAGACTTGCGCGTTTCAACAACATTGCGCGACTCAAAGGGCAACCCGATGACCGGCACAAGAATCGACAACCAGCAGGTTCTTAGCACGGTTTTTGGCAAGGGCGAGACAATAAGACTTAACAACGTCATCGGAGGAAAGCAGTACCGCTCGGTTTACATTCCCCACAAAAATCCCGACGGACGCGTTGTGGGAATGCTCTTTATGGCAAAGAACCAGCACGTAATCACAAGCGCCACTACGCAGACCTTGCAAATGGTAATTCCTTCTTTGGTCGTCTTGTTGATAGTCATTTCAATCATGACAACAATCGTTGTTAGATTCGTCGTAGTAAAGCCGGTTCTCAACGTTCGCGACAACCTTCTCAAGATTGCCAGCGGCAAAGCCGACCTTACTCAAAGAATCCAAACAAAGTCCAAGGACGAAGTTGGCGAAGTTGTCGGCGGCTTCAACGCATTCGTTGAACGCTTGCAGGGCATCATCCAAATCGTCAAGAACCAGGACAAAGAATTGGAAGCCGGCGGCGAGAACATGGGCGCCATCAGCCAAGACACCGCCAGCGCGATCACAGAGATTATCGCCAACATCAATTCAATCCACCAGCAGATCGAATCTCAGGGCCAGAGCGTAAACCAGACCGCCGGAGCCGTAAACCAGATTTCTTCAAACATCGACTCTTTGAACAAGATGATCGAAGGCCAGACTACAGGCATCACCCAGGCTTCAGCCGCGGTAGAAGAGATGATCGGAAACATTTCTTCTGTCAACCAGAACGTAGAAAGAATGGCCAACTCATTCGAAGAGCTTAACCAGAACGCCGACATCGGCTTTAAGAAGCAGCAGGACGTTAACGAAAAGATCCAGCAGATCGAAACTCAGTCCGCCATGCTTGAGGACGCCAACCAGGCCATCGCCAACATCGCGGCTCAGACAAACCTCTTGGCTATGAACGCCGCCATCGAGGCCGCCCACGCCGGCGACGCCGGAAAAGGCTTTAGCGTTGTTGCCGACGAAATCCGAAAGCTTTCTGAAACATCAACAGGCCAGTCAAAGACTATCGGCGAACAGCTTGCAAAAATCAAGGAATCAATTTCAAGCGTTGTCGCTGCCAGCGACGAATCGGCCCAGGCTCTTACAGTCGTCGCCGACAAGATTCGCGACACAGACCAGCTTGTCATTCAGATCCGCACCGCTATGGAAGAGCAGACAGAAGGAAGCCGCCAGATCAGCGAAGCGCTTAAGAACATGAACGACGGTTCAATGGAAGTTCGCAACGCCAGCGAAGAAATGACAGAAGGCAACAAGTTGATTCTTAACGAAGTCCGACTCTTGCAGGACGCGACTTTGGCGATGAAGGGCAGCATGGAAGAAATGTCTCAGGGCGCCGAAAAGATTAACGAAACCGGCGCGGCTTTGAACGACGTAACAAGCACTCTCAAGGAATCAATCTACAAGATTGGCCAAGAGATCAACAACTTTACAGTTTGAAGCAAAGCTTCAAACACGAGTTTTGCGCTGCGCGCAAAACTCGCATGTATTAGTTGGGATAGTAGGTCGCTCGATTGCGATCCGTTTCAAAGACGTCCACCGAATAAAGGCGGACGTCTTTTTTTTGCGCGTCAAGCTCGGCTTGAACGTTTTGGCAAATGTAAAGCGCGATCCGCTCGGCGCTGGGATTTTGGTCAAAGAAGGGGTTGTCATTAAGGTTGGTGTGGTCAAGGGTGGCCAAAACTTTTTTTAGCGCGGCCTTTAACTGCGTAAAATCCAAGAGCATTCCGCCCTCGTTAAGCTCCTTTCCGCGAACGTGGACAAAAACCTTGTAATTGTGGCCGTGCAAGGCCTCGCACTTTCCGTGATAGTCGCGCAAAAAATGCGCCGCCGCAAAATCATCCTCAACTCTTACTTCAAACATATTGCCATTCTAGCGCGCATTGCTTGAAATTCATAGCGCTTTGCGATAAAATGATTGGCGCTATGGAAAAAAAGTTGTCTTCGTTGTTGGATTCTTTTGAGTGCAAGGCGGTCGCGGCGGACGGCGTTAGCCCCTTGGACCCGTCTCTTATCGGCGCGACGCCTGTCGCCGGGCTTGCTTTTGATTCGCGCGACGTCAAGCAAAACTATCTTTTTTTCGCCCTCCCCGGAACGCACGTAAACGGAAACAAATTCATCGCGTCGGCCATTGATTCAGGCGCCAGCGTAATCGTTTACCAAGACGAATTGACCAAAGAAGAAAGCGCGCAAATCGCAAAGTCCATCGTTTGCAGAACCTTGAACAATATGGGCGACGCGCAAAAAAAACTCTCCGACTTGGTGATGCCGGTTTTGCTTAAAGTCGCCGACGCGCGAAAGGCGATGGCTCCCGTAGCCTCGGAGTTTTACGGAAACCCTTCCAAAAAATTGATTGTAATCGGCGTGACCGGAACCGAAGGAAAGTCTTCGACAGTTAGCTTTATCTGGCAGCTTTTGCGCTTGTCGGGAAAAAGGGCCGGCTTTATTTCTACCGTTCAGTATTCTTTGGGAGGAGACGCGGTTGCGAATCCTGTTCACTCCACCACCCCAGAAGCGCCGATCATCCAGCGCGAACTTTACGAGATGGTTCAGAACGGATGCGAGTACGCGGTTGTCGAAAGCTCCAGCCACGGACTGAGCGAAAAGCTTGGCCGCTTGGACCATGTTCTTTTTGACTGCGGCGTTTTTATGAACGTTACGCTGGAGCACTTGGAGTTCCACAAAACTTTCGAGCAATACCGCGACGACAAGGCGAACCTATTCCGCGCCTTGGACAAGCACAACCACCACAAGGTCGTTAACAACGTTCCCCTGGACTTGACTCCTTGCGGAATCGTAAACATGGAAGATCCTTCGGCCGCTTATTTTGTTCAAGCGACGCAAGCGGCTTGCTACGGCTTTACGACAAAAGAAGTCCAGCCGATTGACGGCGTGGAATTTTTGTTGGCGCAAAAAATCACCGCCGCGCAAGACTACCTTGAATTTGAATTTGACCACGGCTCGGCCTTTGACCAAAGCCACGAAAGCATAACCGCGCGCACGACTTGCGTCGGAGCCTTTAACGCGATGAACATAATGGCCGCGATGATCGCCGTCAACAAGATGGCAGACATTCCCCTGCGCGAACTTGCCCGCCGCGCCAACAGCTTGATTCCGATTACCGGAAGAATGACAAAGATTGAGCGGGGCCAAGACTTTGAAGTTATCGTTGACTACGCGCACACGCCGTCAAGTTTTGAGGCGATTTTCCCGCCGATACGAAATCGTTGCGCCGGAAGAATGTTCGCCTTGTTTGGAAGCGGCGGCGAGCGCGACCTTACAAAGCGCCCCTTGCAAGGACAAATCGCGGCCAAGTATTGCGACATAATTATTTTGTGCGACGAAGACCCGCGCGGCGAAGACCCCCGCGAACTTTTGTCTCAAATCGCCGCCGGCGCGATAAAAGAAGGCAAGACGGAAAATTCAAACTTGTTCATCACGCCTGACAGGCCAAAAGCGATTAGGCAAGCCTTTGGCATGGCAAAAAAAGGCGACATAGTTTTGCTGCTTGGAAAAGGACACGAAAATTCCATCATATACAAAGACCGCGCGATGCCCTACGACGAAATCGCCGAGGCAAAAAAAGCGCTGGCGGAACTAGGATACAATAAGGAAATTCAATAGGAAGGAAAAAATGAATCTAGCGATTTTATTCGGCGGAAAATCAAGCGAGCACGAAGTTTCTCTTGTAAGCGCAAGTTCAGTGGCCCGCAACTTGGATCCCGCAAAGTACAAACTCATTCCAATCGGAATCGCAAAAAACGGAAAGTGGTTTTTGCAAAGCGACGACGAGCTTAAGCGCGTTCAGGGCGATTCAAGCGCCGCGTTTAAAATCGAAGAAGATCCCGCAAAGCTTGTGAACATAATTCCCGGCGGAAAAAAGGACGCGCTTGTAGTCGCCGGAAAGTCATTGCAAATTGACGCGGTCTTTGGCGTAGTCCACGGAACCTTTTGCGAAGACGGCGTAATGCAGGGCTTGCTTGAAGCGGCCGAGCTTCCTTACGTCGGCTGCGGCGTTATGGCCAGCGGAATTACGATGGACAAGGAAAAGACAAAAGTCATTTGGAAGAGCAACGGCCTTCCAGTAGTCCCCTACTATTGCTTTACGCGCGCGGATGTAAACGACAACAAGCGCTACGACGCCTTGGTAGAAAAAGTAATCGCGGACTTTGGATTTCCGCTTTTTGTAAAACCCTGCAACGCCGGCTCTTCCGTAGGAGCCAGCAAGGCGTCAAACGCGCGCGAGTTTAGCATGGCGCTTGGCGAAGCCTTTATGTGGGACAACAAAGTTTTGGTGGAAAAAGCCATCAACGCCCGCGAGGTTGAGTGCAGCGTAACGGGAAACGCGATCATTCAAAATCCCGAAAACGCCTTTAGCGCCGTCAAGGCCTACACTCCTGGCGAGATTCTTCCCACCCACGAGTTCTACGACTACGACGCAAAATACAAAGACCCCGACGGCGCCGCGCTTAAGATTCCGGCGGACATAGACGAAACAACGACAAAAATCATCAAGGAGCTTGCTGTTAAGGCCTACTCAGTTTTGGACTGCTCTGGCCTAAGCCGCGTTGACTTTTTTATCGACAAAGATTCCGGCGCGATTTACATCAACGAAATCAACACGATTCCCGGCTTTACTTCGATCAGCATGTTCCCAAAAATGTGCGAGGCCGCCGGCCTTGGATACAAGGACTTGATCAATCTTTTGATTGACGAAGCGTTGGAACGCTTTGAAGCAGGCAAAAAACTTTTGACATCGCGCTAATAGCAGAACGAAAAAAAGGAGACCAAAATGAAAGCCCATGTTTACCCAAAAGGATGTTTCTTTAAATCGATTGACGACATAAAGGACAAACACATCACTGTAATGGGCTTGGGCCTTAACGGCGGCGGAGAGGCCGTGGCGCGCTTTTTGCTTAAGCGCGGCGCCTATGTTTTGGTCACCGACATGAAGACGGAGGAACAGTTAAAGCCAACCTTAAACTCCATCGCCTTTGACGACACGCTCAACAAGGAACGCTTGACCTACGTTTTGGGCGGCCACAGAATCGAAGACTTTAGGGACGCCGATTGCGTCATCAAAAATCCAGGAGTTAAAATTCAAGGAAACGAATTTTTGAGCGCCGCCCCCGCGATAGAAACGGACATCAGCCTTTTCTTGCAATTCACAAAAGCGCCGATCATCGCGGTAACGGGAAGCAAGGGAAAGTCGTCTACCGTAAGCGCGATCCATTACGGCTTGAACAAAGCCGGCTTTAAAGCGTTTTTGGGCGGAAACATCACCGTAAGCCCCCTAAACTTTTTGGAAGAAACCAACGAGAACACGCCGGTTGTTTTGGAACTGTCCAGCTGGCAGTTGGCCGACCTTAGGGGCCGCGGCCTATTAAAGCCCAAAATTTCTTTGATCACTAAAATCGTTCCCGACCACCAGAATTGGTACGGCAACATGGAAGACTACATCGCCGACAAAAAATTGATTTTCGCCGACCAAGACGCCGGCGACTTTATGATTTGCGACGCCGACAAGGATCCGCTTGGAACCGGTCCGCAAGAAGGCGGAACGTGGGGAAACGTATTCGCGCGCGAATGCAAGGCAAAAGTTTTGCGCTACAAGCAAGACCCGCTTGACGACAGCCAATACGGCGTATGGCTCAGCTTTGACGACAAAAACGATTTGGAAGCCTTGGCCCGCATTCCGTCAAAAACAAACGACACAAAAATTTTGGGAGCGGTGAACGTGCCCGGCCGCCACATGAGGCAAAACGTAATGAACGCGGCGCTGGTCCTTTACTTGATGGGCGTCCAAGCGCAAGACATACAAAAAATTCTTGGCGAATGGAACGGCATTCCGCACCGCTTGCAATTCTTTCACAGCTTTAAAAGCGCCGCGCAAAGGAACGTCCGCTTTTACAACGACTCTTGTTCCACAGTCCCGGAGGCGGCCGCGGCTGCCAGCGCGGCTTTTGGAAAATCCGTAATCTTCATCACAGGCGGCACCGACAAGGGCTTGGCCTTTGAGCCGTTGGCCGAAGCTTTGGATCCGACAATCGTTTCTTCAACGCCGGCGGCCGCAATCTATCTTTTGGCCGGAAGCGGCACCGACAAACTTTTGCCGCTCTTGCAAGAAAGAAAAATCGCTTACAGCGGCCCCTACAATTCCTTGGACGAATTGCTCAACGCGCTTAAAAGCGACTTTGACAAAAACGATTCGGACGCTGCCAAAAACGACACGGTTGTCTTTTCGCCGGGCTGCACGTCGTTTGGAATGTTCTCGAATGAATTTGACCGCGGAGACAAGTTCATGGCCGCCGTCAAGAAGATCTTCAACTAGATTTTGTAAGAAGCCAAATACTTTTTCATCTCGTCGACGTAGCATTGGCCGATCGCGCTAAGGCTCAAATTCTTTTTCTTTATCCAGCCGATTTGCATCGCGGGGTTGTTTTCTTTGGCTCCGTCGTAAAAGGGAACGGCAACGTAGTCGGAACCGTTCAATTCCTCAGAGATGATTCCGCAGCAAAGAGTGTAGCCGTTAAGGCCGACCATCATGTTAAGGATCGTTCCGCGGTCGTTTACTTTAATCACGCGGCGGTGCTTGCGTTCCGAAAAAATTTCTTCGGCAAAATAAAATTCGCTGGCTTCGTCCTGCTCAAACGAAAGGCAAGGGTACGGTTCCAACTCCTCAAAAGTGATGCGGTCTTTTTTTGCAAGCGGATGCTTTTTCCACATGTAGACGTAAGCGCCGCAGTCGATCAACTTGTTGAACTCCAATTCCTTTGACTCAAGCAAGTTGGTGATTACCTTGCGGTTAAAGTCGCTTAGGTACAAGACGCCCAGCTCGCTTTTCATTGAGGCGACGTCTTCGATTACATCGCGGGTTTTTGTCTCGCGGGCGGCAAGCTCGTATTCGTCTGTGTTGATTTTTTTGGCCATCTCGACAAAGCTCTTGATGGCAAAGGTGTAGTGTTGGGTCGAGATCGCGAATTTCTTTTTTCGCTTTCCGTCGTCGCCATATTTTTCCAGCACATTCTCCCAATGCCTTAGGAGTTCGCGCGCGTTAAGGATAAAGTCTTGGCCTTCGCTTGTAAGCGTCACGCCCCTGGATGTTCGGTTGAAAATCGTGATCCCCAACTCCGCTTCCAAGTCGTGAATGGCGGCCGTCAACGAAGGCTGGGAAACGTAAATTGTTTCCGCAGCCTTGTTAAAGCTTTTGGCCTCAGAAATGACAAGCGCGTATTTTAATTGCTGGATTGTCATATCGTCTTTTTATTTTTTCCAGGGCTTTAGGCGCAAGTAAGTTTCGTTGCGGTCGCTTCCAACAGAAACGATTCCTACAGGAGTGTTTGTAAAGTCTTCGATGAACTCAATGTAGGCCTTGGCGTTTTTGGGCATCTTGGAATAAGAGCCGCACTTTTTGAGGTCTTTTTTCCAGCCGTCAAACTTTTGCAAAATCGGCTTGGCCTTGTTGAGCGCCGGAATGCTTGTCGGGAATTCCGTCACAACCTTTCCGTCAATCTCGTAGGCGACGCAAGCTTCGATTTCATCCATGTCGTCGTAAATGTCAAGGTGAGTCAAAACAAGCGAGTCGATTGAGTTTACGTGGCAGGCGTAGCGGAGGGCGACCAAGTCAAGGTAGCCGCAGCGGCGCGGACGGCCTGTCGTTACGCCAAACTCGTTTCCTTTGTTGCGAACGTAGTCGCACAACTCGCCTTCGCTTTCGGCGTTGAATTCGCTGGGCATCGGACCGTTTCCGACGCGAGTCTCGTAGGCCTTGAATACGCCAAAGATTCTGTCCAATGAGCGAGGGCCGATGCCGGATCCTGTTGACGCTCCGGCGGAACAAGACGCTCCGCTAGAAACGTAAGGATAAGTTCCGCTGTCGATGTCGAGCATAGCGCCCTGAGCGCCTTCGAACAAAATGTTGGCCTTGCGGAACTCCCACATTTTTTCGGCGATGTTGACGCGCATAGAAAGAAGCTTTTCCATATAGGGCTTGAGGAAGTCCTTGTCGGCCTGGTCAAGGTCGTTCATTTTTTCGTCCCAGTCAAGGTCGGCCAAGCGGATTCCGTCGCGCTCTGACTTTTGCGAATAGGTCGTTCCGATTCCGCGGCCTGTCGTTCCGATCGGGCGCTTGCGGGCGGCGTCGCGCTTTTTGTCCATTTCGCGGTAGCCGGGCAAAACGATGTGGGCGCGGTCGGAAATGAAGACGCGGCCTTCCCAATCGATTCCGTTGTCTTTGAGCATTTTAAGTTCGGCAAAAAGGGCTTCGGGGTCAACAACCATTCCCGAGCCAAGGAAAACCGTCTTTCCGGGATACAAGATTCCCGACGGAACTTGGTGCAAAGCGTACTTTTTTCCGTCAACCACGATCGTGTGGCCGGCGTTGGCTCCGCCCGCAAAGCGCACTACGTACTTAGCGTCCTGCGCCAAAAAATCTACAATCTTTCCCTTGCCTTCGTCGCCCCACTGGGCTCCCATTACGACAACGTTCATTTTACGCCTCAAAAATCAATAAAATTTGCCGCCAAAAGACGACCATCGCCCCTAGCAACCGACTTATTATAACGATATTGCGGAATTTGTTCAACAACGCGCGACAAAGCGCCGATAATGGAAGTATGAAAATAGGGGCGATGCTGCCGGTTGTTCTCGGCGTGTTGAAAAATCCAATCACTATCATCTCAGCGGCGGTGATCATTCTTTACTTGAACTTTGTGTTTTTTGTCGCGCGCTATGTGAAAAAGCCGCCGAAGCCCAAGAAGAGAAAAGAGCCCAAGCCCGCTCCCGCAAAAAAGGAAGCCGAGAAGAAAGAGGGCGAGGGTGAAGGCACAGAGGATGCCGGCGCGGAGGGCTAGAAATGTCCTTGAGCGCGGCCATCGCGTTCTCCCACAAAAAGCCCGCGTTGTAAACGGAGCCGGACTTTTCCAACTGCTCCAAAATCAAGTCGATGTCGCTTGAATCCCAAACGTTCAGTCCAAAAATTTTTCTATCAACCGCGTTCAATTTTTCCATCGCAAGCTTGACGATTTTTTCGCGGCTGTAGTAGTTTTGGTTTTTGCGGACCAGCTTGTGGACCAATCGCGCGTCAGCCGCGTCAAACACGTTGGGCGCCTTCCAGTCTTGCGATTCTTGCCGAGCCGCCTCTTGGCTTTCGCAAATGTCGCAGCCGGAGCAAATCGCCTTTTCTCCGCCCAGCGCGTCAAGCAAGACTTGCCGGCGGCAGCTTTTGCTTTGCGCGAATCTTAAGATTACCCGCTCGCGACTTGATGCCGGATACTTTTGCCAGTTGAACAAATCCTCGCGGCTCCACAATAAAATCGCCTTGGAAACTTTTTTGTCGCGTCCTCCCCGCCCCGCCTCTTGAATGTAGCTTTCCGCTGTCGCGCTTGGTTCCAGGTGAACGACCGTGCGGACATCAGGTTTGTCCACGCCCATGCCGAAAGCGCAAGTGCAGCAGAGGATCGCGTCCGTTTTGGGAAAGAACCATTTTTCAACGGCGGTCTTTTCTTCGCGGCTTAGGCCGGCGTGGTAAAAGCGGACTTTGTCGCTTCCAACGCATTCGCAAAGCTCGCGGGCCATGTCCTCTGCCTTGGCTCTGGTTCCGCAAAAAATAAGCATCGGCTTTTGCTCCGTCGCGGCCAGGCGGCAGGCGGCCTTTTTTTTTGCCCATGCGTATTGAACGGAATAATGGATGTTGGGACGGTCGCTTTCACCGCGAACGACATGGCAGGAACCGCCGAACAAAACTTGGCTGACACGCTCCAGCACAGTTGGAGAGGCGGTGGCGGTAAAAGCCGTAACAAGGGGAACGGCAAGGGTTTCGATAATTTTTCCAAGCGTAAGGTAGGCGGGCCGGAATGTGTCGCCCCACTCCGCCACGCAGTGCGCCTCGTCAATCGCGATGTGCGAAATCTTCGCCGCCTTAAAGCGCTGCAAGAGCCGCTCGCTTTGCAAAACTTCCGGATTGGCCAAAATTATTTTGGCTCCGGCGGCAAGGCGCCTAAAATTTTCTTCCCTCTCCTCCTCGCTTTGGCCGCCCCTAAAGACAACGCATTCAATTCCGTTTTGCTCCAGGCGGCGCTTTTGGTCGGCCATCAAAGCAAGCAAGGGATAAAAAATCAGCGTCGGCCCCGAAAGCATCAGCGCCGGCAGCAAAAAGCACATCGACTTTCCGGCGCCAGTTGGAAGCAAGACGATTTGCCGGCCCATGCAAAACACGTCGGAACTGTCTGCAAGACTAGAACTAGCGCCGCCTTCTTGGGCTTGCGGGCTGTTTTGGGCTTGCAAGGAATCCGCCGACGCGTCAAGAATGTTCCCCACGACAAGCCGCTGCCAAGGATAAAGGTGCGACACGCCAAAAACTTTTTTGGCCACTGACAAGACCGGATCGTCAACCTCGCTTGATTCGGCGGCAAAAACCTTTCCGCGCAAAGTCTCGGGGAGCTCGTCAGAGTCGGAATTGCTGGCAAGGCCAAGAGACGCCGCGCCTTTTGGTCTTGCAAATAGTTTTACGAATAAATTTTCCATACCTATAAGATATAGAAGTTAATGGATTTTTTACGCTTTTTTTAAATTTTTTTGAAAAAAAACGCTTGACAATTTCACCGAGTTAGTGTATGCTAACTCTGTAAGTTGTTAAAGGAACCTTGTTCCTGATAAAGTTCTCCTCCAGCCCCCGATGTCCGTTGGGGGCTATTTTTTGGGGTGGAACTATGGAAAAATCCGGCTTTTGGGTGTAGAATTAGACAAATGAAGGATTGACATGATAAATTATCTTTTGTTGATTGCGTTTATCGGCTCCATAGTTGCATTTGCTTATATTTGGATTGAAGGGAAAAAGGACTACAATGAATTTGTATCTTTTTTCATCATTATGTCGCTATTTGGATGCGGCAATGGCAATAGACGCGTAAAAAACGTGTCATTTATTGACAATCTATTTTCTTTTTCCGTTATTGACGATGACAATGTTGTCTATGAGTTTTCAAAGAGGGGGAAGGAAAATGTCAATATAATTGTGAACGGATATGAATACAGAGAATTGAAAAAATTTGAAGAAGACTCCTTTTCATCAAAAGCAATGTATATAATTAAGGAAAGCAATGGGAATGAATATGAAAATTTTTTAGACTATTTTAATTCTGTGGATTTTGAAAATACAAAGTGGGTTATGTTTTCCGATGTTGACGGTTACAACACGTCAAGGCATAAAAACTTTATTAACAATTCCCATAAAAAAATTTCTTACAACGGCAACGTCATTGGCGAGGAACTTTTCTTTATGGGTGATGGGTCTCTCCCGATTTCTATTTCATACAATTTTTTATTTGTTACAAAGCAAAAATTAGTTTCAGTTGTGATGAGAATAAACTCTTTTGGCGACGATATTTCAGGCTTTCAGAATATGCTAGAAAAAAAAGGCGACGCTTATTATTGGAAGTCAAAAAAAGATCAAGAGCAGTTCTTTTTTATGCTTGAGGGAAGAAGTCGCAAATCACTGCCGCAAAACATCCAATTGCTTTGGGAGACAAAAGAGTTGTTCTTAAAAACGCTCAAAATAAATGAATAGCATAGGAGCGTTTTATGAAAAAAAATTCTAATTATACTTTCAATAATTCTCGCCTTTGTGACATTCGCTTCTTGCGACAATAATGGAATATTGGTCAAGTAATGAGAAAAAATAAAACGCTGTTGCTGGCATTCATAATTTTCATTTCACTGTTTTCATTGATTTCATGTAAATCAAAAGATGAGAGAAGCATGCTCTATCAAATAAAGAAAAACGGCTTTGTCGATTTATCACTTTATTGCAAGGAATTTGATGAAATTATAATCTACGATGAGGGAAATTATTATTATAACAATGATAATGAAGAATGGATCGGCCCGAAAATATATTATTTCCTAAATGGAAATGTTCAAAAAGTTATTAACATGCGCTTTTGCGCAGCAGACGTTCCTTATGGCGATGTTATTCATTTCTACCCTTTTCATGAAGGAAAGATAATCTTAAACAGAAATAAAACTCTACTGTATCTTACCTCCATAGAGAAATATAAATCAGGAAACATTCTGAGGTTGGAAAGTCAAAAAAAGGATATGCAAATACATTCATTCTATTAATTTTTCTTTCCACTATGGAAAAATCCGGCTTTTGGGTGTAGAATTAAGATGAGTGATGAAAAAATGATCCGGCTTATAAGAAATTGCAAAGTCTGCTTAATTAGTGTTTTAATATTTATAGTTTGCCTCACATTATCCACTTGTTCTGATACAGAATGTAAATCAATAGTCTTATATGATTATAGGCTTTGCAACAATGACACAAGAATCACTTTAGGCTTAAAACTACAGGACAAATTGTATTATCGAAAAATTTTTTCTCATACCAAAAGTGTAAGAATTATTAGAGGTAGTGAAATTTGCAGTGTTGAGCATGACTCTTCATTTTGTACAAAGATAATTTCAAACAACAGCAACATCAATGTTTATATTTTTCCAAATGGCGCAGTGAAGAATGATTATGATTATTATGTAGTAAATGACGCAAATAAAGTGTATGCATTTTTCATTGAATATTATGACAGTGTTGCAAAAAGAAATTATTACATTTTCTCAAAAGATAATGTACTTAAAAAAGAAACGGAAATTCTTTATTCAGACAATTATTTGAAAAACCTACACGAGCTTGGAGACGAGGACATTGGATTCTATAATGATGATGCCCAGCCTTTAAGTTGCCCTTATGCTGGATATGTAATACAAGACAGCGAGGGGGATTTCTTGTTGTTATCAACATTATGGGATGGATATACAGTAAATTAGAGGCCTTATCACCTTATTTAATTTTATTGATTATGAGGTTATGCAAAATGAATAAAAGAATATTATTATGCTGCTTTCTTTCCTTGTTCTTTGATGTGTTGACTTTTTTTCTTTTTTTTAAATTTACGAATGAAGAAATGCTTGGCTGCCTTTTTTTAAGCGTTTTTGGAAGTGTTTCTTTTTTAGTTATGTTCCTTCCCCTAATAAAAAATAATGGAAGAGCTTATTTATTGAAATTAAATAGAATTACTTTGGTTTGCAATTTCATTGTGTTGGTCGCAATACTGTCCATATTTCTTTATTATAAGAATCCAAATATGATAATAGGAGTTAATATTATTGGACAAACAGTGTTGGCTTATTTCGCAGCAAAGTTCTGCATCGCTAAAGTGAAAAAAGAACATAAAGAATAGTTCTGTTATCACCTTAAAACCACTATATGCCACCCGCCGTATATAGTGGTTATTTCGCTTATCGCAAATACAAGTAATTAGGAGCAAGAATGAGAATTTTTTTATTTTGCGCTGAGATTCTATGTTTTATCTTGTATGAGAAGAATAAAATCATTGCGTTTCTTCTTTTGCCGCTATGCGCGCTAAATTTGTATTTAGAATACAGAAAACAAATTAAGACAAACTCGAAAAATCTTTTGCAAATCGCGCGCTTGGGATTATTAACCTTTATGGCTTTTTTGCTCCTATTAAATTATTTCTTTAATGTCTTTTGACACAGCATTACAAGCTACTATGCATCCTTCCACAAAACGCAATTAATCCGCTCCAACTTGGCAATATTTTCATCATGGTTCACGTTGGCCTATTGATTTTATCCAAAAAGTACGGCATAATCTATTTACTAAAACCTTGTATTTACAACCATTCTGAGAATACAAGGCAAGGGGCGCAAAATGACTATAAAACGGCAAAGATACCTTGAAAAGCTTTTGTCGCGCAAGGGAAACGGTCTTATAAAAGTCGTTACGGGTCCGCGGCGTTGTGGAAAGTCTTATCTTCTTTTCACTTTGTTTAAGAAACGCCTTTTGTCGGAGAAAATTCCCGCGGACCACATCATTGAGGCTGCCCTTGACGACGAGGAGCATGAGGCGCTTTTGGACAGGCACGCGCTCGGCGAGTATGTTCGCGGCAAAATCAAGGACGACAAAATGCACTATGTCCTTCTTGACGAAATTCAGGAAGTTGACGGCTTTGAGCGCGTCTTAAACGGATTCCTTAAAATGCCGAACGTTGACGTTTATGTTACCGGCAGCAACTCTACGCTTTTGTCTTCCGAAATTTCCACGATTTTCAAAGACCGCGGCGATGAAATCAGGATGCATCCGCTTTCATTCAGCGAGTTCATGTCCGCATACGACGGATCAAAGGCGGAAGGCTGGGACGAGTATTTTATGTACGGCGGGCTTCCGTTGGTTCTTTCATATAAAAATCCGGAAGACAAGGAAGATTATCTAATCAGGCTTTTTGAAAAGACTTACCTTTCCGACATAATCGAACGCCGGAAAATCCGCAACAAAGACGAGCTTGACGAGCTTGTGAACATT
Source organism: Treponema sp. (assembly GCA_016290995.1). Classification (GTDB taxonomy): domain Bacteria; phylum Spirochaetota; class Spirochaetia; order Treponematales; family Treponemataceae; genus Treponema_D. Next base: position 10,304 of record JAEEVR010000025.1, on the reverse strand, counting down.
CTTGCTTCAAGCGTCGGCTCCCTTACCAACCCCACTAAATTGGAGAATACATTCAAAAGCGAAAAGAAAATAGATTTCAGCCATCAAACAATCAACAGTTATATCGGCTACTTGAAAGACGCGTATATTATTTCCGACGCCCAACGATACGATGTAAAGGGAAAGAAATACATCAACACTCCTGTCAAATATTATTTTGAAGACACAGGCCTCAGAAACGCGCGGCTCAATTTCCGCCAGTCTGAGGAAACCCACATAATGGAAAACATAATTTTCAATGAATTGAAAATTCGAGGCTTCAAGGTCGATGTCGGAATAGTTGAAAAATACGGAAAAGATGAAAACTCAAAGACTACAAAAAGCTCGTATGAAGTTGATTTTATTGCGAATCGCGGAAGCAGAAAATACTATATTCAATCGGCATTGTCGCTTTCTTCCGAAGAAAAGGAAAGTCAAGAAAAACGCTCTTTGTTGGAGATAAAAGACTCTTTCAAAAAAATCGTTGTAGTAAAGGATGACATAATGCCCCGCCGTGATGAAAATGGAATTGTCACTATCGGCTTATGGAATTTTCTGCTTGACGACAATTCTTTGGAGTTATAAAAAATGTTTTACAAAGCCGCTGGCGATTCGTAAAAAGGTTCTTGCCTTACAAGTTCACCGCCAAAGAACTAGACGAAGAGACCGGATTGTATTACTATGGAGCCAGGTACTTGGACCCCAAGTACTCAATGTGGATCTCCACCGACCCCGCTCTTGGAGATTATATCCCAAAAGCGCCAATAAACGAGGAGGCAAAGAAACATAACCAGAATCTGCCCGGCATGGGAGGCGTCTTTAATCACATCAATGGCGATTTGTATGCCTACGCGGGAAACAATCCGGTACGCTATATAGACCCCACGGGGAATTTTTTGGAAGTTGCAGAAAGTGGAAATGGAACATATAAAATTTTAGGTGGCGCGGCAAATTCCGACAAAAATATTTATATAATGAAAGACGGAAAGCGTTCAGATATCCTAGGACAAATGCTTACAGAAGATTCTTTTTTTGACGATGGAACATTAGTAACGGGAGCTGTAATTGATTGTAATGATTCTTCTGGTAAAAGTTTCCTTGATTCCTTTGAAAATAACACACCAGATCTTTTCTCATATGTTCAGAATGCAAAGAATGGTGAGAAATATGATTTCAAAGATTTGGGAAAAGCAGAATTATATGGGAATGCATTAAATCTTTATCGTCATCGCGGAATGCAACTTGGAGTTGATGAAAATGGCAATAAAATTTTTGGGTCCGCAAGGGATGTGGGAAACTATGCCGCAGGCTATGTTGCTGGCAAGAGTGGTCTCTATTGGGGAGAGGCTAGGCTTGGATTTGATACCTATCAATCAATTAAGTTGGGGAAATTTTGTACCGAAGGTCCCGCTACTCAATCCGCACAGAGTTTAGGTTTTATTGCTGGCCAAAACTCGGATCAAGGAAAAGCAGCATGCAGATATCGTTCTATGAGAATGCAAATGTTGATGTATCATTGGTGAGATAAAATGAAAAAAGGCGTTATAGGCATTGCGGTTATCGATATTTTTGTTCTTTGCACTGTGATGTTATCTTATTATCTAAAAAAGCATATAGGATATGTTTTTTATAATTGGTTGATGATACTTTTCATGATTGCATTTGTTCTGTTTTCGTTTGCACTTATACTTACTCGTAAAAAAGCATCCATCTATATTGGACAAATTCTCTGCTGTGTTTTTCTTTTTTTTATGATGAAACTTGATTTGCCAGATCGATTTGCTTTGCTTGCAGAAGTTCCAAAATTTGAAGCAAAAATAGAAGGAATAAAAGGACAGATGCTAAGTGATGGAGCTCTAGCAATATATGATGATTATATAATATCAGATTGGGAACCTGGTTTCCTCGATTATCAATGGGTTCTTGTTTATGACGAAAATGATTCTTTGCAATACATAACAGACTCAAAAAAAATAATTTCTGAAGGTAAATTATATATACTGTATAGGGCAAAAAAATGTTTTTATCTATGCATCTTGCGACGATGACTACCCCCCATATATAGCGTTTTTTGCAACTTGAAAAACGAAGCTCTTATTTCCCATCAATAGCAATTTGTAGGCCCTGAAGGAAAATTGCGCCGGTTTTTGTCAAAAAAGCGCACAATTTTTGTCAGCAGACGAAAATTTATAAAAAAATTTTTCCCTCCCACTATGGAAAAAACCAATTTTTTGGTGTAGAATTAGAAAAAAAGGAGGAATGAAAAGAGGCAAGCAACATCAATGGCGATTTGTATGCCTACGCGGGAAACAATCCTGTCAAGTATACAGATCCGGATGGAAGGGAAAACGGAACTCCCTATTCCTTAAAACTTGGCATTCCGTATGATGCCGAAAAGAAATTGATTGACCGTGAATACAAGGCTTGGCTTTCGCAGTTTAGCTTATCCAACAGAACGGAAAGAACCATAACTCCATTTCCCGAGCAGAATATAAAATTGCATGATGCAGTGCGAAGTCAATACAAAGATCCAAAGCTTATGCTGTATCACAGCGCAACTGACGTGGGCCTGATAGAAGTCGATGCAACAGCATTGAGGTTTGGCGGCGAGATGGACACAAAATTTTTCCTTGGTTTTTACGCCGACATTATGGATAATCACTTGCATTTTTACAACAATGACGAAAAGAAAGGCGTAGATTACAAGTTTAGTTTAGCATCCATCTCTTTAGTTGCGGGTATCAGAGGAAATGAAACTGTTCGAAGGCTTTCACTTAGTCCTAATATAGGTATTTCTGGGCGATATTATCATGGAAAGCAGAATGTGGGTTTATCGCTAAACACAATTTCATCTATAGCTAAAAACTCAAAATTCTTGAATTTAATCGATTATGAAGAGACACCAAACAATGAATAAAACAAAATTTCTTATCTCAATTATAATTTCTATCTTATTATGCCTTGCTTCTTTTATTATAACGTCCTTGTTTTCGGAAGAAGAAAAAACTTTAATGTTGTGCGCATCATTCTTTTTTGGATTGGCAACATTTCTTTTTACGTTCTTATCTGTTTTTTTTGACAAAACCCCAAAGATGTCAAAAATTCATAATTTATTTAATGTTGCAAAGGGAGTGGCAATTGCATTGGTCTTGCTCTTTTTTTTCTTAAGAGAAAAACGCGGAGATTATTTAATTCCTGTAAACATTATTCTCCAATTTATTTTAGCATATTTTTCTGCAAGAAACTGCAAAAATGAAGATGAAAGCAACAACAAAACTTTATAAACCACTATACATCCCTGTCTTGTATAGTGGTTTGTCAATTCCCATCAATAGGCATTGATGGGAGGTGGAGGCATTGTTTTTTCCGAGAGATCTGAAAATTATCGTCCCGCACCGACTCAGCACACGTATTTCTGGTGGGCGTAGCGGACGTTGCTCTGCTGGACATTCGCGTATCTTAGCGTCGTGTCGATCTTGGCGTGCCCAAGCAGGACTTGGACTTGCTCTATCGGCATCCCCTTGTCTATGGCGCGGGTCGCGAGGGTCCGGCGGAAGCGGTGCGGATGGACGTTCTCGATTTCGTTCTTGGCCCCCAAATTCCTTATCATCTTTTCGACGGAATTCACGGTGAGCCTTTCGTAGCCGCCCCTCTTTCCGTTTCGGCGGCTGCTCACGAACAGGGCCTTGTTCTTGTCCTTCCTGGCCTTTAGGTAGTTCTCAAGCTCGACCTTCGCGCGGACGTCAAAGTAAGTCTCCCTCTGCTTGGACCCCTTCCCCAGCACGACGCACGCGCGCGAGTTCAAGTTGATTGAGGAGCGGTTTAGCCGGACCAGCTCTCCCACGCGGATGCCCGACGACAGGAGCATGTCGACGATGGCTATGTCCCTCCTGTTTTTCGACGCCGTTTTCCTTATGGCCTCTATCTGCTCGTCCGAGAAGGCCGGCTTTATCACGGCGGGGGCCTTTATCCTGTGGATTCTCTTCATCGGGCTTTTCACGATGAAGTCCTCCTCCTCAAGCCACTTGTAGAAGCTTGACAGTATCCTCCTAATCGTGTCCAGCGTGACGTTTGAGCAGCCGTTGATTTTTTGGTAGTTTATGAGATACTCTCGGATTGTCTCCGTGTCGGCTAGGCGAACGTCCCTTTGGATGTTCTTCTCGAAGAATCCAAGGACGGACGAGTAGTACTCCTCCGTCCTTTTCGAGCACCCCTCTATCTTTTTGGCGCTTATGAACTGCCTTACGAGGCTTTGCCTGTCCTTGCCCGGAAAACAATTCGCAGCCCGCTCCTCTATGGCTTCGCGCAAGGCGCGGTCCAAAAGATCCATTTGCGCTTGGCTGAGAGCTTCCTTCATTTTGTCCTTTACTCTCGACATAATTTCAAAGTCCATGATTCACCCCTTCGTTTTGGATTTGAAATATATATCGGTCTTTTCGGCTCTTTTTCGAATTTCTTGTTCCTACAAACGCCTATTGATGGGAGATACGGTCTTCTTTTTGCGAACGGCGAAAAACGCTAGATATGGGGGTGCTTAATCTTCATACCATTTTTTGGGGATTATGGACACTTCTTCTTTTGGAATCCAACCGATTTTCCAAGTTCGTTCCATATCGCCAAAAATACTTTTCTCGTATGTTTGAACGAAGCAGCGATAAAAATCTTTCTTCGTAGATTCAAATAGTATGAACAAACGGGAAACGCATTCGCATTCATAAAAATCATCCGCCTTTTGGGGATGTGCATATATTTTTACTTTATCCGCGATCCCGATATTTGGATTATATACAGACTCGTCAATTGTTCCTTTATTAAAAACTGTGTCCATATCTTCTACAACCCTGAAATACGAATAACCGTTAAATGAATCAACCGAGTTCCAAGTAAGGTCATACAATCCATAGACTTCATTTTCAAGATTATTGTAATCTTTAACTCCTCGCATTACACACATGGCGTTGCGGGGAATTAAACAAACAGGATTTTCAACAGGGCTATTTTCATAGAATCTATCATCATAGCAGTCCAATGTATACTCAACGCCCCCCATTAAATTTGCCATGCCAAATGCTGAAATGTCTTCTTTTACCTGAAAAACAGAAAGATTTTCTCGACCAATTACACTATCCGTATTCGTGCTTGGAAGAATTCTTGCCTCATTCCCCCATGGAAAAATATCTTTTTTTCCAGCAAGGGCCGCATATTCCCATTCGGCGCTTGTGGGCAATCTGTATTTTTTGCCCGTACAATCTGAAATCCATTGACAATATGCTATCGCGTCAAAAAAACTAATTCTTTTTACGGCAAAATCATTTTCATTTAAGAATTCCTTGTATTCTCCGCCTTTGCGTTTTGCGTAATCTGTTTTGTAACGGCTTTTGGAAAGGAATTCCGCAAATTCTTTATTTGTCACCAAATATTTTTTTATTTTATACGAATCAAGCGTTACATAATGTTCTTTTCGATAGTACTTAAGTTTTTTATTCTCACGTTCCCCAGCCACTCCAGTAAAAGATTTCCTTACAGCTCGGAATTTATCGTTTCCAATTACTGTTGAAGCTTTCTTGATTTGTATAAAGTCCGATTGAGAAAAAGAAATCGCATTGATTAGTAAAGACGCAAAAAGTAAAAAAAAGCCTTTCTTCATAACTAATTGTCCTCCAAAGATTTTACTTTCAAGAGAATTAAACGATCAAACATAGAAACGTCAGCGTTTTTAAGATCTCTTCTCTCTCGTCCTAATTCTGTCATCGATGTATCGGTCGCATTTACCGTTTTAGAAGCATAATTATAGGAATTTATGTTTACATAGTGGTCTTCCTGTTCCCCCGGAATTCTGCCTATGACTATATAAGATTCGCTTGAATATTTTGCTTTCTCAAGAAAGCCGCTGATATCTTTTCCATCTCGCCCAGTATCAATAACATTTGCGTCAACTCCATAAGTTGCCAAATAATCTTCAAGGCCTGAAAAAATCATTCCCTCAGAGCAAGTGAGGGATGAATTATCAAGCATGGCTGACAGTGATATAGGTTTATATGTTTCCAAATAATCCCCGAACAGGTTTATGGCGACATTTGCAGCTCTAAGAGATGCGATCAATGTACATCCTGTGTTTGCTATGGTGTCCTTAGAGTTTGGCCATGTTGCCTCAAACATTTGCATAAAATCTTTCGCGTACCAAACATCACAATTTATAATTATATTTCCATCAGGGTCTATATAGCGTACCGGATTGTTCCCCGCGTAGGCATACAAATCGCCATTGATGTTGCTTGCCTCTTTTCATTCCTCCTTTTGCACAATTCTACACCAAAAAATTGTTTTTTTCCATAGTGGGAGGGGAATTTTTTTTTAAAAATTTTCGTCCGCCGAAAAAAACGCGCGTTTTTTGGCAAAAATCGGCGCAATTTTTCTTCAGCGCCAACAAATCGCTATTGATGGGAACAAGGGATGTTGTTTTAGCGGAGACGAAAAACGCTATATATGGGGGTATCAATTGACCAATGTTCCATTCGTAAACTCTATCCAAAAATAATTTTCATAATCATCGTACAACCTAAATTCATCCATGCATTTATACTTGCATTTAACAGTAACGGTTTTATTTAGGAATTCTCGCTCTACACTTGGCTTCATTTTTATCGTTATCATTTTTCCCGTTTTTGATTTTGTATTAAACAGTTGCTCGTCATACATGTATATAACACACTCATTAAGTAAAGGCTGGTCTTTAGGTCTATACATTTCTTTCACGACGCCGGTTATATAAAAAATGTTCCGTTTGTTTTTTTTAATGTTTAATTCCGTCAATTCATAGTTTTCTTTCAATAAATCGAAATAAGAACACTTTAATGGTTCTTTATTGTCGCAGGAGCTGAATATCAAAAAAGCTAAAATTAATGAAAGATTAGTTAAATAATTCTTCATAAAAATACTCCCAGTTATTTGCATTCCAGGATTTTGACAAAAAGCCGTAATCTCTCAACTTTTTCATTTTATTTGGGGAATAAGTAATGTCAAAGGCTGCAAACACAGAAAAACTATGCGTAACCTCATGCAGAACAGTCCCTTGTTTTGTGTCTTTACCTTTGCCATCATTTGTGTCAAAAAAAGTGCCAAACAGTTTTATTTTCCCTGTTATGGGATTTGTAATTGCAAAATAATCGATGCCGCTGTCATCGTATTTAAAATCATTTCTATCTAGTCTGTCTAATTGAGTTTTTATTTTATCAAGCTTGTCTGCCAATATCGAACAATCAAGAACCCCCTCACCAAACTCTGACGTCAAATACGTTCTTGCCGCATTTATTATGTTTTTATCAATTTTTGTTACATCGTTGTTTGCATTTCTTAATTGTGATATAAGCAGATTTAGATTTTCAGACACTTGATTTTTTGCAGTTTTCACTACACTCCATTGTTCATCATTTAATGGATTTGCTTCCCTACCATCGGGGTCTATATAGCGTACCGGGTTGTTTCCCGCGTAGGCATACAAATCGCCATTGATGTGGCTTACTTCTTTTCATTCCTCCTTTTGCATAATTCTACACCAAAAAATTGTTTTTTTCCATAGTGGGAGGGAAAAAAATTGAGAAAATTCAATCCGCCGAAGAAATTTCGTTCTTCCTAGTCATGAGCTGGAAGATGGATGATATTTTAGATTGGTTTGGGTACTCGGCAGATTTTCTAAACAGAGGAATCATATTTACGTGAAAAATAAGCTTTATTTTCTATACCTATATGAAGAGTATGCCTCTTTATTAAAAACTGCTGCTGCAAAAGTTATTGTTGAAGAAAAGAATGTTTCATTATTTCTTTATAAGTTGGTTGCCTACATTGGTGGTAGTATAAAGGTTGTGAAAGAGCCAAATGAATATGAAATTAATGGAGGCAGTCTTGTTGTCAATGAAGACGGTTCTTTTGTTATTAATTTACCCCCATTTACATCCCCTTTAAGAGATAATTTTACTATTGCTCATGAATTAGGACACTATTTTATTCACTATATTAATTCGAAAAAACAAGGGTTTGACGCAGCAAGAGTTTGCAAATCAGCTTGAAGTGTCAACAGCTACGATTGCAAGCGTGAAAAATGGTTCAAGAGATATGCCAAAAGCATTAATGAAATCTCTTGTTAAAAAAATTGGAATCAATGCAAACTGGCTTCTAACTGGCGAAGGCGAAATGTTCCAAAGCGACGCTCCGTCCGCCCAAAGGATTCCTGCGGAGCTGGTGAGCGGCGGCGGCGAGGAAGGAATTCCGTTCTACGACATCGACGTGATGGCGCACATCGCCGAAAGCCTTGACTTGAAGGACGAAAAGCCGGCCGGAATCCTATCCATTCCCGGCTTTGAGGACTGCGTCGCCTGCTTCCCCGTCTACGGCTCAAGCATGGAGCCCAAAATTTCCAGTGGCGACGTGATAGCCGTGAGCAAGGCGGTTGACTGCGAGCGGATTCTGTGGGGCGAGATTTACCTTGTGATAACGGACGCCTGGCGCGTGGTCAAAACCGTCCACCCCGGCAAGACCGAGGAATACATCATCCTGCGCTCCATCAACCCCGCCTACGCCGGCGACACCAACGTGGACAAGAAGGACTTGCGCGCCTTGTACTTGGTCCGCGGCGTGGTCTCGCGACTGGGGATGTAAGGGAAATCGACCTATAGACTAATTATAAAAAAAAATGATATAATCAAAAAAATAAAGGATTCTGGGGAAATGAATTTAGTCGGTTATCATGGAACAAATGCCCAAAACGCTAATTCGATTGATAACGTTGGGTTTTCTGACTCTCCAGAATCAGCATGGCTTGGCGCAGGAGTGTATTTTTTTGAAGAATACCCTCCTGTTTTCAATGGATCCCAAGATGCCGAATGGTGGGTTACCACGGTAAAAAAATATCAATATTGGGTTATTTATAAAGCGGACATTAGATCTTCAAGTGTTTTTGATTTAGTGAGTAACCAAAATGATCGGACGAAATATGAAACGATAAGCAAACATTTGTTTAAAAAACATTGCCAAGCAGGGAAACGCAAGGAAGATTTTTCTTGTCATGATATAATATTACAAGTGAGAAGAAAAGTGGATGTTATAAGGTGTATTGTTGACGCGTCCAAAATGAATTCGAAAATAAACTCTCATATAGTTGGGCGACCGCAGATTCAACTTTGTGTTTGCAGGAATAGCGGAGCAGTGATTAACAATTATGTTCGGGCAAAGGAGAATTGATGTTATGAATGAAAAAGATTTTCAAGACTTGTTGAATGAAATTGACTCAATGAGCATTGAAGAATATGACAAATTTCATGATAAGGCTCTCAGAATGAAAGAAGTTGGGTTGTATATAAATGAAATATATGAACAACCAGTATTTGTTCCTGAATTTGAAACAACAATGTCTGGAACCTTTTCTACAAGAAATAATTTTTCAATAAATTCTCAATTTTCTGCGGCTTATATGCCTGTTACTGAAACATTTGCAGAAGCTAAAAACTACGGAGATAAAATATGGCCGGAAGCAGCATAAAGTCAGAAATTCAATTTGAGTCTTATAAACTTGATAGTATTTCCTTCAACTTGGTTCCAGAAGTAACTGTTCTTGCAAAAAAGGAGCATGCAAACTGTGAAGTGCGGTATCAATTCGCATTTAGGCATGCCTTGCGATTTAAGGAAGCTGCTAAAACTTCATATGTTACAGGCTTGAAAATTGATTTATCAATTTTTGACAAAGATTTAAACATGCAAATTGCTACAGGTTCTTTTGTTATAACAGGACTCTTCTCTTCAACGGGACAATTTACGAAAGAGATTGAAGAAAAACTTATTAAACTCCAAGCGCCAACAATCCTTTTTCCTTACATAAGGGCCTCAATTTCATTGATTTTAACCTCGGCAGGTTTTTCGACAATAATTTTGCCACTCATTAATGTAGCGGAAACTGCGAAATCGTTAAATTTAAAAATTGAAGATGCACCTGTAAGTATACAATAATTTACCTTATAAACTTTGAGCTTTCCCCCAGCGGTGGCTGGGGATTTTTTTTGTTCCGCTACACTGACTCGCGGAGGGTGGCGGAATGCAAAAAGTGAACAATTCCCAAGACAAGCCTTATTACACTCAGCGGAACAACAGGCTCAAGCCTTACGGGGCCTGCAACGTCACTTCGGTGATCGCGGCGCTTTCGGCGGCGGGGTGGCGAACAAGCGGGACTTGCCCGAAATCATAAAATCTGTCAAAGCCGGAAGATTGCGGCGGACTTGCCACATTCCTTCTTATTC
>JAEEVR010000024.1 GCA_016290995.1 Treponema sp. | reverse complement strand
CTCAAGCCTTCGAATCTTTCGGAGGCTTTATTTATTTCATCAAGTTCTATTGAATATATTCTGTGTCCGTTCGCAATGCTTTCTTTTACAGTAATCAACACATCTGCCTTTCTACCGCTTTGTAAAATAGCGGCAGAAACAAATCTTTTTATTGAAAGGACATTTGGATCGTCTGGATTCTTTAGGTTGCCATGAGATGTAACTAAAATCGCCGACTCATAAAGAGGCTTAATCTTTGCGGCAAGCTCAAAATGCTCGTTCAGCGTAAATCCATTTTTCTTTGACTTTTCCAAAGCCTTTGCGCTTGTCATTTTGTCAATTGAATGCTTTGAAAGATTAGCTTCTATGCCAGTTTGAATGTTTACAATTTTACCTAAAAATGGTTTTAAAATTGAGAGAAGCTCCGCGCGTTTATAACTGGCATAGCCATGTTTTTTTTCTGGCATCACACCTCCCCTTTCTGCGCTTTCTGATAGAGCTCTGTAATCTGCGCAAGAAGATTATCTATGTCAGCATTAAGCTTTGTCCGTTTTTCTTCGTAGTTTTGGATTGTCTCGGCGACGCTCAAGATTTCTTCTTCTTCGTGAGGATAGCCGCACACGTCAAAATTGTAATTTGAATCAATAAGTTCCTGCGCGGCGTAGCATTTTGCTTTTGGATTTCCCTCTGCGTCTGTAATTTCTTTGCGAGCATTCCACCAGGCTATACAGTCATCAAAGTGCTTTAATTCCATCGGCTTGGTTTTGCTAAAGTGCTTTCGGTCGCTCGGAATATCTACGCGGTAGAACCAGGTCTTTCCAGTCGGCTCTTCATTATTGAAGAAAAGAATGTTTGTTGTAATGCTTGTGTATGGGCTGAATACGCTTCCAGGCAAGCGGACGATTGTATGAAGGTTAAAATCTGTAAGAAGCTTTTTCTTAAGATTATTCTTTGCGTTGTCGTTTCCGAACAGGAATCCATCTGGAACAATTACTGCAGCGCGGCCAGCTTTCTTAAGGCGGTACATAATAACTGCCATAAACAAATCAGCAGTTTCACTTGAACGCAAATCTGCCGGAAAATTCTGTTTTATGTCGTCCTTTTCGCTTCCGCCGTAGGGCGGGTTCATAAGAATTACGTTAAAAGCGTCTTTCTGCGTGTAGTCCAAAAGTTTGTAAATGAGGGAGTTTCCGTGATAAACCTTTGGGCTGTCAATTCCGTGCAGGAGCATATTTGTGACACAAAGCATATACGGAAACTGCTTTTTTTCCACGGCGTAAATCGAGTTGTAGATTTTTTCCGACTCTTTGTTTGTGACGCTGCCCTTCGCATTTTTTACTTCTTCAAGCTCTTTTATCCAGCTGGAAAGAAAGCCTCCCGTTCCGCAAGCAAAGTCCGCCATTGTCTCGCCAATTTGCGGCTTTATCATTTTTGCCATAAATTGCGTCACGGCTCGCGGAGTGTAGAATTCGCCCGCGCTTCCCGCGCTTTGCAGTTCCTTAAGAATTGTTTCGTAGATTTCTCCAAAGGCGTGAGTTTCTTCGTAGCTTCCAAAATCAAGTTCGTCAATAATATTTGCAATCTGGCGAAGAAGCACACCGTCTTTCATGTAGTTGTTAGCGTCTTCAAAAGTTGTGCGCACAATGCTTTGTCGGATTGGCGTGTCGGGCGAGATTTCAAGGTTTTTGAGCGTCGGAAAAAGCTTATTGTTCACAAAGTTTAAGAGCTTGTCACCGGTAAGGCCGTCGCCTTGGTTTTCTGTGTGAGCCCAGTTGCGCCAGCGAAGTTCCTCAGGAATTATTGATTCATATTTTTCATCTTCAAATTCCCAGTCTTCTTCTTTTGCGTCATACACTTTTAGGAACAGCATCCATGCCAGCTGCTCAATTCTCTGCGCGTCGCCGTTGATGCCGGCGTCGTTTCGCATTACGTCGCGAATGCGTTTTACAAAACTGCTCAAGTTGCTCATTTATTCACACCTATATATTTTTTATGCTGCATAAAGTTCAGCTTCTAGCTCTTTTATTGCCTGGCGGTATTTGTCGTTTCCGCCAAACAAAGCGGCAATGCGGGCGGGCTTTCCGTATTTTGTGAATGGGTTTTGCTTTAGAATTTCCGTTGACTCAATGTCGTAAATGCCAAGTTCAGCATATTTATCCAAAAGGGCATTTATAACTTCTCTGGCAGCCTCACCGTATTTTCCAAAGAGGTCTCGTTTCTTTACATTCTCAGCTCGCTCTCTTCTTGTAAGCGGCTTTTGATTAAACGCAATATGACAGATAAAATCAAAGTCGTCTACATCTGTCATATTCTGGTCTTTTTTGATTAGTTCAAGGTCGATGCCTTTTTCTTTGAGCATGTTGCGGATGATTTCTTTTTTTTGCTCACCGTTCCAAGTTTGAATGAAATTTTCAAGCGTTTGGTATGTTCCAAGAATGCTCTCTTTTGTGTAATCTTCGATTGATTCTTGCTTTAAAAGCTTTCCGTCGGTGTCGTAGATCGAAACAAGGCGCTGGAGCACATCCACTCTTACGCCGCCCCGTCCGACAATCGGTTTTGGGTTTGAGCCTGGATGGTCGGTACTATCCGGGCTGTCACCGCCGCTGGGGTCGTCCGTGTCTGTTGGTTGCGGCAGCGTTTTTGGCTTAGCGTTTGGATCATAATCATCGCTCTGCTCAATCTCACCGTCCCATTCAGGGTCGGCGAACAATCGGCTTACGCGACGAAAGTCCATAATCGCAAAATGTGTCTTTCCTTCATCGTATCTTAGACGGGTTCCGCGTCCAATAATTTGCTTGAACTCCGTCATTGAATTAATCAGCTCGTCAATGACAATCAGCTTTACCATTTTGCAATCGCTTCCGGTAGAAAGCAGTTTTGAAGTTGTGGCGATTACTGGATACGGCTCTCCAACAGAAATAAAATAGTCAAGCTTGTCCTTGCCATATTTGTCGCTTCCAGTAATGCGGACAACATACTGTTCCTTAACGTTTCCCTGAGCGTCGCGCAAAATCATGTCGGTGTTCAAGTTGTTCAAGGCGACTCTCATTCTTTCGGCGGCGTCTTCTGTAGGACAGAAGACAATGGTCTTTGACATGCGGTCTGTTTCTTTTAGGTACTTGGTGATTTCGGTCGCAACTTCGTCAATTCGGTCTTGAATGATTATGCTGTAATCGTAGTCAGAAAGATTGTACTCGCGGTCTTCAATTTCGTTTCCGTCAATGTCTTTTTGTCCTTTTCTTGGCCGCCAGCCGTCGTCTATGTTTGTATGAACGTTAATCACTTTGAACGGCGCAAGGAAGCCATCTTCGATTCCTTGTTTAAGACTATATGAATAAACCGGCTCTCCAAAGTAATCGATGTTGGAAACGTACTTTGTTTCTTTTGGAGTGGCGGTCATGCCGATTTGGGTCGCTCCGTTAAAGTAGTCAAGAATCTTTCGCCAGCGTGAATCAGCCTTTGCGGAACCTCGATGACATTCGTCAACAATAATCAAGTCAAAAAAGTCCGGTGTAAAGAATTCCTTGTATTTTGAAATCTCAAGCTCGATTTCTTCTTCCGTTTCTTCGTCTTCTTCGCCATGACGCTTTGCGGAATCCAGCTGCTGGTAAAGCGCAAAGTAAACCTGATAAGCGGAGATTTTTGACTTGTCCTCTTTTTGAAAGTTGATTTTATGAATCACTTTTTCAAGCGGCTTAAAGTCCTGCTGAATGGATTGGTCCACAAGATTGTTTCTGTCGGCAAGGTAAAGGACTTTCTTTTTTGTTCCCGATTCAATCAAACGCCAAACGATTTGGAAGGCGGTATAGGTTTTGCCGGTTCCGGTGGCCATAGCGATAAGAATGCGGTCTTGCCTTTTTGAAATCGCTTCCAGCGTTCTGTTTACCGCGTTGCGCTGGTAATAGCGCGGCGGATAGCAGTCCGCTCCGGAATAGAAGGGCGTGTCCATCAGCTTTTCTTCAAAATAAAGCGGAACGTCGTATACTTCTGATTTTCCGTCTATGTAATATCGCTTTTTGTCTATCGCCTCAAAGTTTTTCTCGACAGCGTCTTTTTTCCACCTTGCCATAAGCTCTTCCGCTGTTGGAAATTCCGCCAGCGGAAACTCTCTTTCAAGGCCTGTCGTAAAATCATGCTCAAAAAAACTGTCGCCATTAGAGGTGTACACAAAGGGAACGTTCATCATCACGCCATAAGCAATTGCCTGTTGCATTCCAAATGAAGAAGAATGGTTGTTGTCCTTTGCCTCTACGATAGCAAGCGGCGTTCCCTTGTTATGCCAAAGAACGTAATCACAGCGCTTTCCTTTATCGCGGCTTGGTATGTTGCCTTTTATGCGCACTTTTCCGTCCGTAAAATTGTTGACGGGAGAAGTTTCCATTGTGATTTTTTTGACATCCCATTTTGCGGTCAAAGCAGGAGTAATATATTGTAGCTTGATGTCTTCTTCAGACATTTCCTTTTTTTCAAAAATGTCGCTCATTAAAACAATGATACCACGCTTTTATTGAATTTTCAATTCTTTTCCTGCACCTGGATTCCTCGCTTGGTTTTTGTCAGCGGAACGATATGAGCCGCGTCGTTGAACAATTCCAAAATCGGGTGAATCCATTCGCCCGGCCTGGAGGGAAAATTCAAAACGCTTATCGAAGTGTGCGCAAGGAACATAGAGCTTAGCGCGTATGGAAGCGGCATTCCCATCAAGTGGGCAAAAACGCATGCGATTGATCCGCCGTGGGCAAAAATCGCGACTGTCTCATCCGTTCCGCGCTCGCAAAACAATCTGTTTCCTTCGTGGCGGTAACCGTATCGCGACAAAAATTGGTCGATGCCCGCCGCGATGTTTTGGCAGTCAAGGCGCGCTTGGTTGTCCTTAAAATACGGATGCGTCCGCCAATCGTTTTTTGCAAAGTCAAAATTCTCTTTATCGACAAGCCAGCCTGACAAGGTCCAAGGATGGCCGCCGCAAGGAAGGTCGTCGCCGCTCCAAGAAATCTCTTTCATATAATCCAAAGTTTCTATGTCCAAGCGCAAAATTTTTGCGGCGGCGTCGGCGGTTTGGCGGGCGCGTCCTAACGGCGAAGAATATATTTTTTTGATTTTAGCGGCGGGCTCTTCCGTTCCGATTTTTTTCAAACGCTTGGCCACGACAAGAGCCTCTTTTTTCCCAAGCGGCGTCAGGCAGTCTTTTTCGTAGTTGGGGTCGCCATGCCGAATAAACACGATTCTCATTCTTTTATTATACACGCTCTTTTTAATTTACGCTAGCAAAAGAATGAGAAGAAAGATATAATGGAACGCCAATGCAAAAAACTTACATCGCGATTGACCTAAAATCTTTTTACGCCTCGGTGGAATGCAGGGAGCGCGGCTTGGATCCTTTGACGGCCAAATTGGTCGTGGCGGACGCAAGCCGCACCAGCAAGACAATTTGCCTTGCCGTCACTCCCGCGCTAAAGGCTTACGGAATCGGAGGCCGCTGCCGCCTTTTTGAAGTGGAACAAAAAGCGCGCGAAGTAAAGCGGCAAAGCGGAAAAGATTTGGAATACATCGTCGCTCCGCCGCGCATGGCCCACTACATAAAAGTGTCCGCGCAAATCTACGGCATTTACTTGCGCTTTTTCGCACCGGAAGACATTCACGTTTACTCAATCGACGAAGTTTTTATCGACGCGACAAGCTACCTTTCTTTTTACAAAACCAACGCGCGCGCCCTTACGCAAAAAGTGATCGGAGCGATTTTGGAAGAAACCGGAATCACCGCAACCGCCGGAATCGCTCCCAACCTTTACCTTTGCAAAATCGCGATGGACATTTGGGCCAAGCGGATGAAAGCCGACAAAAACGGCGCGCGAATCGCGGAGCTTGACGAGATGACTTACCGCCGCGAGTTGTGGGACCACAAGCCCCTGACCGACTTTTGGCGGATTGGAAACGGAACCGCGCGACGGCTTGAAAGGCGCTGCATTTACACGATGGGCGACCTTGCCCGCGCCTCGCTACAAGCCCCGCGCTTTCTTTACGACGAATTTGGAATCGACGCGGAAATTTTAATCGACCACGCTTGGGGTCGCGAAAGCGTTCAAATGAAGGACATAAAAAATTACCGATCGAGCGCAAAGAGCCTTGGAAGCGGGCAAGTCCTTCATTGCGCCTACGATTACGAAAAAGGAAAAATCGTCGCGCGCGAAATGGCCGAAGCCTTGGCGCTGGATTTGTTCCAAAAAAAATTGGTGGCGTCCAGCGTGACGATTGCCGTTTGCTACGACAGCTCCACATTGGAAATCGACGGCTTTGACGGAGAGCTTTGTTCCGACTACTACGGAAGGCTCGCTCCAAAGCCCGCGCACGCAAGCGCCTCGTTTTCCGCGGAGACAAATTCCTCCGCCCAAATCGTCGCGGCAATCGTCGGCTTGTACGAACAAATAGTGAACCGTGATTGGTTCGTCCGCCGAATGTATGTCAACGCCAACAACGTGATTCCGCAAAGCCAGCGCCAGCCGACTTTGTTTGACCAAGACAACAGTTCCGCCAAAGAAGACAGCCTGCAAGAAACGCGGCTGGCCATAATAAAAAAGTTTGGCAAAAACGCGCTCTTAAAAGGAACGGACTACGAAGAAGGCGCGACTACCCGCGACCGCAACGCGCAAATCGGAGGGCACAAAGCGTGAACGAAAAATCAAAGTACGACGACATCATCAACACAGAATGGAACGAAGCCTCGCTCAAAAACCGCATGAGCCCCGCCCAGCGCGCCAAAATATTTTTGCCATTCTCCGCGCTGGCAGGCTACCAAGACGAACTGGACAAAACGCTCGAGCAAGCGATCGCAAGTCAAGAGACGTATTCGTCTACAATGCTCAAAACTGGTCCAAGGTAACTTTTTCCAAAAAGGTTAAGGTGATTTAAAAGCTGGTAAAGGTTGTAAAGGTCGCGGCGCTTTTCATAGCCGGGCAGCATCGGATTTGCCTCGCGGTAGGCTTGGTAAAATTCCGGCGCAAAGCCCCCGAACAATTCCGTCATCGCAATGTCGGCTTCGGAATTGCCAACGTAGGCGGCTGGGTCTATCAGCATAGCCTTTCCGTCGGGGCCGGCCATTACGTTGCCGCTCCAAAGGTCGCCGTGAATAAGGCTGGGCTTTTTTGGCTCGATCAAAAAGTCGTCCAAATGGTCAAGCAATTTGGTCACGCGGGACATTTCTTGGCTGCTGAAATTTGAGGCCGCCGTTTTAAATTGCGGCTCCAAGCGGCTCTCTCTAAAAAATTCTATCCAAGTTTTTTTGGGAGCGTTGCTTTGCGCCGTGGCTCCGACATAGTTGTCCTCAAAGAATCCAAAGGCGCCGCCATCGCAAAAAGCGCTTGCGTCCGACTTGTGGAGCGCGGCCAACTCGCGGCCAAAAATTTTCCAATAGTCTTGAACGGGCTTTTTGCTTTGAATCAATTCCATCAACAAAAAACTGTAGCCGACCTCTTGGCCGTCGTCCGTTCCGGCGCAAAGAATTTTTGGCGTGGCCAAGGTTCCCGTCTGCGCGATCGCAAAAAGGCCGGCGGCCTCGGCTTTAAAAAAGCCGACGTTTTCTTTGGCGTTGGCCTTCATGAAAATTCTGTCGCCGGTGTTAAGCGTTACGGCGTAAGCCTTGTTGATGTCTCCGCCGGAAATCCTGTCAGTTTGCTGTATCGCGACTGACGTTCCAAAAAGAGACACCAAGGCCTCGGCCAAAGACTTGAATTGCAAAAGAGGAATCTGATTCATGCCGTAATGCTAGCAAAAAAAAGGCGCAATGTCGAGTAATAACGCAAGCCTAAAAAGCGCCTGAACTAGTTCCGGTCGCTCATGTTGGCAAGAGTAATCGCGGCGAAAATCAGCGCGCAGCCTAAAATCATTATCGGCGTAAGGCGCTCGCGCAAGAATATCGCTCCAAAGACAACGCCAAAAACTGATTCCAGCGACAAGAACAAAGACGCAAGCGACGACTCCATATACTTAAGGCAAACGTTTTGCAAGACAAAGGCCACAAGCGTGCTGAATATTCCCAAATACAAAGCGCCAAGAAAAACCCGCGCCGTTTGCATTTGCTCCAGCGGAAACGCTCCGTCGTAAAAAGGAGCGAAAATCCAAGAGAAAAGCGCCGCGAAAAAAAACTGCAAAACTGTCAGCAATATTGGATCTTCGTCGCGGTTGTAATAACTTGTAAAGACAATATGCAGCGCGTAAAAAATTCCGCAAGCCAAAGTTAGAGCGTCGCCAATGTTCATCGTAAAAACGCCGTCAGACTTTTTTAGCGCGAGCATTCCGATTCCGCACAAAGCGATGACAGCCGACGCCACAGAAACAAGCCTTGGCTTTTTGCGGAAGACTGGCCACGCGAAAAACGGAATCAAAATCACATAGAGGGTTGTCAAAAAGGCGTTCTTGCCTGCGGTGGTGTATTTGCAGCCGATCGTTTGAACGGCGTATGCGGCGAATAAAAAAAAGCCCGTAAACGCCCCGCGGCCCACAAGGCGCCGGCCGAGACTTTTTAACTTTTTGCAAAAGACAAGCGCAAGCGCGGCCGCCGCGATCGAAAAGCGCGCGGCCATCATCCAAATCGGACCAATGTAGTCAAGAGAGTCTTTTACGATTACAAAGGCAAAGCCCCAAATGGCCGCGGTCAAAACCAAGCCAATCGAGGCAAGGACTCGCCTATTCTTTGCGGGCGCGGACAAGGTAGTCTTTAAAGCCTTTTCGTTCCAAGGCGTCAAGAACGGGCTGCACTTTTTCGGTGGGCAAATCTTTTACTATTACGCGAACGATTCCGCTCTTGGTTGTTTGGTAAGCCAAATGTTTTATTCCGGCGGCCTGGGCGTCCGCGGCAAAGAGGGCCGCGTTTCTTCTGGAAGAAAAGGCGCCAAGCTGGATGTTCCACCTATCGTAGTTTGCGGCTTGGGAGCTTTTTGCAAAGTCAGACGCGCTGGGAACGTCAGAGGCGCCGGCGTTTTGGATAGAAGAGCTGGAGTCGCCAATAATTTCAAGGCTGACTTTTGCCGTTCCGCTTTTAATCATTCCGATTTTTACGGCGGCGGCTTTTGACAAATCGATTTCTCGGCCTTTTACAAAGGGGCCGCGGTCGTTGATGCGCACGATTACGGACTTTCCGTTTGAAAGGTTTGTGACTTTTACTTTTGTGTTGAACGGAAGAGTTTTGTGCGCGGCGGTCAAGTCGTACATGTTAAAGACTTCGCCGTTTGAGGTTTTGCGGCCGTGGTACTTGTCGGCGTAATAAGACGCCACCGCGCTGCTTTTGTAGACAGAAAGCGCGGCGCTTGCAAAAACGTCGGCCGCCAACAAACTGAGGATTAATGCCAAAAATAAAATCGATTTTCTCATAATTTTATTTTCGGCATAAAAGGCCTAGGACAAAAGCATTTTGTCGCTTAAAGTGTCTTCGCCCTGATGGATGCTAAAGCGCTCAAGCAAGTCCTTGACCTCAAGGTTTTTCTTTTCCTCGCCGCCGACTTCGTAAACGATATGGCCGTCCAACATCATTATCAAACGGTTTCCGTAGCGGATCGCGTCGCGCATGTTGTGCGTTACCATAAAGGTTGTAAGCTTGTCGCGCTGGACAAAGAATTCCGTCAATTCCAAAACTTTTTTGGCAGTCTTGGGATCGAGCGCGGCTGTGTGCTCGTCAAGCAAAAGAAGCTGGGGCTTTTGCAAAACGGCCATAAGCAAGGTCAAAGCCTGGCGCTGGCCGCCGCTCAAAAGTCCGACCTTTGCGGTCATGCGGTCTTCCAAGCCCAATTCCAATTTGGCCAGCGCTTCCTTGAACAAGCCGCGCTCTTTTTGGGTGATTCCCCAGGCCAAGGTGCGCTGTCTTCCGCGTCTGTAAGCCAAGGCAAGGTTTTCTTCTATTTGCATGTTGGAACAAGTTCCAAGCATCGGGTCTTGGAAAACGCGGCCCAAATATTTGGCGCGCTTGTGCTCTTTTACGTGGGTAAGGTCGTTTCCGTCAAGCAAAATCGCTCCCGCGTCGCAAGAGTGGACTCCGGCGATAAGGTTGAGGAGCGTTGACTTTCCGGCGCCGTTTCCGCCGATTACGGTGACAAAGTCGCCGTCGTTTAGCGTAAGGCTTACGTCCTTAAGCGCCTTGCGTTCGGTGATTTGACCAGGATTGAAAGTTTTTGAAACGTGTCGAACCTCAAGCATTTTTCTCTCCTTGAGCGGCGTCACCGTCCTTTTTCCAAGCGATTTTTTTCTTAAGCACAGGGAGCGAAAGGGCAAAGGCGACGATGATCGCGCTGAACAACTTCATGTCCTGCGTCTTCATTCCCATTTGCAAAACAATCGCGATAATCAAGCGGTAAATGACCGAGCCAATCACAACGCCGAGCAACTGGACCCAAAACGAAAATTTTTGGCCAAAGAAAACTTCGCCGATGATGATCGAGGCTAGTCCTATTACGATAGTTCCGATTCCCATGCTAACGTCGCCAAAGCGCTGCTGCTGCATTACCAAGCCGCCGCTAAGCGCGACAAGGCCGTTGCTTATCATAAGCGCGAGCAGCTTCATGTTGTCGGTGTTGATTCCCTGCGCTCGGCTCATGCGGGCGTTGTTGCCCGTGGCGCGAATCGAGCTTCCGATTTCGGTTCCAAAGAACCAGTAAAGCGCCGCGATAAGCGCGACGGCGAATACAAGGCCGGCGGCAAGGCTTGACCAAGTGGGAGCCATGCCCTTGAACTTTTGCGACAAGCCAAGGATGTCGCTGATGTAATTCATAATCGTTTTGTCGGCGCGCGCAAGCGGCTTGTTTGGTCCGCCCAAAACGCGCAAGTTGATTGAATACAAGGCAAGCTGCATCAAGATACCGGCAAGGATTCCGGGTATGTTCAACTTTGTGTGCAGCAAGCCCGTAATCGCTCCCGCAACCATTCCAGCAAGAATCGCGAACACAAGCGAGAGCAAGGGATTCATTCCGCCAGCGATTAAGATGGCGCAGGAACAGCCGCCCAAAGCAAAGGAACCGTCAACGGTCATGTCTGCAAAGTCCAAAATTTTAAATGTGATGTAAACGCCAAGCGCCATGATTCCCCAAAGGATTCCCTGGCTGGCGGCTCCAATCATCGATGCTACAATCGGCGGCATAGTTCCTCCAAAGCGGCGCGAGAACGCCGCGCGAAATTACTTTATAAGATCGGCGGGAATCTCAATTCCCAATTCGTCAGCGACTTCCTTGTTGTAGCTAAAGTCGCACTTTTCCAAATACTGGATCGGCATGTCGGCGGGCTTTTTTCCGTCCTTCAAAACCTCAACGGCCATCTTGGCAGTCTGCAAGCCAAGCTCGTAGTAGTTGATTCCGTAAGTGGCCAAGCCGCCGCCAGAAACCATTCCTTCCTCGCCGCAAATAACCGGAATCTTGTTGGGAGTGGTCACAAGCGCGACAGTCGCGAACGACGAGGCGATCATGTTGTCCGTGGGAGCGTAAATCGCGTCAACTTTTCCGACCAAGCTCTGGACAACTTGCTGAACTTCGTTTGTGTTTGAAACCGTGGCTTCAACAAAGTCAAGGCCTTCTTTTTGGCAAGCGGCCTCGGCAAGGTTGGCCTGGAAGCGGGAGTTCTCTTCGCTTGAGCAAAAGAGGATCGCGATTTTTTTTGCGGAAGGAACCAAGCGCTTGAGCAAGGCGATTTGCGCGGCGCAAGGAGTCAAGTCGGAAGTTCCTGAAACGTTGGTGCCGGGCTTTTCGTTTGACTCAACAAGCTGGGCCGTTTTGGGGTCCGTTACAGAAGAAACCAAAATCGGAATGTCGCTTGTCATGTTGGCCACAGCCTGAGCGGCCGGAGTGGCGATGGCGAAAATCAAGTCGCTCTGGTCGTTGACCAATTTCTGCGCGATGGTCACGCAGTTGGCCTGCTCGCCCTGAGCGTTTTCGTAGTCAATCTCAATGTTCTGTCCGTCAACGTAACCGGCGGCCTTAAGCCCGTCAACAAAGCCCTGATAGTTTTTGTCCAAGGCGGGATGCTCTACCAATTGAATAACGCCGATTTTAATTTTTTTGTCTTTCTTTTGGCAAGAAGAGAACAAAGCCAACGCGGCAACAGCGGCCGCAAAAACGATGATTTTTTTCATATAATTTTCCTTACTTTTATATATGATTATATAAAAAGCGAGATGTATTATAGTGAATTTGGATAAGGAATTCTAGCGCCTTTAAAGAATTTTAGTGAGAGTAAAGGAGTTATGGCGGCAAACCGCCGCCATTATCGGCTAGCCAAAACTATTTCCTCGCTACTATAACCATTGTGCTCATATTCTGGTTGTACGGTTCAAAGTTATAGCCGCCATACACTTCCGCGCTCGTGAATCCGCTGGCCAAAATCAGGCGTTTTAGCTCCACCGCGCTGTAGAGGCGCTGGACGTATTCGTGCTCGATGCGGCCGCCGTCTTTGCCCAGCAGGGTCCACTTGGAGCGCAAGCCTTCCCACGCTCCCTCTACGGTGAACTTGGTAAGAACGGTCATGCCGGCGCGCTCAAACCATTCGCCTTCGGTCCAATACTTGATCGCGGTTTCGCGGCTAGTACATTCAAGGATAAAAAAGCCGCCGTCCTTAACGCAGTCGCAGATGCGGCGCAAAATCTGGATGTCCTCTTCTATCGTGTCGCAATAGCCAAACGAAGTGTAAAGGTTTATCGCCGCGTCAAATTTCTTTTTGCTGGTGAATGTCCTAAGGTCGTCTTTTATCCATTCGATTTTAACGCCCTCGTCGGCGGCGCTTTCCTTTGCCGCGTCAAGTTCCGACTGAATCAAGTCAACGCCGGTGACCTTTAGGCCGCGCAAGGCAAGCTCGATGCTGATTCGTCCCGGTCCGCAGCCCGCGTCCAAAACGCTCGCCCCTTTTGAAAGGCCCGCGATTTTGCAAACCGCTTCCGCCACGCCCGGAGCCTCCGCCCACTTTGGCGCGTCAAACATAATCGGCCCGTAATTTTTCCAAAAAGACTCGTTTTCAAACCAAGAGCGTTCCGCCATAAGACCTCCCCAGCGTTTTGTCCATTGTAAATATTATAGCGCGGCTTGGGAAAATTTTCCAGCAAAAGCTAAAAGCTCGCTCCGCCCGAAAAGCTGTACTGGAAGCGTTTTTCGTTTATGTTGTAGGACGCTCCCATCGAAAATGCTGGAAAGGCAAGCTTGGCCAAATAAAGGCGCGCGCCCGCCTCTGGGCCTGAGCAGACATAAACCGAATTGTTCAGCTCGCGGGCCACGGCCAATTCGTAAAGACCGTAGACGGAAAGAATTCCAAATTTTGCTTTTATCACCGCAGCCTCAAAGCCCGCCAAAGCGCCAAAAATTTGGTCGGTCATAAAGGCGCTCGGAAGCAGCGTCACGCCGGACTTTCCGCGGCCCACATAGTTTGTCTTTAAAAGATTGTTTGAAACAAATCCGCGAGCGCCGCCTACAAGGCGGACGCGGCCGCAAATCGGCTTTTGGACCTCGCCGGCAAAGGAAAGCGTTTGCGCGAAGGTTTGCTCGGCTACGTCGGAAAACAAAAACTCTCCGCCAACGCTAAGAGAATTCACGCTTAAAAAATATCCGTTCCATGACGACGACGAAATTCCGCATGAAGCGTCAACGCTCCACTGATTTCGCCTTTGGACTTGCGGCGAATCCATAGGATTAAGGAACGAATAGCCCGCGCCAAAACTCGCGCTCATAAAGCGCGTTGGCTTTAGCAAAAGGCGCGCCCGCGTTCCAACAAAAACGCTTTCGTAGCCAAAGACCTTGTAGTTTTTTGAATTGGCAAAATCATGCTTGCCTTTTGAAAAATTTGCCGAGACGGAAAAGCCAAGCTCTCCTTTTTTTACAGGCGGCCTTTGGAAAATTCCTACAGCCATTCCGCCGTTTGAAGAATACATGCCTCCAATGGCCGCCATGCAATGCATGCCAAGCGCGTTCATGTCCATTACAAAAAGGCCAACGCCGTAACTGTCGCCGGTGTAGTAGCCAATCGGCATCGGCAAAATCGTCCACTTTTCCTTGAACGAAATGTCAACCGCGGCGCTTGTGTCGTCCAGCGGACGAGCGCTTACCTTTATTTGGTCAAACAAATTTTGCGCCTGCAAAACCGTTTCTATCGCTTTTAAATTTTGCTCGGACGCGGGCTTTTGCAAAAAGTCGTGCAGGATTCCGTCCATGTAGGATCTTTTTGTTCGCTTTAATCCGTCTATTTCAAACTGAACGATTGTAAGCGCCGAAAAATCTTTCGCCGCGCTTTTTGGGCTTTGAAGCGCGCCGTCTTCCTGGCAAAAAAGATTTGCCGCCATAAAAAGAGAAAAGAATAAAACAAAAAGCGCGCTTCGTTTAGGCATCGTCATCGAATACCTAGTTTACATTTTTTCACTGCAATTTACAAGTGAACTTTGAGCCAGGCCATTTTGGGTCTTGCGCGACTGGGCTTTGCGCCGACAAATGGAAATTATGGCGTGCGGCGATCTCGCGGGCAATGGCAAGGCCCAAACCGCTTCCCTCCTTGTTCCTAGCCGAAGACTCTTTTTTAAAGCGCTCAAAAACATGCGGCAAATCCTCCGCGCTTATTCCGCTTCCGCCGTCGATTACCGCAATCTCGCTGTCGCCGATTCGCATCACAACCTCGCCGCCCTCCGGCGAAAACTTTACGGCGTTGTCCAAAATCGTCATGAACATTTGTCGGACGCGGCCGCCGTCTCCTTGGATTATCTTTTGACCGTCTGTTCTTTCAACCTTTATCAAAACGTTTTTAGCGGCGGCCGTTTTTTGAATCGCGCGGGCGGCTTCGGCGGCGGCTTCCTTTACGTCAAAAGGCTCGCTTTCGATTTTAAAGCCAACTGTTTGCAAGCGGCTAAGTTCCAGCAAGTCGTTGACCAAACGCTGCAAGTGAATCGTTTCCTTTAACATTTGGTCTTGGTATTCTGCAACGTCATTGGGAGAAGAAACCACGCCGTCAACAAGAGCCTCAAGCGAGCCGCGGATGACAGTCACCGGCGTTCTAAGCTCGTGCGAAACGTTTGCGATAAAGTCGCGGCGCATGTTTTCCAAACGCGCGCTTTCTTCGCTGGCGTCCTTAAGCTGGACGGCTAGCGCGTCAAGCGTGGCGGCAAGCTCGCCCAATTCGTTTTTGTCGGCGACGCCTGTTTTTATTGAATAGTTTCCCTTGGCCAATTCTTTCGCCACGCCATTCATTTTTTCTATCGGCCGCGTAAAGGAACGGCTCAAAAGCGCCGCGGCCAAAAGGGCAAGCAAAAAAGCGCAAGCCGCGCTTCCCGCCAAAATGCGGACGCTTTGCAAAATCGCCTCGCGCAAGCCGACAATCGGCGAATGCAAAAGCAAAACCCAAACGACGTTCTGGCTTTCGCGCTCGTAAACCGGCGTGGCCGCGGTAAGGGATTTTATTTCCAAAACCGGATTAAAGACTTCGGTCACGGACGCTTGGCCTGCAAAAGCTTTTTTCAGTACCTCGTCCGCTCCCGGCGGCAATTTTTTGTCTTCCGAAAATTGCGGAACGTCTTCAAAGCGCGGAGGACGCGGCGGTATTCCGTGCCCCGCCATCGTGACGACGTTCATCTTTTGGTCGATAAGCCACACGTCGGCCAAAGAAATTTCATGCAAGTTGCGGATAGCGAAAACCGGATTTCGTCTGTGGTTTCCAGAGGACATTTCGTAAATGCGAGAAAGGGTTCTGGACATTACTTGCGCCCGCCGCGTCAAATCGTTTTTAAAGATGGCCGTCGTGTGGCGCGCGATTAAAAAGCAAAACAAGCCGCCTGTCACCGCCGTGGCCAATAAAAGCGCCGTCAAGAAAAACAAAAAAAGTTTCGCGGAGATTTTCGCCTTTAAAATCCTAGCTTTCAAATTTGTACCCCGTTCCAAAGACCGTAGTGATTTTCCAGCCGTCATGCTCCACCGCGTCCAACTTGGCGCGCAAACGCTTTATGTGTTGGTCAACAGTGCGGGCGTCGCCGTCGTAATCCATACCCCAAATATTGTTCAATAGCTGCTCGCGCGAAAAAACTTGGTTTTGGTTTTGCAAAAACAGTTCCAGCATTTCCAATTCCTTTTTTGTGACGGGAATGTTTTTGTCGTCGATAAATACCGTTCCGGCATCCAAGTCAAGCGAAAGATTTTTGGCGCGCAATTTTTTTTCAACCGCGCTGGCTGGATTGGCCCTGCGCAAAATGCATCTGATTCTGGCCATGACTTCTTGCGGCGAAAAAGGCTTTACGATGTAGTCGTCGGCGCCGATGTCCAAGCCCATGATTTTGTCAAAGTCTTCGCCGCGCGCGGTGACCATTATTATCGGAACGTTGGAAGACTTTCTGATTTGCTTGCAAACCTCAAAGCCGTCAACCTTGGGCATCATCACGTCAAGCAAGACCATGTCAAATTTTATTTTTTCAAAATAATCCAAGGCCTCTTGTCCGTCATGCGCGGCGGTCGGCTCATAGCCTTCCTTTTGGGCGTAGGCGCAAAGTACCTTAACGATTTGTTCCGTGTCGTCGGCGATTAAAATTTTCATGTCATCATTATAACATAAAGAAAAAATTCCGCCATATCTTTTTTTGCGGAACTTTCAAAATGTCACACCTTTGACACAAGTAAATTCGATAATAAAAGTGTAAGGAGCAGGAAATCTTTATTTCAGGAGCGAAAGAGCCGCTAAAAAAACGGCGCGCTCCAAGGAGTTTAATATGAAAAAGACAGGAATCATCTTCGCCGCCATCGCCCTTATCGCCACGGCAGGAACTTTTGCCCAACCCAGCGCCAAGGCAAAAAACGCTGACGCAAAGAACGCGCCCAACTTTATGGAGATGCCCAAATTTGAAAAGCCCTCCGACGCCGACCTTAAGGCCTACCACGACGCCGAGCTTCAAAGCTACAAGATTTTGCTGGACGCGCAAGTCAAGGCAAAAATGGTCACGCAGGAATGGGCCGACGCCCGCTTGGCCGCGCTCAAAGCGATGCAAGCCGACTGCAAGGGCTTTTGCTTTTTCTTCAAAGGCAGCCACATTTACATGGCCGACCAAATTGGCCGCCCGCATTTTGGCCACAAGTTCCACAAACGCCATCATCACAACGGCAAGCCCGGCTGCGGCCCACGCATAGAGCGCCAGCGCAAGGGCCCGCGGTTTGAAAACGCCCCAGAAGACGCTCCAGCCGAAGTAAAGTAAAACTTTAAGAAATAAAAAAAGCCGGCCCTTTCGGGTCGGCTTTTTTACGTCTGGTCAAGGCGCGCTGCGCTTAAAGCCTTGACTCAGCCGTTTTGAGGCGCGAACAACATCATCGCGCCTCAATCGCTTATTTCTTGCCTTTCTTGGCTGTCTTTTTGGCAGGAGCCTTTTTGGCGGCCGCTTTCTTGGCGGGGGCCTTTTTGGCTACAGCTTTCTTGGCGGCGGGCTTTTTGGCAGCCGCTTTCTTGGCGGGAGCCTTTTTCGCGGCCTTGCCAGCTTTGGCGGCCTTGATTACAGCCTGAGCGCCGGCCAAGCGGGCCAACGGTACGCGGAACGGAGAGCAAGAAACATAGTTCAAGCCGAGCTTGTAGCAGAGAGCGATAGAAGCGGGGTCTCCGCCGTGCTCGCCGCAGATTCCAAGGTGCAAGTCAGACTTGACTGAGCGTCCCTTTTCTTCCGCGATTCCCATCAAAGCTCCAGGACCGTCTTCATCCAATGTTGTGAAGGGGTCTTCGGCCAAGATGTTCTGCTTGAGGTAAGAGTCGATGAACTTAGAGTAGTCGTCGCGGCTAAATCCGAACGTTGTCTGAGACAAGTCGTTTGTTCCGAACGAGAAGAAGTCGGCGTACTCGGCCAACTTGTCCGCTGTAAGAGCGGCGCGGGGGAACTCAACCATTGTACCAATCTCAAACTTGAGCTTGGTTCCCTTGGCCTTGTTTACCTTCTCGATTACGGCCAAGGCCTGCTCGCGGATCTGCTTGACTTCGTTGGCGCTTACTACGTTCGGGATCATGATCTGAACGTTGTGCTTTACGCCTTCGCGGTCCAAGCGGGCTGTAGCCAAAGCGATGGCTTCTACCTGTGTCTCGTAGATCTCAGGATATGTGATGGCCAAGCGGCATCCGCGGTGGCCAAGCATCGGGTTGTGCTCGTCAAGGGCGGCAACCTTTTCGGCCAACTTGTCGCGGTTAACGTTGAGCTTCTTTGACAAAGCCTTGAGTTCGGCGTCTGAGTGGGCCTGGATGAATTCGTTGAGCGGCGGGTCAAGCAAGCGGATAGTAACCGGGCGTCCTTCCATTGTCTTGATGATGTCGTAGAAGTCTTTTTCCTGCAAAGGAAGAATGGCCTTGAGGTTTTCCTTGCGCTCTTCTGTTGTGTCAGAAATGATCATCTTCTGGAAAGAAGTGAGCTTGGGCTCGTCGAAGAACATGTGCTCTGTGCGGCAAAGACCGATACCGGCGGCTCCAAAGCGGAACGCGTCTTTGGCGTTCTGCGGAGTGTCTCCGTTGGCGCGAACTTCAAATCCGGCAACTTTCTTTCCGCTGGCTGTTGTGCGAACTGAACCCTTGCGGATTTCGTCGGCCCAACCCAAGAACTTTTCGAGGTCCTTGCTCAATGTGGCGGGAGCTACAGGAACAACTCCGTCGTAAACCTTTCCTGTTGATCCGTCGATTGTGAGGAAGTCGCCTTCCTTGTATACGTGGTCGCCGATGACAACTTTTCCGCCATTGAACTTAACGGCAGAGCATCCGCAAACACAAGCAGTTCCCATACCGCGGGCAACAACGGCGGCGTGTGAAGTGCGTCCGCCAGTAGAAGTCAAGATACCCTGGGCAACGGCCATACCGGCGATGTCGTCCGGAGAAGTTTCCTTGCGAACCAAGAGAACCTTCTTTCCTTCTTTTGTCCAAGCAACAGCGTCGTCGGCTGTGAATACGATCTGTCCGCATCCGGCTCCCGGAGAAGCGTTAAGGCCAGAAGCGATTTCTGTAGCCTTCTTAACAGCGGCGGGATCCAACTGCGGAAGAAGCAACTGGTTCAACTGTGTGGGCTCTACGCGGAGCAAAGCCTCTTCTTTTGTGATGAGTTTTTCGGCAACCATGTCAACAGCCATCTTGACGGCGGCGGCGCCTGTGCGCTTTCCGTTGCGGCACTGGAGCATGTAGAGCTTTCCTTCTTCTACTGTGAACTCCATGTCCTGCATGTCGTGATAGTGCTTTTCCAAGCGGTTGCGGATTGTGCAAAGCTGGTCGTAAATCTTCTTGTTTGTCTTTTCAAGCTGAGCGAGTTTCTGCGGAGTGCGGATACCGGCAACTACGTCTTCGCCCTGAGCGTTCATAAGGTATTCGCCCATGAACTCGTTAACGCCTGTAGAAGGATCGCGGCTGAAGGCAACTCCAGTTCCTGATGTGTCGCCCTTGTTTCCGAATACCATTGACATTACTGTAACGGCTGTTCCCTTAAGGGCGCCTTCTTTGATTCCGTTCAATTCGCGGTACTTAATGGCGCGGGGGTTCATCCAAGAGCCGAATACGGCGCCGATGGCTCCCCACATCTGCTTCTGCGGATCCTGGGGGAAGTCCTCGCCCTTCTCTCTCTTGTAGAGAATCT
Source organism: Treponema sp. (assembly GCA_016290995.1). Classification (GTDB taxonomy): domain Bacteria; phylum Spirochaetota; class Spirochaetia; order Treponematales; family Treponemataceae; genus Treponema_D. The sequence goes on along the minus strand of JAEEVR010000024.1, from coordinate 18,067 downwards.
TGTACTTGCTTACGATTTCCTTGAGTTCGTCAGTTGTAAGCTCAGTGTCCTGCTTGATTCCGCGGTGAGACTTAACTTCGTCGATGATCTTTTCGAACTTGGCGTGCTCAACGCCCATAGCTACGTCGCCGAACATCTGGATAAAGCGGCGGTAGGCGTCCCAAGCGAAGCGCGGGTTGCCAGTCTTGGCGGCAAGTCCTTCAACTGACTTGTCGTTCAAGCCGAGGTTCAAGATTGTGTCCATCATGCCGGGCATAGAAATGGCGGCTCCAGAGCGAACTGAAACAAGGAGCGGATCCTTTTCGTCGCCGAGCTTTTTGCCCATAACCTTTTCCAACTTGGCGAGGTACTTGGCAACTTCGCCGTTGGGTCCTTCGAGGCCGGCCGGGTACTTTCTTCCCAACTTGTAGTATTCCTGGCAGACGTCAGTTGTGATAGTAAATCCAGGAGGAACAGGAAGACTCAAAGGGGCCTTTGCCATTTGGGCAAGGTTGGCGCCTTTTCCACCGAGATCGGCGCGCATAGACTCATCGCCGTCAGCGTCGCCGTTTCCAAAAAAGTAAACATACTTGGTTTTTGCCATGGTAGGTAACTCCGTATATAATAGATATGTAAGGAATATTTTACTTCAAAACCCGCTTGTTGTCAATTGAATTTCCCACAAAAAATATGGCGAAAACGGCGATTCTGTGGTAAAATCAAAGGCATGGAAAACACAAAAAGAGAGACTTTTAAGTCAAGAATCGGATTCATTATGACGGCGGCAGGTTGCGCCATTGGACTAGGAAACGTATGGCGCTTCCCATTTATTACCGGGCAATACGGAGGCGCGGCCTTTGTTTTGTTCTACCTTTTGTTTTTGGTCATTTTGGGCTTGCCCGTAATGACGATGGAATTTGCCGTTGGCCGCGCCAGCGGAAAGAGCGCCGTCCGTTCCTTCCACGCGTTGGAGCCAAAGGGAAGCCAATGGCACCAGTACGGCCATTTTGCCGCCGCCGGAAACTACCTTTTGATGATGTTCTACACGGCGGTCGCGGGCTGGATGTTCGCCTACACGCTAAAGAGCGCGCAAGGCCTTTTTGCCGGAGCCGCGCCCGAACAAGTCGCCCAAGCCTTTGGCGACATGCTGGCCAACCCCGGCGAGCAAATATTTTGGATGGCCTTTGTAACGCTGGCCGGCTTTTTGATTTGCTTGGGCGGATTGAAAAACGGCGTTGAAAAGGCGTCAACGATAATCATGACAAGCCTCTTGGTCTTGATGCTGCTTTTGGTGGCGCGCGCGGTCACGCTCCCCGGAGCGGGAAAAGGCTTGGAATTTTACCTTAAGCCCGACTTTTCAAAAATGGTTCAAAACGGAATCGGCGAAGTGATTTTTGCCGCGATGGGCCAAGCCTTCTTTACCCTTTCTTTGGGAATCGGAGCCATAGCGATTTTTGGAAGCTACATCGAAAAGGAAAAGTCGTTGGCCGGCGAGGCTACGACCATCATCGCGCTGGACACATTTGTGGCGCTCATGGCGGGCTTTATCATTCTTCCAACTTGCTTTGCCTTTGGAGTGAACCCAGGCCAAGGACCGGGACTGATTTTTGTCACTCTTCCCAACATCTTTAACACAATGCCTTTGGGCCGCTTGTGGGGAACGGTATTCTTTGTCTTTATGTCGTTCGCGGCGCTTTCTACGGTAATCGCGGTTTTTGAAAACATCATCGCTTTTTCGATGGACGCGCGCGGTTGGTCAAGAAGCAAGGCGGTTTGGGTGAACATGGTTGTCGTGTTTGTTCTTTCGATTCCGTGCGTGCTAGGCTTTAACCTTTGGAGCGGATTTGCAATCCCAGGCATCGGCGGAATCCAGGACATCGAAGACTTTATCGTGTCCAACAACTTGCTTCCGCTTGGCTCATTGCTCTACGTAATTTTCTGCGTGTCAAAGCGCGGCTGGGGCTGGGATAACTTTATCGCCGAAGCCAACACAGGAAGCGGACTCAAGTTCTCGCCCGCCCTGCGCTTTTACGCCAAGTGGATTTTGCCGCTCATAATCATCGCCATTTGGCTTGTAGGCTACATACAAAAGTTTTTTATAAAGTAAAAAAATCGGCGGCCCAATGAATCGGACCGCCGAAACCGCAAAACAAAAAAGGCCCCGCAAATCGCGGGGCTTTTTGTTTACATATCAGAGTTTACTCTTTAAAAACCGCTTTCAACTCTTTGGCGTAAAGCTCGCTGATTTTGTAGCGCATAAGCTCCTGCTTGGCGGAAAGCTCGCGGCCAACCTCAAAGGGCTTGGACAGGAGGGCAAAGCGGGGAATGCGCTCAAAGGCCCTGAAGCCGTTCTTTGAGCTGATGATTTCGCGGACGATTGAGTCCAAGAATTTATAGGTTTCCTCTTTTTTAAGCAAGTCCTCAAAGCTGGAGAAGGCGACGTTGTTTTGCTTGGCCCAGATTTCCAATTCCTCTTGGTTGGGAAGAATCAAGGCGCCCAAATTGCGCTGGTCCTGGCCAAGAACGACGGCTGTCTGGATGTAAAGCGACTCCTCCAATTTTATCTCAAGCGGAAGCGGCTCTACGTTCTCTCCGCCGCGCAAAACAATCGTGTCCTTTACGCGGCCCAAAATCTTAAGCTCGCCTCCCATGCCGATAATCGCAAGGTCGCCTGTGTCAAGCCAGCCGTCAGAATTGATCGCCTTTGCGGTAAGCTCGGGGCGCTTGTAGTAGCCTTTCATTACCGTTCCGCCCTTAATCTGAAGCACGCCCTTCTTTCCCTTGCCGACGTCGTTTCCTTCCATGTCGACTATTCGAGCGTTGATGCCGTAAAGCGGCTTTCCGATGCAGCCAAAGACCGGCTTTGTGATGTGGCGCACGCTGACAATCGGAGCGGTTTCGGTAAGGCCGTAGCCTTCGACGATTTCAATGCCGAGCGCCCAAAAGTACTCGTCGACGTTTTTGGGATAGGCTCCGCCGCCCGCGATTCCGGCGCGGAAATTCTTTCCGAGCATCGCGCGGATTTTTTTAAATACAAGCGCGTCACCCAAAAGCTTTAGCGGAAGCAAAAGCGTCCACGGAATCAAGAACAAAATCCACCAAAGCGGAGTGATTTCCTGGCGCGGCATGAAATTTTGTCGCAACATTTTTCTTTGCATGCGGGAATGCAAAATCGCGACGCGGACAAAGAAGTTGTAAAGCTTTAGCGTGATTCCGCCAGTGCGGCGCATCTTTCGCTCGATGCCTTCCATGACGGCTTCGAATACGCGGGGAACGCCGGGCAAGATTACGGGGTTGGTCTTGAGCATGTCCTCAAGCAAAATCTTTCCGATCGGCTTTGAGTAAGTCATCGCGCAGCCCTGGCTCATGATTACGTATTCAACCTCGCGCATGTAAACGTGCCAAACCGGAAGAATGGCAAGCGCGTTCTCGCCGGGATAAAGCTTGATGCGGTCGGTGACTTCGACAAGCTGGGTCAAGAAATTTCCGTGGCTTAAGGTTACGCCCTTGGGAACGCCTGTCGTTCCGCTTGTAAAGATAATCGCGGCCGTGTCGTCCCAAGCGCCCTTTGCGATTTCATCTTCAAAGGCGGAGGGGTTTTCCTTGTTGTAGGCGCGGCCCTTTTCCAAAATCTCTTCAAATGGGTGGACAACTATTCCGGCGGCCTTTGCCAAGTCCAAGACTTCCTGGCTGGGCTGCTCGAACATTACAAAATACTTAAGGTCGGGCAAGTCGGCCTTGAGGTCAAGAATTTTCTTGGCCGCGGCGTTTGTCTGGACAATGCAGATGCGGCATTCCGTGAATGACAAAATGTATTTTAGGTCGGAAGGGCTGGCGTCCGTTCCGCGGGGAATGTCAATGGCGCCGATTGCCAAAAGGCCCAAGTCTGCCTGCTGCCATTCCTTGCAGTCTTCGCTGATAAGGCCCAAGCGCTCGCCGCGCTGAACCTTGTAGGAAAGCAAGCCGCCGGCAAAGTCAATCGCTTTTTGCCACATTTGGCTGTAGGTCAAGCATTCAAATTGGCCCTGGGCGTTCTTTGAATATTGCGCCGGCGCGTCGGGATTCTTTTTTACCACTTCTTGAATCAAGCGCGGCACTGTCTTGTCTTTAACGTCCATCATAGTTGGGCCTCTTTTTTTGCGTATAAGTCTTTTTTATGTCAAAATGACAAAGTTTGAGATTTTGTCTAAACCACAAAAATTGTAGCGCAACTTGAAAAGAAATTCAAGTTGTTCTATAATAATTTTCATGAGTGGGAAAAATTCAAAAAAGGCCAAGCGGAACGGCATCTTTGCCGCGATTTGGCTGCTCTTAATTTTAATTCTTATTATAGTGTTCCTTGTAAAAAAAGACGACTTTGCCGCCAACCTAAAGTCCACCAATTTTTTTGAACGCGTCGTCGGAACTACTCCCGAATTCCTTCAAAACTACGAGACAAAGAAAAAGGACAACAAATCCAACGGCCTCTTGGACGTTGACGTGGCTCCCGTTCCCGGACAAAAAGAGACGCAAGACCCCGGCACCTACGACTTGGACGACCTGAACTCCCAGAGCGAGCAAGAGCAGGCTTCCGCCCCGGCAAACGAAAGCCCCAAAGAGGAAGAACGGGCCCAAGAGACCGCCTCCACCAAAGAAGAGGAAAAAAAACCCGGCGAGGAAAAGCCAAAGCCCGCGGCCACGACAAACGCAAAGCTTTTCTTTATCCAAGTTGACGCCGACGGAAACGTAAACCGTAAAAGCGTTGTCCGCCAAATCCCAAAAAGCGACTCGCCCTTGACCGACACGATAAAGGCCCTTTTGGCCGGCCCCTTGGATTCCGAAAAATCGATGAGCTTGATTCCGCCCGGAACCCGCCTTTTGAGCGCCACCGTTCGGAACGGAATCGCCGCGCTTAACTTTAGCGAGGAATTTGAGTTCAACTCAATCGGAGCGGACGGCTACCGCGGCCAGCTTATGCAAATCGTGTTCACCGCCACAGAATTCGCGACGGTAGAAAGCGTGCAGTTCTTAATAGAAGGCCAGCGCAAAGAATACATCGGAAGCGGCGAAGACGTCTGGATGTGGATCGGCAGCCCATACACAAGAAGCAGCTTTAACTGACAAAAAAATACAAAAATGCTTCCAGTCGCGGATACGGCCGCGCGGCACCGCTAGATATCGGCGCTACTCGCTGTTTGCGCTTGAAACTATCCACATCTGCCGCTCTCGCGGCAGCGCAAACAGAGAGTTGCCGGCGGCCGTTCCACTCCTTCACGCATTTTTTACCGTTTTCATTACAGCTGCCTCTTGTATAAAAAAAAGCAAAGGCATTTTGTACCACAATCAATTATGGTCGTAGAATAAAAAACAGGGTACAGCGGGGCGGGACGCAGGCAAAAAAGTTTGGAGGGACCCGCCAGCGAGCGGCTTGGCCGCAGGCATCAAGCTGAGAGCGAATGGCGGGAGGCGCCAAAACTTTTTTGCCGTCGCTGGGACCCGCCTATAAAACCCTGTTTTTTTATTTTTTTCTATTGACATAATTTGTTTTTTCGGCTAAAATGCCTTTACTGTTTGGGGGTGTAGCTCACCTGGCTAGAGCGCTTGCATGGCATGCAAGAGGTAGTCGGTTCAAGTCCGATCATCTCCACTTGGTTGAACGGCGTGAACAACGCCGTTTTTTTTTGGCGTTTTATTCAAAAAGTTGTCAGAGAGATGAAAAAATTTTCCGCGATTTTCATTCCCCTAATCTTTATTGCCGCCGTTCCGGCCTTTGCAAAAATTGAAACGCTCCCGCAAACAGAAAAACCAAAACAATACTTGCAATTTGACATGGCCCAAGCGGCCAACCGGGGAATCGAGCGAAAGCAAACTTGGCTTGGAATGGAATACAGCTTTGACTGGCAGCCATTTGGATTTTTCGCGGCCTTTCAATCGGACGCGCGGACAAACGACTTTACGCTAAGGAGCGACTACCTTCCCTTTGCAGGCTATCACGAAAACGGCGTTTGGCGCTTTGGAGCGTCAACGACATGGCGGGGCCAGCGCTACAAGACTTCCTACTGGCAGCACGACATCTTGGAAGAGCTTGAAATCCGCTGGATCTCAAACCACGGCCTCACCTTTACATTGAGGAACGGCTACGCGTTTAGGCTGACGGCTTTTGACGCGATAAAAAATTTTCATATAACCGACCACGACTTTGTCGTCTTTGCCGAAGTGGACAAAGTTTGGTCCAACGGCTTGGAGCTTTTCACTTCGCTGGGAAGCTACAACCTTTACCGCCAGCAGCGCTTTTTTTGCCCCCAGTGGACTTTTGGCGCCGCCTACAACATAAAGGGCGCCGTCCGCATTGGATTTCTCTTGGACTTGAGCATGACCGAGCTTTGGGCTTCGGTGGCCTACTTTAACCACATTTTGGCCAGATGGAACGTGAGGTTTTGCTTTTGAAAAACAAATCGTTCGCGCTTGGATTTTTATTTTTTTCTTGCATGATGGCGGCGCTTTTTTCCGCCTGCAATTGGGGCTTGCCGATTTTTTTGTACAACGCGACCGGCGTCGAGGAAAGGGCCAAAAGCCCCAAAGTTTTTTCTGGCGCGGATCTTCCTCAAGTGGGGAACGGAGGCAAATACTCTTTTGTCGTTGTGACCGACTGCCACTTTGGCGAAAAAAAATACGGGCGGCGCGAAGAGGATTTTCTAAAAAAATTCAAAAGCCTTTTGCAAGATCCAGACCCAGCCTTGCGCCCCCGCTTTATAGTGAACCTTGGAGACACCTTGGACGGCGGCCACGAAAGCGAAGCGGACGACTACAACAAAAGCGCCGCCCGCTGGATCCAAACAGCGAAAGACGAGCTTGGAGTGAGCGACTACAAGGTCTATTCGATTTTGGGAAACCACGACATTTACAACAACGGTTGGGAAGTTTGGAAAAAGAAAGTCTATCCGCAAACTTCTTTTTACACGTTCACCTTGAACGCGGGCGGCCCCAACAACTTTGACTTTTGGTTCTTGGACACAGGCAACGGAACTTTAGGCGGCCCTCAAATCGAAGAGCTAGAAGACAGGCTGGAAAAAAGCGCGCGGCCAAAAATAATTTTCATGCACTACCCTCTTTACGCTGGAGGAATTTTTTACTTTGCGATTAACGACGTCCAAGAGCGCGCTCGCCTTATCGCCGACTTTGCCAGCGCCAACGTCAAATACATTTTTGAAGGCCACTACCATCCCGACGCGGATTACGACCTTGGCCCCTTTAAGGAAGCGGACGTCGGCGCGTATCTAGCGAAAAAAGTTTTTGGCCTTGTCACCGTCGACGAAACGACAGCAAGCGTCTCGTTTACGAGGATGAGTTATTAGGGGGAGAGCTGCAGCTCACGCAAATAACCCTTGAATATTTTTTTCATAACAAGTAAAATAAGCTATGACTTTTGACAAAACAATAAATAGTTATGTAGATAAAAAAATATTGAACGCGATCTCGGAATTTGTTGAAGGAAAAAATTACGTTGCGGCCGCTGACGTTTTGGCCGCGGCTTTTGGAGCCGACAAAGCGCTTTTTGCAAAAGAGGCCGCCGACTTTGAAAGCAAGTTGATTTCAAGCTTTCAAAAAAACCTTTCGCTTTTGGTTCAAAAGACATGGATTGAAAAATCGGACGCAGAGTTAAAAGAAAATGTTCTTTACAAATTGAACGAATACAGCGAGGCTGTCACAAAAGGCCAGTGGAACAAATCATACGCTTCGCTTTTGCAAATAGTGACAGACGTCGTTTACTTGATGTTCGGAAACCAAGCCAAGAGCGCCGACTTTGAAGAATACTCTTTGCGCATCGATCCTGAGTTTGGAATCTTTTGGCTTTACGTCAAAAGCCTTCCGCAAGAGCAGGATTGGGAACAGAGCAAGGCCCGCGTGGCGATGCTTTTGGGAATGTTCTTCTTGGCCAACTACTAAGGCGCGCCTATGGACCTTGAGCGAATTTGCGGCGGACTAAAATCGGCCGCCTCCATTCTTGCCCTTCAAAACGCAAGCCAAAAAAACGCCGCGCTAAAAAGCGTAATCGATTCGATAAACAAAAACCGCGCCACCATCCTTAACGCAAACAAAATCGACGTGGACAACGCTCGCAAAAACGGAACCAGCGAGCCGCTCATCGATCGCCTTAGCCTTAACGACGCGCGGCTTGACTCGATTTGCCAAGGCGTTCAAATCGTAATTGACCATGAAGACCCGATCGGAAAAGTCGAAGGCGGCTGGGAAAGCCCCAAGGGCCTTCAGATAAAGCGCGTCAGAGTTCCGCTTGGAGTCGTTTGCATAATTTACGAAAGCCGCCCCAACGTTACGGTTGACGCTTTTTGCCTTGCCTACAAAAGCGGAAACGCGATTTTGCTTCGCGGCTCTTCGGCGGCCTTGGAATCAAACAAAGCGATTTGCGCCGCGATAAAAGAAGGCCTTGCCGCTTGCAAGGACGGAGTTCCCGCAGCGATTGAGCTTTTGGAAAGCCAAGACCATTCCGACGTTGACAAAATATTGAACGCGCGCGGCTTGATAGACGTGGTTCTTCCCCGTGGCGGAAAAAAGCTTATACAAAGCGTAGTGCAAAACGCGCGCGTTCCCGTAATAGAAACAGGGAGCGGAGTGTGCCACCTTTACGTTGACGACGAAGGCGACTTGGACATGGCGCTCAACATCGCGGAGAACGCAAAGATTCAGCGCCCTGGAGTTTGCAACGCCATAGAAGCGATTTTGGTCAACCAAAATATTATGGAAAAATTCTTGCCCGCGCTTGAGGAACGCTTTGCAGGCCGCGTGACTTTTCACGCCGACCCCGAATGCATCGGAGCGCTAAAAAGTTCAGCCCAAAAAAACGGAAGGCCCGACTGCGTCGTGGCTGCGACGGACCAAGATTACGGAAATGAATTTTTGGATTACGAATGCGTCGTAAAAAGCGTAAAAGACGTTGACGACGCAATAGAATACATAAACGCCCACAATACAAAGCACAGCGAATCGATTGTCACCAACAACCGAGCGCGCGCCCGCGCCTTCCAAAGCAAAGTCGACGCGGCCTGCGTTTACGTCAATGCCTCAACGCGCTTTACCGACGGCTTTGAATTTGGCTTTGGCGCCGAGCTAGGAATCAGCACGCAAAAGCTTCACATCCGCGGTCCGATGGGCCTTGAGGCTCTCACAACCGTAAAGTACCTCATCGACGGCGACGGCCAAATTAGAGGCTAAGACGCGAGCCTCTCATTCAGCAGCGTCAGCAACTTGGCCAATCCAGCGCCAGTAGGTCGCGTTCTTGCGGTTATCCGGCTCGCGGCTGGAAAAAGTCACGACAAGATTTTTTGAAGGAAGGACGGCGATGACTTGCTCGCCCCAACCGTGCGCGAAAAATCCGCGCGCCTCGCTCTTTCCAAACCAGCGGACCCACCACTGAAATCCGTAGCGCGCTTGCTTGGGAACTTGAATCTTTATTGATTCTTCCACCCATTCCGCGGGAACGATTCGCTTTCCCTGCCAAACGCCGCCCTGCAAGTACAAAAGGCCAAAGCGGGCCATGTCGCGCGCGGTCATGTGAAAACCGTTCCCACCGTCGCCAACGCCTTCCGGCCCCGCGTCAAAGCGCGCGCCTTGCATGCCCAGCGGCTCGAACAAAACTTGGCGGCCGTATTGGTCCAGGGATTTTTTTGTGGTCCGCTGGACGATCGCCGCCAATAAGTGCGTGTTTCCGGTTGAATACTCAAAGACTTTTCCAGGCTCATGCAGCATCGGTCTGTCGAACAAAAATTTTATCCAGTCGCCGCTGGCCCTCCACTGGCCCCAAACGGCGCTGTCGGTTGAGACAAGGCCGCTTGTGTTTGTAAGCAAGTGTCGCACGGTGATTTTTTCAAAAAGCGCCTTTGACTCGCCGCGACAAACAGCCAAATTTTTTGCCTCCGGGAAAAACTGCGAGATCGCGTCGTCCAATTTAAAGTAGCCGTTTTCTATCGCGATTCCGACAACCGCGCTTGTCACGCTTTTGGAAACCGACTGCATGCTAAAAACAGAATCCGCGCCATAGCCCGCCTTGTAATACTCGCTTGCGATTGTTCCGTCCTTAACGATGACGCAGCTAGTCACCAGAGTGTCGGGAAGCTCCGCCAAAAAGGCCCCGATTTTTTTCTCGTCCAGCCCAAGGCTTTTTGGAGACGCGGACTTCCATTCAAAATTTTCCGCGGCGAAAATCGCGGAAGAAAAAATCGCCGCCGCAAGCAGCGTGGTTAATGGCTTGCAAAAATATTTCATGGATAAAGATTAGCGCTTTTTTTGCGGGGATTCTAGGGTCCGAACAAAAAACCGCGCGTCGCATCAGGCCGGCAAACAAAAATCATTCGCAAGCCTAGGAAGCGCCGCCCACTAGCAAAAACGCGGAAAATTCATTACAATAATATTTTCTTTTATAATAGAAAAAAGGAAGGCATTTTATGGCTTTGAATTTGCGCGGAAGAGATTTTTTGACTCTTAGGGACTTTACGCCGGAAGAAATCATCGGCCTCTTGGACTTGGCGGCGGACTACAAAAAAAAGAAAAAGCGCGGAAAGCGCGTTGACACCTTTAAGGGAAAAAACATCGCACTTATTTTTGAAAAAACTTCAACAAGAACGCGCTGCTCGTTTGAAGTGGCGGCGCACGACTTGGGAATCGGAACGACATACTTGGCCGAAGGCTCGCAAATCGGAAAAAAAGAAAGCATCGCCGACACCGCGCGCGTTCTTGGCCGCATGTTCGACGGAATCGAATACCGCGGCTTTGAGCAGTCAATCGTGGAAACGCTCGCCAAGCACGCCGAGGTTCCCGTCTGGAACGGCTTGACCAACGAATACCATCCCACGCAAATGCTCGCCGACATGCTGACAATCCGCGAGCATTTTGGAAAGCTAAAGGGCTTAAAATTGGTTTACTTTGGCGACGCGCGCTACAACGTCGGAAACTCCCTTTGTGTCGTGTGCTCAAAGCTTGGACTAAACCTTACGCTTTGCGCGCCAAAAAAATATTTTCCGTCGGCGCAGCTTGTCCAGGACTGCGAGCCGTGGGCAAAAGAAAGCGGCGGCTCCATCACGCTTGAAGAGGACATCGGCAAGGCGGCCAGCGGAGCGGACATAATTTACACCGACGTTTGGGTCAGCATGGGCGAGCCGGACGAAGTTTGGGCGGAACGAATCGCCGACCTCAAGCCGTACCAGGTTACAAAAGAAGTGATGGCAGAGGCAAAGCCCACGGCGATTTTCATGCACGACCTTCCGTCCTTCCACGACCTCAACACGACGATCGGAAAAGAGATAAGCGAAAAATTCGGCATCAACGAAATGGAAGTGACCGACGAAGTTTTTGAAAGCGCGCAGTCTGTCGTCTTTGACGAGGCGGAAAACAGAATGCACACAATCAAGGCCGTCATCGCCGCGACGATATAAGGCTTTTAACAAGGAACGAACATGAGCGAACAAATAAAGGACGCGATAAAAAAAGCGCGAAAGATAGTCATAAAAATCGGAAGCAATACGCTGGCCAAAAGCGACGGAACGCAAAACACGGACTTCATGCATTCCTTTGCCGCGCAAGTAAAGAACTTGATTGACAGCGGAAAGCAAATCGCTGTCGTGTCGTCCGGCGCGCAAGTAAGCGGCGTTAGCGCGATAAAAGAATGGGCGCGCAAAAAGGACGTCCACTACAGGCAGGCCTTGTGCGCGATTGGCCAGGTTGAGCTTATGAGCCAGTGGCGAAAAGCCTTTGCCGAATCTGGAATCCACATCGGCCAGCTTTTGTTCGTAAAAGAAAATTTTGAAAACAACTTGCAAACGCTCAACATTCGCAACACCTTGTTCACGCTTGTTGACGAAGGCGTAGTTCCAATCATAAACGAAAACGACAGCGTTTCGTTTGAAGAAGGCTCCATCGGCGACAACGACAATCTTAGCGCGCTCACGTCGATTTTGTGGGGAGCGGACTTGCTGGTTTTGTTCAGCGACATCGACGGCGTTTATTCCGACAACCCCAAGACAAACCCCGACGCAAAGCTTGTCCAAACCGTGCGCGACATCGACGAGCTGCGCAAGCAAATCACAATCGGCGAGACAAACTCTTTTGGCACAGGCGGAATCGAAACAAAATTGCAGGCCGCGCAAAAATGCTTTGCCTACAACATTCCCGTAATCCTAGCCAACGGCGGCCGCGAAAAAATCTTGGACAAGCTTGCCGACGGAAGCGCCGACGGAACTTTATTTTTGCCGGAGGAATGATTTATGAAATTGGTGATTCTTGACGGCCACGCGCTGAACCCAGGCGACCTTAGCTACGACGTGTTCAAAGAATTTGGAACGCTCGAATACTACGAGCGCACTCCGGCAAATCTTACGGCGGAACGCATGCGCGACGCGGACATTGTTTTTTTGAACAAAGTTCAAATCACAAAAGAAATTCTTTTGCAATGCCCAAAGCTAAAATACATCGGCGTGTTCGCCACCGGCTACAATGTAATCGACACGGCGGCCGCGCGCGAACGCGGAATCACCGTGACAAACATTCCGGCCTACAGCACGATGGCCGTGGCGCAAGCGACGTTCGCGCTCTTGCTTGAATTGACAAACGGCGTCCACGCGCACAACCAGTCCGTGCAAAACGGCGACTGGGTCAAGAGCCCTGACTTTTGCTATTGGACTCATCCGCTTACGGAACTCTTGGACAAAACTTTTGGCATCGTTGGCTTTGGAAGCATTGGCCAGGCCGTGGCAAAAATCGCAAACGCTCTTGGAATGAAAGTCATCGCTTATTCAAGAACGGCAAAAAAGATTGAAGATTTTTCAAAAGACAATTTTACGGTGAAATCCGTCAGCCTTGACGAATTGCTGCAAAGAAGCGACATCGTATCCCTGCACTGCCCGCTTACGGCTGACAACAAGGGAATGATAAACCAAGCGGCGCTCGCAAAAATGAAAGACGGCGCCATCTTGCTCAACACCGCGCGCGGCCCCTTGATTGACGAGGCGGCAGTCCGCACGGCGCTGGAAAGCAAAAAACTTTTTGGCTTTGGCGCCGACGTTTTGTCGCAAGAGCCGATGTCCGCCGACTGCCCGCTTTTGGGCGCCCCCAACTGCGTCATCACTCCGCACGTGGCCTGGGCCGCCAAGGAAACCCGCGAACGCTTGCTAGGCATCGCGGTTGACAACCTGCGAAGGTTTTTGGCAGGCCAACCGGTTAATGTAGTGAATTAAAAAAAGCGGGCCGCAGTTTTTGCGTTCCCGCTTAATTCTCTTCTTCCCGCTTCAACTCCCTAAAGAACAAGAACAAGTACGGAACCGCAGTCACGGCGCTTAAGAGGTCGGCGGAAGCTTGCGCGACTTCTACGCCGGACAAGCCGATTAGGCGCGGAAGCAAAACAATCAACGGAATGAAATACACGCCTTGCCGGTTTAACGAAAGGAAGCTGGCTTGCAACTTTTTTCCGCAAGCTTGCATCAACATATTCACGCTGATGATAAAGGCGTGCAAGGGAATCGTTATCGCTTGGGCGCGCAAGGCAACCGTTCCAACGGCGATGACTTGTTGGTCGTCGCGGAACCAAGCGACGATTTGCGGCGCGAAGATGAACAAAAGGCCTCCAATAAAAAATAAAAGCGCGAAGGCTACAAAAAAAGTAAATCGCCAGGCTCCGCGCACGCGCTTGTAAAGGCAAGCGCCGTAATTGTAGCCGGCAACTGGGGCAAAGCCCTGCCCTATTCCAATCATCAAGCCGCCGCAAAGCATTATGACTTTTGTGGCGATTGTCATCGCGCTGATCGCGGCGTCGCCATAAAAGCCCGCGCCTGTGTTGAGCAAAATCGTCGCGACGCTGGCCAAGCCTTGCCTAAAGAGCGCGGGGATTCCGGTTGTGATAATGTCGATGTACACATGCAGTTTTTTTGAGACGTGCTTTATCGACAAGGCCACTGTTCCCTTTTTACGGATAAAGAATTGTATGAAAATCAAAAAACTTACGGCTTGGCTTGCGACAGTGGCAAGCGCCGCTCCGCTAGTTCCCAAATTGAACGTGTAAATAAAAAGCGGATCCAAAAGCATGTTCAATATTCCGCCGCTTGTCAAAGCGATCGCGCTAAAGGCGGCGTGGCCTTCGGAGCGCAAGATGTTGTTCATCACAAAGCAAGAGCAAATTATCGGAGCGCCGACCAAAATCCATTTTGCGTAGTCTTCCGCAAAGGGAACGATAGTCGGCGTTGCGCCCAAGAGTTCCACCAAGCCTTCCAAATGCGAAAGCGAAATCACAGAAAGCAAAACGCCAAAGAAAATCGCGGACGCAAAAGCGCTTGAGCCCGAAACGTTGGCGGCCTCAAGATTTTTTTCGCCAAGTCTGCGCGATATAATGGAACCGCAGCCCATTCCCAAGGTAAAGCCCACAGCCTGGATTATCGCCATCAACGAAAAGACGATTCCGACCGCGGCGCTGGCGCTGGTTCCCAACTGCGAAACAAAGTAAGTGTCGGCGGTGTTGTACACGCCGGTTATCATCATGCTTAGCACAGTGGGAACGGCAAGGCGCGGAATCAAGCGGTGTATCGGTTCCGTCGTCATCATTTTAAATTGCGGGTCTTCGTTACGTTCCATAGCGGCGCTTTTAGTGAATGAACCTTCTTAGGCTGATCGCCTTTTGCGGACAAATCTCGTGGCAGCAAAAACAGTGAAGGCATTTTTTCCAATCAGTAAGAACGGCCTTTCCGTCCTTGCCCGACATCTGGACAATATGCGCGGGGCATATTTGCGCGCAGCGGCCGCACTTAACGCATTTATTTTGGTGGAAGTGAGGAGTCCTGGTAAAGATAAATTTTGCAAGGCCGTCAAGCCAGCCTGGGAGCATCGCCGAAAAGTCAGCGCTTCCGTCTTTAACGATGCGGAAATTTTTGTTGGCGCATTCGTCAAAGGACGCGCCCAAAATTTTTATTTGCTCGGCGCAATCAAGCCAAACTTTTCTTTCCAAAGCGTCTCGCAAATTTTCCACCGTTTGCGGCTTGTAGCCCACAAGGCTTGAGCACACCCAATCCAGCGCCAAAATGTTGTCGCTTGCCGCCATAAATCCAAGCTGTATCGGGTCGCCGGAACCAGGACCGCCGGGCCCGTCCATTCCCACAATCGCGTCCATCACGGCGTATTGCGCTTTTGCCGCAAGGTTAAGGTCGGTCAAAAATTCGCCGAACTCTTTTTGGCTTGAAAATCGGTAGTGGCACTGCGCCTTTTCCAAGCCAATCATAAGGCCAAAAAGGTTTTTCATCGCGCCAGTGTATTTCATCAATTGGTGGCTTTTTAACTTGGCGGCGCTTACAAGAATGTCGGCCTGGCTAAAGGCGGCGGCAAAGTCAAAGCTATGCGCGCGCTTTGCGTTGGGGCATTCAACTTGAACCTTGTCGTGAAAGTCAACCCACTCGCCGCCGTTTTTTTCAACCTGTTCCAAAATGCCGGACGCGCGCGCGGCGGAAGTCGAATTCGCTACTGCTGGGGACTCGCCTGCCAAAACTTTTTTTGCGCCCAACTCCATAAAAATTTTTACCAACGCTCCGACAACGACTGGATTCGTGCAAACGCAGTCTTCGGGCTTTTTGGGATAAAGAATGTTGGGCTTTATCAAAACAGTTTTGCCGCGCGGATCCGGCGGCGGCACTAGTTGAGTCAATTCCTTTAAGGCGGCGTAAACCTTGTCAAAATCATATTCGCCGCATTTTGCAAGCGCAACGTTTGTGGTCATGGGTATAGAATACACCTTGCGCGTTTTTTGGGCAAGCCTTAGGAGCAAGCCTTGTTCAAAATGGCGAGCAGTTCCTCGTACTTCTTTTTTAGCCGTTCGGAACTTTGGTCAAGCATGTATTCGATTTCGTAATGGAAAATTCTATCCTTTGAAGAAACCGGCATGTAGTGAACGTCGGTTTGCGTGTAGTAATGTTCGATGCAGCCGCGGCGCAAAATGTAAACGCGCGAGCATTCAATCGCGGCAAAAATCAAGTTGGCAAGATTTATGATTTGACCGAGCGAGGCTGCCAAGGGGAGCGGAAGCAATTCCTCAAGGCTTTGGCGTTCCAACGTGACGCCCATCAAAACGACGGTCTTGTAAGTGTCAAGGTTCTCCGGATTTTCGTACTTGGCGTAAAGGTTTTTGACTTTCTCGACAAGTATGTCGATTTCGGGATTCACCGAATGGTTCACGCCGGCCAAAAATTCTCCGACGCCGCCAAGAAAGCGCTCCAAGCGGATTATCAATTTTTCTAGCGTGATTTTTTTTGACAACTCTTTTTTGGTAAAGAGCGAAGCGTAAAAGCCGTCTTGCTTTTCGCGCTGGGCTTCCAAAAAATCAATCGTCCTTTGGTCGGCGCAAACTTCCTCGCGAAGCTTTCCGCAAAAAAGAGAGTCCAAGTCGGTGATGATTCTTCCGTCCGTTCCCAAAAGCGAGCACACTTTAAAGAAAACGCCAAGTTCGTCTTTTCCGCCAACGTCTATCACGCCGGTTCCGGCCGAACCGATTTTGTTGTCAACGCAAGAAAGCAGGCGCGTGAAAATTTGCTGGTCGGTGTAGCCTTCAACAAAAATCTGCCTGTCCGAAAAAAAGAACTGCTTGTGGTAAGTGTTAAAGCGCGGCAAGAAGCGGCGGAACAATTGCTCGTCGTAGTCGCTCAACGAATCGATGCTAGTGGGCGCGCGGTTGACGTGGCAGGCCACGACGCCAAGCAAGTCCTCCGAAAAGTTAAGGTCGATAAAATAAGGCGAGTGCGTGATTATAAAGAAAACGCGCTTGGGCTCGGCGGCGCTGGCCTTTTTTATTTCGTTCATAAAGAATTGCTGGAACTGCGGGTGCAAGTGCAATTCAGGCTCGTCCAAAATCAAGCAATTTTTTTTGCCGCTGGAATTGCCGTAAAGCGCCACCAAGAGCGTAAGGATTTCCTTTAGGCCGTGGCACTCGCCTTGCTTTAAATTGTATTCAACGCCGCGCGCCTTGTTTACGACAATCGCCACAAGCCTTCCGCCCGGAGCTTCCTCAAAACGAATGGCCTTTGCGAACATGTTGCTAAGCACGTCCTCGATTTTTTGGCGGACGGCTTGGTTTTCACGAATCGTTCGCATCGCCGCCGCGTCGTCGTCACCTTGGCGCTCGGCGCGCAAAAAGTTTATGTCGTAGCCAGCGTCGGCAAACTGCCGCTCAATCTGTTCGGCAAGCAAAGTTTTTCCGCTGCCGTTGGGGCCCACAATCAAATTGACGTTGGACCAAGAGCTTTTTTCAAACGAAGCCTTTCCCCAGAGAAACGGAATTTTTGCCTTTACATTAACTTCTATCATAAAATCTTACTGCGCCGTTTCCAAAACAAATTTCAAGAACTCGTCCTTGTCTTCCTGCGTCTTTGCCTTGGCCATGTACATTTGGTTTCCCATCGTGGCCGCCATCACTTGCGGCATCCGCTCGTTCATCACAAGGCGTTCGCCGTAACGCTCGACGATTTCTTGGTTGGAATGAACGTAGCGGCGCTTGTCGCGGCGGGCGGCGTAAACGCAATAGTGGTGGTCGCCGGAATCTTCCAACAAGCGCTTGTCGGAGCAAACCATGTCGGCCCAGATTTGATAAACGTCTGTCGAATGCGCGTAGTTCATCATGTCGGGGGTGTAGCCGCCCGCCGGCCTCATGTTTACTTCAAGGCCTACAAAGTCGCCAACGGCGCCCAAGCCTTTTTTGGCTTGCGTCAGCCTAAAAAATTCCATGTGGACAAAACGGTTTTTTACGCCAAACGATTTTAGCGCGGCCCGTCCCAGTTTTGCCAACGCTTGGGGAACTTGCGGAATCGTCCAATAGCTTAAGTCCTCTTCCTTTAAAACGATGTCCATAATCGACGGCGGAAAAACGCTCGACGACTCGAACAATGGTTCGCCCTTGGAATCGCAAATCGCGTCGTAGGAATAAATGTCGCCTGTCACAAATTCTTCCATCACATACTGAACCGGAGGAAGGTGGTCAAAAAAATTGTCAAACTCAATTTGGGTTGTAAGCTTCCAAGTGTCGTGCGCTCCAACGCCGTTGTCCGGCTTTACGATTACGGGGAAGTGAACCTCA
>JAEEVR010000023.1 GCA_016290995.1 Treponema sp. | reverse complement strand
GTCAACTTGCACAAAGTTGCTCATGTCTACGCTGATCGCGGCTGTCCTAAACTCGTTGTCCATAAAGTCCGAAAAATCCTTGGACATTTCTATCGACGAAAGTTCCAAGAGCTGCGCCAAAACATATTCGTCGTGGGGAACGACATAGTATTCGTCGCTTCCTTCGTTTAGCGCGCGGAACATTTCGCGCAAAATGTCTGTGACAGAATTTACGCGGGGCTTTTGGCCCGAGACTTTTGTGAGGCGAAGGCTTCCCAAAAATTTTTCAAGCTCTTCCAAGGCTTGCATTTTTTCTGGGTCTTTAAAAGTGTCCGGATCGTCATAGCTTATCATGACGGAATAGCTGTACAAGTTTCCAAGCTTTTTTGAAAGCAAGGTCTTTAGTTCCTTGATGTGGGGCATCTTGTCGCCGGTGGTTTGCATCAAGTCAAAGCGGGCGGTGATTTTTAATATTCCCGGAACGCAGGCTGCGAAAATCGCGGCGGTGGCGGCAATAATCAAAATCTTTTTCTTAAATACGACGTCCGCCCAGCTTGCGAATTTCAAATCAATCTTTGTATGTCCCTTGGGAGCGCTTGTGTCCGGCGCCTTGTCCTTTCCAAAAGAAAGGCAAATGGGAACCAAGACCGCGACGTAAATGTAGACGGCAAAGACCACAAGCGAGGCGGTTTTTCCCATCCAGGCAAGGGGCTTCATGTCAACAAAGGCAAAGCTTACCAAAGAGGCCATCGTGGTCAACACGGTGAAGAAAACCGACCAGCCGCATTCTTCGACAACGCGGACGGCGGACTCCTTTCGTTTTCCGGTGCGCCTAAATTCCATCTTAAAGATGTTTATGAAGTGGATCGAGTATCCGATGGAGAGGGCCATTCCCAAAAGGATCGGAAGGGTTATCAAGGCCGAGTCCGCCTTTGCGTTGAAGTAAGCCATCGCTCCCAAAACGCTGGCTATCGCTCCCGTAGTTGCCAAAGCAGGAACGACAACGCCTACTGGCGTCCGCACAAAAATCAAAAGGAACAAGAGCATGACGACAAAGCCGCCTGCAACTCGCACGATGTAGTCGGGATATTCGTAAAGCTCTTCCTGCTTGTCGGTGTAGGGCTGGCCAATTCCGTAGAGCTTGTATTTGTCCGACTTGAATTCGTCGCTTTGAAGTATTTCGATCAAGGCTTGTCCGGCCTCAAGGCTGGCCTCGTCTGCGTCTCCTTCGTAGGGGAGGAGGCTCAATGAAATCCAAGTTTCGGTCGCGTCGTCGCTGACTAAGGAGTTTATCAGGGTGTTGGTCTTTTCGTCACCGCGCATCACTATGTCGCGGCCTTTTTTTAGGAGCGCGGGGTCCGACGGGATTCCGTTGGGGTAGGGGCGCGCGATTTCAAAGCCCTCTTCGTTTCCAATAGGAACGTCGACTTCTACTATTGAAGTAAGTTTGTCCGCGAAGGGAATCTCGGCCATCATCCGCTGGCCGATCCGTTCTATCACTTTGAGGCTCTCTTCCGTAAAAACGTCGTCGCTTGTAAAAAGAACGCCGAGGCTGTGGCTGTTGCCAAAAATTTCCTCGTAGCGGTTTTTGTTAAGCTTTAGCTGGTCGCCGTCTCCGTACCAGCCTTCGCTTCCGTTTGCGATTTTAAACTTCCTCAAGCCCGAACAGCATATCGCCGTCAAAAGGATGAACAAGGCCAGGGCCGCGGCCCTATGCTTAATCTGAAAGCGTCCCAATTTAAGAAAAAAAGCGTTAAGCGTAGAAACTGTCATGCCCTCATTATAGCGCCCTGTTATTTTTTCCGCAAGCAATTGTACAAAGGTATTAACAGTTACATATAGGTAATTATTTAAGCGGCGGCCCTTTTTCCGCATTGCAATTTTTTTATTTTGCTGTAAAATAGGGGAACGGTGGCAATATGGAAAAGACAATTAAATACACAGTGAAAAGATTTGATTACATAAAATTCTGCTTGTCAAGAATTTTGAATCCAAGGTCCGTTCTTCTTTTTTTTATTTACATTTTCCTCATCCAAATTCTTTTGGACAAAAACTCCCTTGACTATGTAGCAGGCCATTTGATTATGGCGATTGGAATAACCGGCGCCGCTGTCTTGATTCTATGCCTGATCAACCTCTATAACTCGTCCCGGGTTTATTCAAAGGACAAATTTCTTCGCTTGGAAACTACGTTTACCTTTACTGACGAATATATGGAAGAAACGACCGAGGCGACAAAGTTTGTGTTGAACTACAAGGACATTTACAAGCTGCAGCTTTTAAAGACAATTTTACTTGTCTATATAAGCCCAATTCGCGCCTTTGTAATCCCAAAAAGCGAGGATTACGACATAAAGGAATTGTATGCTCATATAAAGGAAAAAAGGGCGGAGGAACGGTAGAAAAATCGCGGCAAAAAAAATGCCGACACCACTTGACGCTCGCCGCGATTTTTGCTAATATTGTTCTACCATGCCGGAGTGATGGAATGGTAGACATGACAGACTCAAAATCTGTTGCGGGCGACTGCGTAAGAGTTCAAGTCTCTTCTCCGGTATAAAAAAAATCCTTGGCTAACGCCAAGGATTTTTTTTATGCTCCGCGGGGGTAAGGGAGGAACTAATTGCTCCAGAACAATTCAAGCTTTGAGTTATTGTCAAAAACGAATATCATTCTACAATTGTCGTTGCTTTGTTTAGTTGTATGATGGTGTTCGGGATAAGCGATGTATACATTGGAAGCGTCTTTCCAATAATAAATTCCATCCGGCGGCGTCGTTGTTATCTGCTGCGTGGTTGTAAAAGTAAGATTTGGCGAAATGTCTCCCTCTACAACGTTAATATTGTTTCTTCTGTAGCCAATTATGCGTGTTATTTTTGTAATGTCGGTAGTTGCTAAAGTCCACTTAGTTGCCTTGGCCCAAAAATGGTTAGGATCGCCATTGATTGTATTGCCCTGTGAGGTAGTTGGGTCCGTCGTTTCAAGACTTCCGCATGTAGTGGAATTCCCATTTCTAGTCATTTCAATCCAGCAGTTCTGGCTTGTCCAATTCCCGCTTGTGACGCCGCTCAAATCGGGCCCGCCCGAAGAAGAATTGCCTGACGAGCCGGAAGAACCCGCCGAATTGCTGCAGCCAACGAACGCGGCTAATGCCGCCAAAGATAATAAAATCAAGATTGTTTTTTTCATGACAAACTCCTTAGATGATTAAATTATCTTCGATTATATATATATATATATATTGTCAACTTTTGCGGCCCGCATCCCGTGTTTTTAGTTGTACTCGAAATGCGGCGGTATGTCCTCCGATAAAAAAAAACACGCGCGAAGGAGCGGGGCGACTGGCGGCGGCACTCATTTTGCGCCTGCCGCTTTAGCGGCAAATGTAGAAAGTTTCAAGGCGCAAAATGTGTGAAGCGACGATATCGAGCGGCGCCGACAGGCGAATCCGCAACTGGGAGCGTGTTTTTTTTGTTATAGACATTCAGTCACATTTCGCGCTAGAATAACATGTTATGAGCAAATATATACTGGTAACTAGCGGAGTCTGTTCAAGTCTTGGAAAGGGAGTGGCGTCTTCCACAATCGGAAGCCTTTTGGAATGCCACGGCCTCAAAGTCGCGATGATAAAGTGCGACCCTTACGTAAACGTTGACGCGGGAAACATCAGCCCCTATCAGCACGGCGAAGTTTACGTCACCGAAGACGGAGCGGAGACCGACTTGGACCTTGGAAACTTTTCCCGCTTTACCAGCGTAAACCTTACCAGCGACAACTGCATCACAATCGGAAAAGTATACGAGCAAGTTATTAAGAACGAACGCGCGGGCCGCTACAACGGACGCACGGTTCAAGTCATTCCCCACATCACTGACGAAATCAAGCGCCGCATTCTAAGCGTAGGCGCGCAAAGCGGAGCGGACGTAGTAATCGTAGAAATCGGCGGAACGGTAGGCGACATCGAATCGATTCCTTACTTGGAAACCGCTCGCCAGCTTGTCCACGAGCTTGGAAAGGGAAACTCAATCGCCGTTCATTTGGCTCTCGTTCCCGTAATCACTGGCGGCGAGCTAAAGTCAAAGCCGGTTCAGCATTCCGTAAAGCAATTGCAGGAAGCCGGAATCCAGCCCGACATTCTTTTGTGCCGCTGCGAAGTTCCGATCGATAAGTCGCTAAAGAAAAAGCTTGCCTTGTTCTGCAACGTTTCAGAGAGCGCCGTCTTTACAAGCGCCGACGTAGAAAAATCAATTTACGAGCTTCCCGTCCTCTTCCACAAGCAGGGCTTGGACGCGGAGATTCTTAAAAAACTAAAGCTCACCGACCTAAAGTGCAACATAAAGCCGTGGACCCAGTTTTTGGCCAAGCTTGGCTCGCCCGAAAAGAAAGTCACGATCGGCCTTATCGGAAAGCGCGACTACCTTGACGACTGCATCAAGAGCGTAAAGGAATCCCTCTTCCACGCCGCAGTCACTTCTTGCAACGCCGAATTGGAAATAAAGAAAATCGACGCCGAAGGCTTGGAACGCAGCCGCGACGCAAAGACTGCCCTTAACGGAGTTGACGGAATCGTGATTCCCGGCAACATGGGAAACCGCGGCTTTTTGGGCTTGTTGGCCGCCGTCCGCTACGCGCGCGAAAACAAAATTCCGTATTTGGGAATCGACTTGGGAATGCAGCTTATGGCGATAGAAGCGGGCCGAAACCTTGCCAAATGGGAAGACGCGGACTCGACCGAGTTCATCCAAAACACAACGCACCCGATCGTAAGCCTTCCCGAAGAGCAGGCCGGCCTTAGCGCTTCGGGCCTTATGAAGTTGGGCGCAAGCGAAGTCAAAATCGTAAAGGGCTCAAAGCTCAATTCCATCTATAAAAAAACGTCCGTCCTTGAGCGCCACCGCAACAAGCATTCGGTTGACCGCCGCTACAAGGAAACCTTGGAGTCGTTTGGCCTTACGGTAACCGCTTCAAGCGCCGCCGACGGCCAAATCGAAGCCTTTGAATGGAGCGACCATCCTTGGGGAATCGGCGTCCAGTACCACCCGGAATTCGTTTCCAGGCCGGTAAAGCCGCATCCTCTTTTTACCGCCTTCATTCAAGCGGCGCTAGAGAAATAAGGCTTTTTTGCCGATAATTTAATAATGAAGTCTTTTTCGCGCATGATTCCGACAATTCTCGTTCCTGTCCTGGCCGCCGCGTTTTGCGCCGCGTGCAGCGTAAACTACAACAACGTTTACGAGACGGAGGACACCGTTCCAGAATTGATGCTTGACGAGGCCGTTTTTAGGCGGGTAAAGGACAGCAAAGTAAGCTCGGAGATTCAAAGCAAGCGCTTGGAAGAATTTAAGGACGGCGGAACGGTTCTAGCCCAAGAAATCCAGTTTGAAAGCAAGAACGAAGACGGCGCGGTCAACTCCTTTGGCAGCGCCGGCCTTATGAAAGCCGACACCAAAAACGAAGTCTACGAATTTTACAACGGAATCCGCATCGAGGCTCCCGACAGGGGCTTTGTAATCTACGGCGACAGTTTGCGTTGGAACGGAAAGACCGAGCAGCTTACCGGCGAAAAGACAAAGCCAGTCACAGTCAAAAAAGACGGCGTGACTTTAAGCGGAAGCGGCTTTTCGGCCAGCGCCGTAAGCGAATCCTTTAGCTTTTCGTCCAACGTTGGCGGCGTTTACGTTGACAAAGAAGGCCAAGAATGACGCGGCGCGATTTTAGTCTTGCAAGCGTTTCTCGTTGTTTTTTGGCGCTTTTGTTCGCCGCTTTTTTCGCCCTTCCTCTAACCGCGGAAGAAATCACTTTTAGGGCCGACACAATGAGCGGCCGCGCGGGCTCCAAGGAAGACATGACCCGCCTTGCCGGAAACGCCCAAGTTTTGACCGAGACTATAGAAATTCGCGCCGATTCCATAGAGCTTAGCGGAAAGGAATTCCGCTACGTCGCGGCGGCGGGAAACATCAAGGGCTCCTACAAAGAATCCAACCTGGAATTTGAGTGCCAGGAATTAAAGTACGACCGCGAGTCAAAAGTCGTGACAATTTCCGGCGACGCCAAGATAATCGATAAGGACAACGAAGTCACCGCCGCCGCCCAAATGATCGAGTACAATTCCAACACCGACATAGCCGTTCTTCAAATAGAAGTGAAGCTTGAGCAAAAGAAAAACGTTTGCTCGTCGGCCTACGCGGTCTACCGTAAAAAAGAGCAAATGCTTGAGCTTAACGGAAGCGCCAAGGTTGTCCAAGACGACGACTCTTTTGCCGCCCAGTCTATTACCTTTAACATGGACACCGAAGAAATCACTATGGACGGAAACGTTCACGGCTCCGTCACTGACGACGGAACAAAAGAGGTCAAAAAGAGCGCCGAAAGCCAGGAGGCCAAAAATGAGTGACCAAAGCGCGCAGACAAGCCACACTTTGAGGGTCTCAAGCCTTTACAAGGCCTTTGGCCGAAAGCAAGTCGTAAAGGGAATCGACTTTTCCGTCAAAACCGGCGAGGTTTTGGGCCTTTTGGGCCCCAACGGAGCGGGAAAAACAACTTCTTTCTATATGATAGTCGGCTTTTACCAGCCTACAAGCGGCGAAATCTTCCTTGACGAGGAGCGAATCACGCCCCTGCAAATGTACAAGCGCGCTCAAATGGG
Source organism: Treponema sp. (assembly GCA_016290995.1). Lineage (GTDB taxonomy): Bacteria > Spirochaetota > Spirochaetia > Treponematales > Treponemataceae > Treponema_D. Next base: position 32,342 of record JAEEVR010000023.1, on the reverse strand, counting down.
CATTTCCTACCTTCCGCAAGAGCCTTCGGTCTTTAGAAAGCTTACGGTGGAGGACAACATTTGGGCCATTTTGGAAACCCGGCAGGATTTGGACAAAAAGCAAAAAAAAGCCCTTTTGGAAGAGCTTTTGGAAGAATTTGTCATTACCAGAATCCGCCGCCAGTACGCCTACACCCTTAGCGGAGGCGAGAGGCGCCGCACCGAAATCGCCCGTTCCCTGGCCATAGCGCCAAAATTCCTTCTTTTGGACGAGCCTTTTGCCGGAATCGACCCAATAGCCGTAAGCGACCTTAAAAAAATGATACAAATCCTCAAAAACCGGGGAATCGGCATCCTGATCACAGACCACAATGTCCGCGACACCTTGGAAATCACCGACCGCGCCATAATCATCAACAACGGCGAAATCATTGCCCAAGGCCAGCGCGACGAAATCCTCCAAAACGAGCAAGCCCGCAAAGTTTACCTGGGCAGCGACTTCTCTATGTAAAATTTTTGTTGACAAAATGAACATTCTCTGTTACTATGTATAGAATAGAATTACTATAAGCAAAAATAGGAGAAAAACATGAATAATCTAGTGTTATTTATCGTTCTTCCGGTTGCTGGAGTGGTTCTTGGATGGACAATTCGCTGGCTGTATGCCAGATTTCAATTATCTGCGTCAGAACAAAAAGCTGAACGTTTAAGACAGGATGCAATTAGAGAAGCTGAAGCTCAGAAAAAAGAAATTTTGCTTAACGCAAAAGATGAACTCATTCGGGAACGAAACCAGCAAGAGCGGGAAAATCGCGAGCGCCGCGCGGAAGTGCAGCGCTACGAGGCTAGGGTAAGCCACAAAGAGGAGGCGTTGGACCAGCGCGCCGCTTTGTACGACAAACAAGACAAAGAGTATGTCGAAAAGTTAGCCGCCTTGCAAAAGCGCGAGGCCGTTGTCCAAGCGCAAGAAGAGGAATACAGGCGCGAGTTGGAGCGAATTTCCGGCCTTACGGTCCAGGAAGCCAAAGAACTTATCATTAGGAATTTGGAAAACGACGCCCGCCACGACGCCCAGGCTTTGCTTAACAAAGTTGAGCAGGAATCCCAGTTGAACGCCGAAAAAAAGGCGCGCGACATTCTTGTCACCACAATTCAAAGAATCGCCACGGAAACTACAAGCGACATTACGGTCGCTACTGTTTCCCTTCCCTCGGACGAGATGAAGGGCCGAATCATCGGACGCGAAGGCCGCAACATCCGCGCCTTGGAAACCTTGACCGGCGTTGACATCATTATCGACGACACTCCCGAAGCGGTCGTCATCTCATGCTTTGACCCCGTCCGCAAGGAAATCGCAAAGGAATCTTTGGAGCGCCTTATTTCCGACGGCCGAATCCATCCGGCCCGCATCGAGGAAATCGTTCAAAAGGTTACCCGCGAAGTTCAGAACAGAATTTACGAAGAAGGCGAAAAGGCCTTGTTTGACTTGGGAATCCACAATATGCCCACAGAAGGCGTCCGCGCCTTGGGCCGTTTGTACTTCCGAACAAGCTACGGCCAGAACGTTTTGGTTCACTCAAAGGAAGTCGCCGAGATCGCCGGCCTTTTGGCCGCCGAGTTGGGCGCCAACCGAGAATTGGCTAAGCGCGCCGCGATTTTGCACGACATCGGAAAGGGCGCTGAAAACGACAGCGACCAGAACCATGCCGAAGTCGGAGCGGAAATCGCCCGCAAAATGGGAGAGGCGCCTCTTGTGGTCAACGCCATCGGCGCCCACCACAACGACATCGAGCCTTCCAGCCTTGAGGCCATTATCGTTCAAATTGCCGACGCGATCAGCGCCGCCCGTCCGGGCGCCCGCAAGGAAACGGTTGACAATTACGTTAACCGCCTTGAAAACCTTGAAAAGATTGCCGAAGGCTTTAACGGAGTCGAAAAGGCCTACGCCATTCAGGCCGGCCGCGAGCTTAGAATTCTTGTCAACAACGAGAAGATTCCTGACGGAGACGTCAAGGAGTTGGCCCGCAAGATCGCCAAGCAAATCGAAAACGACTTGCGCTATCCAGGCCGCATAAAGCTAACCATGATTCGCGAAACCCGCATCGTAGAATACGCGCGCTAGAATTGGTCAAAGCAAAAAAAAACCGCCCGAAGGGCGGTTTTTTTATTTGTTGGAAATCAATGGAAGGCAAGTCTAAAATAAACCGCCAGGGTGTTGTCGTAATTGTCGTAGCCGGTTGGCAAGAATAGGTAGCTGGCTCCAACGACTGGAACCACGCCGCTTCCCTTTTTAAAGTCGTATTCGGCGGCCAGCCTAAAGCCGTTGCCCCATTTTGACGCTTGGACTTTATTGTATTTGTCATCCAAGCCTTCCCAATCGTGGCGGACTCCAAGCGCGTAGGCTAGCGAAAATGAAAGGTTTCCGATTCCGGGATAGAATTGCAGGCCGCCAAAAAAAGTCGGCGAGGCGTGGTTTGTGTAGCGGCCGTCCTTCCAAATAAAGTCAAGCATTGTTTGAAAGCCGCCCAAAAAGTAAAGTTGGTCGGTCAGCTTTAGCGTGATTCCAGCGTCGGTGTAAAGAATGACTCTGCTGTAGCCGGAACGCATCGCGTCTCTTTCGTTGGCTTTTAAGTCCTTGTCTCCGTAAAAGGTGTAGCCGCTTCCAAGCGCGAACTGAAATCCAAAAAAATTGCGCTCGTTTTCCGCAAAAATAGCGGCGGAACAAATGAAAAATGCGGTAATTAATAGAAACTTCTTCATAAACTATATATCGGAAAATTTTACTAGACTTTTCAGCAGATTTTTATTATCTTTAAATTAACAGTAACATATAGGAGAACTAGAATATGTCAGAAAACTGCGGCCACGATTGCGGACATTGTTCCGAGGGCTCTTGCGCGGAACGAAGCGCTCCCCAAAAATTGGAGCCCAACAAAGACAGCAAAATAAAGAAGGTCATCGCCATCGTCAGCGGAAAAGGCGGCGTAGGAAAGTCGCTTGTGACAAGCCTCTTGGCTTGCAAAATGCAAAAAATGGGCTACAAGTCCGCCATTTTGGACGCGGACATCACAGGCCCTTCGATTCCCGAAAGCTTTGGCGAAAGCGACAAGCGCGCCGACGTGGTTGAAGGAAAGGATTTGCTTGAGCCCGTAGTTACTTCAAGCGGAATCAAGCTTATGTCGATGAATTTTTTGCTTCAAAACGAAAACGACCCTGTCGTATGGAGAGGCCCTGTCATTTCCGGCGCGGTAAAGCAGTTTTGGACCGACGTTGTTTGGAAGGACGTTGACTTTATGTTCGTCGACATGCCTCCGGGAACTGGCGACGTTCCGCTTACGGTATTCCAGTCGCTCCCGATTGACGGAATCATCGTAGTTTCTTCGCCCCAGCAATTGGTGCGCGTGATTGTCGAAAAGGCCGTAAAGATGGCCAACATGATGAACGTTCCGATTTTGGGATTGATAGAGAACATGTCTTACGTAAAGTGCCCGGACTGCTCAAAGGAAATTTACGTTTTTGGAAAGAGCAACATCGAAGGCATCGCAAAGACTTTTGGTCTGCCCGTTTTGGCCCGCATTCCGATGAGGCCCGAAACCAGCGCCCACGTCGATTCCGGCGACATCGAAAACCTAGAAGTTCCGGAGCTTGACGAAGCCGCGCAAAAAATCAAGGCGCTATTGTAAAACCTTAAAGCGGTCGGCTGGCGATTCTTCAAAGAAGGCGCGGAACCTTTCTTGCGCTTCTTGGGGAGTCGCCGCGTTGAGCATCTTGCTTTTTATGTAATGGCCAAAGGTAAAGTTGTCGCAGTAGTAAGAAAAAAATCTTTGCATGCGGCTCTTAAAAAATTCCGGCGGCTGGTATTCTTGCAAAAGCTCGATATAGTTCAAGCCTGTTTGCATTAGGTCAACGCGGCCGCCGTTAAGGTCTTGCAAGCCGTTATCGGTCGCGCCATTCGCGCCGGCGTCGTCCAAGGTTCCGCGAACTTGGGCGAAAATCCAGGGCTTTTGGACAGAGGCCCGGCTGATCATAAGGCCCGCGCAAGATGGGCATTCTGAAAGCGCCGCGGCTGCGCTTGCCGCGTCCTTCACGTTTCCATTGTAAATCACGTCAACTTCGCGCGGCTTCAATCGTTCCGCCAAGCGTTGGACAAAATACCGGCGCGGCGGCCTGGAAAGTTTTTCCCGCTGCGTGCGCGGATGCAATACAAGGCGTTGGACGCCGCAGTCGCAAAGGCCTTGGCAAAAATCATAAAACTTTTCTTCGTTAAAATCTTCCGCGCCAAGGCGGAGCTTTACGCTAAGCCTAAAAGCGGGCGCGGATTTTTCTATCGCGCGCTTTACTCCGCGAACCATCTCGAACGTTTCTTCTTGCGGCTTTAGCATCCATGCTATCCCCGCGCCGGAGTGGACGATTTCTGGCGCCGAGCAGCCCATGTTAAGGTCGATTCCGATTCCGCCAAGGGGAGCCAAGACGCTGACGGCCGCCGCCATCGATTGGCCTTCTTTGCTTGTAAGCTGCCATACGATTTTTTCGGGAGCGGGGCCGTTCATCAAATAATATTTTTCAAAGGGGCCTTTTTGCAAAAGCGTGGGAGCGTTTATCATTTCGGTGTAGTATTCGTCGGCGCCGCCAAATTTTTCCACAAGGCGGCGGAAGGCCTCGTGGCTAAGCGTCGCCATCGGACCCGCGATCAGTTGCGTCATATGCTTTCATTTTAGCATATTTTGTGGTAGAATGGAAAGCATGGAAATTGAACTTAAGGCCCACGCGCGCGACCGCAAGGCTGTCTTGCAAAAGCTTAACGCCTTTGCCGTCTTTGACAAAAGCGTTTCAAAGGACGACCGCTACTTTAAGCTGGAAAAAAGCGGCGCCCCCAACGGCCGTATAACCGCGCGCATTCGCCAAGAAAAAAACGCGGACCAAAACGGCCGCGCGTTTGAAGAAAAAATTTTTTTGACTTACAAAAAAAAGGAAAAGCGCCTTGCAAGCGGGGGCGGCGCGTTAGAGGTGAACCAAGAATATGAGGCCGCCTTGGACAACGCCGAATGTTTGGAAGCGCTTTTTGCGGACGTTGGTTTTGTTCCGTATTTTACAAAGCATAAAGACGCGGTCGGTTTTTACGCCGACACTCCTTGCGGAAAGGCTCATTTGGAATTGTGTTCCGTTCCGCCATTGGGAGACTTTTTGGAAATCGAGTTTGTGACGGACGGCGAGGCGGACGAAAGCCAAATAGCCGCGATGAGAAAGGAGCTTGAGTCGCTTGTCGTAAAGTGCGGTCTTGCCCTTGATGATATCGAGGAAAAGTATTATTCTGAATTATTGGCGGAAGCCGGAATTATAAAGTTTTAAGGAGAAAAAATGTTTGATCGAGTAGCTTACAAAAAAGCGGCAAAGGCTCAGCTTAAGGGCCGCTGGAAGATTCCTGTATTGACGAGTCTTTTGATTTTTGCTTTGATTTCTATTCTTGGCTTTGCCTTGGTAGCCTTTTTTGGCGATGACATTACCGTCAACTTAAGGGCCGGCGCCGGAAACTTTAACGCTGGCGTTCACGGCGGCCCGCGCGCGACGACCGCTTCTATTTTTATCGCCTTGATTATCGCCGCCTTTTTGTTGGCGCAAAAGCGCTTGTTCCATACTATGAAAGCCGATCCTCGCCCGATTTCGTTCGGCGACTATTTGGAAGGCCTTGGCCAATGGTGGCAGGCCGCGCGCGGCTATCTTTGGAGAACCCTTTGGGTCTTCCTTTGGTCGCTCCTTCTTTGGATTCCTGGAATCATCAAATGGTATTCTTATTCTATGATGGTTTACATCATGGCCGAAAACCCGGAAATCAAAGTGACCAAGGCGATGAACATCAGCAAGGAATTGACTCGCGGCTACAAGGGCGACTTGTTCGTCACCGACTTGTCTTTTATTCCCCTTTACCTTTTGTGCTGCTTGACTATGGGAATCGGATTTTTGTGGCTTATGCCTTATTACCAAGCAACATACACAAACATTTACCACGCGCTAAAAGAAACCGCGTTTGCCTCAAAGAGAGTCGCGCCGGAAGACTTTGCGTAATTGCGCCATAGGAGAAAAAAATGAACGAAGAAATTTCAAAGAATAAAAAGAAGGGCGGCGGCCTTTTGTTTTTGATAATCGTTATCGTCATCGTTGTGTTGGCGGCTGTGTTTGGAATCCTTAAAGGCGTTGGCGTCATTAAGGGCGCTCCTTCGGCTTCCCGAGGGAACAATCCTATAAACTTGAACTTGGGAAACTTTAAACTTGGAAAATTCGGCGGCTCAAAATACATCGCCCGCCTTTACATTACCGGCGTGATTCAAGAGGCCAACGAAACCTACAACCAAAAATGGCTTTTGGACACAGTAGAGTCCCTTGAAGCGGACGCCAACAACGCCGGCATTCTTTTGGTCATAGACTCTCCCGGCGGAACGGTATACGAAGCCGACGAACTTTATCTGGCCTTGCGCAAGTACAAGAATTCCGGAAAAGAAGTTTGGGCATACTTTAAGAGCATGGCGGCTTCGGGCGCGTATTACATCGCGTGTTCGGCCGACACGATTTACGCCAACCGCAACACAGTCACAGGATCCATCGGCGTAATCTATGGACCTACAATCGACGCCACCGGCTTGCTTGAAAAAATAGGAGTCAAATCCACAAACTTTGTTTCCGGCAAGAACAAGGCGATGGGCCATTACGACACGCCGATGACGGACGAGCAAAGAAAAATCATGCAGAGCCTTGTTGACGAATGCTACGATCAGTTCGCTTCAATCGTGGCGTCCGCAAGAAAAAAGTCATTGACCGAGACAAAGGCTTTGGCCGACGGCCGCGTCTACACCGCAAGCCAGGCCAAGTCAAACGGATTGATTGACGGAATCGGTTCCCAAGAAAACGCCGAGGACAGAATGAGGGAGCGCCTTATGGCGACCCAGGGCTTGTCCGGCGAAGAAGCCGACGCGGTTGACTTTGTTGACTACGAGTATATTTATCAAGCGCCTTTTATGCGCCGCATCTTTGAGTCGATGACAGGAGTTTCGGTAAAGCGCGTCGTTGACGAAAAGCTGGGGCCCAGCATAAAGTATCCGGCTTATTTGTTCGTTTATTAAAAGCTTCCTTTTGAGACGATGGTTTTCATCATCTCGCTCAAAAGGTCCAAGGGCAGGTTTTCGGCCTCGTAGCCGACCTCGTCCTTGATTCTTTTCCAATCGTCTTGGTCAAGCGCGTCGGTGTCTTCCTCTTCGTTAAGGAAGGAGTTTACGGCGGCCAGCTTTTCCAAGGCGGAGTCTTCCAATTCCGGGCCGCGCGCCCATTCGTTTTTCCACCAGTCAAATAGGGAAGAGGCCAGGGCCGAGCATTGGGCGTTTTGTCCGGTAAAAAGGCGTTCTATGTCCGCAAGGGCGGCGTTCAGGTTAAATGCCGCTCCGGAGCGGTTGGCTTTTTTGATTCTTTTAAGGTCGGCTGAAAATTTTTCGCTTTTGTTCATGCCGATAATTTATCAGTTTTTTTGAAAAAAATCAATTTTTGATTGACTTTTCTCTTGACTTTTAGGGCAAGTGAATCTAAAATAACAGTTATGGACTTAAGAACTGTACTAACACCCGAGACGGTGAACCTTCATTTGAAGGGAAAGACAAAAGACGACATTATCGACGAAATGCTCGACATTCTTGTAAAGGCGGGAAAGGTAACCGACAAAGCGGCCGCCCGTGACTGCGTCCTTGAGCGCGAGCGCAAGATGTCTACGGGAATGAAGCATGGAATCGCCATTCCCCACGGAAAGACTGACACAGTAAGCGATTTGGTTGCTTGCATCGGCATTTCGGACAATCCGGTAGACTTTGATTCTCTTGACCAAGATCCCTGCCGCATCTTTATTATGACGCTTTCTCCGGTTAACAAAACTGGCCCGCACCTTCAGTTCTTGGCTGAAGTAAGCCTTTTGTTCAAGAGCGCCGGAAAGCGCCAGCAGATTCTTGAGACACAAGACAAAGCCGAAGTAATCAAGATTTTGACAGAATAGAAGGAACGGCTTTGCCGGCCTTTTTACTCTCGATTGCGCCTCTGTGAAAGTTTCTTTTTGCAGAGGTTTGTTTTGTTTTAAATGGAGCGGATAAAATGAATAAAATTCAAGTGGCCTACAAGGACATTGTTTTGGCTGACGGTTCGGCCAACGAAGAATATTTGGCCGGCCTTAGAAACCGCCTAAAAGAGCTAGAGGCGGCCGGCGAGCAGGTAATGCTGGAGCCGCAAGTCCTTCCGGAAGATTGCAAGGACATTGACGCGGCCCTTTCGGTCACAGCCGCCTACAAGCATTGCGCCCGCCGCGTAAAGGATTGCGAGTGCGTAAAGGGCTTTGAGATTCCCGCTGTTTTCGCTGGAATGGAGCGGGGCGGCGAGCTGGCCGACAACTTTAAGTCGGAATTGTTGGAAAAGCATCCGCATTACGTATTTGGATAAAATGGAGATTTTGCGAAATATTCAAGATAGTGCGTGTAAATCAACAAACTGCCAAAAAAGACGAAAATTTGTAAAATTTCTTTAAATTTTTCTAAAATTCTCTTGAATAAAACTTAAAAATGCGCTTTTATGTTGCTTCATGACAAAGGAATATAAAGAACATTCGGAATTTTATCAGACGGCGCTTTTTGCCGTTATTCTCTCGATTTTGTTCGCGGCCGCGGGCGTTGCGGCGCTTTTGTTTGCCCCCAAGTCTTCAGAGCCCGCTTTTGCCAATGTAGTTTCTGTAATCGAAGAGCCTCTTTTGCCTGAGGAGCAAGTCTACGCCGAAGAAATCAGGGCTGGAATTCAAAACATTTCTTGGCTTGAAAACAAGGCTTCTTTTAGCGCCTTTTCTTTTGATTCGGACGAAAAATCAGAGATGGTTGACAAGGGCTTGCAGCTTTACAGGAACCCGTCAACGCGCGCGGCGGTGGAGTGGTTCTACCTTCGCGTGACCGGCAACCGAGACGTTACGATGGCTGTTTTGGACGCCGCCAACCGCGAGGACATTCCGCTCAGCTTGGCTTTTGCCCTTTGCTACACAGAAAGCCGCTACAACCGCTTTGCCTACAACTTGAACACAAACGGCTCGATCGACCGCGGCCTTTTTCAGCTTAACGACCGCAGCTTTCCCCACTTGGGAGAGAACGACTTTTACGCCGCCGAAACAAGCGCCCGCGTCGGCATGAAGCACTTGCGCTTTTGCATGAACGTTGCCGGCAACGACTTGACCGCCGTGGCCATGTACAACGCCGGCGTAAACCGCGTTCGCAACGACCAAACTCCGGCCAGCACCTTGCGCTACGTTAGCCGCATCGCCAGCTACCGTTCCAACTTGCAGACCGCCTTTACCGAAGAAGTGTTGAACCACTACAAACAATCTAACGAGCAAATTATTCCGGCTATTGTCCGCTAAATAAAATCCTCCTTTTTTTATTTTAAGGACGCTCCGTTGGGGCGTCCTTTTTTTGTTCTATTTTTCACAGTAAAACTTATTTTGGCAAATTTTTCCCTTGTTTTTCCAAAAAAGCTTGCCAAAAACGCCCCTTTTTCTTGACAATTTTTCACATCGCCTTTAGAATAAAAAGCGTAATTTTGTGAATATTTTCACAGGAGCGATGATGGAGAAGATTCCTGAAGCTTCAAAAAGACGGCTGACTTTGCTGGCCGCTCTTTTGGCTTCCTTCAAAGAGGAAAAGATCACTTCAATACAAATGCAAAAAATGGCCGGCATCGACCGCTCCATTATCCGAAAGGACATTTCGCTTATCGGCTTTAAGGGCGGCGTTTCAAACGGCTACAAGGCTGACGAATTGCTTGCCGCGATCAGGGAGGCGTTAAAGCTGCCCTTGCCGGAACAAAAGCGCTTTTGCTGCATCGCAGGCCTTGGAAAGTTGGGAGCGGCTTTGATGCAGTGCGGAATCTTTGACGAGTCGCCCTTTAAGATTGTGGCTGGCTTTGACAGCCGCGTAAACCGAACGGAAGTTTTGAGCGCGGACTTTCCTTTGTACCCCGCGGCCAAAATGGAGACGGTGATTCCCGAGTCAAAGATCGAGTTCGCCATTTTGGCGGTGGAAGACGACCAAGCCCGCTTGATGGCCGAGCGTTTGGCGACAAGCGGCGTAAAGGGAATCGTAAACTTTACCGGCCAAGTTTTGGAAGTTCCGGCGGGAGTCGTTGTTGAAAACGTTTCGCCGCTGTTGGCTTTGAACAATATATGCGCGAAAGCGAATTAATAGTTAGGAGTTGATTATGAGCAGAGTATGGAATTTTAGCGCGGGTCCTTCTTGCCTGCCTGAAGAAGTGTTGAAAGAGTGCGCGGCTGAGATGCTTGATTGCAACGGCACGGGCCAGAGCGTTATGGAAATGAGCCACCGTTCGGCGGCCTTTGAGCCTATCATTCAGGACGCGGAGGCGCGCGTTCGCAAATTGATGAAGGTGCCGGACAACTACAAGATTTTGTTCTTGCAGGGCGGCGGCTCGACGCAGTTTGCCATGGTGGCCCAGAATTTGGGAAACAAAAAAGGCAAGGCCGCTTACATCCAGACCGGCGTTTGGGCCAAGAAAGCCGCCGCCGAAGCGCGCCATCTTGGAGTTCAGGTTGACGTTATCGCTTCAAGCGAAGACAAAAATTATTCCTACATCCCCAAGGTTGAAAAAATCGAAGGCGACTACGACTACGCATACATTTGCTTTAACAACACAATCATGGGAACCCACTATGAATACATTCCTGAGACAGGAAACATTCCGCTTGTCGCCGACATCTCTTCTTGCGTCTTGAGCGAGCCGCTTGACGTTTCTAAGTTCGGCCTTTTGTTCGCTGGAGCGCAAAAGAACTTGGCGCCGGCCGGCGTTACTTTGGTAATCATCCGCGAGGACTTGGTTTGCGACTTGGAAAACTGCCGCCCGGGAACTCCGACAATGCTTTGCTACAAGACCCACGTTGAGGGCGAAAGCATGTACAACACGCCGCCTTGCTACACGATTTACGTTTTGGGAAAAGTTCTCAAGTGGATCGAAGCCAACGGCGGAGCGGAAGGAATGCTCAAGCGCAATAAGGAAAAGGCCGACTTGCTTTACAACTATTTGGACAAGAACGAAGGAAGCTTCTACCACGCCACTGCGCAAAAGGGCAGTCGCTCTTTGATGAACGTTCCCTTCCTTACAAAATACGCGGGAGCGGAAAACGAAAAGGAAATCAACGCCAAGTTCGTTAAGGAAGCCGAGGCCGCCGGCCTTGTCAACCTTAAGGGCCACCGCTTGGTTGGCGGAATGCGCGCCAGCATTTACAACGCGATGAGCTTGGACGGCGTCAAGGCGCTTGTAGAGTTTATGAAGAAATTTGCGTCCAACAATTAACGGCGGCGCGGCATTTTTGGAGGAAGACAATGTTTAAAATTCAGACTTTGAATAAAATCAGCGCGGTGGGCTTGGAAGAATTCCCGCGCGACAACTACGAGACAGCAAGCGGCCTCAACGACCCTGACGCGATTTTGGTACGCTCGGCCGACATGCACAATATGGACATTCCCGGAAGCCTTAAGGCCGTTGCCCGCGCCGGCGCCGGCGTCAACAACATTCCGATTGATTCTATGACGGACAAGGGAATCGTAGTTTTCAACACGCCCGGAGCCAACGCCAACGCCGTTAAGGAATTGGTTTTGCTTTCGCTCTTGATTTCAAGCCGACCGGTTTTCGAGGCGGCGGATTGGGTAAAGACTTTGGCAGGAAAGGGAGAGGAAATCCCGGACTTGGCGGAGAAGGGAAAGAGCCAGTTTGTCGGCCACGAGCTTAAAGGAAAGAAGCTTGGCGTTATCGGACTTGGCGCCATCGGAGCCTTGGTCGCCAACGCCGCCGTCCGCCTTGGAATGGAAGTAATCGGATACGATCCCTTTATGTCAATCGCCGCCGCTTGGAGATTGGACGCTTCGATCAAGCACGCGGAAACGTTGGACGTTCTTTTGAGCAAGGCCGACTACGTTACGATTCACATTCCTCAGACGCCCGACACAAAGGGCTTGATCAACGAAAAGACAATCAAGAACATGAAGGACGGCGTTGTAATCATCAACATCGCGCGCGGCGGCTTGGTCAACAACGACGACATTTTGGCGGCCTTGGACAGCGGAAAAGTTCGCTGCTTTGTGACTGACTTTGCCAGCGAAGAGTTGTTGAACAAAAAGAACGTGATTTGTTTTCCCCACCTTGGAGCGTCAACGCCCGAAGCGGAAGACAACTGCGCCGTTATGGCCGTCAACGAATTGCGCGAATTTTTGGAAAAGGGAAACATCACCAATTCCGTCAACTTTCCAAAGTGCGTTACGGAAAACCCGATTCCCAAAAACGGAACGCGCCTTTGCATCAGCCACAAGAACGCGCCTGGAATCGTTTCTAAGTTCACGACAGTTTTGGGCGACGCCAAGCTTAACATCGCCGGCATGATCAACCAAAACCGCGGAGATACGGCCTACAACATCATCGACATCGACGGCGTTGTTCCAGAAGAAACCCTCCGCGCCCTAGCCGGCATCGAAACGGTCACAAAAGTCCGCCCGATCTTCGCCTAATAGCGGCGTTCGGTCGCAAACCTAAATGTTAATGGAGCCGATGACGGTTGTTTCGTCGTCGGCTTTTTTATTGCCCCAAAAGCTTTTTTTGCGGGGCGACTCGTTGTCGATTTCTTTTAGGCGCTCGGAGGCGGAAGACGCGCTTGAGGCGGAGGCCGTCCTTTTTGTTTTGGGAGCGGTCAAAAAGCCCGCCATGCTTGCGCACAAGGCGCCCGCAAGCTGTACAAAAACGCTGATTACGCCAAAGCGGTTTAGGCCGTTTTTTTGAGCGCAAAGATAAAGGTTTCCGCCCAGGCAAAGGGCAAGAGTCAAAAGGCTTGAAAGATGGATTTCGTTTTTTGCGATGGAAGTGATTGACGATAGAAGAATAAGCATTATCGCAACGGATGCCGCTCCGCAAAGGCTTTGAGGAACAAGGCACGCGTTCAACACGCCCGAAACAAAGGCGCAAATTACAATCATAAAGGCAACGGCTGGAGAGCCGTAGCGCTCTTCCATAAGGGCGCCAAAAGGCAGGATGAAGGCGCAAGAAAAAAGGACTTGCAAAAAGCTTTCGTTTCCAAAAACAAAGAAAAAGAGCCGCAAGTAGTCGGCGGGCGAAGAAAAATTAAAGGGTGTTGGCGCTCCTTTGGCCCCTGGAGCGGAAAAAAACTTTTGGACCAAGCTGGCGTTCTTTAACGCAAAATTGTCAATGAAAAAAATCACAAGCGCCGCGACGCAAAAGCAGATCGATACGCATGCGTCAAAATTAAGTTTAAACGATTTTTTTGAAGCCATGTTTTATTCCTAACAAAAAATTGTCCGCGCTTTTTGGTATTGCGCGTTCCCTCTTTTATCGGAAAAATCGATTATATTATTTAATTTTTTGCCGAAAATAGATGTATGAAAAAGTTTTTGTTGAACGGTATTCTCATGCTTGCGTTTTTGCTTCCGCTTGCGGCGCAAAATAACCTTTTAATTTCTCCTGAAGATTTGCGCGTCGAAAAAGTGGATGGCGGAACAAACATTTTCATTAGAAAAAAGCCGGGCCTTGAGTCGGTTATGCTTACCGAGACTACAAAGGATCCTCTTGGAAAGGAAGACAATTACGCTTACCGCGCGCGCGAATGGAATCCCATTAACGGCGACGAAAAGCGAATCCTTGACGGAGAGGTTCTTGACTCAAAAGAGAAGGGCCTTTACTTTTTGGTTGACTCAAACGCCGGCGCCGACGCTCAGTTTGGAAAAGCTTTTTTGATTTTTGTTCCGGACGAGTTGGTTTATGGATACGATTGGAGCCGCCACGGAACCGTTCAAGTTGGAAAAGGAACGTTTATAAATATCCGCGGCTTTGAAAAAAAGTATTGCGACTACACCGGCGCTTTTTTTGACAACCCTTACATGTTCAATTTGGAAAAAAGGACTAGGCCGCGTCCGGCGCCTGTTTCCGTTCCCGAGCCTGAACCAGAGCCGGTAGAGGTTGTTCTTACCGACGAATACAATCCCGCCGCCGCCGACAAGTTCAAGGAATTTTCGGACATGCTGGTTTACTCAAAAGGCCCCGACTCTTTGATCGACGACATTTGCGCGGTTTTGCAGTCGGTGAATCCCAAGGATAAGGTTGACGTTGTCTTTGCCATCGACGCAACTGGCAGCATGAAGGACGACATAGAAAAGCTGCGCCAAGAATTGGTTCCCCGCCTTGCCCATGAATTGGCCGATTTTGGCGACGTTCGCTTTGGCCTTTTGCTTTACCGCGACTACGGCGACAACTTTTGGACTAAGGGGCTTCCCGTGAGATTCTTTGACTGGTCAAAAGATTTGGACGAATTTTTGGCCAACTTGAGCGGATTTAAAATCATCGGAACGGAAGGCGGCGACATTCCCGAGCCTGTTTACGAGGCGCTTTTCGCTTCGATGGATTTTTACAAGTGGCGCGACGACGCCCAAAAGAAAATAATTTTGATCGGCGACGCCGAGCCTCATCCCACTCCGCGAAGAACTGGAAAGTACACTCGCGAATTGGTCGAAAAAAAAGCGGCCCAGCTCGGTGTGAGCGTGACCGCAATCATTACTCCCGACGACAAAAGCCGCCGGGGCCGATAATCCTGCGTATGTCGCTGCGCTCCATTTTGCTAGTTGAAGTTTATTCAACTGCGCTCTCACGAGCGCTGGCAATCAAGGCGCGTTATTCGTTCGCGCCGCAATGACCCTACTCGTTGGCGCTTTCCTCGCTGGAAGGCTCTTTTTTTTCGGCAACATCTTGTTCATTCGGAGCGGCGGCTTCTTCCGCGGCGGGCGCCTGTTCGGCCGGTGTTTGTTCGACGGCCGCTTGCTGGGCGGGCGTTTCGGCTGCAGGAGCCGCTTCTTGCGCCGGCAGGGGCTCCTGAACTGGCGCCTTCTTTCTTTCTTCAAACTCTTTTACTTTGTCAGCGGGAATTTTTGCAAGTTCTATTCCGCATAAAATTTTATACGCTCCCGGAAGTCCGACCGGAACGTTTTTGTAGATTTCTTCGATTTCCATAAAGGTGTCGTAGGCGGCGCTGTATTTCTTTTTCTTTAGGTAAAGGTGGCCAAGCTCGTATTTGGCTTCTAGGTAATGTTTGGGATCGTCGCCAAAGCGTTCAAGAACAGTGTTAAAGTATTTTTCAGCGGCCTTGTAGCGGTGTTCGTCATAATTGTCCTGGCCGCGCTGAATCAATTGGCGGGCGTCAAGGTCTTCTGGAATTTCTTTCGGAACGGTTTGGCAGCCGCAAAAAAGAGCCAATCCCGCTAAAATCACGCTTGCAATGATAATCGTTTTTTTCATAAAAATGTTCCTTTAATATAGTATAAACAGCGCAAGGCTAAAAAGGTTATGGCTATTGTAATATTTTTTTAAACAATTTACAATATAATCCTATGGAAAGAATCAATTTAAATGACCAATGGATTTGGACTCCCAAATTTAATGAGGATCTTTGCGCTCCCAAAGTCAAGGGAACGGAACTAAAAAAATCCCTGCAAGAAGTCCGCTTGCCGCACAGCGTCGCCATAACGCCGTACAATTATTTTGGAGCGGATTCCTACCAAATGGTTTCGGGCTACAGGCGCGAATTTAAGACCGAAAGGGCCTGGAAAAACCGCCGCGTGTTCGTCAATTTTTACGCGGCCGCCCACCAAGCCAGCGTTTATCTTAACGGAAACCTTTTGGGAACCCATTCTTGCGGCTACACTGCATTTAAATTTGAGCTTACCGAGTTTCTCGCGCCTGCGGGAAAAACAAACGTTTTGGCGGTAAAGCTGGATTCGCGCGAAAGCCTTGACGTTCCGCCCTTTGGCTTTGTAATTGACTATATGACTTACGGCGGCCTTTATCGCGGCGTTTGCCTGGAAGTTGCCAACGAAAACTTTATCAACGATGTTTTTGTCACCACAAAAAAAAGCGACCTTTGCGCCGAGATTTCTTTAGACAAAAAAACAAGCGGAACGATTCGCGTAACCTTGGCAAAAGAAAAGGACAAAAAAGTTTTCTTGCAAAAAGAATACGAGATAAGCGACTCCGCCTCAATCCGCGCCGAAGCCTCTGTTTCCAACGTGGAATTTTGGTCGCCCGACAGCCCCGCGCTTTATGTTTTGAACGTTGAGCTGCATTACGGAAAAAATCTTATCGATTCAAAAAGCGTCCGCTTTGGCTTCCGCGACATAGAGATGAAAGACCAAGGCCTTTTTGTAAACGGAAAGAAAACCCTTTTGCGCGGAATCGACAGGCACCAAAGCTATCCATATGTCGGCTACGCGATGCCAGCCAGCATGCAAAAATTTGACGCGGACATTTTAAAGAACGAGTTGGGCCTTAACGCGGTTCGCACTTCGCATTATCCGCAATCGCAGGATTTTATCGACCGCTGCGACGAGCTTGGCCTTTTGGTCTTTACAGAAATTCCCGGCTGGCAGCACATCGGAACGTCAAACGAATGGCGCGACCAAGTTCTTGTTAACACAGAAGAAATGGTTTCGCAATACAGAAACCATCCTTCAATCTTTTTGTGGGGAGTCAGAATCAACGAGTCAGGCGATGACGACGACCTTTACAAGCGGACCAACGAGCTTTGCAGAAGGCTTGATCCCAGCCGCCCGACTGGCGGAGTGCGCTGCATAAAAAAATCTCATTTGCTTGAAGACGTTTACACATACAACGACTTTAGCCACGAAGGAAACAATCCCGGCTGCGTTGACAAGGCGAGCGTCATGCGCGCGGGCGACTCGCATAAGCCTTACTTGATTTCTGAATACGCCGGCCATATTTTCCCAACGAAAATTTTTGACGACGAGATTCACAGAACTGAACACGCTCTGCGCCACGCCAACGTTCTTGACGCGGTTGCAAAGGGCAGAGGGATCGCCGGAAGCTTTGCTTGGTGCGCCTTTGACTACAACACCCACAAGGATTTTGGAAGCGGCGACTTTGTTTGCTACCACGGCGTGATGGACATGTTCAGAAATCCCAAGCTTGCGGCGGCGGTCTACCAAAGCCAGCAAGAAAAAATTCCTGTGCTGGAAGTTTCTTCATCGATGGACGTGGGAGAGCATCCCGCAAGCGCGCGCGGAAAAAACTGGATTTTCACCAACGCCGATTCCGTCAAGATGTACCTTAACGGAAATTTCATACGCGAATATACGCGCGACGATTCGCCCTACAAAAACATTCCGCACGGACCGATCTTGATTGACGACTATGTTGGAAACCGTTTGGTCGAAGAGGCCGGTTTTTCAAAAGCCGCCGCCAAGGACATGAAAAACATTTTGAACTACATCGCGCTTTACGGACAAAATGCCGTGGGCTTAAGCCAAGGCCTTTCTTACTTGCGCCTTTTGCTGCGGGGAATCAATCGCGCGATAATCACAAGCTGCTACACAAAGTTTGTCGGCTTGTGGGGCGGCGAGGCTTCTGTCTTTAGGTTTGAAGCGTACAAGGGCGGCAAGTTGGTAAAGACAATCTTTAAAGGGCCTGTCGATTCGACGGAGCTTTGCGCTGACGTTTCTTGCAGCGTTTTGCATGAAGAGGAAAGCTACGACGCCGCCTTGGTCCGCTTTTCGATGCGCGACAATTACGGAAACGTTTTGCCGTACTTTATGGAGCCGGCCTGTTTAAGCGCGGCTGGAGCGGTGGAGCTTTTGGGCCCTGACCTTGTTTCTTTTAGGGCTGGAACTTGCGCCTGCTACGTTCGAACTGTGGGAAGAAAAGGAAAAGGAACGCTCCGTTTGCGTTGCGGAGATATGGAAAAAGAAGTCGAATTTACGGTAAAATAAGACGAGGCGCGATATATGGACAACTTGATGGAAAAAAACGGACTAAAAAGAAGGGTTCTTGTAGTCGACGACGAGGACGTTAACCGCGAGCTTTTGGGGAACATTCTTTCCGAGCACTACGAGGTTGCCTACGCGGCCAACGGAGAGGAAGCGCTTGAAAAGCTTTTTGACAGGAACGCGCATTATTCGCTTGTCCTTCTTGACCTTCTTATGCCGATAATGTCCGGCCTTGAGCTTTTGGAAAAAATCCAGGCGGACGAAAGACTGAGAGCTGTTCCGATAATCGTAATGACTTCCGAAAAGCCCGCCGAAGTCAAGAGCATAAAGCTGGGAGCGGCCGACTTTATCACAAAGCCCTTTGACATGCCCGAAGTGATTTTGGCGCGCTGCGAGCGAATCATCACCCTTTACGAAGACCAAAGCATAATCAAGGCGGCGGAGAAAGATTCGCTTACCGGCCTTTTTAACCGCGAATTCTTTTTTGAATACATTCACCAGATGGAAGACTGCAACAAGGGCAAGAGCGTCGACGCGCTCGCGCTCAACATCGACCACTTCCACATTCTTAACGAAAGCTACGGACGAAAAATCGGCGACAGCGTTTTAAAGACTACGGCCTCGCTTTTGATGAAGGCCTTTGAAAACGCTTACATCGAGTGCCGCACCGACTCAGACCACTTCTTTATGTGCGGCTTCCACAGGGACGATTACGTTTCCATTTTCAACGCGCTGCAAGAGGAGCTTTCGCGCGTGACGCAAATTCCAAAGATTCACTTTAGGGTCGGCATCTACCAAAACGTCGACAAGAGCGCTCCGATGGAAACATGGTTTGACCACGCGAAGCTTGCCTGCGACAGAATCAAAGGCGACTACACAAAGCAAATTTTCTTTTACACAAAGGAACTCAACGACGCGGACCTTTACCACGAGCGCTTGATAAACGACATCGAGGGAGCGATAAAAAACCGCGACTTGCAAGTTTACTTTCAGCCCAAGTACGGAATCCTTGGCGAGAAGCCTGTCCTAAAAAGCGCCGAAGCCTTGGTAAGGTGGAAGCACCCAAAGCTTGGAATGATAAGCCCGGGCGACTTCATTCCCTTGTTTGAGGAAAACGGCCTCATACAAAAGGTTGACCATTTTGTATGGCGGGAAGCGGCCGACAGAATCAGGGAATGGAAGGACACAATCGGCGCCTCTGTTCCCGTGTCGGTGAACGTTTCGCGCATCGACATTTACGACGAGGGCTTTGAAAATCGCGTCAACTCGCTTTTAAAGGAAAAAAATCTTACGCCCGCCGACATATACCTTGAAATAACCGAGTCGGCTTACTCCGAGGACGCGGCGCGCCTTATTGAGGCCGTGAACCACTTGCGCGACATGGGCTTTAAGATTGAGATGGACGATTTTGGAAGCGGCTACTCTTCGTTGAACATGATCACGACGATTCCGATTGACGTCCTCAAGATGGACATGAGCTTTGTGCGCAACATGAACAAGGACGAAAAGTGCCTTAAGCTTGTGGAGCTTGTGATCAGCATAGCGAAATTCCTGAACGTTCCTGTCGTGGCCGAAGGAGTCGAGGACGCGGGCCAAGTTGAGGCGCTGAAAAAAATGGGCTGCGACATAATCCAGGGCTATTATTTTTCAAAGCCGCTTCCGGCCGACGGCTTTGCCGAGCTTTTAAAAAAGGAATTGGGAGGAAAGAACTGATGACTGTCGAGGCGTTGAAATCATTTGGGGCCAACGTTGACGAAGGCCTTCGCCGTTGCATGAACAACGAGGAATTTTATCTTAAGATGGTGGCAAAAGCCGCGCAAAACGATTCCTTTGAAAAGCTTGAAGACGCGGTAAAAGAAGGAGACCTTGGCGCGGCTTTTGACGCGGCCCACGCGCTTAAAGGCGTTTTGGCAAACCTCGCGCTTAGCCCAATCCACGAGCCGATTTGCGAAATCGTCGAGCTTTTGAGAGGCAAGACGCAAATGGACTACAGCCCGCTCGTCCAAAAAATCTTTGAAAAACGAAACGAACTAAAGGCTTTATAGCCGCGCCCTTTTGCTTGGAGACGCTATGAGAAACAAAAAAACAAATTTGCTTTTTCCTGTAATCGCGGGCGGAGTGGCCGCGCTTTTTATAATCGTCGTTGGAACTTTTTTGGTCGGAAAAAAAGCCTCGTCCGACACCGAAAAGGCCGTGCGAGCCGTAAGCTTTTTGTACCTTGACGAGCTGGCCGGCCGCCGCGAGCAAGTCGTCGCCACCGCGCTAAAGAACAACATCGACAAAATCTATGTGGCCACAAGCCTTATGGACAGTTCCGACCTTAGCGGCGAGGAGCGGCTTAGGGCCTACCAGGCGCGAATGAAAAAACTCTACGGTCTTGAAAAGTTCGCCTTTGTCGACGAGGACGGCTTGATTTACACTTCGCTTGGAACGCAAAGAAACATCGGCGAATACAATTTTGACCACATCGCTCTGACAAAGCCTGAGATTTCTGTCAAGGACGTTAAAAGCGGCGACAAAAAAGTCATCATCGCGATTCCCGTTCAGAACATGAGCCTTAACGGAAAAAAGCTTATGGTTTGCTTTATGGAAATCGGAATGGCCAACATGCTGCAAGGCGTTTCCCTTCAGTCCGACAACAACGACACAACCTTTTGCAACATTTACACGCGCAGGGGCGAGGCCTTGACCAACATGGTTTTGGGCGGCTTGGCCAGCGAGGACAACCTTTTGGAGGCGATGAAAAAAGCCGACTTTAAGGGAAACTATTCCATCGAAAAATTCTTGGGCGAATTTTCTTCGGGCAAAAAGGGCGCGGTCGCCTTTGGCTACGGCGGAATCGAAGAGACGCTTTCTTACGTTCCGATACAAGGAACGGACTGGATGCTGACTTACTTGATTCGCGACAGCGTAATAAGCGAAGAGATAAGTTCCGTCTCAAAGGAAATGCTTACGCGAAGCTTTGTCTTGACAGTGATCGTTTTCTTTGTCTTCCTGGCAATGTTCGCGGTGATTGTCGTTCAAATAAAAAAGAACGCCGCGCTTGAAGTTGAAAAAGAAAAGGACAACATGATAAACGCGCTTTCGTCGGACTACCGAAGCGTTTACTACGTTGACCTTGACAAGGACGAAGGCGTTTGCTACAGAAAGGACAAGTTCCTAAAGAGCAATGTTGACGAAGGGCAAACCTTCCCCTTTACAAAAAATTTCACCAAATACGCGAACGCTTACATAAGCGAAGACAAGCGCGACGAGTTCTTGAAATTCGTGAGCAAGGAAAACATCAAGGCCGCGCTAAAAAAAGAGGCGGTCATTTCGTACCGTTTTGTGACTAGGCGCGGCGGCGTTGACCGTTACGGCATGGTAAAGATGGCCGGCGTAAAGCGAAACGAGGACGACCACGACAGAGACATTCACAAAGTCGGAATCGGCTTTGTGGACATCGACGCGGAAATGCGCGACTCGCTCCAAAAGAACCAAGCCCTAAGCGACGCGCTTGCCGCCGCCGAAGACGCCAACAAGGCCAAGACCGTCTTCCTTTCAAACATGAGCCACGAAATACGAACTCCGATGAACGCCATCATAGGACTGGACAACATCGCGCTCAACGACCCGGACATTTCAGAAAAGACGCGCGACTACTTGGAAAAAATCGGAGTGTCGGCCAAGCACCTCTTAAACTTGATAAACGACATCCTTGACATGTCGCGCATCGAGTCGGGCAGCATGGCGCTAAACAACGAGGAGTTCTCCTTTCCAAAATTCATCGAAAGCATCAACACGCTTTTTATCGGCCAGTGCAGCGAAAAGCAGTTGAACTACAGCTGCCACATAAACGGAACTTTGGACGACTACTACATAGGCGACAACACAAAGCTGCGCCAAATTCTCATAAACACTTTGAGCAACGCCGTCAAGTTCACGCCGACGGGCGGAGAAGTGAATTTGGGCGTCGAGCGCGTGGCCCGCTTTGCCGGAAAGTCTACGATCCGCTTTACAGTCCGCGACACCGGAATCGGAATGAGCGAGGAATTCCTTCCCAAAATTTTTGACACATTCGCGCAGGAAAAGCAGGCGGGCGGAAACAAGTACGGAAGCTCTGGCCTTGGAATGGCGATCGTGAAAAATTTGGTCGACATGATGAACGGCGACATTTCCGTAAAAAGCAAGAAGGGCGAGGGAACGGAAATCACAGTAACGATAACGCTTTTGGATTCCGAAAAAAACAACTCGGTAAAAAAGATGGGCGAGGTTGACTTTAAGGGAATGACCGCGCTTGTCGTCGACGACGACGCGATTGCCTGCGAAAACGCGAAGATTTCTTTGGGAAACCTTGGCCTTTTGTGCGAGACCGCCCTTTCGGGAGAGCAGGCGATTGAGATGGTCAAGATCCGCCACGCGCGCCGCGAGCCTTACAACTTGATTTTGATTGACTGGAAAATGCCCGAGATGGACGGCGTTGAGACAACCCGCCGCATCCGATCGATTGTCGGAAGCGAGTCGGCCATAATCATTCTCACCGCCTACAATTGGGACGACATAACCGACGAGGCGCGCGCGGCCGGCGTTGACAGTTTTTTGGCCAAGCCGCTTTTCGCTTCAAACGTTGTGGAAGAATTCCGCTACGCGATTGGAAAGAAAAAGGCGGCCAACGCGGAAGAGGCCAAGGCCGACCTAAAGGGAAAGCGCATCCTTCTTGCCGAAGACATGGAAGTCAACGCCGAAATCATGGTCATGGTCTTGAACATGCGCGAGATGCAAGTCGAGTGCGCGACAAACGGCCGCGAGGCGCTTGAAATGTTCTCAAAGAGCGGGGAAAACTATTACGACGCGATTTTGATGGACATGAACATGCCGGAAATGGACGGCCTTGAAGCCACGATGAAAATCCGCTCGCTTGACCGGAACGACGCAAAGACTGTCCCGATCATCGCGCTCACGGCCAAGGCCTTTGACGAAGACGTCCAGCGCAGCTTGCAAGCCGGCCTCAACGCCCACTTAAGCAAGCCCGTAGAGCCCGACGCGCTCTTTGCCACGCTGGAAAGCATGATACGGTAGGCCGGTACCCTAAAAAAAAACAAACTTTTTTTTCTTGTTTCTATTGACAGAAACGCAAAACTCTTGTATATTTCTCTTATAAGATGTTTCTATTTGTAGAAACAGAACTTGGAGAATAATATGCAAAAGAGAAACGACACGGTTTATGTCTGCATGTCCAGCGAGCGCTACACGCCTTTTTCGTTGGCCAAAAAAATCGGGGCCAAGGCGATTTTGGAATCGGCCAGCTTTAACAAGGGCCGCGAGCGCTATTCAATAATAATGGCCGAAGAAGCCTTTAAAATTGTCCAAGACGAGGAGGGCGTGGCCTTTTTGATTGACGGCCGCCGATTGCCCTTTAACGCGGAAGGCGTTGTAAGCAAAAACGCCGTGGGCAAAACAAAAGAGGCCGACGTTCTTGACGCGCTCGTTTACTTGGCCGGCCAAAACGAATGCCCGGTAAAAGACATTCCGCTTCCCGCAAGCGGAATCGGATACCTTAGCTACGAGTTCGTTCAGCGCTGCGACACCGTTCGTCTGGAAAACCAGTTTGACGAGCTTCGCATTCCGGAGTGCTGCTTTGTCGCCGGCCACATCTACATCGTCTTTGACCACTTTACCGAAAAGCTCCACATCTTTGGCTTGAACTACGCCGAGCGCCAAATCGACTTAAAGAAAAAAGTTGACGAGCTTGTGAAAAAGCTAAACAACATGGACTTCTCTTACATGGAGCAGACAGAAGAAGCCGCTCCGTGCAAAGTGATCACCAACATCGAGCAGAGCAAAAAAGAGTACTGCGAAAAAGTCGTCGAGCTAAAAAAGCATATCGTCGCGGGCGACATCGTTCAAGCCGTTCCCTCGCGCCGCATCCAGCTTGAGTGCGACATGAGCGCCTTGGAATTGTACCGCCGCTTGCGATTGATCAATCCTTCGCCTTACTTGATGTACATCGACTTTGGCGACTTTCAATTGGCGGGAGCGTCGCCCGAAAGTTTGGTGCGCGTTGTTGGCGGCCGCGCTTCGATCCATCCGATCGCGGGAACGATTCGCCGCGGAAAGAACGAGGCTGAAGACGAAAAGCTCAAGCTGCAATTGCTCGCCGACCCAAAAGAAAACGCCGAGCACCTTATGCTGGTTGACTTGGCCCGCAACGACTTGGGCCGCGTTTGCGCTCCGGGAAGCGTAAAGGTTACGCAATATATGGAAACCGAAACTTTCAGCCACGTCATTCACTTGGTCAGCAATGTCGAGGGAGACGTCGCCGAGGGAATCACGCCGGTTCAAGTTTTGCGCGCTTCTTTCCCCGCTGGAACGTTGAGCGGCGCTCCGAAAATTTCCGCGATGCAAATTGTGTCGCGCTTGGAAAAAACAAAGAGGCGCTTTTACGCAGGAGCGGTGGGCTACATTCGGCCCAACGGCGACTTGGACTTTTGCATCGCGATCCGCTGCGCCTTAAAGCAGGGAAAGGTTTGGACGCTTCAGGCTGGAAGCGGAATCGTTTACGACAGCGTTCCCGAGCGCGAGTTTGAGGAAACCAACGAAAAGCTCGGCGCGCTCATCGCCACTTTTGAAACGGAGGAAAAATAATGATTTTAGTAATCGACAATTATGATTCGTTCACATACAATGTTGTCCAAGCCTTGCAAACTTACGGAAGCGAAAAGGTTGAGGTTGTCCGAAACGACGCGGTGACGGTCGCCGACATCGAGGCGATGAAGCCCGACTACTTGGTTATCTCTCCCGGCCCGGGAACTCCGCGCGACGCTGGAATCAGCGAAGAGGCGATAAAGTATTTCGCCGGAAAAATTCCCATTTTGGGAATTTGCTTGGGCCACCAGGCGATCGCCGAAGCCTTTGGCGCCAAGATTGTCGGAGCCAAGTTCATCAAGCACGGAATCGTCGAAGAAATGGACTTGGACGGAAAGGGCCTTTTCCGCGCGATCGGAAAAAAAGGAAAGTTCACGAGATACCATTCGCTTGTCGTTGACGAGTCCACTTTAAGCGACGACTTTGAAATCACCGCGCGCGCGACGGACGGCGACATAATGGGAATTCGCCACAAAAAGTACGACATAGAAGGCGTCCAATTCCACCCGGAATCAATCGCAAGCGGCGACGTCCAAAAATTCTTCATGGCCTTTTTGAACTACCGCCGCGAAAACCTTCCCGTGGCCGAATACCTTAACCAGTTGATTTTCAAAAAGGACTTGTCCGAAAAGCAGGCCGAATTCTTTATGGACATCATGACCGACGGAATGATGGACGAGCGCGTCATGGCCGCGATTCTTGTGGCGATGGCGGCAAAGGGCGTGGCCGAGTCCGAAATCACAGGCTGCGCAAAGGCTCTTCTTAAAAAGAAAAAGTCTTTCCCGCTAAAGCTTTCCGGCCACGCCGAAATCGTTGGAACCGGCGGCGACGGAAAGGGCAGCTTTAACATTTCGTCGCTCTCGGCCATTGTCGCCGACGCTTGCGGCCAGCCGGTGATCAAGCACGGAAACCGCGCAGTTTCCTCCAAGTCAGGAGCGGCGGACTTTTTTGAGGCGCTCGGAATCAACATCAGCGCAAGCCCCGACAAGACTGCGGAACTTGCCCAAAAGACAGGCTTCGCCTTTTTGATGGCGCCCCTTTACCATTCCGCCATGCGCTTTGCCGCTCCGGTAAGAAAGGCCTTGGGCGTAAAGACCGTGATGAACGTTTTGGGCCCGCTCCTAAATCCTTCTTGCCCCGACTACCAAGTGCTTGGCGTTTACAGCCATGATTTGCTTGAAACATACGCGCGCGCGGCAAAGGCTTTGGGAGCCAAGCGCGTAATGGTAATCGCAAGCCGCGACGGCTACGACGAAATCAGCCCCTGCGCGATCACTGACGTTTTCCAAATCGACGGAAACGGAAACGAAACTCGCTACGCGATCGACCCGGCCAAGTTTGGAATCGAAGGCGTTGACGAGGCGGAGCTTATGGGCGGAAACGGAGCGGACAACGCCGCTCTCGCGATGGACGTTCTTAACGGAAAGGGAAAGAAAACCATCCGCGCGTCAATCGGCCTCAACACCGGCGCCGTCTTGTATCTAAGCGGAAAAACAAAGACCTTAAAGGAAGGCTACGACATGGCGCTCGCCGCGATTGACAGCGGAAAGGCCTTGAAAAAGTTGCAGGAAATACAAGCTGTTTCTAAGGAATTGGCGGGCTAAAATGGCGGCGGACATTCTTACACAGATTGTTGAAGGCCGCAAAGCCGACATGGAAACGCGCGGCCTTGACTTTGGCTACGAGATTCCGCAGGAACGAAAGCGGCGCGTCCATCCCTTTATTCAAGAAAAGGGAGTTGTTTTGGAAGTAAAGCGAGCGTCGCCCAGCAAGGGAGACATCGCTCCAAAACTGAACGCGTCCGAAACCGCCTTGGCTTACCAAGAGGCGGGCGCTTCCGCGATAAGCGTTTTGACCGAAGAAAATTATTTTAAGGGAAACCTTGGCGATTTGATAAGCGTTTGCCAATCCGTTGACGTGGCGGTTTTGCGAAAAGACTTTTTGGTTTGCCCTGACGAAATCGACATTGCCTACAAGTGCGGAGCGGACGCGGTCTTGCTCATCGCGCGCATTTTGGAAAAAGAAGTCTTGGCGCGAATGTTGGAGCGCGTTTCTTCTTTTGGAATGACGGCCTTTGTCGAATTGCGCTTGGCGGACGACTTGCAAAAGTTGGTTGAGGCAAAAAAACTTGCCGGCGCGAACGTTCCCGCAATCGTTTGCGGAGTGAACGCGCGCGACCTTAAGGATTTTTCAATCGACCTTTTGACGCCGCTTGGCTTTTTGGAAGAGATAAAGGCCGCGATGGGGCAGGATTGCAACGTTGTTTTTGAAAGCGGAATCAGGACCGCCCAAGCATCCTCCTTTGCCGGAAGCCTTGGCTTTGCCGGCCTTTTGCTGGGCGAAGCCGCCGCGCGCGACACAAGCAAGGCCGCCTCTTTTGTCAAAGCCTTTGTGTCTGGAACGGAAACGCCCAACGCGCTTGCTTGGAAAAAAATCGCGAACAGTCGCAAGGCCAAAAAACCGCTTGTAAAAATCTGCGGCCTTACGAACAAAGAAGACGCGATGGCCGCCGCGGACCTTGGCGCCGACCTTTTGGGCTTTGTCTTTTGCGAAGCCTCTCCGCGCAACGCAAGCGAAAGCGTTGTCCGCGAAGTTCGCGCCGCCTTGCAAGACTTGTCGCAAGCCAAAAAAGCCGCTCCATTGTTGGTTGGCGTAATCACCGACACGACAAGCCAGCAGGCAAAGGCGGCCCTTTCCCTTGCGCGACAAGGCGTGTTGGATTTTATTCAATTGCACGGCGAGCGGGCGGCCAACGAGTTCTTTGCCGACAAGGAAAACTTGTCGCTTGCCCATTACTGCGCGGCGAACTTGAGCGGCGCGGATGGGGTGGACAAAATCCAAGGCCTTCTTAACCTTGGCGAGCCGCGCGTATTGACAGACGCAAAGGTTGGCGACAAAGTTGGCGGAACGGGAACGCAAGTCGCGGAGGACTTGGTTTTTGAGGCCAAGAAAAAGTCGCCCTTGTGGCTTGCAGGCGGTTTGAGCGCGGACAACGTTCGGGATGTAATAGAAAAATATTCCCCCGAATTAATCGACGCTTCCAGCTTGTTGGAAGCCGCTCCCGGAAAAAAAGATTTGGAAAAGCTAAAGAAATTTTTTGGAGAACTATAATGGCACAATCAACAGACGGATTTTTTGAACAATACGGCGGAAAGTATGTGGCGGAAGTTTTGCGCCGCCCGCTTGACGAATTGCAAGCGGCCTTTAAAGAGGCGATGGCCGATCCAAAATTTTTGGAAGAGCTTGAAGTAATCCAGCGCGACTACATTGGCCGAGAAACTCCGCTTTACTTCGCTCCAACGGCCACAAAGATTTTGGGAGGAGCGCAAATCTACATAAAGCTTGAAGGTTTGGCCAACACAGGCGCCCACAAAATCAACAACGCCATCGGCCAGTGCTTGCTTGCCAAGCGCATGGGCAAAAAAAGAATCATCGCCGAGACCGGCGCGGGCCAGCACGGTTTGGCCACTGCCGCCGCGTGCGCAAAGCTTGGCTTGGATTGCACGGTTTACATGGGCGAGGTTGACGTTCGCCGCCAGCAGCCTAACGTCGCCGCGATGGAATTGTATGGCGCCAAGGTTCACGCCGTCACTAGCGGAAGCCGCACTTTAAAGGACGCGGTCAACGAAGCGATGCGCGACTGGGCGGCAAATCCTGACAGCACGCATTACGTTTTGGGAAGCGCTCTTGGGCCCGCGCCTTTTCCTGACATCGTTCGCGAATTCCAAAGCGTGATCGGCCGCGAAGTTAAAAAGCAGTGCGCCGAGCGGGGAGTCAAAATCGGCGCGATGGTAGCTTGCTGCGGAGGCGGCTCCAATTCTATCGGATTTTTCGCTCCCTTCATCGACCAAAAAGAGCCGCGCCTTATCGCGGTGGAAGCGGGAGGCGTTGGCCCCAACGTTGGACAAAACGCCGCGCGCATGACAGGAAACGCGGGCCGCGTCGGAATCATGCAAGGCTACAAAAGCCGCTTTTTGCTTGACGACGACGGCCAGGCTTTGGCGACCCGTTCGATCAGCGCGGGCCTTGACTATTGCGGAATCGGCCCGCAGCTTGCCGCCTTGGGCGAAAAAGGCCGCGTTGAATTTACAAGCGCGCTGGACAGCGAGGCTTTGGACGCGGTAAAGTTCTTTGCCAAAAACGAAGGCATTTTGTTCGCGCTGGAAAGCGCCCACGCCGGAGCGGCTGCGATAAAGCTTGCAAGAGAGATTCCGTCTGACCAAGCGCTTGTCATAAACATGAGCGGCCGCGGCGACAAGGACGTTTTCATCACAAGCCCAGTATTCCGCAAGGACGCTTGGCTCAACTTCCTTCACGCGGAAATCGAGCGCTTGGAAGACGCAAAGGACATTCACGACGCGGAGTCGATGGAAAAATAGGAGACGATTATGGCAAAAATAAAATTAATGTCGCACTTGGTGGCGGGCTATCCCACCGACGAACTTTCGCTTGAGGCGGCCAGGGCTTTGGTCGCGGGCGGAGCGGACATTTTGGAAATACAATTGGCTTTTAGCGACCCAAGCGCGGACGGCCCTGCGATTCAGGGAGCGTGCACAAAAGTTTTGGAACGCGGATACAAGACCGCCGACGGCCTTGCCTTGATAAAAAAAATCCATGACGAGTTTCCGCAAACTACGATTTATCTTATGAGCTACGGCTCGTTGGTCTTCACACCGGGAGTGAAGGAATTTTGCAAGCGCGCCGCGGCCGCCGGCGTGAACGGAATGATAATCCCGGACCTTCCCTTTGACTTTGACGAGGGCCTTACCGCCGCCTGCAAGGAAAACGGAATGGAAAACATTCCCGTGGCCGCGCCCAGCATGAGCGCCGACCGCTTGCAAAAAATGGCGGGCGCGGGCTTTAAGTGCATCTACGCCGCCTTGCGCACCGGCATCACCGGAAGCGACACGACGATCGGCCAAGACACAATCGAATTTATAAAAAAAGTCGCCTCGGGCGGAAGCAAGGTTTACGGCGGCTTTGGAATCAGCAAGGGCGAGCAGTCCAAGGCGCTTGCCCCCTACGTTGAGGCCGTAGTAGCCGGAAGCGTTTTTGTCCGCACGATCAGCGCCAACGCCGGCGACAAAGCCGCGCTCTTTGAGGCGGTCAAGGCCAAGGCGCAGGAGTTGACGGGCGGCAATTAAGGTCTTGCATAGCAATTTGCGCGATTTTTCCTTGACTTTTTGGGTGGTCGCTCGTATATTATTAATAAAGGGGTCAGGCTTGCCTCCTAAATAGCGCCAATCAAGGCGCAATCCCCCCCGTTGCGAGCCAGCGAGATGAGCGGACGTTTCTAGAGCGTTCAAGCTCCGGGCAGGCGCCTGAACCGCGCTTAGCCGCTAATGATGATGGGGGGCTCTTTTGAATCTTCTGCGTCGGCTTCTTTTGAGGCCGACGTTTTTTTTTGTTTTGCGTTTTGCTTGACAAAATGTAAGGGTAGGTGTATAGTTAAAAACAAGGGCACCCGCGACACGCGTCTTGCCCCATTGGGTTTTGTCCTTACGGACAGTTCGCCCGTTCTGTGGTCGAGACAGAGCGGGCTATTTTTTTACTCGCTTCCTTTATTCCATCTTTGGAGAAGGTCGCTAAGTATGTCGTAGACAATTTTGACGGCAGTAAGAACCACCATCGCTATTTCATACAAACTCAATAGCAGCCTCCAATTCGATTATTCCAGCCTTGCGGCCGGTCGAGCTTGGGGGCAATCCGCCCATGTCACGGGTGCAGACTTTAGTATACTATATGTTTGTTGATTTGTAAAGTGTTTTGTTGTTTATAAGTCTATTTTTTTTTGACTTTTCCGCATTGTCACAGTATTCAATTCCTACTGAAAACTTTTTAAAAATTTGAAAAAGTTTTCACTACATCGCAGAATGATGTAGTGAATCGTTATGATGCGCCCTAAAGGCAGTCGAATCGCAAGCGAGGGCGTTGCGGCTGCGAGGGGTGTGACGATGAACTTTTTTATGGAAGCGGGAGCGTATAAAACCGACTTTTGCAAAATTGAGGAGCGCGTAAGGCAGTCTGATTGTTTGGTTGTCGGCGGCGCTCACAGGGCGGTGGGCTTGCGCCGCGGCGAAAATTATGGCTCGCGCGTCACGGTGGTTTGCCTTAGAAGCGAACTGGCCTTTGCAAAACAAATCGCTTTTTCGAACGGCGTTATGGTTGTTGAAAACGACGCGCTTTCTTTGCTCTTGTTCCGCAATTACTCTGCTGGCGACAGCTTTTATTTGAATCTTGATGAGATTGAAAATCCGATTATATGGACGCATGGCAAGGAAATGAAAAAGATTGTAAAGAAATGCGACGCGCTTGTCGTTTGCGGGAATGAATGCGCCGCCGGATTGCGCTATGACGAAAAAACAATGGAAGCCCCGGCCGTAATTTACAAAAGCTTTGACGTCGGCTTTTCTAGGCGGCTGGCCAAAGAGAGCAAAGTCAAAGTTGTGGAGAGCGCTTCCTTTGCAAAGTCGTTGATGGAGCGTTGCGCTCTGAATTCTGAAATACCAAGTTTGCTTTTTTGCATGGCCGTCCAAGTTTACAAAGACCTTCCAAGGTACAATAAAAGTCGGACAAAGCTATATCTTTGCCAAGATGCGGTCAAAGTCTGACTTTAGGGACTCGTGGAAGTCCGACATTTTTTTTGAGGAGTCCCTTATGAACAAATCGGCAGGACTGACATTTAGGGCCTTTGCGATTTTTACCATCATGTCGAACGACGGCTTTGCCTTGCCCGCTTCTATGCCGCCTATTGTTCCTGCTCCGCAAGCGCACAAAACCGAAAGATGGGTCTGCGAAATGCCTGCCTTTTCCCTATAGTGCTTCATGTTCATGCGGAAAGCGTCCAAATATTCGTCCATGGCTCTAATATAATCGAGAAAAAGTGAAAAAATTTAGTTGACTTCGAGAAAATTCGCGCTATACTAGTATTATATCGAGAATTCGAATTAAATATTCGAAATTTTCGAGAAAAAAATGGAGGCTCTATATGAGTTTTTTTAGAACAGTTTGGTTATGGATAAAAAGGCTTTTATTCATTGCGGCAATGGGTATGTGTATTGGTTGTGCTATTTCTGTTTTTGATGAACTTGGATCTGGTTTAGGAATTTTTCTAAATATTTTATCGATTGTTCTTGCAATTGGAAACTGCTTTTTGTTCTTTATGTTTGGAATTGGAGGACCAAGAGGCCGCTTGTTGGTGACTATAGGCATAATTGTTCACCTAATTCTTATTTTGGTCCTTCTTTTAAAGTTTAATGCAGAAATATATGCGATTGGAGCGGTTTTTTCTTTTATTGCGTTAATTATCCATAATGGAGGGGATATTATAGCCTTGGCGCCAATATTCAATAAATACAATTAGCGGACTTTGTGTTTTGCAAAATTATTAGAAAACAATCGCGCAAATGCAGCATTCTTGCTGTTTTGGGGCGTTGTTTTTCCGTCGTTGGCGGATATATAAATCTTAAATATATAAGGAGAAAAGTTATGGCTTACACAAAACCGCAAGTTGTTGCGCAGAATGGTGTTGCAGGTTCTTTCGCAGCTGGTTGTAATGGTAATTCAAGACCAACAGGCAATAATTCGAGTTACAACATAGCCAAATGTAAAGCTTGTGAAATAACAATGTAATCGTTATTGCTTCATCTTATCAGAAGAAATTGATAGTTCTTTTGGTAAGATGTTTCTTTTTTGTTGTA
This sequence comes from Treponema sp., assembly GCA_016290995.1. Taxonomy (GTDB): domain Bacteria; phylum Spirochaetota; class Spirochaetia; order Treponematales; family Treponemataceae; genus Treponema_D. The sequence goes on along the minus strand of JAEEVR010000023.1, from coordinate 193 downwards.
ATAATTATTTCACAGAACTTTATTAATAAAAGCGTTATAGTCGAAGGAATACCAGAGACTTACGATTTTATTGACTTCGATTTTTTTTAACGGCATTTTTTTGAAAAATAAAAAAGTTTCTTATAATGATTTTATCAACTAGGTATAAGACTGTGCTGTATAGACAAAAGTATGATACATTTATTCGTGATTA
>JAEEVR010000045.1 GCA_016290995.1 Treponema sp. | reverse complement strand
AAACCAAGTAGTCGCGCGTGCGCTTGGTAAGTTCCTTAATCATGGAAATGCCGGTCAAAAGCTGCTTGAGCTCTTGCATAAGCGGCTCAAAGGGAGAAAAGTCGATTCCCAATTCGGCGGCGGAATCGCGGTGAAGCTTTTCCACTCCGCTAATGTCGACGCTTCCCGAAAGCGCCGCGTCGGCCGCGTCCAGCAAGTGGTCTGTAGTGTCGCCCATCGCGCTAAGGACGACTACGGGCTTTTTATCTTTGTAGGCTTGGATTATGCTTGCCACATGGCGGATTCGCTCCGCGTTGGCCACGGACGAACCGCCAAATTTCATTACTATCATAGTATTTTATTGTAGCGCAAAAGGGGCTTGCGTTGCAACTAGCCGCCGACAGGCAGATTGCGGTCGGGCTCCCCGCCCTCACTTTTCGCAGCGGATTTCCAAAAAGGCGATGACGTCTTTGTATTCGCTTTCGCCTTGGCTGGCTTCCTGCGTAACCCGGCTCAAGCCCTTGTTATAAAACTCATCGCCAATCATCGCAAGCTGGGACGTGTCCCGCCTTTTGTAATTTTCAAGCAATTCATTCATCGGCTTGTACTTTTCGTAATACTCTCGTTTGGCAGAGATGTTCACAAAAGCGCTTTTCTTCAATTCATATATCATCAAGTCTTTTGGCCAAAAGCGGAACATGTCTTCGCAGTATGTTTCTGGACAGTATTTGTAGACCCACCATTCTTTCATGCATTCCGGCTCAACGTTCCTAAATTTTAGGACGCCGCCCTTTTTCAACGCCGCGTAAATTTTTGAAAGGCACTTTTTCTTGTCTTCAAAATGATGGAAGGCAAAATTGCACACAACCAAATCCACAGAGCCTTCTGCCAAGCTGAACGACTCCGCGCTTGCGTTTATGAACTCCGCTTCCAGATTTTTGCTTTTGGCGACGTCCAGCATTTCAGGCGACAAGTCGATTCCAATCCATTTTATATTTTTGCCTTCGTAATGCTTTTTCTGCCCCAACAAATAATTTCCGGTTCCGCAGGCCAAGTCCAAAACGGTTATTTTTTCGTTCTTTTCCAAAAGCTTTTCTATCTCTTCGTCTTTGGGAAAGTCCAGCCTGCCCTTGTTTTTGTCATAGACTTTTGAAACTTTTGCGTAATCAGTCTTGAGCATATTTGGCCTCCGATGATTTTTTTGTTAAAAAAAACGCGGGCCTCGTAAAAACGAAGCTCGCGTTCATGCAACGGCAATGCCGATTTACTTTATCTCAACTACCCAGCCGTCGGGCGCTTTTTCCGTTCCCATTTGGATGCCGGTCAAAGTGTCGCGGAGCTTTTGCATGACTTGTCCGCAATTTTCCATGCCGCTTGGGAGCATGATCTTTTTGTCGTGGTCGTCAATCTCGCCGATCGGAGAGATTACGGCGGCGGTTCCGCAGAGGCCCGCTTCGACAAAGTCGGGCAACTCAGACTTGTCAATCTTGCGCTCCTCGACTTCAATCTTCAAGTATTCCTTGGCGACGTGAATCAAAGAGCGGCGAGTGATTGAAGGCAAAATCGAATTTGACTTCGGCGTTACAAGCTTTCCGTCCTTTGTTACAAAGAGAACGTTGGCGCCGCCGGTTTCCTCAATGTAAGTGTGGCTGGCCGGGTCGGTGTACAAGTTTTCGGCGTAGCCGCACTTGTGCGCGTCGACGATGTTGTGAAGGCTCATCGCGTAGTTGAGGCCGGCCTTGATGTCGCCTGTTCCGTGGGGAGCGGCGCGGTCAAGGTCAGAGATGCGGATCTTTATCGGCTTTACTCCGCCCTTAAAGTAAGGTCCTACAGGAGTCACCAAAATGCGGAACTGGTATTCGTCGGCGGGCTTTACGCCAATGACGGCGTTGCTTCCGAACATGTATGGGCGGATGTAAAGTGTGGCTCCGCTTCCGTAGGGCGGAACCCATTCAATGTTGGCCTTTACTGTTTCGATTACGGCCTTGACAAAGCGGTCTTCCGGGAAAACCGGCATTTCAAGGCGGCGGCAAGAATCCGCCATGCGGCTTGCGTTGAGGTCGGGGCGGAACGTGACGATTTTTCCGTCGGCGGTCGTGTAGGCCTTTAGGCCTTCAAAGCAAGTCTGCGCGTACTGCAAGACGCCCGCGCATTCGCTGATTGTAACAGAGTGGTCGCTTGTGAGAGTTCCCTCGTCCCACTTTCCGTCCTTAAAATTGGCGACGAAACTTTTTGAAGTTTCCATGTAACCAAAAGGCAAATTGCCCCAATCGATGTCTTTTGCCATATCTTTACCTCTATGAAAGAATTATAGTATTGTTTAAAAAAAGTTGCAAGACTTACGCGGCGGCTTTTTGTTCTTCCCTCTGCTTCCTTTCCCACAAGACTCGCGCCAAATACATGAAGGGCGTGTCCAAAAGGCTTGTGGCAACGTAAATCACGTAGCAGGAAATCGTGACGGAAATCAGCGTGGGAGTGTCGAAGAGGCCGGCGAAGGCCAGGACGTTGAAAACGGTGATGTTGACAGCTTGGCTTACGAGGGTGGAGCCGTTGTTGCGAAGCCACAAAAAGCCGCGCTTGTTTCCGCATAATTTTTCTGACAGACGCCACCAATAATCGTAAAGGTTGATGTCCAAAAACTCGCTTACGGCAAAGCCGACAAAGCTTGCGGCGACGATGCGGGGCGTGTTGGCAAAGAGGCCTTTTAGGTACTCAAAGGCAAAGTCGTTGGGCGACGGCGTGTAAAAGCGCCATATCATCGAAAAGAAAATGAAAGCGACGCTGGAAGTGATTCCCAAAAGGACTCCCCTGCGGGCTTCTTTTTTTCCGTAGAACTCGCTCAAAAAGTCCGTGGCCAAAAAGGTCGTCGCAAAGAGCGTGTTGCCGAGCGTTTGCTCCATGCCAAAGGCGTTGACCAACACCGGCACTTCGACATTGGCGAGAATCGTGCAAATTGCGATCCAAGCAAAGATTCCGCCCTTGTTAAAAAAGCGGAACATCACAAGCAGGACGCCGAACGCAAACAAGAGCGACGCGACCAAAAGCATTTCGTTAGTCATTTTTATGACCTCCTAGTATTTTTTTTACGTCTGGTTGGAACTTACGAACAGACGATTTTTAAGACACGATAATATTATTTCTTCCGTTCCATGCTGAAGTGATACACTTTCACAGACCTATCCATTTCTTCATGGTCAATCGTGAAACCGCATTTTTCAGTATAGAACTTCACGTTCTTTTCCTTGTCAACTGGCGTTATCAGTTCGAACTTTTGCCAATCATCGCATTGCCCTTTAATAAAATTAATCAACTGACATCCAATGCCCTTCCTTTGAAACTCAGGAATCACGCACAGGCAGCCGATGTAATAAACTTTTTCGCTCGTCTCTTTTGCCGAAACCACGCCAATCGGACGAGAATTATAAAGCGCGACATACTTTGGAATTTCGACAATCGACTTTTTCATGTCGTCGACTGAGCGGCCGTACGCAGGGCATTCTCCATACTTTACGTAATCTTCATAAAACGCTTCGTTGTATATTTTGACGAGAACCTCAGCGTCTTCAGGAAGCGCTTTTCGAACTTGTATTTCCATTACGCTTTTACTTCGCGCAAATCTTTAGGACGCGCGCGTTTTGGCTTTTGAAGACAAGCTCCTCGCCAGCGGGAAGCGCGAATATGTCCTCGGCCGCGAACTCTTGGGCTTGCGAACCATTCGCTTCGACGCTTCCTCTTCCTTCCAAAATGTAAAAAAGCTGAACGCAGTTTGGGCCTTTTGCGGAATTGTTCTTATGCCGCCACTCGCCCGCCACCTTTATTTCTTCCAACGCGAAATAGTCGCACTCGAAGCGGCCCGGGAAGCGCGCGATTTTTGCCAAGCCCTCGTTCTTTACGCTAGCCACGCCCTTTTGAACGTGAAGCTCGCGCGGGCGGCCCCAGTCGTAAAGACGGTATGTTATGTCGCAAGATTGCTGGACTTCCATAAGGCGCAAGCCGCCGCCGATCGCGTGCACCGTTCCCGACGGAATGAAAACAAAGTCGCCCGCCTTTACCTCGACTTGGTTTAAAAGCGGATCAAGCGCGTTTTGTTCGATGGCAGCGGAGACTTGCTCGCGGCTGGGATTTCCGTTCAATCCATAGACAAGCTTTGCGCCGGGCTTTGCGTCAAGGACGTACCAGCATTCGGTTTTGCCGACGTTTCCTGAGCCTTCCAAAAGCGCGGCTGTCTCGTCGTCTGGGTGAACCTGAACGCTAAGGGACTGGTCGGCTTGAATCACCTTTACCAAAAGAGGGTAAGAGCCGCCGCAAAAGTCGACGAACTCTTTTTGCGGGCCGTTGGGATGCGTCGAGGCGATCCACAACTCGTAGCCCCAAACCTTGTCCATTTTTATCGCGGAAAGTTTTAACATACGGGCGCCGTTATTTATCCCACAATTTTTCGGGATAGTAACCGGAGGCAATTTTTGCGGCGATCTCCTGCTTTACGATTTCGCGGTCCTCGGGATATGTCATGCCGAACCAGCTTTCCGTAGAGGAGAAGAACTTGATCACGCCCTCGCCATGCTTTACGATGTCGCTGGCCGCGACCGGCAAAAGAGCCTCTTGCTTGGGCGTGTAAAGGCCTTCTTTCTTGAAGTTTTCCCAGTATTCGTTAAAGCCTTCAAAGGCCTTGGGCGTAAAGCCGAACAAGTTCATGCTGACCCATTCATTTCCTGTAAGCGGAACTGTCTTGTCGCCAAGGTCGCTGAAAATCTTGTCGCCTTCGCCGTAGTAGATTTTTGTGTTCTCGACGATTCCGTCCAAGAGGCCGTCCTTTACCGTGCAAACGCCGCGCGAGACCGAACCGCTTTTGCTCATCGTCTTTCCAAGAACGTAGCCGACCATCGCGTGGTCAGTGGAATCGTTGGAGATGGAAGAAAGGTATTGGCCAAGCGTCTTGAAGGCTTCGCGGCCGTAGTAGTCGTCGGAATTGATGACGGCGAAGGGCTCGTGGATTTTTTCCTGAGCGCAAAGGACGGCGTGAACCGTTCCCCAAGGCTTTTGGCGCTCGCTGGTCTTGGCAACCTCGTCGGCGGTCAAAAGCGACTCGCGCGACTGGAAGACGTATTCGGCGTCAAAGTTGGCGGCGATTCTGTCAAACAAGCGGGAGCGGAAATCCGCCTCGATGTCCTTTCGTATGATAAAGACGACTTTTCCAAAGCCGCTCGCCTTTGCGTCGTAGTTGGCAAAGTCCAAAAGGCATTCGCCGTTCTTTCCGACGGCGTCAATCTGCTTCACTCCGCCGTAGCGGCTTCCCATTCCGGCAGCCAAAACTAATAATGTAGGTTTCATATCGTTCCCCCGATAAATAAAATTCTAAAAAAAAAGGCCGCCTCGCTTTGAAGCAGCCTTTATGCGGAGAAGCCGACTTGAACGGCCACGGCTTTCACCACTAGCACCTCAAGCTAGCGCGTCTACCAATTCCGCCATCCCCGCGTGTGATGGTTACTTTAGCAAAAATTACGAATTGTGTCAAGCCCTTTGCAATAATAGTTTTTGGCTATAGCCCGCAATAGAAACATTTTAATTGAACAAACGCGCGATTTTTGCTAACATTCCAGGCATGAGCAACTATAAGACATTTGTTATCGGTTTTCCAAGAATTGGTTCCAAGCGCGAGTTGAAATTCGCCGAGGAAAAATACTTTGCGGGCACAATGGCCGCAAACGAGCTTAAGGACACGGCCCAGAGCCTCCGCGCATACGGCTGGAAAAAGCAGCGCGACGCGGGAATCGACTTGATTCCGTCCAACGACTTTTCTTACTACGACAACATGCTGGACACAGCCGTTATGTTGGGAGCGGTACCCCAGCGCTACAAGGCTTTGGGCCTTAACGAGCTGGACACATACTTTGCGATGGCCCACGGCTACCAGGGAACCAAGGGCGACGTAAAGGCCCTTCCGATGAAAAAATGGTTCAACACAAACTACCATTACATCGTTCCGGAGCTTGACGCCGGCGCCAAAATCTCTTTGAACGCCGAAAAAGTTTTGGACGAATTTGCCGAAGCCAAGAATCTCGGCATTCAGACCGTTCCCGCGGTGATCGGCCCCTACACTTTCCTAAAGTTCGCCACTTACGCCGACGGAAAAAAGCGCGAGGACTACAAGGCCGACATCGCCGCCGCCTACAAAAAATTGCTTGACCAGGTTTACGCTTCGGGAGCGGAATGGATTTCAATCGCCGAGCCCGCCTTGGTATTCGACACGGACGCCGACAGCGTTAAATTCTTTGAGGCCCTTTACCAAGAAATCTTGGCCGCAAAAAAAGTCAAGGTAAACTTGCAGACATACTTTGGCGACATTCGCGACAGCTACGACACAGTCACAAAGCTTTCTTTTGACGGAATCGGGCTTGACTTTGTTGAGGGAAAGGAAACCCTCAACCTTGTAAAGAAGGGCTTTCCCAAGGACAAAGTTCTTTTTGCGGGCGTCGTAAAAGGAAAGAACATTTGGCGCAGCGAGTTCTCTAAAGTCGAGGCCTTGCTCAAGGACCTTGAAAGCGCCGTTTCAAAAGACAACATTTACGCAGGAACATCTTGCTCGCTCTTGCACGTTCCCTACACTACAGCCAACGAGACAAAACTTGGCGCCGACGTTCTAAAGCACTTTTCTTTTGCCGAGCAAAAGATTCGCGAGATCGCCGAGATCGCCGCTGGCGACAAGAACGACGAGCTCTTTAAGGAAGAGCGCGTAAAGGCCGACGCTTCCGTTCAGGCCGCCGTAAAGGCCCTCAAGCCCGAGGACTTTGTCCGAAAGCCCGACTTTGCCGAGCGCGAAAAGATCCAGCATGAAAAATTCCAGCTTCCCCTCTTCCCCACAACGACAATCGGAAGCTTCCCGCAGACAAAGGAAGTGCGAAAGAACCGCGCCGACTTTAGAAAGGGCTTGATCACAGAGCAGCAGTACGTTCAGTTTAATAAAGACAAAATCACTGAATGGATTAAAAAGCAGGAAGAGATCGGCTTGGACGTTTTGGTCCACGGCGAGTTTGAGCGAAACGACATGGTTGAATACTTTGGCGACCACTTGGAAGGCTACCTCTTTACAGAAAACGCTTGGGTTCAGTCTTACGGAAGCCGCTGCGTAAAGCCGCCGGTAATTTGGGGCGACGTGCGCCGCAAGGAAGCGATCACTGTCGAATGGTCAAAGTTTGCCCAGAGCCAGACAAAGAAATGGATGAAGGGCATGCTTACAGGCCCCGTCACAATCCTCAACTGGTCTTTCCCGCGCGAAGACATTCCGATCAAGGAACAGACAATTCAAATCGCCCTTGCAATCCGCGAGGAAGTTTTGGACTTGGAAAAGAACGGAATCAAAATCATCCAGATCGACGAAGCCGCCTTGCGCGAAAAGCTTCCGCTTAGAAAGAGCGACTGGCACAGCGAGTACTTGGATTGGGCGATCCCCGACTTCCGCTTGGTTCACTCAGGCGTTCAGGCCGACACGCAAATCCACACGCACATGTGCTACTCGGAATTCAACGACATCATCAAAGACATCGACGACATGGACGCCGACGTAATCACATTTGAAGCAAGCCGCGCCGACCTTAAGATTTTGGACGCGCTCAAGGCCGCCAATTTCCGAACGGAAGTAGGCCCCGGCGTTTACGACATCCACTCGGCCCGCGTTCCAAGCAAGGAAGAAATCCTTTCCGCGCTTGAAAAGATGCTTGCCAAGGTTCCCAAAGAAAAGCTTTGGGTCAACCCCGACTGCGGCCTCAAGACTCGCGGCGAAGCGGAGACGATCCCCAGCTTGAAGAATCTTGTCGACGCGGCGCGCGAACTTAGAGCAAAGAACTAGACAGACTCGTCAACAAAAAAACTCCCGGTCGCAGATGCGACTGGGAGGCACCGCTCGATATCGTCGCTACACGCTGATTGCGCCTTGTAACTATTGCACGCTGCCGCTTTTGCGGCAGGCGCAATCAGAGTGTTGCCTCCAGCCGCCCCGCTCCCTCGCGTTTTTTTTTACCGAATTCAATCAATTCAAGACTAACTTCAGCCGCCTCGGCAAGGTCTTCATTATCTCAACACGCGGCCGCTTGCGTCACCGCCAGCCAAACGCTGGACTTCTTCAACGGAGACGCGGCTAAAGTCGCCTTCGATTGTTTGCTGCAAGGCGCCCGCGGCGGCGGCAAAGCCGACCGTTTCTTGGCCGCCCAGCTTGTTAAGAAGGCCGTAAATGATTCCCGCGGCAAAGGCGTCGCCGCCTCCAACGCGGTCAACGATGCGGAGGTCGTATTTTTTGGACGCAAACATTTTTGGCTCGTCCGCTTTTTTGTCTTGCGGCGCATTCCCGCCGCGCTCAAAATAAAGGCCGGACCAGCCGTTGTCGCTTGCCGAATAGGATTCGCGCTGGCTGATGGCGACGGCCTTAAGGTTAAAGCGCTCAAAAAGTTCCTGGGCGACTTTTTTGTAGCCTTCGGCGCTAAGCTTTCCGCCCTGAATGTCCGAGGCGGGGGCCTTGATTCCAAAGACGTCGCTTGCGTCCTCTTCGTTTAAAATCAAAACGTCAACATGCTTGCAAAGCTCAGTCATCGCCTTTTTGGCTTGGGCCCTTGTCCAAAGTTTTTTGCGGAAGTTTAGGTCGCAGCAAACGAGTACGCCCATTTTTTTTGCGGCCTTAACCGCCTCTAGGCAAAGCGCGGCGCAATTTTTTGAAAGCGCGGGCGTGATTCCCGTAAAGTGAAAGGCGTCAGCTCCCTTTAATATTTTGTTCCAGTCAAAGTCTGAGGGCGAGCTTTCGGCGATCGCGGAATTCTTTCTATCATAAACGCAAAGGCTGGGCCGCGGGCCCGCTCCCTTTTCCAAATAGTAAACGCCAAGGCGCTCGCCGCCTTGCAAAACATAACTCGTGTCAACGCCAAA
>JAEEVR010000022.1 GCA_016290995.1 Treponema sp. | reverse complement strand
CTCTGTTCATTCCTCCTTTTGCATAATTCTACACCCAAAATCCGGATTTTTCCATAGGTCCACCCCAAAAAATAGCCCCCGATGTCCGTCGGGGGCTATTTTTATTTGTCCATAATCGTAATCTCGACGCGGCGGTTTTTGGCGCGGCCAAGTTCTGTCTTGTTGTCGGCTACGGGAACGTCTCCGCCCATGCCCTTTGTAAAGACGTGGTACTTGTCGCGGACCTTGTTGCGGATAAGGTAGTTAGCCACCGCTTGGGCGCGCTCCTCGCTTAGCTTTTGGCGGCTTTCCTTTGTTCCGCGCAAGGCTGTGTGGCCGGTAACAAGCAAGTCGTTGTCTGGGTAGGCGTTTAGGATTTGCGCTATCTTGTCAAGCTTGGCCCTTTCGCTTGGCATAAGGATGTCGCTGTCGGGCATAAACTGAATGTTCTCTATGCTCAAGGTCAAGCCCTTTTCGCCGGCCGTGACGCTTACGTCGTCGATTCCAAGGTCTGTGATTTTTTCGATGACGGCGGCGACTGTCGTCTCGTCCGCGGTGCGAGTAAAGTCGGTCACTTCGGCGTGGGCGATTCCCTCAAAGCGGAGTATGTTGTTGGAACTTGTCAGCATCTCAATCTTGAACTCTTCGTTGTAATGGTCGATGCAGCCCTTGTCTATGTCCCAAAAAATGTACTGGTGCGAATAGCCTTGGGTGGCCACGGGTACCTCGCCTTTTGAGGGATCGTATTTTTTTAGGTCAACAGAATATTCAAGCTCGTACTGGACTTCAAACTTGTAAAAAGTTTTTTCGCCGTCTTGAACCGTTCCCAAAAATTCGTATTCGGCGTTAAAGGGAATTTTGTAGGGCGTCTTTATGTCAAAGGTCCTTCTCAAGTCGTGGGCCTCGTGGCCTTGCGCGGTCCACCTAAAGCCGGGCTCTATTTCTTTGTCCGGAAAAATCGGAACGTCGCGGACAACGGGCATAAAGTATTGGTCCGAAATGTCGTAGCGGCCGGCGGCGTCTCGGGTAAATACGCTCTTGTAGTCCTCGCCGTAGCTAAAGGCTTTTCCGCTGGCTCCGGTGGAATTTTCACTTGTCATAAATATAGCGTCGTGAATTCCGTTCCCCTTGTCGTCAAGGCCAGTCACCCTGACCGAAACGCGGTTAAGAATCTCTGCGTGGTGGTGGTAGACATTGTTAAAGAAAACGTCTTCTTGAACGGTTGAAAGCACCCTGTACGCGTCGCCTTCCTTATACTTAAACTGGAACAAGTGTCCCTGCGCGAATGAAATTCCGCCCGCAAGGGCCAAAAACAAAACCGCAATCGTCTTTTTCATCGTTCGCCTCGCAACAAAAAACTGCCTACATTATCGGCATATATGACATAACAAATTAAATAGTAAAAAGTAAAAAAATTTGCTTTTTTTGCCGATAGGATATATAATATAGAGACAAAAAAAATCAGCAACTAGGAGCGAAATATGCCAGCCGAAAAATCAAATCGTAGAACAACGATGATCGCCCGCCTTTTGGGAGTCATCGCTTTTGTAACAGTGGCGCTTTTTGTGGTTCAAAACCTGATCGTCATCCCCGACGTCCGAAAGCAAACGGTTGAATCGAATGTCGCCGACATCAAGGAAATCGCCGACGCCTACATCGAATCGACGAGCCTTTTTGTAAATGGAACGTTAAACGAGCTTGACGTTTACACCAGGGCGGACGTAGTGCTTAAAGGCGGTTCCCCCGACGAAATCGGAGCGTGGCTCGCGGACGACATTTCGCGCCGCCCTTCCTGCTTCTCATACGTTTTGTTCATCGCTCCCGCCGGAAATTCCTACTACGATTCCGGCAAGCGCGGAAACCACAGCGACCGCGCCTACTATAAACGAATTATAGGCGGAGAAGACCATGTCGTAAACAACCCGACAATCGCCAAAGCCACCGGCAAAGTCAGCGTAATGTTCGTAAAGGCCGCGCGCGACAGCGCCGGACGTTTGGCTGGAATGTTTGTTGGCGTTGTCGGAATGGACTACCTTACAAACCTTATCGGCGGAATCAAGCTCGGCGAAATGGGCTTTGGCTTTATGCTTGACGGACAAGGAACCGTAATCGCCCACCCCATGCAAGAGCTGGTCATGGAAAAGAACTTCATCACAGCCGAAGACGCCAACGAAGAAACTCGCGCAATGGCTAAGAACATGATCGAAGGAAAGCGGGACAGCGTGGAAACAAGTTTTGTTGAGAACGGAAGTGTTAACAAAGTCTTTGTAAGCTACGGAAACGTTCCGGGAACTTCTTGGTCAATCGCAATCGCAGTTCCGATAAAGCAGCTGCACGCCACCGCCGACCGCCTGAGAACGGTTTTGATTACCGGTAATTCGATTCTTGCCATTGTGATTTTGATTGTAACAGCCATCATGACGGCGATCACAATCAAGCCGCTTAAAGGCGTCGTCACAGCCATCGAGGACATCGCAAGCGGAAACGCCGACCTTACCCAGCGCCTTGACGCAAAGACAAACAACGAAATCGGACAGGTAGTCCACGGCTTTAACGCCTTTGTCGAAAAGCTTCAAAGCATCGTCTCAAAAATCAAAGCCTCAAAGGACAACCTTTCGGCTTCTGACAGCGACATGGAAGCCGGAATCAGCGACACGGAAAATTGCGTTGAAAAGATCCTAAAGAGCATCGACGCCGTAAAGCAGAGCGTTGCCGCGCAAAACGACAGCGTTCAGTCTACGTCAAGCGGCGTAACTCAAATTTCCAGCAACATCGAGTCTCTTGAAAGAATGATTCAAGAGCAGTCAAGCGGAGTGACGGAAGCCAGCGCCGCCGTAGAAGAGATGATCGGAAACATCGCAAGCGTAAACACAAGCGTGGATAAGCTTTCAAGCTCATTCGTTTCTTTGCGCGACAACGCCAGCGAAGGAATCGCCAAGCAGAACACTGTAACAGAAAAAATCGAGCAAATTGAAATTGAATCAGAGATGTTGCAAGAAGCCAACATCGCCATCGCGGCCATCGCCGAGCAGACCAACCTTTTGGCCATGAACGCCGCCATCGAGGCCGCGCACGCCGGCGAAGCCGGAAAAGGCTTTAGCGTTGTCGCCGACGAAATCCGAAAGCTTAGCGAAACTTCAAGCGAACAGTCAAAGACAATCGGCGCCCAGCTTTCAAAAATCAAAGATTCGATTGTGGATGTTTCAAACTCGTCGGCGGACTCAAGCCAGGCCTTCCAATCGGTTTCGGAAAGCATTCACGCCACGGACGAGCTTGTGCGCCAAATCAAGAGCGCTATGGACGAGCAGCAGGAAGGCTCCAAGCAAATCCTTGAAGCCCTGCGCGTAATGAGCGACAGCACAAGCGAGGTAAAGAACGCCTCGCAGGAAATGGCCGCCGGAAACCAAACGATTTTGAGCGAAGTTTCTGTCTTGCAGGAAAATTCCGCAAAGATAAACCAAAGCGTTCAAGACATGGATTCAAGCGCAAGGCAAGTCAACGACACAAAGAACACATTGAGTTCTTTGAGCGCGCAAATGACAAGCGCCATCGCCGAAATCGGCCACGAAATCGACCAGTTCAAGGTATAAGCAACTCGTGTCGTTGCTTGTAAAACTAAAATAGTTATTTCGAGTTGATTTCGCGCAAGCGCGGCGGACTTGAATAACAAAAAAGGCCGGCTCAATGCCGGCCTTTTTTTTATTGCTCAAAATCCCGTGTGATGTTTTTGAGCCACTTTCCGCTCTTGTAATGGAAAATGTTCACAGGCATTTTTTCAAATTCGTCCAAGTACAAAATCAAGTAGACGACAAGCGGCGGCAAATGCAAGACAAAGGCGGCGACCATTCCAAGCGGAACGGAAACCGCCCACATCGCGATTGTGTCCAGCACAAAGCCAAACTTGGCGTCGCCGCCCGACCTAAAGACGCCGCAAATCAAGACAGTGTTAATCGTTGCGCCGACAATCGAAAGCGCGTTTATGTACAAAAGCGGCGAAAGCATTTTTGTCGCCTCTTCGGTAAGCTTTGCCATCTTGAACAAAAGGGGCTGGCTGGCAATAAGAGCCGCCGCTCCGATTACGCCCGCAAAAATCGTGCTCTTTACAAGGCGGCTCGCGCTGCGCTTGGCCTTTTCGTTTTGGCCCGCTCCGATTTCTTTTCCGACCAAGATCGCTCCGCCGTAAGCCATTCCAAAGCAAACGATTGTGGCCAAGTTTCGCAAAACGTTGACCAAGGAATTCGCCGCGACCAAGTCCGAGCCAAGATGGCCCATAATCACCGCGTAGCTTGCAAAGCCCGCTCCCCAAACGACTTCGTTTCCAATCGCCGGAAGCGAATACTTTACAAAGTCTTTTAGTAAAACAAGGTTCTTTCTAAAAAGGCATTCAGGCCTTATCTTTAGTTCGCGAACGCGAGAAATCACAAAAACACTCAAGGCCAGCTCGATGACGCGGGCAAGAGTTGTGGCAAGGGCAACGCCGCGGATTCCCATTTTGGGAGCGCCGAACAATCCAAAGATGAAAATCGCGTTTCCAAAAATGTTAATCAAAAGCGCGGCGGTCGTTATGATTGTAACGTCTTTGGTCCGCTCCACGCTTTTTAGAGTGGCTTGGATTATTTGCGAGAACGAAAGCAAAAAGTACGACACGCCGACGATGTGAAGGTACTGGGAACCCGCTTCGATTAGAGCTTCGTCGTTGGTGAAAATTTTCATCAACAAGCGCGGAGTGAGAATCGCGGCCAATCCAAAAACCGCTCCGACAAGCGCTGAAAGTTTTGTTCCGATTCCAAAAATAGTTTCGATGGAATGGGTGTCGCCCTTTCCCCAGTACTGCGCGGCAAGCATAACCACGCCCGACGAAAGGCCGATGTAAAAGAGGAACATAACCATTTGCACGTAGTTGGCCAAAGACGAGGCCGCAATTGCGGTTTGTCCAACGTAGCCAAGCATTATTACGTCGGCCGAACCGACAGCCGCGAACAAAAGGTTTTGCAGCGCCATTGGCGCGACTATCGTAAAAAGCGATTTGTAAAATGAGCGGCGCTCGCTCTGTTCGTCATAAACTTTTTCCATAAACATATTCCTTAATTTTAAAGCAAAAAAAAGCGCTTCCGTCAAAATGACGGAAGCGTTTTATCTTCGGGCAACCCGGATTTGAACCGGGGGCCTCTACGTCCCGAACGTAGCGCGCTACCAGCTGCGCTATTGCCCGTTCCCGCAAAAAGCGGAATTGAAAAAAATACCCATTCCGGAGAATGGGTTAGACGGGAGCGAAGGGGCTCGAACCCTCGATCTCCGGCGTGACAGGCCAGCGCGATAACCAGCTTCGCTACGCCCCCGTAAGTTTTCAAATATTAGCAAAAATTTAAAATTGTGTCAATAGGGGGTCTATGAATTTTTTTCTACCCATTTGCGGATGCCTTCAACGACGTCCGCGTCAATGTCGTGCTCCACGCGGCAGGCGTTTTCTTCGGCTTGGTCTTCGGGAACGCCGGTTATCATCATCAGGAACTTTGTCAAAAGCTGGTGGCGGCCGTAAATGTCGCTGGCTTTTTCAAGGCCCTTTTTGGTAAGCTCGATTCTATTGTGGATGCCGAATTCTATGTAGCCTTCGCGCTCCAAAATTCCCATCGCGCGGCTGACGCTGGGTTTTGAAAAGCCCAAATGGTTCGCAATGTCAACCGAAAGGACGTCGCCGTCATTTTTGTTTTTGAGAATTAAAATCGCTTCCAAATAATCTTCGCCTGATTCGTACATAATTCTAGTATACCATAAAATCCGCTTTTGCGCTAGACTTTGCGTTATGGAAAAGACATTCGACAAAAATTCAGTTCTTGATCGCAGGGGAACGGAAGTCCGCGCCTCGGACGAAGATTCCGCAAAAACAGCGGCCGCGTTTTGCCGCTTGTATGAATTGATCCGCATTTTGCGCGCGCCCGGAGGCTGTCCCTGGGACCGGGAACAAACTCCGCTAACGATGCGCCGCGATTTAATAGAAGAAGTTTTTGAAGCGGTTGACGCGATCAGCTCTTGCGACGCCGCCCACGCAAAGGAAGAATTGGGCGACGTCTTTTTGAACACGACGATGATGTCTTATATGTTCAGGCAGGAACTTGACAAAGGCGGCGAAGGCTGGACTTTGGAGGAGGAGCTGAACGAGCTTGTCGAAAAATTGATCCGCCGCCATCCGCATGTCTTTGAGCAAAGCGAAGGAAAGGTTGTGGCCACCGCTCCCGTGAACAACAGCCAAGAAGTTTTGGCGCAATGGGACAAGATAAAAGAAAAGGTCGAAGGCCGCGAACAAAAATCGATTCTTGACGAAGTTCCGCAAGGCTTTCCTCCCCTATTGCGCGCGTACAAAATGCAAAAAAAGGCGGCAAAAAAAGGCTTTGACTGGCCAAGCCTAGAGCCAACGCGCGCCAAAATTTTGGAAGAGCTAAAAGAAGTTGACGAAGCCGCCGCTGATTTTAACGCCGACAACTCGCAAGCAAAGCAACTTCATTTGGAGGAAGAAGTCGGCGACCTCTTTTTTGCCGCCGTAAACTACGCGCGCAAGTTAGGCGTTGACCCGGAAGTCGCGCTAAATTCCGCCAACAAAAAATTCTACAAACGCTTTTCTTACGTTGAAGAGCAGTGCGCCAAAAACGGCGTTGAGATGGTCCAAGAAAATTTGGACAAGATGGACGAGTTTTGGAACCAGGCGAAAAGAAACTAGCGCGCAATCAGCCGCCTAAAAAAATCGCACTCGTCGTCGTTGCAAGCGACGGCTTGTTGCAATTTTGGATCGCAGTGAAAAACGTGCCAAAGCGGCTCTGCGTCCGTTCCGTAAATTTTATACTCATGCAAAACGCCCGCGTCTTCCAAAACTTTTCTTATAACCGGCGCTTGCGGCAAAAGAAAGTCGCCCTTGCAGCTCATCACAAAGGCCGGCGGAAAATTTTTTGTCACATAGTCAACGCTGTTTATCAATTTTAGCTCGTCGGGCTTTCCGCCACGCGGAAGCAAGGCTCCGACAAAAAGATCCGTGTGCCCTCCGTCATTAACCGCCGCGACGATGTCGTAAATGCCGCAATTAAGCGCAAGGCCGCGCAAACAAAGATTCTTTTTTTGAATAAAGGGAAAGTTCTTGCGATAATTGTCGTTTGTGAGCGCGGCGGCGTACAGGCTAAGCAAGTGCGCTCCCGCCGAGTCGCCGACGGCAAAAACGTTTTGGGCGTCCAAGCCGTATTTGTCGGCGTTGTCGCAAATCCATTTAAATAAGCTTTCCGTGTCTTGCATCGACGCGGGAAACTTTGCCTCGGGCGCTAGGCGGTAGGAATAGTTGACCACCGCAAAGCCGCGCTGGGCCAAGCGCATTCCGTAAAACTGGTAAACGCCTTTGTCGCCGTAAACCCAGCCGCCTCCATGAACGATGACGATTACCGGAAGCTTGCAAGCTTCGGCGGCTTTTGGCCTGTACACGTCGAGCAACTGCCATTTTTTAAATCTTTTTCCGCCGTAAAGAATGTTGTCATAGCGAACAACATCGTCAGGCGTTGTCTGGCCGGCGTCGCGTTTTTTGTCTCCCTTTCCAAAATTATTTCTCACCCAAAGGGCCAAAAACAAATGCTTGAAACTCATAATCAATTCTCCGTTTAGAACTTTGTTGGATACCACTCCTTCAACAAATCGTACAAGTCTTTGTAAATGACGTCTCCGGAATAAAATTTATCGTGAGAAATTTCGTGGTCAACAGGAACGCCATCGTCGATGCAAACATAGTTTCCGCTTGCGTCAAGAGCGCACATTTCGGCCGATGCGGAAGTGTTGAACAAGGCGCCGTCGGAAGTTTGGCTGGGCTTTACAACGCCGCCGCCGCCGCCGCTTTTTTGGCCAACAATCGGGACTTCCAACTGATACTTGCAAACTGACGGAAAAAAGTTTCCGCAAGAAAAAGAGAATTCGCTTGTCAAAATATAAAAGTTTTTTCCAGTCTGCGTTAAGTCTTCGCTTACGCCGCAATAAAACTTTGCGATGGAATTGTCCAAGTGATTTTTTTCGGCCATATAAAATTCGCTTGGATTTTTCAAAAAGCAAAGCGAAAGAAAGCACTGGTGTATGGCTCCTCCGCCATTGCAAGAAAGGTCAATGACGATATTTTCGACACTCCCTATATCTTTAAAAGCTTTTTTAAAGAAAGCGTAAGTGTTTGTATTTGCCAGCGTTTCTAGATTTGTTGTGTCCGGATCATCATCAACAAAGCCGTCAAAAGCTATGACAGCCATTTTCTTGGCTACGCCGTCCTCAACATAAAACACGCCTTGTTTTCCTTTGTGTTTACCACGTAGCGCCAGCATCTCATCCCTAACGTTGTCAAGATCTAAGTTCCTTGGCCCTCTAGAATTATAGGCCGCCAATTTATATTGCCTTACAGAGCCAAGACTTTGGTACATGGACGGCTCTGAATAGCTTGTGTGGCCGTCGTCAATGTAATTAATCAAGAACTTATAGAGATAGGCGTCATAAATCGCTGTATCGGTTGAAAGAAGTCCAAAGCCAAGGCCGTTTTGAAAAATGCTGTCGTTGATGAACTTGCCGACATTGTCTTTCCTATGCTTTTGCGTATCTCTATTTCTTTCTTCCTTCAAGCAATAGTTCATGTCAAAAAGCAGGCAAAGATTTCTGTAATTGTACTCGGCCTTTAGTTGGCTGCGGGTGGAACGGGGATTGCGACCGGAATCGTAAGCTTTGTTTGTGGCGTAATAGTCGCTGTTAGTGTCAAAACATGCATAATAATCGATTCCATTATAGCTGCAAGTGGCGCACCTAAAAAAGGTGTCGGCAATCACTTGGAATGGAATCAATAGATCCTTGGTATAGCCTTCGCGACCGGGAAAATAATATTTTATTTCACGTTTTTCAAATAGTTCTGTTGTGTCAAAGACATACATCTTAAGGCCGTATTTTGCAAGATCAATTTCGGTCTTCGTCTTTGGGTATTTCGCTACATATACTGTTTTATCGCTTTCCGATACCGCAGGAGTTTTAGCGCTGGCGGATCCCATATCGCAATAAACAGTTCCTATGTTGTGATTCACATTTTGCGTAGGGCTTACTATGCGGGTAAAGTCTTCGCTATAAATCTTTTGGTTTTTCGCGTCAAAATAGAGGGTGTCGTCTTTCCAATCCGGATAATCTGTTGCAGCGTGATAATAGTTATATACATAAACTCCGTCGCTGTCAGTCTCTTTCCAGTCATATCCTCTGTCGTTAATAAAACCTATAAGCTTTGCCGCATCGTCCAATCTTAGAAAGGGAACGTCTTCCCAGCCCTCCAAAGAGAATGTAATGAACGTATTAACCTTAACGCCTTTCGCTCCGTATAAAACGGAACTTTTAACGCCCTTAATTCTTGTGGTTTCGGGAAAGGCGTATGTTTCGCCGACAACATCGCCGTTGACTTCGTTAACGCAAGAAAAAAGCGCAAAGGTCAAAGACAACGCGAGAACGCAAAAAATATTTTTTGTTAAAGATTTAAATTTCATTTTCGTCTCCTAGACGTAACAATTATATCAGAACATTGGTCAAGGCACAACAAAAAATGAACTTTCATTTAAAAAAATGAAATTTCATTTGCATTATTTTAAAAAAGGGATTACAATATAAGAATAATGATAGCCCGTGGGAGGGCAAAAGGAGATAAACATGGGAAAATATGTTATCAGAAAATCCAAGACTGGTTTTTATTTTAATGTAGAAGCCACCAATGGACAGGTTATCGCCACAGCTCAGCAATACAAGTCAAAGCCAAGCTGCAAAAAAGCGATTGACGCTCTTAAAAAATTGGCCAAGTCTCCGATCGAAGATTTGACAATCAAAGACGGACCTAAGTACCCCAACCCCAAGTGGCAGGTTTACCAGGACCGCAAAAAGGAATTCCGCTTCCGCTTGGTCGCCTCCAACGGAAACAACTTGATTTGGGGCGAAGGCTATTCAACAATGCAGGCTTGCAAGGCCGGCGTTCTTTCCGTTCAGGCCAACGTAAACTCTGAAATCGAAGACAAGGCTGTAGCCGAAAAGAAGCCCGCCGCCAAGAAACCCGCGGCAAAAAAACCGGCCGCCAAAAAGACAGCCAAGAAAACAACAAAGAAAGCTGCCAAAAAAACAGCCGCAAAGAAAGCCGTAAAAAAGCCGGCAAAGAAGACAGCCGCCAAAAAGACAACAAAGAAAGCGGTAAAAAAGCCCGTTAAGAAGACAACAAAGAAGGCGGTTAAAAAGCCCGTAAAGAAGACAACAGCAAAAAAGGCGGCTAAGAAGCCCGTAAAAAAGACGGCCGCCAAAAAGTCTGCCAAAAAGCCCGTTAAGAAGACAGCCAAAAAGGCCGCCAAGAAGCGCTAATAACGCTCCGTCTTAACGACAACGCCGCTCCGTTTGGGGCGGCGTTTTTTTTACGCGACAATCGTTTTCCAAGACGCGCCGTCGTAGTCAAAGACGCTGGCCTGGCAATTTTCCTGCAAGCCGTTAAGCCAATAATCTTCCACGCCGTGATTTTGCAAGTAGCACATAATTCCCTTGTTCAAGGCTCCATGCGCCACAATCATAAGGCGTTCCGCATGACCGTAAAGCGGCTCGATTATTTCTTGGACAAAATTTTTTGTGCGCGCCATGACGTCCTCAAAGCTTTCGCCCTGCGGCGGGCGTGGAAATTTTTCCGGCTCGGTAAAGAAAAATCTGTAAGGGCTTTGCGGAGCGAACCATTCGTCGCACAAGCGGCCCTCGCCTATTCCGAATGACATTTCTATCAAGCGCTGGTCGGTTTGGATTGGAACGTCGCGCAATGTTGAATCGTCGGAGCCGCGAATGAGTTCCGCGGTGTGAACAGCGCGCTTTAACGGCGAAGAAAATATTTTGTCAAAGTGAACGCCTTGCAGTCGGCGGCCCAAAGCGACGGCCGCGTCGATTCCGTTTTGGTTCAACTCTATGTCCGTGCGGCCCTGCAATTTTCCTGCCGCGTTCCAAACAGTCTGCCCATGCCGAACGATGTAAAGTTCCATAAGGGCATTGTAATGAAAGGGGGGATGGGTGGCAAGAGTGGTTAGCGAAGAAAAAGCTAGAAGAAGAATTTTACACGCAAAAACCAACACGCCTCGACTCGGATTTCTCAAGACGCTCCGTTTTGCACAATTCTACGATTTCCTCATACCTAGGCTGAGTGCCTTTGATGATTTCATTCATTTCGTATTTTCTAACAATATTGTCAATTTCACCGCCAGAAAAATCAAACTGTTCTGCGAGCTTTGTTATATTTTCGTCATCCAATCCGTTCATTTTTGACCTCCAAATATTCTCGCGAGCTTCACGATTTGGCTTTTCGTATTTTACCTTGAACAAAAATCGGCGTTCAAACGCCTTGTCCATATTCTCACAAAGATTTGTTGTGGCAATCATAATTCCTTCGAGCTTTTCCATTTCTTCCAAAAGAATATTTTGAATTGAGTTTTCTGTTTGAGCGCAACTTCCAGAATCTATATCTTTGCGTTTTGCGATAAGAGCGTCCGCCTCGTTAAAAAGCAAGATAGGAGTGTTTTCACCATGCCGCTTGCATGTTTTACAAAACAGTTCATAGTCTGTAAAAATCTTTTTGATTTTCTTTTCGCTTTCTCCAAACCACATCGACTTTGATTCGGCAATATCAACATGGAATATTTTATGACGCGTCTGTTTCGCAAGTTGATAAACAGTTTCAGTTTTGCCGGTTCCGGGAGCGCCATACAAAAGGATTGCGACACCTTTAGCTAACCCTTTCTTAGAAAGCCGATCTTGCATCGCTTCAAAATTCTCTTGTCTCATGCTTTCACGAAGCATGTCTATTTGTTTTTGAACTGCAAGAGAATAAAAAAGCGTCTTTTCCTTTATTTTTTCATTTTCAATTATGCTTCTGTCCGCAATGGTCTTTATATAAACATCAGCATTTTCTCCATACAAAAGTTCAATTGTTTTGTCCGAAATTGAAGCCCGGGATCTTTCCATGTTTTGATTTTTGTCTATTTCCAGAAAGCCCTTTTCCACAAGTTCATGTTCGTCGTTCAAAAACAAACGCAATTCTCCAAAATAACATGAGCGCTGGTGATAATAATCGTTAAGAATATTTGCTAAAGTTCTCTCGCAACCAGTAGAAACATAATTATACGCGCAATCATATAAAAAGAATCTGCTAGATTCTATCGAAAAGATGTTCTGAATTGTTTTGAAAAAATTCAAATCCTTATATTTTTTTTCGACCCTTTCAAGATTACTAATTTTCGAAAAACGTTCCGAATTTCCACTTTCATATTCAAAACCGAATTCCATAAGAGCCGAGATTGTTTTGTCTGTTTCAGTTAGTGCAAAATCTTGCTTTAGATACAATTTTGCTTCGCTTTTAAATATTTTCTTTATTCCCTCTGATGTAATCCCAAATGAAACTTTGCATCCGCCGCCAGACCTCCCTTCATAAACCCTCTCAAGATATTTCTTCTTTATAAGAGAATCTGTATCGTCATAAAGCGCTTTGCGTCTTGAAAACTTTTTTTGAGGGCTAATAAGCTCAAAAATAACATTTTCACTTCGAGATTCCCTATTTCGTCCCTCAGCCTCAAAGGCGTCGCCATCAATAACAACACAAAGACTTAGATAATAAAGAATCGCGCGCGAGTCAAAATCATTAAGAAATAGTTTCATAATATTTTTGATGACTTCCGCCTCTGAATTCTTTCTTTCAAATGTAGATATTTGCCTTTTATATTCGCTAAAACTCATCACCTTATTTAAATAACTTGATTGTATGAATACCAGTTCTTGCAGAATGCTTTCTGTAGTTTTTTCGCCTTCTTCAACGAATACAATCGGTTCATTATCAATAACATTGTTTAAAACTGTGCCAGAAATTTTGTAACCATTGTTTTCAGGATGATGGCTGACATTCCGCAGGTCTTGCATATAAACAAGACTCTTTTTCTCAAGTTCATCAATTTTCTTGCGATACTCGAGAATATGCAAAAAAGAATAATCCAAAAATTCGGCAATATTATGCATATTCACAGAAGATAGCCTTTGATTCTGCAAAACAAATATTATCGTAAAGAAAATCGCGGAAATTTCATCCAATTTGATATATTCCGCAATCATACAAAGTTCTTCCTTAACATCTTTAAGAATTGAATCGTCAAGTTTCGAGCCTTCAAGTTTTTCCGAGGCAGCAATAATCGCCGACAAAATCGTGTGTTTTTCATTCATAATCATACAGACTCCCCATTCACAACCGTTTTTTGTGTGTCAATTAATTATTTTCACTCCAAGTATACAAACATTTTTCTCATATGGTGAGAATTCAAAAATTATAATGTTTAATATAAGGGGGAATCATGAAAATTAACGGTGTATCTAGAATTTCAAGTGAAAGTTCCTTTGTCAAAGTGACCATTCCAGAATCACTGACACCAGAACAAAAATGCAGAATGCTTGCCTTGCTAACAAATGATTGGCAATATTACAGAAGAC
Source organism: Treponema sp. (assembly GCA_016290995.1). Classification (GTDB taxonomy): domain Bacteria; phylum Spirochaetota; class Spirochaetia; order Treponematales; family Treponemataceae; genus Treponema_D. The sequence goes on along the minus strand of JAEEVR010000022.1, from coordinate 27,203 downwards.
TAGCTTTTCTCCAACACCCAGAGACGAAGGCCGCCAGGAAAGAGATTTTTGAAAAGTATCCATACGACGGCAAATCAACCTTTGCCGAGCTGTTGGCAAAAGCGATAGGGGATGGGGAGTGTTAGGAATTCTTTTTTGTTGAAGAAAAGGTGCAAATAGGCGAATCAATCAAGACGATAAAACTTTCTTATCTCATCTGAAATCAAATAGTTACTATTTCCTTTCTTAAACAAAGAATATTTGAGGACATCATCCAAAACATTTATATTTGGACGCAAATTATTTAATTTCTTTGCAAGCCCTTGATAATACGATGTATAAGTCATTAATTTATTTTGTGCATCTTCAAATTTGAAATCAAACAATATTTCACCAAGATAAATTTCTGCGTCACCAGGAGTTAATGCATCTTTTCGCTTATCAACAATATTACCTCGTATGAAATTTGTAATTCCAATATAATGCGAAATAAGCTGTTTCACCCCTTCAAGGTATGTCTGCTTCCCGGAAATTGTTTCAAAACCATAGGAACTTGTCTTTTTACCATCTTTATCTTCATGAGAAAAGACACTTAGCGTATTATCAGTATTTCGTAAAAACCTTATATCAAGGTCTTTCAAAAAGCCATCGTTGTAATATTCATCGCAATAAGGCTTATCCAAATAGCCAGCACCAAGGCGTTTAAATTGATTTGTAATTGTTAAATACTCAGAAAATTTCGATTCTAGAAAAAGAATAGCTTTTTTGTATGTAATCAAATTTTCTCCTACCAAAACAACATCAACACTAGACGGGTGATTCGGATTTATCACCTTATTCTCATATTCAAACAACACCTTTGTGAATTTAAAATTAACCCTTACACCACGAACATTCAGCTCTAACACTAGAGGATTATCATTAGAAACAGAACTGAACATCAACAAAGCACAAAGGGATGAAGAATGCAATTTCATAATTTCTTTATATTCATTCCCAGAAGCAAAACAGACATCTTGATATTTCCTCTCAAAGTCAGTCGCAAGCGGTTTGAAAAATGAATTCAAGCCCAAATATATTTTGTTCTTATCAGCTTTGGTTATATTCATTCTATCTATATTTTGATCAGCAAAGTTAAGTTGAAAAGAATTCTCTGAATCCTTAGATTTGTCACCATGTTTCCAATATGTCTTCACGATTTTTTCTGGAGAAATTCTTCCCGCCCACAATTCATTATACACATCTCTTAAATGCTCTGTTTCAATGCCATCAAAAATACCCATAGTTTCGTAGCCTCCAAAAAATATTTTCTTCCATTATATACTCCCCCGCGATTCTGTCAAACAAAAAATATTACTCATTCTCACTGTCAGAGTCATGATAAAAATAACTTGCCGTACTTATGTCCAAATGTTTTAGCGGCACAGGCTTATTGTCAGACTTTTCATAACCCAAGCAGCCTTTAAAAACAGCGCCCCAAAAAGCGCCAATGCCACGCTTTTGTCTGTCAGTCAGCCTTTTCTTGTCGATTTGTTTAAGGATGCCGCCTATTTTGTCTTTATAATTCGCGCAAAAACTTCGAACTGGCGGAATCTTAAAATAGTCGTTGCAAAATCTTATGTTTGCTAGCAGCTGTTCATTTTTGGCGGCCTCAAAACAAAGTTCCCGCAACATTGAAATTTCCTTATCGGCATCTTCAAGGAAATAGATAAAATGTCGATACCTTTCCTCAAAGCCAGCTTTAATTTTGTTTATTGTCATAGCGTTCCTCCAACAAAAAAAAGTTAACGGTTCTTGACAAAACCATTACATATTATTATATTACATATGTTCTTTTTATAATTTGTGTATTACAGATATATTACATCTTATACAATGAAAAATCAAGTTTTTTTGAAATTTCTCCTATATAAGAATAGTTTTCTCACTCCATGAGAAAACTATTCTTATAATACAAACCGCAAGGAGGGCTATTATGGACAACCTAACTTTTACAAATGAAATTAAACGAAAAATGCAGACAGCTTACGAAACATGCGACAAAAAAACATTCAAAGCCATTTACAAAGGAATTATGGAGCCTATAGACGCAAATTCTTACAAAAAACACGAAAGCCGCAAGGCAAAAAACCTTTATCGTGAAGACCTTGAATGGGATTTAATGGATAAAAAGGATTTCTTTGAATGGCTTCTAAATCTTCCGGACAGAAAGCGCGTCATAGACCTGCTCACGGACAACATGGAAAACTCAAAAAGACCAAAGAGGACAGTTTCAATGTTAACAACGGACAACCTATGCAGACTTCTTATCCTTAATAAATATTTCATCAACCATACTAGCGAAAACAATGTCAAATCCGTCAAAGATATAATTAACTACCTTGGAAAATTCACGAAGTCAAAATTAAAAGCCAGCCCCGCCACATTGTATCGCGACTTAAAGCAACTTGAAAAACTGACCGGCTGCATAAATTGTCATAAGAAAAATAAAATTCCATACGAACTGTCAGAGGGCGAATGGGAAATCTGTGATGAAAACGGTTACTATTACACTGATGACACAAAAAATGACGCAATAGACTTTAACAACAATTTGCCAGTTCCTATAACGGAGGAGCAAATGGCCGCATTAAAGAGACTAAAAGAAGCGGCCAAAAAATCGAATTACAAAGAACACTCAGCAGACTTGCAAGTTTTGTCCGACCTAGTGGATTTGTTCATTCCCAAATAAAAAATCACCCAATCTAATAAGCCTCTGCAATTCTTGCCTTTTTTGAAAGCCTGTTTTATATTATAATTAACGGAGACAAAGAAATGTCAGAATTATTCTTTAAAAAAATTTTCTCTGTCTTTGGCTTGTGGAAAGACAGAGATGTTTCCATAGGACAAATTCGTGCAAAGGCTTGGAGACGCTCTTAATTTACAACTTCGCCAACTTAACGCAAGCATACGGCGTGTCGTTGTAAGCCAAAAAGCAGTCGCGCTCTTTTTGCGCGCGCGGGGAAACGTCGCAGATGCGGCGCGAACCGACCAGCGGGTTTATCCAACGGCGCTTTACGGCAAGCTGGACGCAAAAATATCCGTCCAGCGGCGCGGCGGAACCGCGGACTTTTTTCATCGTGCGGTAGGTTTTGTAAAGGCGCAAAAAATCAGTTTTCTGACTAGAAGGGGCGGCGAGCTTTTGGTCTTGCGAATGATTTTTTTCCTCGTCTTCCGTTCCACGCAAAAGCGCGTCCCAGCGTTGGATTATCTCTCGCTCGCTTAAGAGCCACAATTCTTCTTCGCGGAGGGCGCCGCATTTTATGGCAGCGTCCACTACGCGCGCCATAAGTTCCATCGCAATCTTGTCCTTGTTGCGCTGCAAAAAATATCCGATTTTTAGGATGCACCTAAAATAGTCCAGCGCGTTTTTTTTTGTCTTAAATGAAAACTCGTCGCGACCGCGCTCGTCCTTGGCCACAAACAAGTCGCCGTAAAAGCGCTTGACGGCGCGCAGGCTAAACCAACCTTCCAAGGCGGCGCCGCTTGGGAACATATATTCAAGGCGGTCGGCGCTTAGCTGGGGAACTTCGTTGTCGCAAATCGAAAATTTGTGGTAGTCGCAAACGTCGTTGGCGGACAAGCCGTCTTGGGCCAGAGCGGCGGCCAAGTCCTTGTCGGCCAAAATCATCGCGGCATTTTTGTCTTCGGTGGATTCTTGGGTAAGGGCATCGCCGTTTTTAAAGTCGATCACATGGCTAAAGGCCGGAGTTGAAACGTCGTGAAAGAGCGCGGACAAAGTCTTTTTTTTGTCGCGTGTCCAATTCCACACAATCAAAGCGCAGTTTAAGGAATGGTCGTAGCGCGAATAATAAAAGCGGTTATGAAAGAGCGGCGTCCAATCCGTTCCGCACAAAAGGCCTATGCCCTTTAGCCGCGCCAAAATTTTTAGGTCGAGATATTTTTTTAAGAACGGAGGAAATTCAGGGCAGAGAATTTTTTGATAGCGCGCAAGGCGGGCCGCCGCTTTTTGGTCTTGCAAAGCCTTATTGCGCGCCCCATTCGGCATAATACGCGTCCAATTCTTTTTTGATGTCGTTGGAGATGGCTCCGCTTCCGTCGGGCGACCAAAGGCTTTCAATCACTTCGTCCATCGTAACGATGGCGGCGGTCTTAAAGCCGTACTTTTGGCTGATGATTTCAAGAGCGCGCTTGTCGGAGTCCTTGGCCTTTTCCATGCGGTCAAGCGAAACGATCTCGCCGACGATTTTTATGTCGCCCTGCGCCTTGATTATGGGGAACGTTTCCTCAATCGAAGCGCCGCTTGTCGTAACGTCTTCGATGATGACAACGCGGTCGCCGTCGCGCAAATTGCTTCCAAGCAAGATGCCCGCGTCGCCGTGGTCCTTTACTTCCTTGCGGTTGGAGCAATAGCGGACTTCCTTGCCGTAAAGCTCGCTGTAGGCGATCGCTGTGGCGACGCTTAGCGGAATGCCCTTGTAGGCCGGGCCAAACAAAACGTCAAAGTCGTCACCAAATTTTTCGTGGATCGCCTTGGCGTAGTATTGGCCCAAGCGGCGCAACTGGCTTCCTGTAACGTAAGCGCCGGCGTTCATAAAGAACGGCGAATGGCGGCCGCTCTTCAATGTAAAGCTTCCAAACTTGAGCACTTGGCACTCAAGCATAAAGTCGATGAATTCTTTTTTGTAGTCCTGCATAGCAGCCGCCTTTTTTTGTCTTATTCTTCTTTCTCTGTCACAACGATGTGCAAATCTTTAAGCTGCTGCTCGTCTACCGGCGACGGACACTCGTCCATAGGACTTGCCGCAAGATTGTTCTTGGGGAAGGCGATGACTTCGTGGATGCTTTCCTCGTGGCGCATAAGCATTACAAGGCGGTCAAGGCCGGGAGCGATTCCACCGTGCGGCGGAGCGCCAAACTTAAAGGCTTGAACCAAAAAGCCAAAGGCCTTTTCAGCGCGTTCCTGCGAGTAACCGACAATCTTAAAGATGCGCTGCTGCAAGGCCGGGTCGTTGATACGCATTGAGCCTGAGGCCAACTCGTAGCCGTTAAGAACCAAGTCGTAAAGGTCGCCCTTTACGCTGCCGGGATCCGATTCCAGAGTGTCCCAATATTTTTTTTGCGGAAGCGTGAACATGTGGTGCTCTGTTTCCCAATGGTTCTCTTCTTCGTTCCAGGCAAAGTAAGGAAAGTCGATGATCCACGCAAAGTGGAATTCGTCGGCGGGATTGTAAAGGTTAAGGTCTTTTCCCAACTGCTTTCTAACCGCTCCAAGCGCTACGCAGGCAACCTGCCATTTTTCGTCGCTGACAAAAAGCAAAAGGTCGTTCTTTTCCGCGCCGAGCTTCGGGCAAATCTCGCCTTCCTTTCCGGCAAAGAATTTTGAAACTCCGCCTTCAAAAGTTCCTTCGGCGTTGACTTTCATCCATGCCAAGCCCTTGGCCTTGTACTTCTTTGCGACGGCTTCCAACTCTTCCACCATCTTGCGGGAATACTTGTCGGCCACGTTCTTGACGACAAGCGCCTTAAGGCCGCTGCGCTTGTGGCGCTCGATGTCCATTCCCGCGTTGGCGGCTCCAGCCTTAAAGGCGTTAAAGTCACTAAGGCCCGCCATAAAGGCCGCGTCCTGAATCTTAAGGTCAAAGCGCAAGTCGGGCTTGTCGCTTCCGTAAAGGTTGAAAGCGTCGTCCCAACTGATGCGGTCAAACTTTGCGGGAAGATCGTAGTTCAAAGTCTTTTTGAAAATGTAGCCCATCATTCCTTCCGTTGTGGAAAGAACTTCCTCGCGGTTGGTGAAAGACATTTCCATATCGATTTGAGTGAACTCGGGCTGGCGGTCGCCGCGGGCGTCTTCGTCGCGGTAGCAGCGCGCGATTTGGAAATACTTGTCAAAGCCCGACACCATCAAAAGCTGCTTGTAAAGCTGCGGGCTTTGCGGGAGCGAATAAAATTTTCCGGGATGAACGCGGCTTGGAACCAAGTAGTCGCGCGCGCCTTCGGGCGTGGACTTGATGAATGTGGGCGTTTCGATTTCCAAAAAGCCCTGCTTGGTCAAATACTCGCGGGTGGCGAACGTTACGTTTGAGCGCAGGATGATGTTCTGCTTCATCGGCTCGCGGCGCAAGTCCAAGTAGCGGTAGCGCAAGCGCAAGTCTTCGTTGGGCAGGACAAGCGTTCCGTCCTTTTGGCGCACTTCGTCAATCGCAAAGGGGAGCGCTTCGCTTGTTGTGAAAATTTCTATGTCGTCGGCTTCGACCTCGATCGCGCCGGTGGCCATGTCTTTGTTCACGTCTTTTTCGGAACGGGCGGCGACCGTTCCCTTGACGGCCACGCAATACTCGCTCTTTAGGGAAGCGGCGATTTTTTTAACCTCGTCGCTGGATTTGTCGCCAACGACAACCTGCGTGATTCCGTAGCGGTCGCGCAGCAAAATAAAGGTAAGTCCGCCAAGCTCACGCGAGCGGTGAACCCAGCCGTTCAATATTACAGTTTTTCCTACGTCGGAAGCGGACAATTCTCCGCAAGTGACAGTGCGTTTTGTGTTTTCCATAATGGAACTATTGTAACGAAAACGCAACCTTTGCGCAATGAGAGAGGAATGACAGCGCGAGCGGAGAGCGCTATTGACAAACTTTAACAATACTTAATATAATAAGCCACAATGAATGAACTTGGCAAAGGCGCCAATGACGCGTTGGAGACAATTTTAAAGAAGTTCAAGCGCTACTACAACGTTACAACAAAGGGGGTGGAGCCTCCGTTTGCCGCCGAAGCCGCGTTCAAGTCCCACAGCGAGCAGTATTTTTTGGTCAAGGCCGCCAAGGTCGCGGACATCGATTCCAACGAATTCGTTTTCTTCTATTCAAGTGACAACGTTCCGCCGCAAACACAAGACGACATCGCCCAAATCGCAAACGCCGCGTGGGAGCGGGGCCTTTCCAGAATAACGCCCTACTACGGCCACCGCAACACGGACATCACGCTGATCGTCCTTTCGGAAAAAATCGGCGAAGACGCGTTCAAAAAAATCAAAAAGTTGAACCATTACAAATCGTATAAATTCGGCCTTTACGGTTGGAGCAGTTTTAGGACATTGGCTTATGAAAGTTCGACGGGCCGCCTTGCGACGAATTGGCGCGGACGCGGCCTCAAAAAACTCATAGGCTCGATATAACAACAGGAGGAAAAAAATGTCAGCGTTGCTTATCATCATCGCGGCAATCGCCTTGCTTTTCTGCGGCTATGTTTTTTATGGCTCATGGTTGGCAAAGCAGTGGGGAATCGACCCCGCGCGAAAAACGCCCGCCCAAGAAAATGCGGACGGAGTGGATTATGTCGCCGCAAAACCGGCGGTCCTTATGGGACACCACTTTTCTTCAATCGCGGGAGCGGGCCCGATCAACGGTCCGATTCAGGCCGCGGTTTTTGGCTGGGTTCCGGTTTTCTTGTGGTGCGTTGTCGGAGGAATTTTCTTCGGCGGCTTGCAGGACTTTAGCTCCCTTTTCGCTTCCGCCAGGAACGAAGGAAAGTCAGTCGGCGAAATCATCAAGGCTTCTATGGGAAAAACTTCAAAGAAGCTCTTCATTCTTTTCGCGCTTTTGGTTTTGATTTTGGTCATCGCCTCGTTCGTCAATGTCGTCGCCGGAACGTTTGCCAGCGCCGCCAACGCGGCCGGCCAAGTCGCTTTTGGAATCGTGTCAAATCCGACAGGCCCGCAGACAACCGCGATGATTTCTCTTTTGTTCATCGTCTTGGCCGTCGTCTACGGAATTCTCACAAACCGCTTGGGCCTTTCAACTTTGCCTGCGACAGTCATCGGATTGATTGGAATCGTAGTGGCCGTTGTCATCGGATTGAACTTTGGCTTTGCGATGAGCCGAACGGCTTGGATCGTCTTTATCGGCGTTTACATCACGGTGGCTTCGCTTGTTCCGGTTTGGATTTTGCTCCAACCGCGCGACTACCTTTCGTCGTTCTTGCTTTACGCGATGATGGCTTTGGCTTTGGTCGGAATCGTCGTCTCCGCGATTACAGGAGCAGCGACGTTCGAGCTTCCCGCCTTTACCGGCTGGTCAACAAAAATCGGCCCAATGTTCCCGGCCTTGTTCATCACCGTCGCGTGCGGCGCGTGCTCAGGCTTCCACTCATTGATTTCCACTGGAACGACTTCCAAGCAGCTTGACAACGAAAAGAACGCCAAGGCTATCGGCTACGGCTCAATGCTCATCGAATCCGCGCTTGGAATCATTTCTTTGATCGCGGTCGGAATGGTATCAAAAACTTTCATCGTTGACGGAGCCTTTAAAGGAGCGCCGCCGGTTGCCTTCGCGCAGGGCATCGCAAAGATGTTCGGCTACGCGGACAACAACAACGCGATTTACGCGCTTTTGACTTTGGCGGTTTCTGTATTCGCGTTGACTTCTTTGGACACGGGAACGCGTCTAAGCCGCTTTATGTTCAGCGAACTTTTCCTTAAGGAAGGAGAGGCGACATACAAGGATGCCAAGAGCCCAGTCCGAAAATTCTTGGCCTTCCCCTTGTTCGGAACAGTATTGATGGTAGTGATCGGCTGCGTTTTGGGCGGCTTGCAGCTTTCGCAGATTTGGGGCTTGTTCGGCGCTGCCAACCAATTGCTCGCCGGCATCGCGCTGATGGCCGTGGCCGCATGGTTGGGCGAAGTTGGCAAGAACAACAAGATGTTCATCATTCCGACAATCTTTATGCTTGGCGCCACATTGACCCAGCTTGTCCGCACGATCATCACAAAGGTTACGGCAATGACCCATGCGGCCACTCCGGAACTTGCCGCAAAAGCCTTCCACTGGGGCAACTGGTTCCAGCTTGTGTTCGCAAGCGCGATGGCGATTCTTGCCGTAGTTCTCGTTGTAGAGGGAGCCAGAACTTTCTCTAAGCAATGCAAAAAAAATTAAGGAGGACAAAATGAAATCTGACGTTTGCAAAATCACTGGCGACAAAGAGTCCCTTTCCGCCATCTTGAACGAAACGGAAAAAGCCGCGGCCTACAACAAGCTTGACGAAAAAAACACAAAGCTTTTGCGCCTTATGGCCGAAGAATTGATATCGATGCTCCCGGAGCTTCTTGAATACGCCGAGGGCGACTTTTGGATCGAAGCGGAAAACAACAAGTACAAGTTGCGCACCAGCCTTGTTCCGACAAAGCCGATGTCTTCCGACAAGCGCGACAAGCTGCTTGCCATTTCTTCCAGCGGAAAGAACGACGCCGGCAAAGGCGTGTTGGGAAAAATCCTGGTCGCCGCGCAGTTGATGATGATTGACTACGCGCAAGTCAGCGCGACCACCGGAAACTTCTACGAGATGGGCCGCAGCTGGTCGTTGGACACCTACCGCTCCTACGCCGGAAAAGAAAAAGGCGAAGCCTGGGACGAGTTGGAAAAATCAATCGTCGCAAGCATTTCCGACGACGTGGTTGTCCGCATCCACGAAAAGAAAGTCGAAATTATAATTACAAAAAAGTTTTAGACTAAAGCAAAAGGCTGCCCCAAAGCGGGCAGCCTTTTTTTACAACTTCGCCAGCGTTTCTTTTTCCATTCGCACAATCTGAATCATACGGTCTATCGCGCAGATGTCGATGTAGGGAACTTTTGCGGCGAGCATTTTGTCGCGGTTTTCTACCGTTCCTTTTTCGTATTCGTCAAGAAGCGCGGCGCGTTTTTTCTTTTCGGTTTCCAATTCTTTTTTAGTGAGAACGCCCGAATACATAACCGCAAGCGAAAACCATACCGAATCGTAATCGACCCGCTCAAAAAGCGCGCGAATCGTGTCCTTTAATTCGGCGCGGCCGGATTGCGCAAGGCGGTAAACGGCCTTGTTTTCCGCCCTGCCCGTGTCCTCGATAAAGCCTTTTTTTTCCAGCCGCAAGCAGGTTTCGTAAAGCGTGGTCGCGCCGATCGGATGCCAGTACTGCATGTTCATGCGCTCAATCATTTTGAGCATATCGTAAGCGTTCATCTCGCCCTGCAAAAGCATTCCGCAAATCACGATAGAAGTTTTAGACAACATCGCGCTTTCTCCTTATAACAAAAATCCAAATCGCGGACAGGACTAAAATCGCAAGCGCGATGGCGAATGATTCAAGGTTTTTAATCTCGTTCCCCGCTTCCGAAGAAACAATCACGTCCCACAAAGCGCCGACCGCCCAAAAGAATGGAAAAACAATCAAAAGGTTTTGCGTGATGTAATAAACGGCGGAATACATAAGCCCCACAAAAAACAAATGCATAAACTCCGGCTGAAAGCCCGCGTGATGGAAGGAATAAAAGGCGGCCGTCAAAAAAATCGCGGGAACAATTCCAAACGCCCTTTCAAAACACGCGCGCAAATAGCCGTAAATAAAAGTCATCTCAAAAACGCCGGCGACCAAAATGTAAGCGGCCGCGTAAAGATTTCTGGCTTCCCAAATTCCTTGCGGCCGACCTTCCTTCAAGAACATCGCCAAAAGGCCCGCGGCAAAAAGAATGTTCAGTAAAAGGCTTAGGACATTTCTCTTTCCCGTAAAGCCAATCGCCTTAACGCTGTCTTTGTTCCGTTCCGCATAAAGCGAAACAAAAACAACGCCCAGGCCAAAAATCATAAGCAAGTCGCGGAGGACAAATGAAGCGATTTTGTCGAACAAAGACGCGCCCATAAAGGGCAGCATCAAAAGGCTAAGGGCAATCATAACCGCTCCGGCCGCAAACGCGACGGCGGTTTCCTTTGTGAAATTAAAGCGGAACAGTTTTTTCATAAACGGCCTCCAAACGAGGCCATTTTACTACGTATACGTAGTATTGTCAAGTTTTTTTCTTAGACACAACGTTTATAAACCAACGACATATCGCCGCGGCGGTCTTGCATCTCTTGAAAGAATTCAAAGCCAAAGTTTTCGTACAAGCCCTTTTGGTTGGTCGAAACATAGACGGCATTATAGCCATCTTCTTTCGCGCATGAACAAGCGCGGTCAATCAATTTCGCTATCAGCCTTTTCCCGCGAAAAGCCGGAAAGGTGTAAACAAAGCCAATCCAGGGCTTTAAGCTTGTGTCTGGAACGTCGTCAATTTCCGCGTAAGAGCAAAACGACAGCAACTCTTTTCCTTCCGTCAAAAGAAAAACTTTGGCCTTGCTTCCGCACAAATCATAAAAGGAGCCGTCGCTCAATATTTGGCCAAGGTATTTTCCGGCGCTCCAATCCGCTTGCGCGATTTTTCCAATCCAATAATCTTTGTTTTCCGTTTGCGAGAATTCTTTTATTTCCATTTATTCCAACCAAGCGCTGATAAACTTTTTTGTAATCATAATTTTGCCGTGTTCCGTGACCACGGGGTAAGCGTCGCCAAAGTCCAAGCATTTTCCGGAACTGTCAAAAACCTTGCGGCCGCTTACGATTAAATTTATTTTTCGCGCATTTTCGTTTTCGACAACGTCCAATATCAAAATGTATTTTTCATCGGAGCCGCCCGCTCCTGCCCTTGTCAGCCGCGCTTTGAGTCCCTTTTTTAATTCAATCCAAGTGTTTAGGAGAATGTTGTCCATGATATATTAGTTGTTAGACCGCAACGCGTTTGCTGTACTACTGAATACACTCCCTTGCCATGCGCTATTTTTGCTTTAACAAAGTAATTTTTTCCTTTATCTTTTCATACCACTCTTTCGGAGCAAGAGAACTTTCTTGGATTTCATGGAACAGTTTATAAAGCTGCGGATATTTCACGCCATTTCTAAGAATTGTTACAAGAAGTTCGTTTTCAAGCGGTGTAATCATCATACCATTTATAACTTCATCGCCATTTTTGCCGCCGTAATATTCCATTTTACGACGATTACGGAAATCTGAAATTACATTTATGTGCAAAAAATTTGTAATGAATACGCAGTAAGATTCAAGATTTTTATGTGCTAGCATATAATCGCCCAAGTGCCTTGAAACAGGTTCCATTTCCATACGGCGTTGATTTGTAGAATCTGCAAGAGTTGCCTCAATAAGCAAACTGTGCTTTGGATAATCTTTTGCTTCTTCGTACTGAAAAACAAGATCTGCCTCTCCACCGCCAGCGTGAGTTTTCGGCAAAAGGTCAGCTTCTAAAGACAAGTTCATAAATGAAAGAATGTCACCTTTACGTTCGCTGATTTTATACCATGCAATACCAAGAATATATTCAAAGATTGTTGGAATGTCTGCATCGTCCGTGACAAGTTCTTGAATTTCTTTATCAGCCCGTTTCTGGATAAGCTGTAAAATGTAGATTAACTGTTTATCAGAGAACTTCTCATCAATAAGCTTGTTGAAACGTTCGGTTCTTTCATCAGCAACAAACTTCTTAATTTCACCAATTTTTGTAAATGAAGTCTTGTTATCTTTGTTAATTGCCTTAAGAAGCTTATCTTCATCAAGCTTTAAGTAAGGTGAGATTTCTTCAAGGGATTGGACTTCAGCGAGTTTGTCAGATTTCTCAAATGCGAGTTTATAAAAATCATCTGGTAATAAAGAGAAATAGTATTTTGGAATTGCATCGAACTTCACATTTTCATCTGCGAAAAGAAGAGTATCTGATATTTTAAGATAACGTCTGTTCAAATCAAAATAATCTTCCAAAGTACGTTCAACCTTTATCAGGTGCATTGTCTTGAAGAATACAGTCTTAAATGTTTCTACATCCTCAAGGTTTGAAAACATGTTTGTATGCTGCAATTGATCAATTGGAGATTTTCTGATTGCAGCACTTGAAGAAGTTTGAAACAAAAACTTTCTCCAGTGAGTCTTTACATTACCTATGTCAGAAGCTTCATAAAGATCTAAAACTGATTTAGATGTCTTATTATTTTCAAAATAAACTTTTTTTATGGCGTTGTACAAGGGTAAATATGCACGATCATAATCTTTACTTTTGCGGTTCAATCCAACCTTACAGAAAGTCTCTTCTGTTACATTTTTCTCAGAAATAAAATATGCAAGAGCATCTTTATAATTTTGTTGCTGCATAAATATATCTGTAACAATTTCGCCAACATTTGCATCTTGTCCGCGAAACTCTGAAAGTTTACTTTCTATAAATTCTGTAGTCTCTTTATTGATACAGAGCGGAAACAAATACATAAACTCTTCTTTATTCAGAAAGTTAAACTTTTTCAACAATCGAGCAAGCAATATAAAAGGTCTTACACCGGTATCTTTGTCTATCGTAATATAAGTTTTTAGCAGCTGCTGGAAATAAATAAAACTATCTTTTGGAATCTGTAAGAAGTTGTCGCTTGCAAAATCATTGCTTTTTGTAACTTCTAAAAGTTTCTTTCCGATTGGTGTTAATCTTCGGTTATCATCAATTAATCCAATATCACGCATACCAGATGTTTTCTGACGTGCATCTTTTGCCTTACGAGGTGCATCACCTTCTTTCAAAAAATCACTTTCTTTAATGAAATTATAGTAAGCTTCCTGAACAGGTTCATTGCTTTCCCATTTTTTATCTTTATATTCAGGCTTCTGCCAAAACTGATTAAGCAAATCAAGCTGCTGTTCAATCTTTTGATTGAAGTTCTGCATACGAAAACTTGTAGTTCCCAAACTGTAATAAAATGATTTGAAAGCAATATTTTCTTCTGCCATGCAGTGCCCCCTTAATAATTTGTAATCAAAACTTCGTCAGTTTTGGAAATATTTTTTTTATGATAGTTTGAATTATTATAAGAAAAATCCAAATGATGACAATTATAGCCTTTTTCACCTAGCCATTGTTTCAAAATATCGTTTGTTTTACCATCAGTGGAAAGAACATTCGAAAGCGCAAAACGAATTTTATTATCGTTTAGCTCATCTAAATAGGCAAGCAAGCGTTTTTCTTCGTTTTCATTCCAAGATTTTTCGTTATATGTAGCACAAGTGATTAAATACGGCGGATCAACATACACAAAATCTTTTACAGAAAGAGAAGAGACCTTTATTCTCGTAAAATCTTTGTTTGAAAAAGAAATATTCTTGTTAGAAAGTGTAAACAAAAAAGATTTTAGCTTATTTTGCATTCGAATATTAAAATCTCGTTTGCCAACAGGAAGATTGAATTCGCCATCGGAATTAAAGCGAATCTGATTATTAAAGGCATAGACAATTAGGACATACAAGAACAAAAAGTAATTTTCATTGTTTTTTGGCAGCTCGTTGAAGGTTTTTCTTAGATTTAAGAAACCCGTTCGGTTGTAATTTCCTAGACCGTTTGCAGAATTACAATTATAAAATGTATAGCCATTTTTATTTGAATCAGACAAATTGTAATCGTTAATAATTTTCTGAATTTTCGGAAGAAGAACTTCATAAGAAGTGTTTTTGAAATATGAAAACAAACCGATTAAGTTAGCATCTATATCATTACAAATAATTTTTTTTGCAGACACATTTACAGCAACATTACAACCGCCACAAAACAAATCTATAAAAGTTGAAATATCTTTTGGAAAAAGCGGAAGAATCTGAGAAAGTAATTTATATTTACCGCCTGTAAAATTCAGAGGTGATTTGATGACTTCTTGATTTGAGTTTATTTGCATTTACAAACAAAAAGCCTCTCTTCATTATCAAGATGCTCAGACTTTCCTGTTGTGAATGCTTTAAACTGTTCAGAGTAAGTTTTTACCTTCCCTTTTGTTTTTAAAGTATCTAAAATTTGAGTGTCAGAGATTCTTGCGTTTGAACGGTCGTTGCCTTTGTTCGCCATGTTGTTATAAGAAACAACGATATATTTGGCATTAAGATTATCTATCAAGTCTTTGAATGCTGAGGGGGCAGACCGTGTACAATATTTACTTTTAAGAGCCGTTCTGTCCATTTTTTTAGCGACTCCGAAAACCTCTGGCTTCTCCCAACGAGCAATATTTTCGATAAGATGATAGGCATCGCAATATTGTCTTGAATTATAGGGCGGGTCAATGTAAACCACATCTGCGGAAATGTTTTTTACGAGTTCATTTGTATCTTCATTATAGCAATGATTGTGCTTTAAGTTTATATTTGGTTCGGGAACGCACATTGTAAAAGATTCGGGAAACTCTACACCTTTTCTGTACGCATCATAATGACCGCAAGTGTTTGCAATTTTATCAATGCCATAAAGCAATGAAGTAACCAACATCGCTCTTTCACGCGTGTTAATTTTGCCAGCATTAAATTCATTTTCAATGTTCTCACGAATAAAACCAATTTTAGAACAGTTTTTCCTTGAAAAATAGGTATCTGAAAAATTATCCGTCATATAGTTTTCTTCATAAGGCAAGTCAGAATTGTAATAGTCTATATATTTTTCAATTTTTTGGATGTCGAATGCTTCATCGGAAAACCAAGTAAGGTGGCATAAATAATTGCTATAGAGTATATCGTTTGTGTACAAAGTCTTATCTGTATAAGCGGAAGAAACGGCTCCTGTCCCTGCAAAAATGTCCGCAAAAGTCTCAAAATTACCACATTCTTTTGCTATCACATCGCTTATAAACGGCAAGAGACGGTATTTATTACCTAGATAACGGCGGTTATTTATTTTTGTAACTTGCATTTTTCCACCCAAAAAAAATGAATTTCCACACACTACTATAACATTTTTCAAATTCTTTGACTATTACTTGACAACCAAACATCCCAACACGAATCCTTTCCTCTCATTCTACCACACCCTCCACCCAAAAACAACTTTCCCACAGCATTTTTCACCTAGTATTTTCAAAAATACCCTATTTTTTGAAAATTCTCCCCCAATTTCCCCGGGGAATTTTCAAGCTTTGTCACATTTTTGACACATCGCTACTATAGAATTCCAAGCGAAATTATGATAAAATACAACAATTCTACGCAGGAGAATACGATGAAAAAAGTCTTATGCGCGATTTTTGCGGCCGCCTTGTCGTTTGGCCTGAACGCGCAAAGCCAGCCGCTTTCGCTGTCGATCCAAGACGCGGTGGACTTGGCGCTAAAGAACAACGTTCAGATAAAGCAAAGCCAAATCCAGCTGGACGCGGCCAAGCGTTCCAAAAAAAACTCGTGGAACAGCGCGAGCCCTTCCCTAACCGCAAGCGGCGGCCTTTCAAAAACCAACAAAAATTTTAACGAAAATTATTCCGCCTACGTCCAGGGAAGCGTAAACGTGACCCTTTCGACAAACCTTTACACCGACATTAAAAACGCCGCGCTAAAATACCAGGCCGGTCAACTCAGCTACGAGGCCGCCTGCCGTTCCGTGGAAATGAAAGTGAGGAACGCCTTTTACAATTTGCTCTACCAGGCCGACAACATCAACTTGCAAAAGACCAACGCCGAGACCGCGCGGCAAACTTACGAAACCAACCGCAGAAAGTACGGCCAGGGCGCGATAAGCCAGCTTGACGTCCTTTCAAGCCAAGTCAACTACGAAACGCAATTGCCCGCCTTGCAAAGCGCGCAAATTTCATACGACGCGGACTTGGCGGCCTTTAAGCAAACTTTGGGAATCGACCAGGACGCGCAAATTGATTTGGCCGGAAGCCTTGACGCCTTTTCAGACTTGCAGGGAGTTTCTGTCGAAGGAATCGAGACTCGCTCGCTGGAACTTTTGGCGCTTGAAAAAAATCTTGAGATAGCGCGGAACAGCCTTTTGGCAAACCGCTTTTCGGCTTACGGCCCCACGATCAGCGCGGGCTGGAATTACAGGCCAACGTGGAGCAACACGACAAGCGGCATGAACGAGACCGGCGGACTTTCTCTAAGCGTAACGCTTCCCCTTGACGGATTTTTGCCTTGGTCAAAAAAAGCCGACGCGGTTAGCGCCGCAAAGGACACGATCGCGAATTACGAATTGCAAATCGCGGACAAAAAGACAAGCCTCACCGTCAGCGCGCAAAGCGGCGTAAAGAAAATCGAGCAGTCGATCTCCGCGATACAAACGCTCAAGTCCAGCGTAAGCCTTGCCGAGCAAAGCTACCGCATGACGCAAGAAGCCTACAACCGAGGCTCGCGCAATTGGACGGAACTTTTGAACGCGCGAACTTCTTTGGAAAAAGCGCGCCTCAACTTAAAGCAGCAAGCCTACAACTTGGCTTCGTCAATTTTAACTTTGGAAAACACGCTTGGCGTTCCTTTTGGAACGTTAATCAGCGCGCAAAACGCGCCCGCGCAAGGAGAATAAAATGAAAGTAAAAAAAGCCCATTTGTTTTTAATCGTATTTTTAACGGTCGCGGCGCTCTTGATCGCCTACGCCCTTACCTTTGGAAAAAATAAAAACGACGCTCCCGGAAAAGGCGGAAAGCCCGGCAAGTCCGGCTCTTGGGGAGCGGCCGGCAACACAGAATTCAGCGTTGTCACAAAAGCCGTCGAACCCGAAATCCTTCACGGCTATATCGTTGCCAACGGAGAGATTGAGTCACAAAACTCCGTTTCGGTTTACCCAAACGTTTCGGGAAAAATAATTTCAACGCAAGTAATGCTCGGCTCCTCCGTAAAGCGCGGAGACGTAATCGCCTACGTTGACCCAAGCCAGCCCGGCGAATACTACAAGCAAAGCCCGGTCTACGCTCCGATTGCCGGAAGCGTAATCTCAACGCCGGCCAAAAACGGAACCACAGTTTCGCCCAACACCGAAATCACTAGAATCGGCGACATAAACAATTTGCAAATCGTGGCCGACATTCCCGAACGCTACGTTTCGTTCCTAAAGCCGGGACTAAAGGCGCTTGTCTCCGTCCAAGCCTACCCCGACGAAAAATTCGCGGCCACCGTAAAGCGCGTCTCGCCTGTCGTTGACGCGGCCAGTCGCACCAAGCAAATAATCTTGAACTTTGACGAGCGCGACTCAAAAATAAACGCGGGAATGTTCTCGCAAATAATTTTGTACACAAAAGACTATTCTGGAGCGGTCACCGTTCCCAAGAGCGCGCTTGTGACAAACGAGGACAAATACTTTGCCTACGTGTTGCAGGAAAACTCCACCGTAGAAAAGCGCGAAGTTTCTTTGGGCGAGGAAGTTGACGGAATCGTTCAAATAATCAGCGGCTTGCGCGAGGGCGAGCGCGTTGTTGTCCAAGGTCAAACTTCGCTAAGCAACGGAGCCAAGGTCAAGGACATCACAGGAGCCGCCGAAGCGCTTAACGAAAAGTACGGCGACAAAGAGGCGCGGGGCAAAAAATGAGCATAACAAAAACAACGCTGCGACATCCCGTTCTCACGCTGATTGTCTTTGTTCTTTTGGGAATCATGGGCCTCTTCACTTTAAAGAACGTTTCGATAAGCCTCATGCCGGACGTTGACTACCCTTACCTCAACATCAACACGACCTATCAAAACGCAGGCCCTGAGTCAGTCGAAAAATCCGTCACAAAGCTTTTGGAGTCGCAGCTTGTAAGCGTGACCGGCCTAAAAAAAATCACCAGCACTTCTTCGGAAGGCCGCTCCAGCATTTCGCTTGAGTTCAACTACGGAACAAACCTTGACATCGCCACCAACAACGTGCGCGACAAAATAGACCGCGTTGTCCGAAGCCTTCCCGACGACGCCGGAACGCCATCAATCTTCAAAATGGACAGCAACTCCATGCCGATCATGCGCATCGCGGTCAACGGAAACCGGGACCGAAACGAATTGCGCGAAATCGCGGACAACACAATCACCGACTTGATCGAGCAAACCGACGGCGTTGCCGAAGCCAGCGTTTACGGCGGCCGAGACAAAATCGTCCGCGTTGACCTTTCGCAAAACCGCTTGTCCGCCTACGGCATTACGATTACCGAAGTTTCTTCCGCCCTTTCGCGCCAAAACTTGGAATTAGGCGGCGGAAAAATCACCGAAGGCTTTTACGACTACACGATAAGGACGACCGGCGAATTTGCCAGCGTGGAGCAAATCAATTCCACCGTAATCACGACAAGAAACGGCTACATCGTCCGCCTTGCCGACATCGGAAAAGCCTACCTTGGCTACCGCGACAAGTCCAACGAAGTTTTGATCAACGGCCAGCCCGGCGTTTACATCAGCGTCACAAAGCAGTCCGGCAAAAACAGCGTTACGGTCGCCAACGCGGTTTACAAAAAACTTGACGAGATACAAGAAATTCTTCCCGGCGACATGTCGATGCAAATCGTTTGGGACACCACCGACTCAATCCGCGACACAATCAACACGCTTTTGGAAAGCGCGATGCAAGGCTTGATTTTGGCGGTCTTGATTTTGTTCCTCTTCCTAAAAAATTTCAAGTCAACGATTATCATCGCGATTTCAATTCCGCTTTCAATAATCATCACGATGCTTTGCATGAACTTTGCCGGCCTTACGCTGAACATGATGACGCTTACCGGCTTGATTCTTGGCGTAGGAATGATTGTAGACGCGTCAATCGTAATGATAGAAAACATTTACGTTTACCGTTCGCGCGGAGCCAAGCCTTTGGTTTCGGCGGAACTCGGTTCAAGCGAAATGGTTATGTCCGTCACCAGCGGAAACTTGACTACGATTTGCGTTTTCGTTCCCTTCCTTTTTTACATGAAGGAATTGGGAATGATGGGCCAAATGTTCAAGGGAATAATTTTCACCGTCGTAATCGCGCTGATGTCGTCGCTCTTTGTGGCGATCTTTTTGGTGCCGGTTTTGGCCGGAAAATTCCTTCCGCTTTCTAACAGAAAGGAAAAGCCGGTCAAGTCAAAAATATTGCGAAAGCTTTACTCGCTGCTCGACGTTCCGATGAACGCCTTGACCGCCGTTTACAAAAAGGCCTTGGACGCGGCGCTAACCCACCGCGCCGTAACAGTAACGGTTTGCGCGGTCACTCTGATCACGGCCCTGGCCTTCATTCCGACGATGACAATCAACATGATGCCCAACGGCCGCGACGACAGCGTTTCGCTCAACGTAAACCTTCCGATCGGCACCACGCTTGAATCGACCGCCGCGGTTATGGGCGAGCTTGAAGAGATTTGCAAAAAGGAAATCAAAGGCTACACGACAATCATCACCAGCATCGGAACGGGATCTCGCAACGCCACCGCCTACCGAGGAACGATTCAAATTCAGCTTCCCAAAAGCGAAGAGCAAATCGACAAGGCGGAGGACATACAAAGAAAGTTGCGCGCCCACTTTAACGATTTTGCCGGAGCGCGCTTTTCGTTCAGCCAAGGCTTCCGCGGACAAATGACCGGAAGCGACATCGTAATAAAGCTTAGGAGCAACGACCTTGACAGCGCGATAAAAATCGCCGGAAAAATCCGGGACGTAATGGACGGCATAAGCGACTTGGGCGAGCCTTCCGTCGACACCGAAGAAGGCGTTCCCGAAATCGAAGTCGAAATCGACCGCGACCGCGCCTACTCCTTTGGCGTGGACGTAACGACCGTCGCGCGCGAAATCAACTACGCGATTAACGGCGTCACCGCCACCACTTACCGCAAGGCCGGAAAAGAATACTCGGTCGTCTTGATGTACGAGGGCGGCGACAGAAAATCAGTCACCGACTTGGAACAGATTTACGTAAAGGGAACGAACGGCAAGGTCAGCGTGGCAAACTTTGCCAAAGTCGTCAAAGGCCTTGGACCTGTCACAATCAAGCGCGAAAACCAAACGCGCGTCGTCACGATCAGCGCAAACCTTACGACAGAAGTCAACGCCTACGAAGTCGAAAACAAAATCAAAAAGGGAATCTCCGACTCCTTCATCATTCCCGACAACATAAGCGTTTCTTACGAAGGCGCGTGGAAGGACATGCAGGACCAAGGCAAGGCCTATGCGGGAATCATCTTGATGGCGATTCTTTTGGTCTTTGGCGTTATGGCCGGAACCTACGAAAGCTTTAAGGCGCCCTTCATCAACCTTTGCACGATTCCCTTCTTGGTTATCGGAGTCGTCGCGATTTACAAAATCTCTGGCCAGGCGATTTCGATGATGAGCGCGGTTGGCCTAATCATGCTGGTCGGAATCGTAGTAAACAACGGAATCATTTTGGTTGACTACACCAACCTCCTTCTTGACCGCGGCCTAAAAATGCATGACGCCTGCTTGGAAGCCGGCTCAAGCCGTTTGCGCCCGGTCTTGATGACAACGCTAACGACGATTTTGGGAATGCTTCCGATGTGCTTTGCCTCAAGCGGAAGCGCCGGCATGGTTCAGCCGATTGGCGTCGCGGTCGTCGGCGGCTTGACCAGCTCAACCTTTGTAACGCTTTTCTTTATCCCTGTTTTGTACTCGCTTATTATGAACGAAAAGAAAGTCAAAAAAAGCCGCATTAAGGTCTTCCTGGAAGGCAAGGATTGATTATGTATCGAGTTGAAATTATCGCAAACCAATCGGTTCAAGACGACATCATAGAGACGCTGGAAGAGAACATTCCCGACTTTTTGTACACTACAATTCCCTTGGTCCACGGCCGCGGAAAGGCCGGCTACAAGCTGGGAACATCCAGCTGGCCAGAGGTGAATTTTGCCCTTTTTGCCTACATCGAAAAGTCTGACGCGCCCAAGGTCAAGGCCATAATCAAGGCCGTAAAGAAGCAATTTCCAGACGAGGGCGTAAAAGTCTTCTTTGTAAAGGCCAAAAAACTGGAAAAAATCTAGTCCGCGCAAGCAAAAAAAATTTGCGTAAATTCCATTTTGGGTTTATAATTATTGTCAAAATGGAATCAATTAAAAATTTAGTGGAATATTACGATGAATTGTATCCTGTCACGCTGGCGCAACAGACGTTCTACGAGACTTTGATACAAAAGTATCCTCACCCTGCAAAATTGCTCAGCATTGGCTGCGGAACGGGAGTTTTGTGCCACCGCTTGGCCAAGGACGCGGTAGACGTTACCGGCCTAGAAACGATGCGCGAACTGCTTGATTCCGCCAACCTAAAATACCGAAACCAATTGATGTCCGTCAGATACTTCCAAATGTCCACGCTGGAAATGACCCGCTTTTTAGGCAAAAAATTCTACAACATAATTTCTTGCCTAAACAGCCGCGTTATTTTTATCCGCGACAAAACCCTGATGCGCAAGTTCTTCTTTGACTGCAAGGAACTTTTGGCCGACGGCGGAATCGTTGTATTGCAGCTTTACAATTTTGACCGCTTTAACGCCGTTCCCAAATCGATTTTGCCGGAACTTACCAGCGCCCGCGTCCGCTACAAACGGTCGATTTCAAAGCTAAACGACGGCTCCTTTAACTTTGACAGCGCTTTGGAAAAAAACGGCAAGTCGGTGCCCGTGTTTGAAGACACAAAAATTTATCCGCTAAAGAAGACAGAGATTGAAGAGTTTTCAAAAGAAGCGGGCTTTAAGAACGTTCAGTTCTTTAGCGGCTTTGACGGCCTTTCGGCCTTTGACGATTCGGACTACCTGCTTGCGGTAATTAGTTGATCTTCCAGCGATTGTTTTCCTTTACAAAGCGGCTGGCGTTAATCTCAATGATGCGGCCGTCCTCTCCGTAAAGTTTTATCATAGAACTCAAAGGATTGATTTCCGTAATCCTAAAATTCGTTCCGTCGTAGAAAATGCGCGTTCCTTCGTTGGGAAGCTTTTTGCGGGCGTCTGAATAAAAGTCGTACTCGTAAGAAAGGCAGCACAAAAGGCGGCCGCATTGGCCCGAAATTTTCATAGAGTTTAGCGAAAGGTTTTGGTCCTTTGCCATTCTGATTGAAACGGGACGCAACTTGTCGCTGATGGCGTGGCAGCAATAAGGGCGGCCGCAAATTCCCAAGCCGCCGGTAATGCGGGACTCGTCGCGCACGCCGATTTGGCGAAGCTCTATGCGCATTTTAAAAACGCTTACCAAGTCTTTTACCAATTCTCTAAAGTCAACGCGCTGATCGGCGCTAAAGAAGAACAAGGCCTTGGGCTCGTCAACCAAAAAGTGCGCGCCAATCAATTTCATATTAAGCTTGCGGGCGGCGACCTTTTCTTGGAACACCTTAAAGGCGCCGACTTCTTTTTCTTTAAGTTCGGCGGCGCGGCTAAGGTCGTCGTGGCTGGCCTTGCGGTCAATTTGAATTATGTCGTCTTTTTTTATTCCAACCGGGCCGGTCGCCTTTCCCAAAACGCGCGCCAAATCCCTTCCGTAACGAGTGGGAATGATTACCGCGTCGCCGGGTTCCAGCTTAAAGTTTCCTTGCTTGGCAAAAACACCTTCGCGCGAATAATCCAAGCGCAAGGCGTAAAGCGGCTCGCTGGAGGAATACTCTTCCCCGCTGGAGATTTCTTCGTTGTCGTCTTCCAACTGGGAAAGATCTTCGTTTTCTTCATCTATATCGTTTTCAAAAATATCGCTCATATAAAACCTTTTTCTATTCTATTATTAAACTAAGCGACGGTCAAGTCTACAACAAGGCCGTTTATTTCGTGAATTTTTTCAAGCAATTTAAGCTTGTCCAAATGGTTGTACCAAATGTCATAGTTCAACTGCTCCAACTTTTTGTCAATCGTTTGGATCAAAACCAAGGGGTCTTTTTTCTTGCAAGTCCTTGTTCTGCCGGCGCGCTTATGCTCCTCCAAAACAAAATTGTTCTTTTGCATGAACTTGATAAAATGGCTGACCGCTTTTTTATAATTGTCAAGATTTTGTCCGCTTGCGTTTTCGCTTAGCGCGTCGCCCGCCATATCCAGCTGGTCTTTAAGCCAAATAAGCGCGTCTTCTTGGCTAAGCCCCGCAATCTCAGGCGGAAGGCCCTGGCTGGCCAAAAGGTTTTCCTCTTGCCGCTTGTTCACCATGGAAGTAAAGGCGGGCTTTTTTACAGCTTTTTCTTTTTCGGCTTTTTGCGCCATGGCTTGCGCGGCGGCTTGGTTGGCCGCAGCCTGGGTCGCGTTGTAATACAATCCGTTGCTTGTTGGATCTATCGAATTCATTTAATGATCGTCTTGCTCTTGATTTCGCGCAACTGGCGCTGCTTTACCGCTTCCTTTTCAAAAAGGTCTTCGTCGCTTAAGGCAATGCAATGGCCGTGAAAGATGACTCCCTGCGCGATTTGCAAACGATGCGTCGCGATGTCGCCCAAAACAGTCGAAGTCTCTGTAAGCCTTATTCCTTCGGGAGCGCTGATGTCGCCCAAAACTATTCCGCTAATAACCGCGCTCTTGGCGTTGATGTTTCCGCGAACGCGAGCCTTTTCGCCGATGATCAGGTTTCCGCTGACTTCCAAATCTCCGTCAACGTCGCCGTCAATCATCATCGCGCCGTTAACGCGCATGTTTCCAGAAAACGCGGAACCCGCTCCGACAATCGTGCAAATTGAAGTGTCGTCGGAAAGCAAGGCCATTAGTTTGAAACCTTTATGTTAAGGTATTTGATAGGATCAACTACGTCGCTTCCGATATGAACTTCGTAGTGAAGGTGGGGACCGGTTGTAACGCCGGTGTTTCCGATTGTTCCGATTACGTCGCCCTGAGAAACAAACTGTCCCTTTGTGACGCGGATTGTGTTCATGTGAGCGTAGCGGGTGTAAATGCCGTGCTTGTGCTTTACGATTACGTTGTTTCCGTAACCCATGTCGTAGGCGACTGTAACAACCTGTCCGTTGGCCGCGACGTGAATCGGGTCGCCGCTGCGCCATGTTGAAAGGTCGATTCCCTTGTGAACGTACCACTGGCCTGTAATCGGGTGAACCATCGGTCCAAAGCCCATGGAAACGTGCAGCTGGGCGGCGCGAACCGGCCAAATGCTGGGGATGTCGCTGAACAAAGAATTTTGCGTCTCAAGCATTTTTCCGATCTGCTCGATCGGCTGTACCGCGCCTTCCAAGTAAGAAGTAAGCTGGCGGATGTCGGCGGCCTCGCGAACGCTTCCCGTGGCCAACTCCTCCATGCTAAAGAGAGAGGAAAGGTCGCCGTTTGAAAGCGGAGCGTTTGTGGCGCTGGACTGGCTTTCGATTCCCAAAAGCGAAAGCGATTGGTTGAGCGAAGACTGGAAGCGCTTGGCTGTCTGCAAAAGATTGTTGTTCTCGTCGCGCAGCTCGTCAAGGCTGGCCATTGTCTGTCGGTTTTCCGTGAACAAGCGGCTGATTTCGGCGCTTGCGTTGATGGCGTTTTTGTTAAAGAAAATAAAGCTCAAAACTACGCCAAGCGCGATGATGATTCCCAAAACCATGGCAAAAACATTGGTCTGGAAATTCATTACCTTTCCCTGAGCGTGGGGAACGATCATAACTGTAAGCTTGTTGTCAAAAACATGAAAAATTTTGGAAGCGGTTGCGGCGCACTTGTCTCCAAAAGATTGATTGGTTGAGAATGATTTTGACATTATTTTAGATAAATCGCGCTTTTTAGCCATTTTGTTCTATCCTAGCGCAAAAATTGATTCTTTGTCAAGAACCGAGGGCTCTGCCAATGCGCTTCTTTAAATTTCGGCATTTTTAATAAAAATTTGACAAAATTCACAAGTGGCGCTATTATATAAGAACATCTTTTTTTAGGACATAAGCCATGCAGTTTTTTGACACTCATGCTCACATCGGGCTGATATACGATGACCCTATTGAACAATTACGCGTTATACAGCAAGCCAAAATGGCTGGCGTTAACCGCATTGTCAGCATAAACAATTCTCTCCACGACTTTGCCAAGGTATACCCGGCGCTAAAGAACGTTGCGGGCGTCTACCACGCCTGCGGAGTCGCTCCGTCCGAAATAACGAATCCGGGCAAAGACTGGGTTCACACCATCGAGGAGAACCTTAAGCTTCCCAACGTGATCGCCGTCGGAGAGACCGGATTGGACTATTACAAGCAGTACGGAGACAAGCGCACCCAGATCGAGGCCTTTATCACCCAGCTGGAATTGGCCCAAAAGCACAATTTGCCGGTAATAATCCACAACCGAGACGCCGGAAAGGACATTTTTGACATCCTTAGCCAGCGAATTCCCGAAAAAGGAGCGATTCTCCACTGCTACAGCGAGGACGCGGCCTACGCAAAAAAGTGCCTTGACGCAAATCTCAACGTTTGGTTCTCTTTTGCCGGAAACTTGACCTACCGCAACGCCCGCAACTTGCACGAGACGGTTTTGAACATTCCGGTTGACAGAATTTTGATCGAAACCGAAAGCCCCTTTATGATTCCGGCGGAATTTAGGGAAAAGAAGCGCACAATGCCCAAAATGCTCGTAAGCACGGCAAAATTCTTGGCCGAAATGCTTGAAATGCCGCTTGAAGACCTTAGCGTTCAGCTTTGGAAGAACAGCTCTAAAGTCTTTAACTTGCCGGAATGAGCCTTTACCGCCCCGTTCAAATCGGAAAGCTAAAATTAGACGGAAACCTCTTTTTGGCGCCAGTCGCAGGCTACAGCGACCGGGCCTTTAGGAGCGTTTGCGTCCGCGCGGGCGCCAATTTTTGCTACACCGAGATGGTCAGCATGGAAGCCCTTACGCGAGGCAGCGACAAAACCGCCGCCCTGATGCGCCGCGCTCCCAACGAAAAAGCCTACGCCGTACAAATCTTTGGCGGATACCCGGAAGTTATGGAAAAAGGCGCCAAAATGGTCTTGGAAGCCACCAACTGCGAGCTGATCGACATTAACTGCGGCTGCCCCGTTCCAAAAATCATAAAAAGCGGCGCCGGAAGCGAGCTGACCCGCAATCCCGAAAAGCTCTACCAAATCGCCTCAGCCGTAGTAAAGGCCGTGGAAGGCAGGGTTCCCGTAACCGTAAAAATCAGGAGCGGCTGGGACGCGCAAAACCTTACCTGGAAAGAAGCCGCCGACGCCGCGATAAAAGCCGGCTGCTCGGCGATAACGATACACCCAAGAACCCGCGCGCAGGGCTACGAGGGAAAGGCGGACTGGAACATTTTGGCCGACCTTGTAAAGTTCGCCAACGGCCGCGTTCCGATTTTTGGAAGCGGAGACGCTTTTAGCCCCCAAGAAGCCAAGGCCATGCTGGAACAAACCGGCTGCGACGCGGTTATGTTCGCGCGCGGGGCTATGGGCCGGCCCTTTATTTTTAGGCAGACGCGGCAATTTTTGGAGACCGGCGCCTTTGACGAAATTCCCGCAAAGGAATCGATCCAAGCCGGCTTTGACGAATTGGAAACGCTTGCCTCCGACATTGGCGAAAAATCCGCCTGCCTTGAAATGCGAAAGCGCTTTTGCGCCTACTCCAAAGGCCTTCCGGGAGTGGGAGAGTTGCGCCGCCGCGTGGTCCAAGCGGAAACAAAGGCCGACTACGCCGAAATTTTCGCCCCAATACTCAATTCTTAATTGAATTCCTTGCAAAAATCAAAAAACTATATTATAATAGTAATGATATGT
>JAEEVR010000044.1 GCA_016290995.1 Treponema sp. | reverse complement strand
TTCCGATTGAGTCAAAGGCCGCGGGAGCGGACGCGATAATCATTCACCACGGAATCAACGACATAATCCATCCGGTTGGCGTGGAGGTGAACAAGTTTAGGCCCTGGAGCGACTTGCCGAGCGTCGCTGACTTGATAGAAGGCGTCCAAAAAATTTACGTGGAGCCAGCGAGAAAGGCAGGACTAAAAGTTTACGGCGCGACGCTTTTGCCGATTTACGGCTGGCGCACTTACAACGAAAAACGCGAGGCTATGAGGCAAGAGTTCAACGAATGGGTAAGGGCCTCAAAAGACTTTGACGGCTTTGTTGACTTTGACGCATCCGTCCGCGACGCGCGAAACCCCAAAGCCTTTATGGGTGACTGCGATTCCGGCGACCACTTGCATCCAAGCGAAAGGGCCTGCCAGCTAATGGCGCAAGCCGTGCCGGAGGAATGGATTTAGGAGGAAAAAATGCCGATAATCGCCGCCTTTATGGTTCCGCATCCGCCGATGATAGTTCCCGATGTCGGACGCGGAAGCGAAAAGCAAGTGCAAAAGACAATCGCCGCTTACGAAAAAGTCGCGGAAGAAATCGCCGCGCTAAAGCCAGAGACAATTGTCCTTTCGAGTCCGCACAGCGTGATGTACGCCGATTATTTTCACGTCTCGCCAGGCCAAAAAGCGACCGGTTCCTTTGCCGATTTTGGAGCGCCGCAAGTAAAGTTTGAAGTTGACTATGACACGGACTTTGTGGAACTGTTGGATCGTAAGGCGCAATCTTCGCGCTTTCCAGCGGGAACTCTTGGCGAAAAAAATCCGTCGCTTGACCACGGGACGATGGTTCCGCTTTGGTTCATCCTAAAAAAATACAAGGACTTTAAGCTTGTAAGGACGGGGCTTTCTGGCCTGGACCTTTTAAAGCATTATGAATACGGAACGATGATAAAGGCCGCGGCGGAAGAGTTGGGCCGGCGCGTTGTCTATGTGGCGAGCGGCGACTTGTCGCACAAGCTGCAGGACTACGGGCCTTACGGCTTTGCAAAAGAAGGGCCGCTTTACGACGCTCGGATTATGGACGTTTGCGCGGCGGCGCGCTTTGGAGAGCTTTTTGATTTTGACGAAAGCTTTTGCGAAAAGGCCGCCGAGTGCGGGCACAAGTCTTTTGTCATCATGGCTGGAGCGTTGGACGGAACGGCTGTTGAGGCCAAGCAATATTCGCACGAGGACGTGACCGGCGTAGGATACGGAATATGCTCTTTTGTTCCAAAGGGCCGCGACGAAAGAAGGCGCTTTCTAAACGCGCGGCTTAAATTTGTGGAAGGCGAGATTGCGCGCAAAAGAGAAAAGTCCGACGCTTATGTCAGGCTTGCCCGCGCGTCCGCCGAGCATTTTGTAAAAAACGGAAGCGTCATGCCATTGCCTGATTGGGTTCCAGCGGAACTCTTGAACGCCCAGACCGGCGCTTTTGTTTCCATTCACAAGTTTGGAGCCTTGCGCGGCTGCATCGGAACGACAGGGCCCACGCAAAAAAATTTGGCGCTGGAAATAATCCACAACGCCGTAAGCGCGGTTAGCAAAGACCCCCGCTTTGAGCCGGTGGAAGCGGACGAGCTTAAATTTCTTGACATCAGCGTTGACGTTTTGGGCGAGCCTGAAAAAATAAAATCCGAATCGGAGCTTGACGTGAAAAAATACGGCGTGATTGTTCAAAGCGGATACAAGCGCGGGCTTCTTCTTCCAGACCTTGACGGCGTTGACACGGTTGACCAGCAAGTGTCGATCGCAAGGCGAAAGGGCGGCATCGCTCCCGGCGAAAAAGTCGAGCTCTTTCGCTTTGAGGTTGTCCGCCATTACTAGCGCTGTCGGAGGAAACTATGCCGCAATGCGATGTGTGCTTTAGGCGCTGCAAAATTGAGGAAGGCGCGACAGGATTTTGCGGAGCCAGGGCTTGCCGCGGCGGAAAGATTGTCGCCGACAATTACGGAAAGCTTACCGCGCTCGCGCTTGACCCGATAGAAAAAAAGCCGCTCAAAATGTTCATGCCGGGAAAGATGGTTTTGTCAGTCGGCTCGTACGGCTGCAACTTGCACTGCCCCTTTTGCCAAAACAGCGGCATCTCTTGGTCGCAAGAAGCCTTTGATTACAGGAAGGCGGCGCGAACATACGCTCCCGAGGAAATTGTAAAAAGCGCGCATGACTTGCAGGGCCGCGGCAACATAGGACTTGCCTTTACTTACAACGAGCCGCTGGTTGGCTGGGAGTTTGTCCGCGACGCCGCAAAGCTTTGCAAGGAAGCCGGAATGAAAAACGTTTTGGTCACAAACGGAACAGGAAGCCTAAAAGTTTTGCAAGAGATAAAGCCATACATCGACGCGATGAACATCGACCTAAAATCCTTTTCCGAAAATTTTTACAAGGACTTTGTCGGCGGCGACTTGCAAATGACAAAAGACTTTATCCGCGGCGCTCTTGATTCATGCCATGTGGAGCTGACGACTCTAATAATCCCCGGAAAGAACGACAGCGAAGAAGAAATGCGCTCCATTTCCGCCTGGGTCGCCGGCTTGGAAAAAGAGTTTGGCAAAAAGATTCCGCTCCACATCACAAGATTTTTTCCGCGCTTTAAATTTGCGGACTGCGACCCCACGCCCGTAAGCAAGATAAGGCGCCTGGTTGACGTTGCCAAGGAGCGGTTGGAGTTTGTTTTTGCGGGGAATGTGTGAGGGGGAAGGCAGACTCCCCCCTTACCTCCACCCCTCCCATACCTTTTGCGCCATGCCGACGGTGGCTTCTGTTTTGCCGTTGCGGCAGACGGGTTGGACTAGGAGCTTGGCTTGGTTTTCAAAGAGCTTTGATTCTTTGTCGCTGTCGTCAAGGTAGGCCACGCTGGAGTAGTCTTTGCTTTTTGGGTCGATTAGAGCTTCGATGGCGGCGGAACGGCTTCCTAGGGATTTTGAAAGGGCCGCGACCACGCTTTCAAATTCACCCTGGCTCATTTCTTTTTCCTTTAAATCGACGAATTGAAAGGGCAGGCGGCGTTCCTTAAAAAAGCGCTGGGCCGCCTTGCAGTCAAATGACTTGTTGGTTCCAAAAATCTGAATCATATTCATTACCTCCGTTGGTTTTTTTTGTAGTCTCTTGGCGATTGGTTGAAATATTTCTTAAAAGTTTCGGCCATGTAGCTGGCGCCGGAAAAGCCGGTGGCGTCGGCGATTTCGGTCATTGACATTTCGCTTGAGGCAAGCAGGTCGGCCACTTTGCGGCAGCGGTATTGCGCCAAATATTCTATCGGAGATTTTTCGGTAAGCTTGTTGAAGATTTGGTTGCAAAGGCTTTGGCTTACCCCGCCGGCGCGCGCGATGTCGTTCAAAGAAATTCGGTCGCGGTAACGCTCGTCGATAAAAAGCATCATCTCCTTTAGCCTTGAGTTGTGGCCGGAACTTTCTTCCATGTTGTGGACGTGAACGCGGTACGCTTCCGTAAAGCGGCGCATGATGATGTCCCAAAGTTCAAAAAAATATTTTGTGATTAAAAATTCATTTCCTTTGCAGTTGTCTTCCATCTCTATCATAAGCTGAAAGATTGAAGGCGCGTCAAAATCTTCCCTCTTAAAATGAACGAAGGGAACGGTTTTGTCCGAGACAATCGGGCGCACTGCCTTTTGTTCCACCGCAAAACTTGAGCAAATGATTTTTGGATGAAGAATCGCGATTATGTAGCGCGTGACTTCGTTGGTTGTGGAAAGCGAATAATGGATGCAGCCGGAATTTACAAAAAGCGTGTCGCCTTTTTTTAGCTTGACAAGCGTTCCTTCAACCATGTAGGCCATCTCGCCGCCCTTTACGGAAACGATTTCCACGTCTTCGTGGTAATGGGGAACGCGTTCCCAATCGCAGCCTTTTACGATGTAGCCGTCAAAGATGTATGACGGAAACGACGGGTCGTTGTATCGGACGACTTCCGAGCCGTCCTTGCGCTTTATGATGACGCCGCGTTTTACGTTCTTATATTGCTGGTCCATGCGAATATTATAACAATTTTACTTTTAGTATGCAATATTGTTATTAAAAAATAAAAATTTAATAATTTTCTTACATATAAATAATTAGTATGATATAATCAATTAAAGGCAGGAGGAAAACATGGAATTCATAAATGCAAGCGACATCAAAGAACTGTCAAATCCGGGCGTAGTCTCACGACAGCTTTTGAACCCGGAAAATTCAACGAGCAAACGCGTTACTATTACGGAAGTTCATCTTGTTTCCGGAGCCAGCCAGCCCCGCCACACTCACGACGCGTCCGAGCAGATTTGGTACGCCGTCAAGGGCAGCGGTAAGCTTCTTCTTGCCGACGACAAGGAAAAGGAATTCAAGGCGGGAGACGTGGCACGGTTCGCAGACAAAGACGTTCACGGTCTTTTGAACGACGGCGACGGAGAATTCATTTACGTTTCCGTAACTGCTCCCCCGATCAACTTTGGCTACGCTTACAAGGAGAAAAAATGAACATAACGTTTGGACTGGCGACAAAAGACGACATACCGCAACTTATTCGCTTGCGCCATGCCTATATGCAAGACGACTTTGGCTCAGTTTCGGAGCGCGATAAATCTTGCATGGAAAAGCAGCTTCCTGATTATTTTGAGCGAAAGCTTGGAAAAGAACTTTTTGCCTTTGTCGCTCGCGACGGCGATAAAATTGTTTCGGTCGCCTTGCTTTTGACAATCGAAATGCCCGCAAATCCAAATGTCTTGAGCGGATTTTACGGCGAGGTTCTGAATGTTTTTACTCAAAGCGAATACCGGGGCAAAGGCTTGGCTTCAACCTTGATGAAAAATTTAATCGCGTTTGCCAAAGAAAAAGGCCTTAGCCGAATTGACCTTAGCGCGACTGACGCAGGCTTTGGCATTTACGATAAATTAGGCTTTAAAGAAAAGGAAAACCGCTACCGCGACATGCGGTTGAAGTTTTAGGAGAGAATACAAAATGAACGTCGGAATTATCGGCTACGGCAGCATGGGAAAGATGCTCGCGCAAAAATTTTTGGAATCAAGCCGGACGGATAAAAATTCTTTGTTCGTTTCCAACAGAACAAAAGAGCGCTTGAACGAAATCGCAAGCCTTGCGACTGTTTGCGACACAAATTCCGAAGCAGCCAAAAACGCCGACATTCTTTTTGTATGCGTCCGCCCCTGCGACCTAAAGAAAGTTGTGGTGGAAATCAACGGCTCGCTTAAAAAAGACGCGCTTCTTGTTTCTCTGAACGGAAGCGTCACCTTTGAAATGCTTGAAAAAATCGCGACGCGCAAAATAGCGAAAGTTATTCCCAGCGTCACGGCGGAGATAAACCGCTCGCAAACCTTGGTTTCCTACAACAACTTTGTTCGTACCGAAGACAAAATAAGCCTGGAAGAAATTCTTTCCTGCATGGGAAACGTAATTGTTCTCCCAGAGAATGAAATTGGAATGGGTTCGGAACTTGTCAGCTGCATGCCTGGTTTTATAGCATCAATGTTCGACGTTGTTTGCAAGTCAGCAAAGAAGCACACGTCTTTGCCGGATGAACAGATTATAAAAATGGTTTTGAACACGGTAAGCGCAACAGGAGATTTGATGATTCAAAAAGGCCTTTCCTTTGAAGAAGTTGTGGCAAGGGTTGCAACAAAA
Source organism: Treponema sp. (assembly GCA_016290995.1). GTDB lineage: Bacteria > Spirochaetota > Spirochaetia > Treponematales > Treponemataceae > Treponema_D. Next base: position 3,630 of record JAEEVR010000044.1, on the reverse strand, counting down.
GGTGGCATAACGGAAGAAGGGTCAAAAATTATCTCCGAGCAGTTCCCCTCAACAGCAGATGCAATGTTCCAAAAGACACTGGACAAGAGAAAGCAAACCGCAGAAAACGCGGCAAAAGCTTTTAGCACAGGAGATTAAAACCATGGACTACGAAATCACAAACCAGATTAGCGCAGAAGAATACAACGAAATGAGAAAAATCGTTGGCTGGCAGGCATTGTCCAACGAACAGGCAGCCGATGGTCTAAAGCACACAAGCCATTTATGCTGTTTTAGAAAAGACGGAAAGACTATCGCATTCTGCCGCGTGTTATGGGATCACCTGTATGTTGCTTTTATTGCGGATGTAATCGTCCGTCCGGAATTTCAGGGTAAGGGACTTGGACGGGAACTGATGAACAACGCAATGGAGTTTATTAAAAGCCAGCTAAAGCCCGGATACAAAATCATGGTCAACCTTATGGCCGCAAAAGGAAAAGAAGACTTTTACAAAAAGTTCGGATTCATTTCGCGTCCAAACGAAACCTTCGGTTGCGGAATGTGCCAGTGGATAGGAGAAAGCAAATGAAGCACGGAATCATTGATTACGAAACAATCGGCCAAGGAATTCCTGTTCTTATAATCCACGGATGGGGAATAAGCAAAGTCACAATGAAAGCTGCCTTTGAACCCATATTTGAAAAGCTTTGCGGCTACAAAAGGTATTACATCGATCTACCAGGAATGGGACAATCAGAGCGCGGAGACGTAAAAAATTCCGACGACATACTTGCCTTGCTTTATGACTTTGCAGTCAATGTCATCAAAGAAAAATTCATAATCGTTGGTCAGTCTTACGGCGGACTCCTTGTGCGTGGATTTGTAAACAAGCATCAGGACTTGCTTTTAAAAATAATTCTTTTGGTTCCCTGCGTTATTCCCGGAGTAAAGAAAGGCAGAGTTGAACCTTTGGTAATAGTAGAAAAAGACGAAGAGCTTTTGTCATCGCTAACAAAAAGTGAATACGATAGCTTTACCATGATGAACGTAATGCTTACCCGAGAAGTGTGGGAGCGATACAAAAAATTCCTTATGCCAGCTCTTGCAAGCGCCGACTGGGACTTTTTGAATCATAGGCTTGAAGGAAAATTTTCATTTGATCCAGACAAAATGAATTCCCCATGTGAACTTCCCTGCCTAATAATTGCGGGCAAACAGGATTCTGTAGTGGGTTACAAAGATCAGTTTGACCTTATGAAAATTTACACCAATTCAACTTACTGCGCGGTCAACAATGCGGGGCACAACATTCAGATTGAACAGCCTAAAATTTTTGAAGACTTGGTAACTGCCTGGCTAAATTAAAGGAAAGAACATGAAAAAAGCCATTATATTTGACCTTGACGGGACTCTTTGGGATGCAACAGGATGTTCCGTGGATATTTGGAACCGCGTTTTTGACAAGCATAAAAAAACGAGTATGCGAATGACACAGGAAATTTCTTCCAGTCTTATGGGAAAAACCATGCCGGAGATTGGCGCGGCCTTGTTCCCGAACATGACGGAAGAAGAGCGTATGAGCATAGTCAATGATTTTGGAGACGAAGAAGTTAAATATCTGTCAGAACATGGAGCGAATGTTTTCGATGGCGTTGAGGAGACTCTTTCGGCACTTGAAAAGGACTATAATTTATACATTGTAAGCAATTGTCAGGATGGATACGTTCCCGCCTTTTTGCATGCGCATAAGATGGGGCATCATTTTAAAGACATAGAAATGTCTGGCAGGACAGGTATGGACAAAGGCAGTAATATAAAACTGCTAATGAAGCGGAACGGTATTGACAATGCTGTTTATGTAGGCGACACTGCCGGGGATGAAAGTGCGGCAAGATATGCGGGCATCCCATTTGTCTGGGCAGCTTATGGATTTGGCAAAGCAAAGGCACCGGATGGGGTAATTCAGACCATTGGAGACTTGGCAAACTTGTTATTGAATAGGAAAGTCAGTAAAATAAATTTATGACAACAATTTATTTTGTAAGACATTGCAAGCCCGACGGAAAAATACAGGATGACAGGAACAGACCCCTGACAGAAGAAGGTCTTGAGGATTCAAATAAGGTGGCTGAAATTCTAAAGGACAAGAAGATTGACGTTTTTATTTCAAGCCCTTACAAGAGAAGCCATGATTCAATAAAAAAATCCGCAGACTCTTACGGCATGGCAATCCAGACAGACGAACGCCTTCGTGAACGCAAGGCAGGAAAAGACAGCAACAACCATGAAATGTTCAAGAAGCGTTGGACCGACTTATCCTTTGCGGAAGATGACGGAGAATCCATTGGAGCCGTGCAGAAAAGAAACATAGAAGCCTTGAAGGAGATTCTAAAAAAATACCAGGACAAAAACATTGTCATCGGAACTCACGGAACGGCGCTTTCTTCCATAATAAACTACTATGACAAAAGTTTTAACGGCGAAAGCTTTATGAAAATCATAGATTTTATGCCCTGGATTCTAAAGATGGAATTTGACGGAGAAAAATTCCTTTGCAAAGAAGATGTTTTTCACATACAAAAAGAGTATAAAGAATAGGAGAATTCTATGCTTACACATCTTGGAACGCAAACAATTGAGACAGAGCGATTGATTCTCCGCCGCTTTGAATACACGGACATTGATTCAATGCTCCGGAATTGGATTTCCGATGAAAAGACGCAATATGATTACGGAGAGCTGTTCTACCCAAATCCAGAAGCGGTGCGGAATTTATTTGACACAAAGTATATCGTTTCTTATTCAAAGGACGATTATTACCGGTGGGCGGTTATAGAAAAAGAGTCGGGCGAATGCATCGGACAAATCGCTTATTTTTCGATGGACACTAACAATCAGCACGGCGAGATTGAATATGTTGTCGGCCCGGCTTTCCAAGGAAAAGGATACGCCACCGAGATGACAAAAGCGGTCATAGCCTTTGGCTTTGATAAAATCAACCTGCATAGGATTGAAATTGACTGCCGCACAGAAAACACTGCGTCGCAGAAAGTCATCGAAAAATGCGGCCTGACTTATGAAGGAACATTCCGAGATTTTTTCTGGCGCAAGGATCACTATGAAGGAAGAATGGTGTTCTCTATATTGAAAGAAGAGTATGAGGAAAACAAATGACAATCAAAAAGACAGGCGCGAACGACATTGAAACGCTGATGCAAATCCGCCTCGAAATGCTGCGTGTTGTGAACAACCTAAAAGACGGCGATAGCTTTAGCGACCAGCTGCTTGAATGCAGCCGCGAATATTTTTTGAACGGAGACCAGACGACTGTCTTTGCGATGGATGGAGACCAGATTGCTGGCTGCGCGACGCTCAGCTACATTACTGTAATGCCGACCTTTGACCACCCCACAGGAAAGCGCGCCCACCTTATGAACGTCTACACAAGAGAAGCCTTTCGCAGGCGCGGCGTCGGAAAGTTGATGGTCCAGTTTTTGATTGACGAGGCCAAGAGCCGCGGCGTTACGGAAATCAGTTTGGACGCGACTCAAATGGGCCGCCCTCTTTACAAAAGCCTTGGTTTTGGTGACAATGTTGATGGAATGAATCTTTCCATCAAAAAATGAATTGGAAAACGCCGACCCTGACAGA
>JAEEVR010000006.1 GCA_016290995.1 Treponema sp. | reverse complement strand
AGTCATACCATGAACGAAAATCAAATGGCGCTCACGCCTCAGGAAAAGTGGGAGCGGGCGACAATCGCCAACAACTTCATCTTTTACAAAGTAATGAGGAATAATCCCGACGTTTGCAAAGAACTGCTGGAAATCCTGCTTGAGTTTAAAATCGAGCGGATTGAAATGTCGCAGGAGGAAGTCGTGGACATCGACTTTGCCAGCAAGGGAATCCGCATGGACGTCTACGCAAGGGACGCGGACGGGCTAAAGGCCTACAACATCGAGGTCCAAACCACGGACACAAGCGAACTACCGGAACGAGCCCGCTACTACCAAGGCGTGATGGACGTGGACCTTTTAAAGTCCGGCCAGCAGTACAAAGAGCTAAAGACAACCTACATCATTTTTATCTGCATTGACGACGTATTCAAAAAAGGCCTGGCCAAGTACACTTTTGAAAATTTGTGCGTGGAAGACAAAGAAACAAAATTGAACGACAGGACGCAAAAAGTCTTTTACATTTGCAAAAACTATGATAAACTGTTGGACGCAAGGCAAAAGGCCTTTTTGCGCATGGTCACGCAGAACTCAAGCAGCGACGACTTTACCCGGCGCGTCGGAGGTCTTGTCGAGAACGCCAAGCGCAACACGCAATGGAGGCAGCAGTTTATGGAATGGGACAGAGAGATGGCCTGCATGCGGGCCAAGGGACGTGCCGAGGGCCGCGAGGAAGGCATCGAGGAAGGCTCGCGGCAAAAAGCAGTGGAAGACGCGCGAAATCTCAAGGCTGCAGGCGTTGACATTAACATAATAGCCAAGTGCATCGGCCTTAACGTTGAGGAAGTTGAACAACTTTAGGCCGTGGACTGGGCTTGCGAGCAAGACTTGCTTGACGGCTTTGTCCGCGAACAAAAGGAGAACATATTGGGCATGTGTTTGACAGAGTTCAATGAAGAAATCGCAATCCAAAACTGGCGGCAGGACGGCATTATCGAAGGCCGCGAACAAGGCATCGCCGAAGGCGCGCAGGCAAAAGCCGTGGAAGACGCAGTCATCGCCGTAGAAAAAATCCACATTCCGATTGACGATGTTGCCCGCGAATATGGAGTTGACAAAAGCGAAATACAAAGCCGTTTGCAGCCCGCCCCCGCAAACTAATCCCACGCAAAAAAAACGGGGCGACTTGTTGGCCGCCCCTTCTTGATCTTGCAAATAAATCCTACCATTAACCAACCATTATTTATTCACAAGCAGTCCGTAGTCGTCAATTTTCTTGGAAGAATAATATTGCGACCCATCAGTCAAAACAAATGTATTTGCAGGCAGTTTAGGTTGTGGAGCCGTATAATGCTCACCAACAACCTCATAAGATAAGTTAGCGTTGCTTGAAAGCGTAATATTTACTCTTCCGTTGAAAGTAGTTGTAGTAGGCGACGGGTTTTTATCGAAAATGTGTTGCCTGAAGCATTATATACGCCCAAAAACAAAGCGGTCTCCCGAATTGGAAGACCGCCATTGATTACTTACCCGCACCTAGCGTAATTGTCCATCAGAATTAACACTGATAGTAGAACCTGATCCTGTGTTATAAGATGCGTGCGGACCATCTAACGTAAACTTAAATTTTGTTTTGTTTGAGTTTATCGTAGCAGGACTAACACAGGAGATTACACGGGACTCCCCATCCCACGTACTTGGCATTGTAAGATATATCTTAGAAGTCGTTGTTAAATTTGATTCCCTGATTTCTACAACCACATCACTGGCTTTATATACGTCATTGTCTTTCTTTTTTCCAGTTGAAGAAGGTATAGAAGCGCTTCCACCCATAACAAGACCGCCACAAACAGCGCCACCGTTACCGCTTGTTGCTTTGTTGCCGCTCATAGTTCCGCCAGTCATTGCAAAATAATCGTTATAGTTTTCGCAATAAACTCCACCACCAGATAGTTTTGCTGTATTACTTGAGATTGTCCCATTTTTTAAATATACACTTCCAGAAGACGCGTCGCTAGAACCGTCCGCAGAATAAATGCCACCACCATACATAGCATTGTTACTATTAACGGTTGCCCATGAACTATCTATTGTTATTTCTCCATTATAGTTATAAATTCCACCGCCATTATTTGTTGCATTATTGGAATCAATTTTTCCATAACTTCTAAAAGCTTTACGGCATGTATATAAACCACCTCCATTATTTGTTGCATTATTACCTATAATTTGCGCAGAGGAAGAATCCAATCCTGTAACATAGCCACCATCCGCATGCATTTCTTTTAAGGCCACTCCACCGCCATTCGGGGCAAGATTATAGCCGATTGTACCACTAGCCACAAAAAACAAAGAACCCTGATGGTAAACGCCACCTCCAAAACCAAAAGGATAATCCTGATTATAAATTTCTTCCTGAGCAGTTGATTTTGTCATAGTACCGTTTGCATAATTATGTCTGATTCCATAACTTGAATCCAATGTTTCATACATCAGACCAGTTCCATCTTCTTTTTTGACTCCCATACAAAGTCTGCCATTTTCACTTGTTATATAAACACCACCGCCTGTTTTTGCAACATTTCCATAGGAACTGCTTGTTGCAACTGTTGTTCCTGTATCACCAATAAGAGCGGTTCCGTACATATACAAAGTGCCTGCCGCATAAACACCGCCACCATTAACCATTGCGCTGTTCTTGGAAATCTGGCCGCCGCCCATATATATGTCTGCATACATGTTTGCCCATACTCCACCGCCGTGGCCATATGTGGTTCCGCCATTGGAATAGTAGGCCTTGTTTGCGTTAATCTTTCCTGACGCTATATAAACATTTATTGTTTTTCCGCTAGAACCTTGACAATAAATTCCACCACCGTTTATTGTTGCGTAATTGAAATAAACACCACCATTATCTAAAGATGAAGTTGTATTTGAATCCGCGCTTGTAAAGGCGCTGTATCCAAGACAAACAGTCGCTCCATTAAAGGCGGCAATGCCTCCTCCTGTTTTGGCAGTATTGACACCGTCTGTAGTCGTAGCGGAAGGAGGTGCATCTCCAGTCTTTCCAATAATGGCATAGCCCGACATAAGCAATTTGGCGCTCGTTCCGTTTAAGCATAGACCGCCGCCTGCTTCTGAAGACTTGTTGTTAGTTATGCAGGCATATTGACCGGAAGTTCCTGTCATATAAACAGTTGATGAAGAGAAAATTCCTCCACCACCAGCTCCTGCTGATTGAGAAGTGTAGAAATAATTATACGCAATTGTGCCGCTGTCAAAATACAAAGTACCAGTATTTTTTATTCCAGCACCGCCATCATTCGAGGCATTGAGGTAGTTTCTGTAAATGCCGCCGCTAAGTTTAGATTTTGAAGATGCATTACTATAAGAATAACCAAGCCATGCAGTTCCTGCATTAACCAATCCGCTTTTGCTGTTTGAACAATCTGTGGCAGAAGTTGCGACACTATTCGTGTCTTTATCGCCTATGCAGGCATCTCCAGACATGCAGAAGTGTCCTCCAGAAGCATTGTAAACTCCATAGCCGGCATTCTTATGTATTGTTCCGCCCTGCATTCCGAATACGGTAGAAGAACCGCTGTTGGAATAAACACCGCCTGTATTAATGCCGTAGTTATAGCTAACATTTCCAGACATCATAAAGAAAAGACCATAACTATATATACCGCCGACAGCTTTATTTTTTACGGCATCAGTTCCTTCGGAGAGTGTACAAACATTTGCGTACACACCTTTTGTAAGACTGTATCCACTTGTGTTTATCGCACTGTTAACCCACGCTCCGCCAAGATACAGATAACTGTTATTACTGTATATTCCTCCTCCTGACGTTGTCGCTATATTGATGTTATTTGAAATTGCCGTACCTGCAGCAGAACGGTCTGAAGCCCCGTCATTTCCAACAGTGGCTGAGCTGGAAAGACAAAGAATTGACTTTGTTGAATAAATTCCGCCGCCATACGCGGCTTGATTTTTCTGCACAAGAACTCCAGATTTTAGATTAACCCTAGGACACGCTGTAGTACTAAAAGTTGAAGGTCCATTGATTTGAATACCACCGCCGTTACCCGTCGTGTTGCCGCCCATAATCTTGAGATTTGTAATATCAACATAACCGCAGTAATTAATTATAAGCGCGCTTCCACCCGAAACAGCAGAACTAGACGCAAGTCCACGGTCAATACCGTCCTTTGTGTTTCCTGTTATTCCGGTCAGCGTAATTTTGCTTGCAAGCGTTGTTGTAGTTGTAGCGGCTGGAATTTCCTGTGTAGCACCAGATATCATTCCGGTGATATTGATTGTAAAAACTTTGTCAGTAGCCCAGCACTGCTCCGCGGCTTTTTTAATGGAAGCATAAGGTTTACTCTTTGTTCCGCGGTTGGAATCGCTTGCAGTACCAACGCCGTCAGCTTTACCAGTTCCTGCAACCCAAAGCAGAGCATCGAGTTTTCCGACATTACTATGATTGGTAACGTTCCACTCGCTGTCGCTAACGGCAAAGCGACCCGCAGTGGTAGAGTTAATGCTTGAGACATTTGTGCCGTCTGGGGCAATTACCTGATTTCCGCGTTTCCATGTAGATGGAGTTACTGCTGCAATCATGGAGTAACCGGAAACACTGCTGGCGCTAAGGCTGCCATTTACAGTTATGTATTTATCAGTTGAGGTCAATTGAACGTCGTTATTCTTCTCGCTAACACCGTTTGAGGTAACAGCGTAAACAACAGCAGATCCGCTCATGTTGAACGTACCATTCTGGTATATCGCACCGCCCTGATTACCGGCAGTGTTAAGGGCACCTGACGCACCGATTGTTCCGGCGCTCATTGTAAACGTTCCATCATTACAAACCGCGCCGCCTGTCAAAACGGCTACATTTTTTGTAATTGTAGCGGCGCCATTAATAGTAAGTTCCTTACTAGACTTGATATAAAAAGCGCCTCCATTGGCGGCTTTGTTTCCTGTAAAAGTGCCGCCGCTTATAGCCGCGTTTGCATTGAAGTAAGCCGCACCGCCGCTTGTCGTTCCGGTAGTGTTGGCAAAGTTGTAAGAAATGTCTCCGCTTGCAATTTTTAGCGTTCCGCTTGCGTGGTAAATTCCAGCGCCGCTAGTTGTACAGAGATTTCTGCGCACGCCGTAGTATCCGTTAGTAGCATTATTAACAAGAGCGTAGCCAGAAGCTGCTGTACCGCTTGAATTGCAGCCTATGTAAACTGCGCCGCCGTTATTGTAAATGCCGGCGCCAGACGCAGCCTTGTTTGCGTAATATGACGTTCCAGAACTTGAAGCAAGAGTTGTAGAAGTCGCGCTATCGCCAATCAAAGCCTTGCCGTACATAAAGAGCGTCGCTCCGCTTGCGGCGACATACACACCGCCACCGTTAGTCGAAACATTGTTTCCTGTTATCACAGCGTTGTCGCCAAGATTTACAGTTCCAGCTTTGAGATAAATACCGCCGCCATTATTTTGCGTTGCGCCAGACACAGTTTCGGCCGTTCCGCTTCCACCGGTAATCTTAAGACTGGTTATAGTAATTGTCTTTCCGCTTGCGTTTACTGTCAAAGCGCTGCCGCCGCTGTTTCCGTCAATCGTGGCAGAGGTGTTGTAGCCTTTAAGCGCAAGCGATGCTGGAACAGTTCCGCTTATAGACTGAATGCCTTTTAATGTTCCCGCCACAGTTATTGTGTTTGGGTCGGTGGCTATGCTCAATTCCGGGCAACCAAGCGCGTCTGCTATCGAACTATATGGGCTTGTCTTGGTGCCGTTGCCGTCCGCAGTTCCATAACCCCATGTAGTGTCTGGCTTTGTAGAGCTGGAGGCGGACGTTCCGACAACATAAACCGGAGAATTTAGCGCCACATAATTCTTTGCGCTCGAGCCGGTACCGACTGTTTTTGCTTCTCTGTTCCAACCGGTGTCGTCGCTAGTAAGAGAAAATTTGCCCCAAAGCGTTGAATTAACCGTTACGCCGTCTGCAAGGACAATCTGGGTGCCGCGCTTGGGCTCTTGCGGCGTAAGCGGCATTCTGCTTGACGATGTGTTACCACTTGCGCCTATTGAACCTGCAGTAACATAAGTTCCTGTAGGAAGGTACACGTCGTTTGTGTTTGCAGTCGTTGAGGGATATATAAGGGCCGATCCGCTTACTTTAAATGTCGCGCCCTGGTAAACAGCGCCGCCTTTTTCCGTGGCCGTATTCTGCGTTGCGCTCGTATTGCCGCCAATCTGGCCGCCAGACATTGTAAGATTGCAACCTGTATAAAGGCCTATCGCGCCGCCTATTTTTGCCTTGTTGCCGTACATCACAAGCTTTTTTGTTCCTGTGACAGGCTCATCTATCGTAACGCTGCCCACGCCGAAAATTCCGCCGCCGCAATTTACACTCTGGTTATAAGAGACAGAACCGCTTGCAATCAAAACGGAACCAGCCTTGTTTTGAATTCCGCCTCCACTATCGGTAGAACCCGACGCGTAATTCCTGCAGACGCCGTAGCCAGCGTCCATGTCGTGTTTATTGGGAGTGGTGCCTGTAAGTCCATCGTAGCCTATGTAGACCGCGCCATTGCTATATATGCCTCCGCCGGCTTTTGCAGTGTTGGAGCAGCCAGTAGTTCCTGATGTAGTTAATGTGTCGCTTGTAGCTGTGGCCGAAATTAAATCGCCGACAAGCGAGGAACCGTACATAAAAAGCTTCGCGCCTGACGCAACCGCTATGCCGCCTCCGTATTGAGACGCGCGGTTTCCATAAATCTCAGCTCCGTTGCCAAGCTTTAACGTTCCAGCAGTCAGATTAATTCCGCCACCATTGCCGCTTTTATAGCCGCCTGTAATTGAAATATTCTGGATCGTTACAGGAACGGTTGAATTAATTGTAAGCGCGCTGCCATCAGACGCCGCCGAAGAAGGAGCCGTTGTGTAGCGCTTTATCGTTCCGACTGACGAGCTAGAAAGACCCTTAAGAGTAAGTTTTACGGCCTGAGATGTCGTAAAACTAGAAGGAATTTCTTGCGCCACGTCGCTTGCAGTTCCTACTACTGTGACTATCGCTTCTGGCGTTGCGTCTTCAAAGACGCCGACCGCTTCGGAAATAAGCTTAAAGGGCTTGCTCTTTGTGCCAAGGCCGCCGTCCGCCACTGTAAGGCCTTTTCCGTAAGTCACGCCAGACACGGTTGTTGTTGAAGTTCCCGCGACATAAACGTCCGCGTTAATCGTAAGCTGGCTTGAGGCGATGTTTTTGGTCCAGTCGCCGTCGTTTTCGCTAAGGGGGAATTTTGCCTTGTACGAAGTAAGGCGGGTGTTGGTTCCGCTAAGAATTGGCATGCCGCGCTTGTATTTTTGCGGCGTGATTGTGGCCACAGTTCCTGTCGTTGTAATATCGTTTGCGATGTTGATTTTTGCGTATGTCGTGACGGCAGGAGTGCCGCTTGTGGATTGCGCAAGGTAAACGTCGTTGTTTCCGACCGCTCCGCCGTAGGGGATGCTGGCGCTTCCGCTTATGTTAAAGGTACAGTCGGAATTAAGCCTGACGGCGCCGCCCAATTTATTTCCGTTCAAGATTTCGTTGCTTGCAATCTTTCCGCCGGACATCGTAAAGGTCGCGCCAGAGGTGACGTAAATACCGGCGCAAGCGGTATAGTTGGTTTTTCCCTTGACCTTATTGCCTGAGATTTCTCCGCCGCTCATCTCAAAGACAGCGTTAGAGGCTTGCAGCCACATCGCAGCGCCAATCGCGTCGTTATTTGACGTCGCCTCAATGTATCCGCCTGTGATTTTTCCCGTTCCGCTCAAATAAACTTTGCCGCCGTTGACGTAAAAGTTCGCGCCGTGCATGCGAGTCTGGTTGTCCTTTACCTCGCCCGCCGACATTCTAAATGTCGCGCCACCTTCCAACTTTACTCCGCCGCCCTTGACATCCAAGTCGCTTGTGTTTTTGTTGGAAGAAATCTCTCCGCCGGTCATAGTGATTTCGGCGGAACTGTTGGCGTAAAGGCCAATGCCGCCATAGTTGCCGCTGGATGGAGACACGTGGTTTCCGCAGATTTTGGCGCCTTCGTTTATGTAAAGCTTTCCGCCCGCGCAATATACGCCGCCGCCATGGTTTTTGGCCGTATTGTCTGTGATTAGGACTCCGCTTTCCAAGTGGACTTCCGTTCCGTCGTTAAGTTTTAATCCGCCGCCGTTTGTGTCTTCGCCGCCTGTAATCTTAAGGTTTTGAATCGTTATCGGAACTGCGGAAGCGACAGTCAAAGCTGAGGTCACTGTCGTTCCGCCTAAACCGACTTGTATTTGGTCTTGCGGAACGCCAGGGTTCTCTCCGCTTGTCGGAATCGGATTCACGCCCTTTATCAAAACGCTCTTGGCCTTGTAAATGCCATTGGAGGCTTTAGAAAGCGTGTCTGGAATTGTTTGCGCCGGCAATTTTCCCCTTACATTGATTGTGTAAGGCATGTTCGCGTCGTCCATGTCCTGGCAGGCCCTGCTAATTGAGAAATAAGGCAAGCTCTTTGTGCCAGGATTGTCGTCGTTGCCGGCATTGCGGTCGGGGTCCTGGCCCACGTAAATCGGAGCGTTGGTTTTTAGCGCGTGTTCGGTGGAGGTGGCCACGGCCACAACTTTCCATTCGTCGCCAAGCGGATTGGTCGAAGTAATCGTCGGGTCGGCAATTAAAAATTTGCCTTCCACGGTCGCGGCATTTGCGGTGGCCGCGCTTGTGTCAACAACCTTTACGCCGCGCTTTCGTTCGCTAGGAGTGACGCCGATTTTATCGCCGGTTACAGCGGTCAAGTCGCCCTGCACCTTAATGACTTTTCCGCTTGCAAGCTTTACGTCGTTTTTCTTTGTGGAACTTATGGAAGTGTCGTACGGAATCGAGCCGCCCTGCAAGATAAAGTCGCCGCCTTGCAAATCGACCGCGGTGACGTTGCCGCTTATCGTTCCGCCCTTCATCGTGACTGTCGTTCCGTCGCTGCCTGTGTCAGCAACCCTTACGCCAAGGTCTGCGTCAGCGATTTCAACGCCGCTTTCAATAGTTACCTTCGCTCCGCCGCTGGCGTCAAGAGCCGCGCTTGATCCTGAGCCGGAATAGCCGTCCAGCTTTATGTTCTTTATTATTATTGGAACGCGTGTCGTAACCATAAGGGCCGGAGTTCCTTGTTTTGTAGCCTCAAGGATGTCTTTGCTTGGCCCTGTCGTTCCCACAATTGTAATTGACTTTGCATGGGTCGCCGTGACGGTGGACGCGGTAATCGCGGTCGTATTGTTCAAGTCGTCGCTTTGAATTTTTCCGTTCAAATGAACGACATAGTCGATGTTTGATTTTCCGGCGCTATTTATTCTGTTTACGGCCTGGTTGATTGACGCAAGAGGAGCCATCCAGTTGCCGCTGTTTGTGTCGCTTGCGTCGGCGATTTGGCTGTTGCTTTCGTCAGAATATTTTCCGACATAAATGTTTGAGGACAAATAACTTTGTTTTAAGGCGGTCGCGTTTGAGTCGTTAAACTTGAACGTTCCGTTTGAATCGATGATGCCGCTTCCGTCGCTTACCCAAGCGTTTGTCGTCATGCCGTCAGCCACGCTTACAGTCTGAATCGATGAATAGACAAGAAATTTATTTCCGCCTTGGATTTCCATAATGTCAATGCAAAGTTCGTAAGTTCCGCTGGGAACGTTAAGAACCTTGTAGATTTGATCGTTGCCGTCCGTGCTTGAGATTATCGGCAAAGAGTCATAGCCGCTGGGGCCGCTTACAAACCTTGCGGAAGTATCAAATACGGAGTGAATGTAATTTACGGCAAGTTCTATCGTTCCCTTTCCTGCGCTTGTGACAATCGGAACGGGAACAAAGTTGTGGCTTATCGTTGGGTCGGCGGGGTCCGGGGTTACCGACCAAGGCTTGGACTGCAAGTAGATTTTTTTGTTGCCTTCCGCGTCGGCCGTCTTTGAGCGAACGCCTACTACGACTGACCAAGTTTTTGACGCGGCAAGCTCGATGCCGAATCTCTTTGCCTCTCTTCCGCTTCCAAAAGTTCCGTTGACAACGTCGCTTCCGCAAGTGGCCGTGGCAAAGTATTCCATCGTCGCGTCCGCTCCGCTTGCGTTAATGCCGGGATAGGCCGAGCGGGAAAGCCCGTTTTGGGAATTGTCGGAAGCGTCGGGGGTGTCTGCAAGGATTTGGGGAACGGCGCCAGAGACGCTTACCGTTCCTGTAAGGGTGACATAGCCGGGCTTACGGTTGGAGGAGGAAACGCTTTGCTGGCTGGAAGGAGCGTCAGAGCCGCCAGCGGCGTTGGAACATGTCAAAAGCGCCGCGCAAAGCAAGGCCGCCAGCGCCGCGCAAACCGCTCCTTTTAGAAAATTTGACTTAAAAACTCTCTTTTCCATATTTCACCCCACCCTACATTATAGCGCAAATTCGCCTAAAATTCAAGTTTTCTCTATAGATTATGCTCCAAAAGTATGGCATAATAGGCGCATGACCGCACGACGCTCCCAAAGTTTTCTTCTCGCCGCCGCAGCCTTGATTTTTGCAGCCCTGCTTTGTTCCTGCCAAAGCGCCAAAAGGTCCCGCTCCAAAAACTTGCGCCTGCTTTTTGCCGGCGACATAATGGCCCACACGCAAAACTTTGCGATGAAAGACTACAGCCTGATTTGGGACGACGTCCGCGACATGGTCCAAGACGCCGACTACTCATTCGCAAACCTTGAGGCGCCGGTGGACAAGTCCAAGCCCTTTGAAAGCTACCCGACGTTCAACATGCAGCCCTCCTACCCGGCCGCCGCCCTTGACGCGGGCTTTAACCTAATATCGCTCGCCAACAACCATTCCAACGACCAGGGAAGCCAAGGCATCAAGGCCACCGTGCTTTGGGCCGCAGGAATTGAAAACGGCGGCAAGACCGCGACGCCGGCGCAAAACGCAAAGCAGTCGCAAGCCCAAAAAGCGGCGCGGCCCGTCCACTTTAGCGGCCTGACAGAGAACAACGACTACTCCGTCCGCCAATTTTACTGGAAGGAGTCAAAGATTGTCTTTATCGCCGTCACCGAGCTTTTGAACACTTGGGCAAACTACACCGAGATAAACTACGTTCCTCCGACAAAAAAAGGCCGCGCCGCTTTTGTCAAAAAAATCGCCGCGCTAAAAGAGGAACTCGAGCCCGACCTTTTTATCGTAAGCGTCCACACAAGCGAAGAGGAATACGTTTTGACGGTTTTGCCGGAGGTGCAGGACTTTTACCACAAGCTTTTGGCCGCCGGCGCGGACGTTCTTGTCTCAAACCATCCGCACGTAATCCGTCCGATTGAGTTTGTCGGCGAAAAAGCCAGCAAAAAAATCCGAAAAGTGATCGTCTACGCAAACGGCAACACGATAAGCGGCCAGCGCCGCCTTTTAAATTACGACGAGCCAGACCAGATTTGGAACTACACCGGCGACGGCCGCCTTTTTGAGCTGGAGCTTGCTATTGATGAAAAAGGCTTTTTCGCGCTAAACTACAAGTCAACTTTTATTACCGCATTCACTCCGCAGGGGGAACGGAGTCCTGTCATCAAACGGCTTGACGAAAACTTCATAAAAACGCTGGCGGAAAACGGGCAAAAAAAAGACTCAAAATACTACCAGGCGCGATTGGACGCGCTTAAGAAAATTAAGGACATTTGGACATGGCAATAGATTACACAAAGCTTCCCGTCTACGAACAAAAGCAAAAAATTTTGGACTGCTTGGAACAGCACCAAGTCATAGTCGTGCAAAGTCCGACCGGAAGCGGAAAGACAACGCAGATACCGGTCATCTTGCGCGAGGCCGGCTACGCCCAAAACGGCGTGATCGCAGTAACCCAGCCGCGCAGAATCGCGGCCCTTAGCGTAAGCGAATTCATTTCAAAGCAGTTGGGAACGACATACCCCGGCCTTGTAGGCTACAAAATGCGCTTTGAGGACAAGACCGACCTTAGCACCGAAATAAAAATAATGACCGACGGCATTCTCTTGCAAGAGATGAAGCTTGACCCGATGATGCTAAAGTATTCGGTCATCATGGTTGACGAAGCGCACGAGCGCAGCCTTAACATCGACTTTGTCCTTGGCCTTTTAAAGCGCTGCTTGGAAGTCCGAAAGGATTTAAAGGTCGTCGTGTCTTCGGCCACAATGAACGCTGAGGCTTTTTCAAGCTACTTTGGCGGCTGCCCCATCGTCACGATAGAAACGCAAACCTTTCCGGTAACGCTTTTGTACGATCCGCCGATGCTTCCGGCAAGCACGCTGACCGAAGCGGCGACGGAAGCCTTGCTTTCCAAGATCGAGGACACGATCGGGCGCGTCTTGGACAACGGCGAGGAAGGCGGCATTTTGATTTTCCTTCCCGGCGAAAAGGCTATTCACGATTGCGTAAAGCGCTTGGAACACAGCTACTACGGCCGCCGCCTTTTTATCCAGCACTTGTACGGCAGGCTTCCAAAAGAGGAGCAGGAACGGATTTTCATTCCCGCGCCCAAGGGAAAAGTCAAGGTCGTCGTTTCCACCAACATCGCCGAGACTTCCGTTACGATTGACGGAATCACTACGGTAATCGACTCGGGCCTTGCAAAGCTGAACTTTTACAGCCCGCGCACTTTCACTTCAAGCCTTATCGAGACTCCGATTTCAAAGGCCAGCTGCCAGCAGCGCAAGGGCCGCGCGGGCCGCACCGCTCCCGGAAGCTGCTACCGCCTTTATCCCAGGCGCGACTTTGAGACGCGCCAGGAATACACGACAGAGGAAATTTTCCGCACCGACCTAAGCGAGGTAGTCCTTCGCATGGCCGAGCTTGGCATCAAGGACTTTGAAAACTTTGACTTTATCTCAAAGCCTTCGCTGGAAGGAATCAAGGGCGCGATGGAAACCTTGTACATGCTAAAGGCGCTCAATCCCGACAGAACCCTTAGCGACATCGGAAAGATGATGGTATGGTTCCCGCTTTTGCCGCGAATAAGCCGAATCATCGTGGAATCGATTTTGCGCTACCCCGACATTTTGCAAGAAGCCTTGATCGCGGCGGCCTTTTTGTCAACCCACTCGCCTTTTGTCCTTCCGCCCGGAGAGGAAATCGAGGCTCGCGCCGCGCACCACCGCTTTAACGACATTCAAGGCGACTTTGTGGGCTACGTAAAGCTTTACCGCATTTACGAAAAGTTCCAAACCGAAGAAGAAAAAGAAAGCTTTTGCCAAAAGAACTACCTTGACTACAAGGTTATGGCCGAGATTCAAAACATTTACGAGCAGCTTAGCCAAATCGTAAGCGACCAAAAGATTCCGATTTCTGGCGGCGGCTTGTACGACGACTACTTGTGCTGCGTGGCCGCGGGAATGATACAGTTTGTCGCCGTGCGCGAAGGCCGCGAAAACTTTAGAACGCTTACCGCCGACCACATTTCAATCCATCCCGGCTCGTCGCTTTTTAGGACAGACCCGCTTTACATCGTGGCCGGAGAGATTGTCCGCACAAGCCGAATGTTCGCGATGAGCGTCTCGCCGCTGACCAAAAAGCTTATCAACAAAATCGACCCCGACTTGGAGGCCCGCCTTGACGCCGCCCGCAAAAAGAAGGGCGACCGCGACGACCAAAAGGCTTTCAAAGACCAAAAGGCGCACGGCCGGGACGGAAAGCAAGGCAAAGACGGCGTTCAAAGCCCAAGAGGCGCGGGCGCGGACAAAAACGGCTCGCAAGCCCAAAAAGACGCGGCCGCTTGGACGCTGGGCAAATCTTCCTTTGCCACTCAAAAAGTCAAAGGCAAAAAAGTCGCCCTTCTTCCTTGGCGCGAACTGCAATCCGCAGTCGAGCCTTTTGACATGCAAGCGCTTGAATCTCGTTCGACCGGCCTCCGCGGCCGCGTCTTGATGGACGGCGGCTACAAGCTTATGGACGGAGAAAAGCTTGTCTCTATCGTAAAGGCGGCCAAGCTTTTTGGCTTTGCTCCGATTGACGAAAAAAACTTTGACCGAAAGCTAAACGTCAACCTTAACGACGAAGGAGCGGCCGCCGTTCTTTGTCCAAGGCTTGAATGGATTATGCGAACCGCCGCCGCAAAGGCAAAAAGCCGCGAGATGGGTTTTGTGGCCCTTTACACAGACCAAAAAGGCTCGTACTGGTTTAAGGTTTCAAGGGGATTTTCAACCGCCCTCGCGGAGAGCGTGGCCAGCCTTGAATTTTTAGTTGACGATCCGGCCGCGCATCTATCCGACGAGCAAAAGCGCGAAGCCGGCGCCGTCTACGCAAAGCTCCGCGCGTTTTTTGAATAGGCAGGCAATATGAAAAAAAATTATTTAATCGCCCTGATCGCTGTGGTTGCCGTTCACGCAATATTTTTTGTTTTGTGGAACCTTCCGATAAAATCAAGCGACGATTTTATTATGTTTAGGACTAACGTTTCCTTAGTGGAAATGCTTTTTTGCGCTTTAACGCCGGCCGCGATTCCTGCCTTTTTCTTTGTAAAAGGCCAGCAAAAAAAGTTTTTTATCGTAGAGACTATTGTAGCGCTTGCGTTGGCGCTTTTGGGCTGCTTTTTGGATTACTTTAACTGGGGCTTTGCGACAAAGCTCTTTTTTACTCCAGATTTTGAAACAAAGCTTCTTTGCTCTTACATCGTGGGAATAAATGTTTTTTTGACGCTCGCCTTTGGCGCCGTTTTCCAAATCATCCTTTTTATAAAAAACAGACGCTAGTCCTTTTTCTCTGGCTTGTCTTCCGTCTCCTCAATGCCCAAAAGCTTCATCGCGCGTTTTTGGAGCGTGCCCATTTTTTTGTCGTCGGCGATGGCGCGGACTTTGGAATCGCAAGAAGAAAATTTTCCGGCCGTGTACATGTCAAGGCCGATGGCGCGGGTATCCCTGTCCTGGCTAGAAAGATAAGCCTCGCAGGCGCCGGCAAAGGCCCCGTCGGAATACTTTGTCAAAAGCTTTCCAACGTCGCGGCGCATGGGCTTTTTGGTGTCGTCGGCGGCCAAGGCTTCGGCCCACTTTGCGATTTGGGACCTGCCCGCCTTTCCGTATTTTAACAGCGCTTCCGTCGCCTGCTTTTTAACGGCGTCGCTTGTCTTTTTGTCGGTGATTTGGCCCACCAAGAATTTGTCGGCCTCTCCGTCTTCGTAGGCGGCAAGCTTTTCGTAGGCCTTTTTCTTTACGGCGGCCTCCGGGTCGTTCTTGGCGCGGTAAATCAAATAAGGAACGGCGTCCTTAAGCTTCATGTTGGCGGCGGCGTCAATCGCGTCAAGGCGAACCTTGTACTGCGCGTCCTTTATAGCTTGGACAACCAAGTCCTTGGCTTCCTTTGTGTCATAGTTTGAAATGCCCTTTAAGACATAGCAGCGCATGTTGGGATCGGGACTTTCAAAAAGCTTTAGCAAAATCGGAATCGATTCCGGCTTTTTCATCGCGCCAATCGCTTCGGCGGCGTAGCAGCGCACAAAAGCGTTTTCGCCGTCGTCTTGCGCGATTTCTACAAGCGCGTCCCAAGTCTGGACGGCCTTTATTTTTCCAAGCACTTTCATCAAGGCCTGGCGTTGGGGCGTGGTCAAGTCAGCGCGGTCAAGGTAGTCAACCAAGTATTCGGCCTCGCGCTCGCCGCCGATTTCTCCAAGCGTTGTAAGCGCGGGATTAAAATAGTTTTCGTTGTCGCTTTCCAAAAGAGTCACAACTGCGGGAATCGCGGCCTTGGTCTTTACCGTCGCCGTGTATTTAAATACTTTTTCCACGGTTGAGTTCCGTTCCTCATAAGGATCGTTAAGAACCGTCACCGCGTAATCTTCCAAGCAGGGATCCTCTAGCTTTGTAAAGTAATCCAAAATTTTTTCGCGGACCGTGGGGCTTTTTGTCTTTTGGAACAAGTCGTAAAGGTCGTCGGAATAGCGGGGGTCTTCGTTGTCTATCAATTTTTGAACCAGCTCGCTAAGCTCCGAATCTATTCCAAATTTTATCGTCTCGCGATTTTTTTCTTTTGTGTCAGCCTCGTCCTTGGCTTCGGCAGCCTTGGCCTTTTGGCTGTCGGGGGCTTTTGGCCTTTTGGCAGACGGAACGTCGCTTACGCCGGCAAGCTCAATTTTAGGTTTTTCTTCAGGAACCTTTTCTTCTGGAACAGTCTGAGCGGGAGCGGCCTGCTCTGGAGCGGCGTCAACGACGGGAGCCTCTTCCGCTCCGCCGTCTTGGGCGTAAAGGATTGTTGAGAAACAAAAAATCGCTGTCGCAAAAATCGCAAAAATCTTCATAGTCTTATTTTACCTCACCGCGGGTAAATCTGTCTAGGAATTCCTTCCTATACTCTTCAAACCTTCCTTCTTCTATAGAGTTACGGATTTTTTTGACCAAAGAATGCAAAAAATAAAGGTTGTGGTAGCTGGAAAGCATCGAAGAAAGGATTTCTTGGCTTTTAAACATATGGCGGAGGTACGCGCGGCTGTAGTTTTTGCAAACCTTGCAGTCGCATTCCGGGTCGATCGGGCCAAAGTCGCGGGTAAAGCGCTCCTGCTTTATGCTTAACATTCCGTCGTGGGTAAAGTAGCTTCCGTTGCGAGCGTTGCGGGTCGGGAGAACGCAGTCAAACATGTCGATTCCGTCGGCCACCGCCTCAAAAATGTATTCGGGCGTTCCGATTCCCATAACGTACTTGGGCTTTTCTTCCGGCAGATATTGAACGGTGTACTGCAAATAGCGCGCAAAGACGTCGCCAGGCTCGCCGACGCTTAGGCCGCCGATGGCGATTCCAGGCAAATCCAAGCCGCTTACATATTCCGCGCTTTGCTTTCGCAAGTCCTCAAAAAAGTTTCCTTGCACAATCGGGAACAAAATGCCCTTGTAGCCCTCTTCTTCCTGGACTTTTTTCCACTCCTTGACCGCGCGGTCAAGCCAGCGGCTGGTGACTCCAAGCGCGTTCTCGGCTTCCTTCCGTTCCACGCCATAAGCGGCGCAAACGTCCAGCTGCATTTGTATGTCGCTGTTAAAGTCGGCCTGCGTGCGGACAACGCTTTCTGGCGTGAACATATGGTAGGAGCCGTCGACAGTGCTTTGGAAGCGGACGCCCTCCTCCATAATTTTTCGGATTTTGGAAAGGCTAAAAACTTGAAAGCCGCCCGAGTCGGTCAAAAAATTCCGCTTCCAGCCGGTAAAGCCGTGCAGGCCGCCCGCCGCTCGGACCAAGGGGCTTCCGGGCCGCAAGTACATATGGTAAGTGTTGGCCAAAATTATTTCAAAGCCGATTTCCTCAAGGTCGTCCTTTGTAATCGCCTTGACGCTGCCGTTGGTTCCGACAGGCATAAAGACCGGCGTCTCTACCGTTCCGTGCGGCAAAGAAAGCTGGCCTGTCCTTGCGCGCGACAAAGAGGATTTAGTCTTAATCTTAAAAATCGAATTCATATTCCACCCAAACTAAGTTCTGCTGTATTTTAACAAGACCCAACTGATCACAATAAAAAGCGCCACGGGGAACCACGCTCCCATCAAAGGCGGAAGCATGCCAAACTTGGCCATCAACATCGTAATCATTTGCGTAACGTAAAACAAAACCGCCATGCCCAAAGAAAGCGTAAGGCTTATTACAAAAACGTTGCGCTGGCTTTTTCCAGCGATGCCGATCGACAAAAAAGCCACAATCAAAACGACAAAAGGAAAGGCAAACTTGTTGTAGTACTGGCTTAGGCTTTCGGCGAACGGAAGTCCAGCCTTTTGAAGGCGCTTGATGTAAGCGCGGCTTTCGGCAACCGTGGCAGACTCAACCGATACCGTGTTGTTCCTAAAAGTCTCGGGCGGCTCGGTCAAAGCCATTTGGTCAACGGTGTTAACGGAGCCGCTCTTTAACGAATCTCCGTCGTAAGTGTACTCAACGCCGCTTTCGGTCTTCCAGTGATTTTCGTTTTTGTCCCATATCGCAAGCGGCGCGTAAATGATTGAAACAAGCTCGCGCTTTTCGTTTCGTGTAACGACATAAAGCCTGTGCAGCCGCTGGCTTTCGTCGTCGTAGTACTCGGCCTTGTAAATAACCTGGCCGTTTCCTGACATCAAAACGATGTGGTCGTTGCTTTTGTTCTTTTGTTCGCGCAGGGCGGCCGACTTTAGTTCCTCGTACTTAAGGCTGGACTTTACGACGACGCGGTCTTGAAAGACAAAAAGCGCCACCGACAAAAAGGCCGACAAAACAATCAAGGGCATCGAAAACTTTATCAACGAAACGCCCGAAGCGAAAAGCGCCGTTAGCTCGTTCCTGGAATAAAGGGAGCTTAGCATAAAGCACGAGGCGAACAAAACGCTCATCGGAAGCGCCCAAGTAAAAGTTTTTGGAAGAAAGTTGAGCATAATCGATCCGACGACAGCCGGAGGAACCATATTCAAAATGTACTTCCAAATGTTCATCATAAGGTCCACCAATTCCAAAATAAATGCAAAGGTGAACATCGAGCAAACAAAAAGCGGAAAGAACAAGCGGTAAACGTAAAGGACAAGCTTCATTTCTTTCTTGCCCCCATGTAGAACAAGGCGGCGGATATTCCTACAACCGCGTTGGGCAGCCACATCAAGAAAAAGCCGTTCAATCCGTTCCTGTAGCCTAGCTGGATGCCCACAGTCATCATCGCCCAATACAAAAACGAGATGAAAATGCCGACAACAAGGCCGATTGTCTGGCCGTTGACTTTTCCAAAAAGCAGCGCCAAAGGCATCGCCAAAAAGGCAAAGAAAAACGACCCAAACGGAAGCGAAAACTTTTTGTTGTATTCCAAAACGTTCATGTTTATTTCGCGCGGGTCGTGGCCGCCCTCTTTTTTCATTTTATGAATTTTCTTTCCCAAGTCAAAGCTGGTCAATTCGGCCGGAGAAAGGCTGCGTTCAAAATTGAATACGGTGCTCTCAAAAAGATGCAGGGACATTGTTTTTGACTTTAAAAGGTCAAAGTCGGAAGGCTTTTTTCTGTCCAAAACGATTACAGTGGCGTCGTTCATGTCAAAGCGCATGCTTACGCCCTTGTAAGCGCCGGAATCGACGTGGGTTTTGCCGGCGATGATAAAGCGCTGGTTTCCGGATTCGTCGTAGTCAAACAAAACCAAGTCGCTTACGTCCTTGTCGTTTACGTTTCCAAAAATGACGCTGGTTTCGTTAAGGCGCTTTACGCTTTGCGGCTCAACTTCCATCGTGGGATTGGAGGCGATGGATTTTCTAAGCTGCTCGCGAGTTTTTGACGTTCCCAAAGGCAAAAGGTAGTCGTTTACAAAGAATGAGAATATAGAAATGATCACGCCCAAAACCAAAATCGGCTTTAGCAAAAGCCTTCTTAAATTGCAGCCGGACGCCTTAAAAATCAAAATTTCGTTGTCCGTGTTCATTCTTCCCAAGCACATCAAAAAGCCTGTCAGCGTGGCAAAGGGAGCGGACTGCGCGATTACAAACGGAAGCGAATAAAACATAAGCTTCATCGCGTCAACGATTGGAATTCGCTTTCCCAAAAGCTGCTTCATAAAAAGCATGATTTGGTTTACAAAGAAAATCAAAAAGAAAAAAAGATACATTACAAAAAAGTAAAGCAAAAGCTGCTTTACAACGTATCTGGTAAGCTTGTTGTCTTTATTTTGCCGCCTGTAAAATTTAAAGCCAATCCACTTGCGCTTTGCCTTAGCGCAATATTCCAGCGTCTTGTCTTTTAGCAAACGGATTTTTTTATGTTTTAGAAGTTTTTGACAGAGCTTTTGCCACAGCCGTTGGCAGTAAAGCCTAACGCGGCCTTTTGTTTCTTTGAGCAGGCGGAGAAGATCTTCCAGCGGTTTATCTTTTCCATCCATTCATTTTCCAGTGGAGCCAAAGCCGCCGGCGCCACGCTCGGTTTCGTCAAGAGTTTCTACGGAGTTGAATTGGGCGCGGGTCACCGGAGCGGCGACAATTTGCGCGATTCTATCACCCTTGTTTACAGTGAAAGTTTCTTTGCCAAGATTTATAAGAATCACCTTAAGCTCGCCGCGGTAATCGCTGTCGATCGTTCCAGGCGTGTTCAATACGGTAACTCCGTTCTTGGCGGCCAAACCCGACCGCGGACGAACTTGAATTTCGTAGCCGTCGGGAATGGCAAAGAAGAGACCCGTTCCAATCAAGGCCTTTTCGCCAGGCTTCAATTCCACAGGAGAGTCGACAAAGGCGCAAACGTCCGCGCCCGCCGCTCCAGCGGTCTTGTATTCGGGAATAGAAACTCCTTCTAAAGCCTTAACCTTGATTGAAACGTCGTTCATATTTTACTTCTTTTGCTCGTCCAAAGCGTCGATGTAAGAAAGCTGCAAGCGGCCTCTCTGGTCAACTTCCAAGAGCTTAACAGGAATGACCTGTCCTTCCTTAAGAACGTCAGTCACCTTTTCAACTCTTCCGTGAGAAAGCTTTGAAATGTGGCAAAGGCCTTCTTTTCCGGGGAGGATTTCGATAAAGGCGCCAAAGTCTTTGATGCTCTTTACAGTTCCCTGATAGATCGTTCCGGGCTCCGGATCTTCGGTGATGCCCTTAACGGCCTTTTTGGCTTCTTCGGCGGCCATGCCAGTCTTTCCGTAAATCGTTACTGTTCCGTCTTCGTCAGTGTTGATTGTAACTTCGTACTGGGCGCAGAGAGCCTTGATGTTCTTTCCGCCAGGTCCAATCAAAGCGCCGATTCTGTCGATCGGGATCTTCATTGTAAGGATTTTGGGAGCGTAGGGAGAAAGCGGCGCCGGCTTGTCGATGCACTTTTCCATGATAGAAAGAATGTGCAAGCGGCCAACGCGAGCCTGCTCCAAGGCCTTTGTCATGATTTCTGTCGTAACGCCAGGAATCTTGATGTCCATCTGGAAGCCTGTAATTCCGTCCTTTGTTCCGGCAACCTTAAAGTCCATGTCGCCAAGGTGGTCTTCTTCTCCCAAGATGTCTGACAAAATCTTGTACTTTTCGTAGTGCTCGCCTTCTGTGATCAAGCCCATCGCGATTCCGGCAACCATCTTCTTAAGCGGAACGCCGGCCGCGAGCATTGACAAACAGCCGCCGCAAGTTGAAGCCTGCGATGACGAGCCGTTTGACTCAAGGATTTCAGAAACAACGCGAACCGTGTACGGGAATTCTTCGCGGCTGGGAACCATAGGCGCCAAAGAGCGGCGGGCAAGGTTTCCGTGTCCGATTTCGCGGCGGCCGGTTGTGAGCTTTCCTGTCTCGCCTACTGAGTACGGCGGGAAGTTGTAGTGCAAAATAAAGTGCTCGCTTCTCTCGCCATCGATGTCGTCGTAAGACTGCTCGTCCTGGAGCGTTCCCAAAGTGGTAACGGCCAAAGACTGAGTTTCGCCGCGAGTGAACAAGGCGCTTCCGTGCGGTCGGGGCAATACGCCGACTTCGCAAGTGATCGGGCGGATTTCGTCGCACTTTCTTCCGTCGATGCGAACGCCTTCCTCCAAGATTGACTTTCTAAGAAGCTTGTACTGAATGTCGTCGAACAAGGCGTCAAAAAGTTTTTTCTGAGTTTCGTCCTCAAGCTGTTCGGCGTATTCGGCGGCGATTTGCTTTTTTACGGCCTTAACGGCGTCGCCGCGAGCCTGCTTTCCTGGGCGGAAGTTGGCTTCTTTTACAAGCGGAGTGGCTTTGGCTTCGATCTCGGCGGCGTTGGCCAATGTTACGTCAAGCGGAGCGAGCGGAAGCTTTTCCTTTCCGGCTTTCTTTACCAATTCTTCCTGGAGCAAGCACATCGCTGTGATGAACTTCTGGGCCTCGTTGAGAGCGCCGAGCATCACTTCTTCGCTAACTTCGTTGGCGCCGCCTTCTACCATAGTAAAGCCGTCTTTTGTTCCGGCTACTACGATTTCAAGCTGGGCCTTTTCCTGCTCTTGGAATGTCGGGTTGATGATGTACTTTCCGTCAAGGTAGCCTACGCGACAAGCGGCGACAGGTCCGTGGAACGGAATGTCTGAAATAGAAACGGCCGCGCTGGAAGCGATAACGGCCAAAATGTCGGGTGTGTGAACACCGTCCGCGCTTACGCAAGTCGGAACGATTTGGATTTCGCGTCCGAATGACATTTCAAAAAGCGGGCGCATGGGGCGGTCGATAAGGCGGCTGACCAAGATTTCTTTGTCCTTGGGGCGGCCTTCGCGCTTAACAAAGCCTCCGGGGATTTTTCCGGCGGCGTAAAATTTTTCATTGTATTCAACAGTAACGGGAACGTAGTCCATTCCTTCAACTACCGTGCTCGAAGCGCAAACTGTGGCGATTACCGCCGTTCCCGCAAACTGGGCATAAACGCAGCCGTTGGCTTGCTTGCCGATTTTTCCGGTTTCAAGAATCAATTCCTCGTCGCCGATTTTGTAAGTAACTCTTTCTACTGACAATTCTTTTTCCTCTTTATCTTCTTTTCCGTTTTAAGGAGCGGTGCTCATTAAATTGCCGCGACAAGCGCGGCAATAAAAACTACTTGCGGAGGCCAAGCTCTTTGATAAGGGCGCGGTAGGCTTCCAAGTCTTTTCTCATCAAGTACTTGAGGAAGCGCTTGCGCTGGCCTACAACCTTCATCATGCTGCGCTTGGCGCTTGAGTCTTTAGGAAAGCGGTTTACGTGATCTG
The DNA here is from genome assembly GCA_016290995.1 of Treponema sp. Lineage (GTDB taxonomy): Bacteria > Spirochaetota > Spirochaetia > Treponematales > Treponemataceae > Treponema_D. The sequence goes on along the minus strand of JAEEVR010000006.1, from coordinate 98,285 downwards.
TAAGCTGCTGGATGCGGCTTGTCAAAAGCGCGATCTGAACCTTTGTGTTTCCTGTGTCGTTTTCGTTGGCTCCAAACTTGCTAACGATTGAGTGTGACAATTCCTTTGAGAGTGCCATATTTTTCTCCTAAAAATTCGATTTACCCCAGCGGGGCTTCTTATAAGAATTCAATTTCTTGAACGACTGAAAAATCTTTTTGCTCAAGCGGAAATTCCAGGCGAAGGAATTGGCCTTCCGCATAAAAAAAGGCTGAACTTTTTTTACCGGCAAAAACAACGCTAACCGGATGCCGTCCGGCTTTTGGCAAAACTTGCGTTGTGTTTCCGTTCGCAATCAATGACAGACTTGAATCCGACGAACTTGTCCTCCACTCCAGCAAAGAACAGTCAAGGCGGTACGGACATCCCAAGAGGCGCCTTGCAAAAGCAAAGTCTCCGTCCTGGACCGCGCCGCGAATCAAGCTTGAACTGACGCGCTTGCCGTCAAGCGTAACGTCGTCCAAAACCTTCAGTTCCAAACCATTGCGCGTCGAGTAATCAGACAATTCGGCAACGCCGGTGTCTAAATTATGCCCGCAACGGAAATCGGAGCCTGCCGCCAAAAATTGCGCAGAACAAAATTTTCTCAATTGGTCAAGAAAATTCCTTCCCTCTATTTTACTGAAATCTTGGGAAAAGTCAATCATTACGCAAAAATCAAAGCCTCTTTTTTCCAAAAATTCCAGCTTCATTCTCTCTGTCATAAGGTCGCCCGGATAGTCCTTGCTCTTAAAGGCTCCGGGGGAACGGGTGAAAGTCACCGCTCCGGTCAAAACGCCGTCGCAAGCCAAGGAGGCGGCGCGGCCCTCTTTCCATTCAAAAACCGCGTCAAAAAGCGCCTGGTGGCCCAAGTGCATTCCGTCAAAGCCGCCGACCGTCACCGCCGAAACGCCTGTCGATTCAAGGCCAAAAATACCGCCGGCCGCGGCCTCTGCTTGAACGTCTTCCCAAGAATAAACTTTCATTGGCCCGCCCCCGCCGCCGGAACGACATACTCGTATTTGGCGCGGCCGCCGGCCATTGTCACCGCCCCGACAAAAACGCCGCCTTGGGCAAAAACGGCGGACGTTCCTACCTCAAGAGGCGCGGCAAAAAGATTCGCGCGCAAGGGGCGGCCGTTGTAAAAATCGTTTTCGGCGCCGGCCTTTAAGGCCGCGCTTTTCATTCCGCAAAGCGCGGCGACATCAGGCGCCATCGGCTTTAACGAAGCGGCTGTCAAAGTTTCTTCGCTTGCGGCGTCCGAAAGGCTAAAGTTTCCGACGCGGGTTCTTTTTAAGGTTTGCAAGCGGCCGGCGCTTTTTAGGTCGGCTCCAATGTCTCGGGCCAGGCAGCGGATGTAAGTTCCCTTGCTGACCAAAAAGCGGACGCGCGCCGATTTTACAAGCGCGGAATCGTTTGCAGGCCCCAAATCGTTTGAGGCGGCCGCCTCGAGCTCCGCGTCCAATAGTTGGGCTTCGTAAACTTCTATCGGTCGCTCCGGGATTACGGCTTCCTTCCCCGCCCGCGTCAAATCGCTGGCCCGCTTTCCGCCGATTTTAATCGCCGAAAATTCCGGCGGCCGCTGCATGATCTTTCCTGTAAATTTTTTAAGGGATTCTTTAAGGGCGCCCAAGGTCGGAAGCGGCGCGGTCTTGACAACTTGGCCGGTCGGGTCAAGGGTGTCAGTTTGTTCGCCAAAAATTATTTGGGCTTCGTACTCTTTGTCAAAGGCCGTGATAAGTCCGGCCAAGCGGGTAAGGCTTCCGACGCAAACGACAAGCAGTCCTTGCGCGAACAAGTCAAGCGTTCCTGTATGACCCACTTTTTTTGTGCCAAGCGTTTTTTTGATTTTTCCAAGCGCGGAAAAACTTGTGATTCCAGGCTTTTTGTCGTAAAGAATTATTCCGGAAGGATTAGGCATCACTTCCCTGCGCGGCGGCGGATTTTTCGGCGTCGCTTTTTACCAAGTCCTCAAGCTTCTTTGCCATTTCGTAGCCGTCGCGGATTGACGTGTCGGCCACAAAATGCAAGCGCGGGAATTGGCGTATTGTAAGCTTTTTTGCGATTGTAGACTGAATAAAGCCCGCCGCGCTAGTCAAGCCCTCGACGCCGCGATTAAGTTCCGACTCCGACATGAATGTGGAAACGTAAACTTTCGCGTGAGCCAAGTCCTTGGCCACTTCGACGCGGTTGATCGTCAAAAAGTTTGACACGCGGGGATCTTTTATTTCCGCTCGCAAAATCATGTTGGCGATCTCGCCTCGGATTTGCTCGCCAAGCTTTAAAAGCCTATACTGTCCCATTAGGCCTGTCCTTCGCCGCTAGAAGCCGGCGGAACGGCATGGGGGTTGATTCCATGAGCGCCGGGCTTAGCTTCCGCGGCCTCTTTGCGGGCACGGGCGGCGGCCTTTTCGGCGGCGATCTTTTCAGCTTCGGCGGCGGCCTCCTCGGCGGCGCGGGCTTCGGCCTCGCTTCGCTGTTCGGCGGCGGCGGCTTCGTTCTTAGACTTGTCGTCAATCAAAGCGTCGCCAAGCTTTCTTGCAATCTCGATGTATTCAAAGGCTTCGATTTGGTCGCCAACCTTAATGTCCTGCCAGTTCTCCAAGCCGACGCCGCATTCATAGCCCTTGGCCACTTCTTTGGCGTCATCCTTAAAGCGCTTGAGCGAGGTGACTTTTCCGGTATAGATTACGATGCCTTCGCGAATAAGGCGAACGCCGCAATTTCTCTTGATGGTTCCGTCCGAAACGTAACAACCGGCGATCGTTCCGATCTTGGGAACTTTGAAAGTGTTCTGAACTTCGACAGTTCCGATAACCTGCTCCTTTGTGTCGGGGCTAAGCATGCCTTCCATAGCGGCCGTGATTTCGTTGACGCATTCGTAGATGATTGAGTACTTGCGGATCTCGACTTTTTCTTGGTCGGCCAAAAGCTTTGCCTTTGGAGTCGGGCGAACGTTAAAGCCGACGATAATCGCGTTGGAGTCCGCGGCGGCCAAAATGACGTCGCTTTCGTTGATAGCGCCGGCAGACGAGTGGATGACAACAAGGCGAATGTCTTTTGTTGAAAGTTTTTCCAAAGCAACCTTAAGGGCTTCGGCGCTTCCCTGCAAGTCGGCCTTGATGACAACCTTAAGCTCTTTGACTTCGTGAGCGTCGATTGTCTGGTACAAGTTGTCCAACGTAACTTTCTTGACGGCTTTGGCGTCCTCAAAGCGCTTAAGCTCGACGCGCTTGGTGCTGATCGCGCGCGCCTCTTTTTCGCTTTCGGTAACCTGGAAGGGGTCGCCGGCGTTGGGCATTTCTTCAATTCCGATAACCTCAACCGGCTGGCTGGGAGTCGCTTCCTGGATGCGCTTGCCTCTGTCGTTGAACATGGCGCGGACGCGGCCGGAATAAATGCCGGCGACAAAAGGATCTCCCTGGTGGAGAGTTCCGCGCTCAACTACGATTGTAGAGACAACGCCGCGGCCTTGGTCGATGCGCGACTCAAGGACTTTTCCTTCGGCGCGGCAATCCCAAACAGTCTTAAGCTCAAGCATTTCGGCCTGGAGCAAGATCGCGTCCAAAAGGTCGTCAATGCCCTCGCCCTTCAAGGCGCTGATGTTTACGTACTGAGTGTCTCCGCCCCAATCTTCGGGCGTAAGGCCAAGCTCTGTAAGCTGAGTGCGGACGCGGTCTGGATTGGCGTCCGGCTTGTCTATTTTGTTAACCGCAACGATGATCGGGACCTTTGCGTCCTTGGCATGGTTAACGGCTTCCAAAGTCTGGGGCATAACGCCGTCGTCGGCGGCTACAACCAAAACTACGATGTCGGTGATTTGCGCTCCGCGAGCGCGCATCATTGTAAAGACTTCGTGGCCAGGAGTGTCCAAGAAAGTGATCTTTCCTTTTTCTGTCTGAACGCTGTAAGCGCCGATGCTCTGGGTGATTCCGCCCGCCTCGCCTTCAGCGACATGGCTGTGGCGAATCGCGTCCAAAGTCTTTGTCTTTCCGTGGTCGACGTGGCCCATTACGGTTACGATCGGAGGCCTAGGCTCCTGCTTGTCTTCGTTGCTTGTGTCGCGCGCGATTACGGTTTCGTCGTAAAGGCTGACAAGGTGAACTTCGCAATTGTATTCGGCGGCCAAAAGAGTGGCCGTGTCGCTGTCGATAGACTGTGTGATGGTTACCATCTGGCCCATCGACATAAGCTTTGCGATGATTTCGCTGGCCTTAAGGTTCATCTTGCGGGCCAAGTCGCTTACGGAAACAGTTTCCATAATGTCGATTGACTTGGGAACGTCGCTGACCTGGGTTTCGGCCTTCTTCTGGCTTTCGTAGAACTTGTCCTCGTCAAAAGCCTCTTCCTTGTCCTTGCGGCTGTATTGCTGTTTCTTTCCCTTAAATGTTTTCTTGGGGGCGTTTTGGCTGGGCTTTCCGCCGGTCATGCCGCCGGGAGCGAACGAACCGCCCGCTCCGCCGCCAAAGCCGCCTGCAGGCCTGTTGCCGCCAAAGCCGCCAGGACCGCGGTTGAATCCGCCGCCCTGACCGCCGCGATTAAAGCCGCCTTGTCCGCCACGGTTAAAGCCTGCGCCCTGACCGCCGCGGTTAAAGCCGCCTTGTCCGCCCTTGTTGTCGCGCTCGCGATTTTGATATCCGGCTCTGGCTTGGGCTCCTGTAAAGCCGCCGCCAGTCCTTCCTTGTCCGTTATTGAATGAACCGCGGTTGTTGCCGCCGCGGCTCCATTGTCCGCCCTTAGAGTGGTCGCTTAAATTGCCGGCCTTTACGTTTGGCCTGGCCGAATTCAACGAGAACGACGCGGCTGGCTTTTTTGCCGGAGCCGCGGCCGCCTTGGGAGCGGCGGAAGCGGCCTGCTCGGCGGGAGCCTTTTTTTCTTCCGAAGCTGGCTGCGGGGCCGCGCTTTGAGGTTTAGCGGCGGCAGAAGCAGAAGCCGCATTGCTTGCGGTCGAAGAAGCCTGAGTCCTTTTTTTTACTAAAATTACCTTTTTCTTTTTTTCAGCGGGAGCGGCGGAACTGCCGGCGCTTGCGCTTGCGTTTGCGGCGCCCTCCGTAGCTTTAGGAGTTCCCGCTTTTTTGTGCAACACTACTCCGCTTTTCTTTTCTGTTTCTTCTGCCATTAACTATTATTCCTCGTCCTCTTTAAATTCAAACTCAACGCCGCACTTGGGACAATGTGTCATGTCGAGAGTTATCACGGCGCCGCATTCCGGGCAAGTGTACTCTTCTGATTCTTCAGAAGAAGCCTGTTCCGATTCGGCGTTCTGGGGAGCGGCCTGCTCTTCGGCATCCTCTTCCACAAACTCTACATTTTGATTTATAAGCTCGTTGATCTTTTCCAAGTCTTCCTTAGAAACGCCCTCAACGTTAATTGTCTCGTAGTCATCGATGAACTTTTGAACGTCTTCGATTCCAGCTTCCTTAAGAAGGCCGGCGACGCGCTCGTCAACGCCAGGCAATTCGGCGATTGTGGCAATCTCCTCGTAGTCGTCGTTAAAGAGGCTTTGCGCGTTCTGCCTTGTGGCGATATCGCTAAGGTCAAGCTCTGCGGCCTGCTCCTCTGTCTTTACGTCGATGTTCCAGTCGCAAAGGCGGTTGGCCAAGCGAACGTTGAGGCCCTGCTTTCCGATGGCCAAAGAGAACTGGCTGTCGGGAACGATGGCAAGCGCCTGCTTTTTGTCCTGGTCAAGAATGATTACGCGTCCAACTTCGGCCGGGCTAAGCGCGTTCTTGATGAACACTGTCGGTTCCGGATCGTAGCGCAAAACGTCGATCTTTTCGCCAAGCAATTCGTGGATTACGTTTTGGATGCGAACGCCCTTAAGGCCTACGCAAGCGCCAACCGGGTCAACGTCCTCGCGGGCGCTTGATACGGCGATCTTTGTGCGGTAGCCGGCTTCGCGAACGATTTTGTTGATTTCAACCGTTCCGTCAAGAACTTCGGGAACTTCAGTCTCAAGGATGGAGCGTACCAATTCCGGAGCGGCGCGAGAAAGAATCAACTGGATGCCGTTTGAAGTCTTGGCGATGTCTACTACCAAGGCGCGGATTCGCTCGCCCTTTTCGTATTTTTCGCGCGGAGACTGGTACTTAACGGGAAGAACGCCCTCGACCTTTCCAAGGTCAACGTAAATCGTTCCGTTGCGCTCGCGCTGGAAGTAACCGATGATGATTCCGCCAACCTTGTCCTTGTATTCGTCGTAAAGGTTGTCCTTGTAGCTTTCGTTGAGGCCCTGGTGGCCGGACTGCTTTCCTGTCGATACGGCAGAGCGGTCGTAAGATTTGGGATCTTCGGGAATGTCAAGCTCGTCGCCCACTTCGCAGTCAGGGCTAAGCTGGCGGGCTTCTTCCAATTCGATTTCCGTTACGGGATCGTAAACGCCGTCAATGACTTCCTTTCTTGAATAGAGAGTTACGTCTGTCGGGATTCCGTTTTCGTCTTCGTCAAAAACAACGACGGCGTTTTCGTTTGTTCCGTGGGCGCGCTTGTACGCGGCCATAAGCATATTTTCGATGACCTTTTTCACCGCGTCGGGCGAATAGCCTCTTTCTTCGATAAGTTCTTTGATAGCCTCAGCCATAGATGACGAATTGTCTTGAACTTTTTTTCGTGCCATAAAAATTACCTCTGTTTTTATTTATGAATGCAAAAACTTCGCTTTTGCGATGTCGTCGTATTTGTAAATTTTATTTTCCTCTCCGCATTTGAGCGTCAAGGAATCCTTGTCCGCGTCAAGAATCGTTCCGCTAACCCAATCGGAAACATTCTTGTCCCACACGCGAATCTCAGTTCCCTTAAAAAGCGCGAACTCGGCCGCGTTCTTAATGTTGCGGTCTGTTCCCGGAGACGTAAGCTCCATATATGTGTCGTCGGTTCCAAGCAAGGCCTCAAGGCGCGGCAAAAGCGCGTGATGAACTTTTGAGCAATCCTCAACGCCAATCGTATTGGCCGGATTCTGGCTTGCGATGACCGCGTTTATTTTTACCGTTGTCTTTTGCGGAATAATCTTTAAATCAACAAGAACGTAACCAAGGGAGCGGACCAAAGGCTCGCATTCCGAATAATGGGGAATCGTGTTTAAATCTACGTAATCCATCCAGGTTCCTCGCCCCAAAAAAAAAGACCTGCTTTCGCAAGTCCACTTTAAAAGGAGATTAAAATGTACATGCTTAATCTAGCAAATATAGAAAAAAATGTCAATATATTTTAGTTGAACAAGGGCTTTTTTTTTGCTATAATTCGCTCCATGATATGGGTGATCGGCTCTACCGGAATGCTTGGCGCGGAATTATGCCGTCTATTGCAAAAAAACAAAATCCCCTACGCGGGAACTTCCAGCGACGTTGACGCGCGCGACTTTAAGGCCCTCAAGGACTTTGCCGAAAAGTGGGAAAGCGACAATTACTTTAGCGCTCGCAAGAACGGACATTCCAGCCGCTTTACATGGCTTGTAAACTGTTCGGCATACACCGCCGTGGAAAAAGCCGAAAGCGACAAAAAAGCCGCCCAAGAATTAAACGAAGACGCTCCGCAAAACATAGCCCGCGTCGCCCGCGAACTGGGCGCCAAATTGATTCACGTTTCAACCGACTATGTTTTTGACGGAAAGGGTTCCGTTCCCTACAAAGAAAACGACCCCAAAAGCCCCCTTGGCGTTTACGGACTGACAAAGTCCAACGGCGAAGACTTGATTCAAAAAATGATGACCCAATACTTTATCATAAGGACATCTTGGCTTTACGGCTTTGACAGGCCAAACTTTGTATACACGATGGCAAAGCTGATGAACGAAAAGGACGAGATAAGGGTTGTCAACGACCAATTTGGAACGCCGACATTCACGGCCGACTTGGCCCAAGCGATTCTGCTTGTCATAAAAAACGTTGAAAAAGCCGGAAGCGACATTTTTAGCAAAGAAGGCCTTCCATACGGCGTCTACCATTACACGGACGAAGGCCAAACGACTTGGCATGAGTTCGCGCTCCAAATCCAACGCCTTCTAAAAAAGAGAAAGCTGCTTTCCAACGACTGCAAGGTTTTGCCCTGTTCAACCGAGGAATACGGCGCCAAAGTGGAGCGGCCCGCCTACTCCGTTTTGAGCAAAGAAAAAATCAAAGCGGCGCTTAAAATAAAGATTCCAAAGTGGCAGGACAGTTTGGAGCGCTTTATTAAAGACAGCAACTTTTCAATCCCCCAATAGGAGAACGATATGAGAAAACTTAAGAATGTTTTAGTCACAGGCGGAGCGGGCTTTATCGGCTCAAACTTTATCCGCTGCCTTTTTGGAATGAGCGCCTCTGGCAAAAAAGAATTCAACTTTGACGGCTTTACGGGCCGCGTCATAAACCTTGACCTTTTGACATACGCCGGCAATTTGGAAAACCTTTCGGACGTGGAAGAAAAATTCGGCGCGTCCGCAGGCGCCAACCAGCGCTACTTCTTTGAGCGCGCAGACATCTCAGACCGCGCGGCCGTCGAGCGCGTATTCAAGCAATACGACATAGACACGGTGGTCCACTTTGCCGCCGAAAGCCACGTTGACCGCTCGGTCTTGGAGCCCGAGGCCTTTGTCCGCACAAACGTAATGGGAACCTACACTCTGCTCGACGTCGCCAAAAATTATTGGGGCTGCTCGCTGGACACCCCCCGCGACGACGTTTTGTTCCACCACATATCGACCGACGAAGTTTACGGCTCGCTTGGCCCCACTGGCTACTTTACCGAAACGACGCTCTACGACCCTCGCAGCCCCTACTCGGCTTCAAAGGCCTCAAGCGACCACTTGGTTTTCGCCTACCACCACACCTTTGGCCTTCCGGTGACACTTTCAAACTGCACCAACAACTACGGCCCCTACCAGTTCCCCGAAAAGCTTATTCCGCTAATGATACTCAACATTTCCACCGGCAAGAACCTGCCCGTATACGGCGAAGGAAAGAACATCCGCGACTGGATTTACGTCGAAGACCACAACAGGGCGGTCTGGCTGATTTTGCAAAAAGGCGTTAACGGCCAAAAATACAACATCGGCGGCGAAAACGAATGGCAGAACGTCCAGCTTTTGGACAAGCTTATAGAAATCGCCGCCGCAAAGATTGGAAAGGACGCCGCCGCCGTCCGCCAAACTATCGTCCACGTAAAAGACCGCCCCGGCCACGACGCGCGCTATGCCATCGACTGCTCAAAAATCAAGGCCGAGCTTGGCTGGAAGCGCGAGATGACCTTTGAGCAAGGCCTAGAGCTTACGGTTGACTGGAACTTGAACAACAAGGATTGGATCGCCCACATCCAAAGCGGCGACTACACCAAGTGGGTCGAAAAAAATTACTCCAAGCGCTGATTTATGAAAAAGCTTTTTTCCGTCCTTGCAGCATGCCTTCTCGCCGCGCTTCCAATGTCCCAAAGCCTATGGGCCGAAGCGTGGACAATCCGCTCCGTTGACTTTGACCCGCAAGGCGGAACGAAAGTCTCGGCCCTAAAGCGAAAGATAAAAGTCGACACGGAAAAAGTTTTTGAAAGCAAAGAAGATCTTGACGCCTATGTCGTTTCGATAAAGCAAAAGCTTATAAACGAGCGCCTTTTTGAGACCGTTCAAATCGACCTAGAGGAAGACCAGCAAAGCGGCGAACAAGCGGAAGGGGCGCGCTCCGCCACGCTAAAAGTCGCAACGGTTGACAGCCGCCACTTTTTGCTCTTGCCCTATCCAAAGTACGACTCAAACGAAGGCTTTGAATTTAAGGTAAAGCTTAAGGACGACAACTTTTTGGGCCTTATGAATCCGCTTTCTTCCGACGTTTTTGTCCAGTGGGAGCAAAAGGAAAACAAGAGCGACGACTTTGTAGCGGGCGCAAGCCTTAAGTACCAGCTGCCCTTTGCGATGGGCCCGATCCAAGCCTCTTGGAACAACGAATTGTTCTTTAAATACGCCTTTATCCGCCAAGAGCCTGAATGGAATTTAAAGACCGGCTTTACCTTCATAATGCCCTTTAAAAACCTTGACCTCCGCCTTGACCTTACCCAAGGCTTTGTCCGCGACGCCGACTACAAGGTCTTTGACGACGAGCTTTATTGGACTGAGAACGCAAAGTTTTCCGTTCCGATTGTCTTGGAACGCTTTGAAAAAATCGGAAACTTAGTCTACACCCCGGCCGCGCAAATCGATTGCAAATGGGACTTGGACGGCATAAACCCAATTGACGAGGACCTGCTTTCACCGCGCCTTATATTCTCGCACGGATTAAGCTTGGGCCAAGTCAACTGGATCGGAAACTTTAGAAAGGGCTTTTACGCAAGCGTGGAGCAAAGCGCGGCCTACAACTTTAAGGTCAACGAATTCCAGCCTGGCGTAAAAGTCACCGCAAACATTTTCGCTGCCTGGAAACATCTTGGATTGAATTCGCGCTTTTTGCTCTTTGCCGAAAAGAACACATACACCCGCTACGGCTATCTTTTGCGCGGCGTCGCCGACGACCAATATTTGTCCGGCGTTCCCCACACGCCAAACGGCTACTCAGCAAAAGGCGCGGCCGCGATGGTCCTAAACCTTGACCTTCCGATCAAAGTCTTTTCAACCGATTGGGAAGCGTGGGGAGCCAAATGGCTTAAGTCCTTTAACTTTGAAATGCAAATCGTTCCATTTATCGACATAGCGCTTGCCGCAAACCGAATGACCGGCCGCGTCTTTGATCCCCGAGACGGTTTCTACTGCGCCGGAATCGAAGTCTTGCTCTTTCCGCAAAAATGGAAGAGCGTTCAAATCCGCGCCAGCGCCGGTTTTGACATCGGACGCCTTTTGCTAAAGGACTTTATCGACACCAGCTGGCGCGACGAGAAATCAAGCAAAAAAGAGTTGACTATAGGAATCGGCTTGTTCTATTAATCTGCGGCTGAGCGATCCAACACAGCCTTGTTGGCCGCGGCCGCCCAATAAGAGTCGGGACAAGAGTTGGCAAGCGTTTGATAAAGAGACATCCCAAAAGTTATCCAGCCGTTTTCTATCGCAATTCCTGCCATGTCGTAAAAGCCCTGCCAAATGCCGTTCTTGCTGGTCCAAGCCAAAACGTCTTCGTAGCGCGCGCATTCAGTAAAGAAACTGTCCAGTTCCTTAAAAGAAAATTCAGGATTGCGGTCGCGCAATATTTCGTTCATCCAAGTAAAGGCGCAAACAACTCCGTTGGCCGTCATTGCCCAAGAATCGCGGACTCGTTTTTGTTCCTTGTAAATCTTTCCAAGTTCAAAGTAAGCCTTTATCGAGTTGACCGCAGAATAACGGTGCAACATAAAGAAGTAGTTCAATATGTCTTTTCGCTTAAGCTGAACGGTTCTAACCATCGCGCGCTTGGAGGCTTCGTCTTTGTACAAGCCGTCGCCCGCAACAATCAAAAGAAGCGAGCCTTCGTATTCTTTTTGGTCGCCGATCACTTTGGCCAAGTCGGCGGTTTCGTAAAGGATGTCGTACTTGTGCGAAGGAACGTCAAGAAGGTCGCTTTGCTCGCGGGCGTTCTTTAGGTATTGCATCGCCAAGTCGTATTCGCCTTCCAAACGATAAATTTTGGCTTGCAAAAAGTCGCATTCCGGATATTCGTTCAGGCGCTTAAGGTAGTCGTACAATTTTGGAAGCGAGTTGTCAAAATAGTCGGCGCCCTTGCGGTCAAGCCAAGAGTTGATGATTTCCAAAGCCTCATAGTCTTCGCGGCCCTTTAAGACCGGAATCAAATCAGAGATAAAGGGGCCCTTTTTTCTTACTTCGGGCGAGCTAAGCGTGCTTTGCATTACATAACTGTTCCACTTAAGCTCTTTGCCGCGGGATTTTCGGGCTTCTTCGCACAAGGCTATGGCCTCGCCGTAATCTCCCCTTTCGTAGGCGACTTGGGCGCGGTTCAAGACGCGCCAACTTTGCTCGCTTACCTTGGGCTTTACAGGATGCTGGGCGGACAAGATTCCGCCGAGAATAATAAAAATAAATGCGGCTATAAATGTCTTAGTTTTCAAAGCGAATTAAATTCCTCTTCAAAGGCATTATCGGCATCTTTTTCGTCAACCGTTCGCATTATTTTTCCTTTTTTAAATAGAATTACCTTGCCGCCGGCGCCCGCTATGCCCAAATCGGCGTGTTTTCCCTCGCCGGGACCGTTTACCGCGCAGCCCATTATGGCCACCGTAACGTCCTTTTTGCTGGCCAAGAGGCGGCTTTGCCATTTTTCGACAAAGGAATGAACGTCAAAGCCTTGCCTTCCGCACCTGGGACAAGAGACAATTTGAACGCCGCCGCCTCTTTTTCCGCATTCGCGCAAAATTTCGCGGCCAGCTATCACTTCGTTTTTGGGCGTGGAAGAAAGGCTTACGCGGATCGTGTTTCCGATGTCTTTTTCCAAAAGCCGCGAAAAGGCCAGCGTACTTTTTACGACGCCGCCGATCAAGGGACCGGCTTCTGTAACGCCGATATGAAGGGGAATGTCAAATTTTTTGGCGAACTCTTCGTTGCAGTCCACCGTTTCTTTTACGCTGGAAGCCTTCATGCTTACAACAACTTGGTCAAATTTAAGTTCGCCAAAAACTTCGCATTCACGGGCGGCGGCGGCGGCCAAAGCCTCGGCGCGGCCCATAGTCCCAGCCTCTACCCGCTCGCGCAAGTCTTGAGGAAGGCTTCCGCTGTTAACTCCGATGCGGATCGCCGCGCCCTTTTCCTTGCAGGCGTTCACGACGGCCTCTACGCGCTCGCGGCTTCCGATGTTGCCGGGATTGATGCGTATGGCGGCCACGTCGCCCTTTAGGCATTCCAAAGCCAGCCGATAGTCAAAGTGAATGTCGGCCACAAGAGGCATTGAAGTGTTTGAGGCTATTTTGCATAAGCCGGCGGCGCTTTTTATGTCAGGAACGGCAAAGCGGATAATGTCGCAGCCAAGGCCTTCAAGCTCTTGGATTTCCGACAGTATCCGCTCAAATTTAATCGGATTGTCGTCAAGGTCGTCGATTCCCTCTTTCCACATCGTTTGAATGGAAACAGGCTCCGAACCTCCAACGCCAATCCGCCTGACTTTTCCAGAACCGCCTAAATAAACGGTTTTAGTCATTTAGCAAACAATCATTCCGAATACCATGCTGAACAAAGCGATGGTTTCGCAAAGACCTACTACCATGATGTAGTTGGTAAAGCCTTTTCCTGTTTCGCCAAGAGCGTCAGAACCGGCGGCGCCGGCCTTTCCCTGAGCGATGGCTGACATGCACATTGACAAACCGCAGGCGAATCCCATGCCGAGCAAGAAGCACTGCCTTGAGATGTCCGCGCTGGCGGCAGAGGCCAACATTGTCTGCATCAACAAGAATCCGTAGATTGTCTGTGTCAACGGAGCGCCGGCAAATACAACCAAAAGGAATGGAGCGGGCTTGTTGTTCAAGTAGCAGCGCTTCCAAGAGCCGATGGCTCCCTGTCCGGCAATTCCGATTCCAATCGCGCTTCCCAAAGCGGCGATACCCATAACAACACCGGCACCAATCATACCCCAGTTCATAATTTTCTCCTTACCGCATTTTTCGCGGCATATATTTTATTCAGTTTTAAGGCGGAATCAAGCCCGCCTTTTATCCATAATTAAGAGGCGGACTCCGATTCGGCAAACGGCCGATACTTTGTTCCGCTCCAAGCCATTCCCAAGTGCTGGGAGAATTCCAAGGTGTTCAAGCGAACGCCGTGAACAATTACCGAAAGCAAGTTCAAGATCATGTTCAAGCCGTGGCCGAATACCAAAAGGATAACGCCAAAAACCATCATCGTAAGTTTTCCGAACATCGGGCCAGCCATAGCGTTGACCGTTCCGCTGATCGCCGCGCCGGCCAAAGCGACCGCCCACAAGCGAATGTACGAAACGATGTCCGAGAACACGTTTACGATTCCAAGGAACACGCTGATGATGTTCTTTAGGCTTTCCAAGATGGACTTGCCCACGCTTTCCTCGTAGTTTGAGAAGATGAAGTTGAGCATAAAGCCAAAGCCCAACAAGCCCAAACAGGCGGTCGGGAAATAGCTTGGCGCCATCCAGCCAAAGACGTTCACAGGCTGTCCGTTGTCCATAAGCGGGAACACGTAGTTCACGCCGTCAGCGACTACCATGCTGAGCACAACATAGAAGGTTCCCCAAAGTTGCAAGAGCGAGCCAAAGTCGCCCAAGCATTTTAGGCTCTTTCTGTGAGCGATAGTGCACGTGATGTGCGCCACGCTCAATTGTATCAAAGCAAGGATAAAGCAGAAGACCTGCTGGTTTTTGTCGGCCAAACTCTTTGCCGCTTCGGGCGCCATTCCAAGCAAAACCAGCTTGGGCTGCGAGAAGAGGCGGCTTGAAATTTGAACCAATACCGGCGGCAATTTTTCCGCGGGGATTCCAAACCAAGAGCAAGTCAAAACGCCCCACGCCGCTGTACAAAGTCCCAAGAGCGTGACCAATACCGGAAGGCTCTTCTTTCCTTTCTTGGCTTTTGCCAAAAGCAAAAGGCCGGCCAGCGCTATGATGGCGCCGTATCCTGTGTCCGCGAAAATCATCGCAAAGAAGACGCAGAAGAAAAGCAAGAACCAAGACGAAATGTCGTACTCGTGGTAGCCGGGCGTTACGTCCAAGAAGTCGGTCAACGGATAAATCAAGCTGACCAACTTGTTGTTCTTGAGTTTTGTCGGAACGTTGTCCTCTTCCGCAGGATCGTCAATGGCCAAGGCCCAATGATTTTTGGCGGCCTCGCTTTTGAGGGCTTCCAAAGAATCAACGGGAATGTAGCCGGTAAGCCAAGAAAGAGTCGTGTTGTTTTCCTCGGCCTCTTTTTCCATTCCGGAATAGACGTTCTCAAACTCAATGTCTTTTTCAAGGCTCGTTTGAGCGGCTTGTATAGCCTTAATGTAAACCGCGTTGGCGGCCAAGTCCTTTTCGATTTGAACCGTCTCGGCCTCAAAAGCCTTTATGTCAGCCGCGATTTCTTCGGTTGACTTTTCGGGCATAACGACCTCGTAGGCCTCGGGCGGAAGTCCCGCCGGGCGCTCCGCGTCTGGGCTGTCCATAAGGACCAAAAAGCGCTTTCCGCTCTTTGAAGAGTTTACAAGCAAGGCCTTTACGTCTTCGCCGATCAAGCGGTACTTGTCGTTGGGGACTTCGTACATCTTTAGGTACACGCCCTTTTGAGACAAATAGTCAAAGTCGGCGGGGTTTACGGTTCCCCAAACGCTCAAGCGGTCAATCTCAGTCGCCGAAGCCGCGATCTTTTCCAAGAGGCTCTTTTTGCGCTCTGTAAGGTCGATGGCAAGCTGGGCTTTTTTGACCGCTTCCTCCTGCGAAAGCTGGGGGAACGAAGTCTTTTTGGGCAATTTGATTTCGCCCAAGTAGCCCGCGGCGCTTTGAAGCTTTGCGTAGTCGTTTTTAAGCGCGGCCAACTTTTCGCCCTTGCCTTCCACAGGCTCAAGGTGAACGAGGCCGGCCTTTCGCAAGGCCTTTAAGGCGCTTTCTTTTTCCCTGTCCAAAATGACAAGGGAAACTTTCTTCATAGGCGCTATCATGCTGTCTCCTCCCCTGTCTTTTGCTGCAGTTTTTTCTTAGAAATCTTTGAGCGAACTACGGCCGCAACCTGTTCATCTCCAAGATATACCGTAATCTTCTTTATGTTCGCCTTTGTTTCGGGAATCTTTACTTTTTCAAAAAGATTCACGCGCTGCGTCGTTACGCGCAACTCTTGCGAAAGCAGGCGAACTTGTTCTTCTAGCGTGTCAGCCTCAAGGTCCAAGGAAAGCGCCTTTTCCATGCGGTCGGCGGCCAAGTCAATCCACAAGGGGGTTGAATAAAGGTCGTAGTCTCCGCGCGAAAAATCCGCTCCCTCGTAAACAGGAATGTTGACGCCGGCAATGTTGCCCGTGCCTTTTCGGATGTTCTTAACCGAAACCATGCCGGGCTTGAAGGCGTCTTTTTCGCCAAATACGCTGATCCAAACCTCAAATTCCTTTTCCAAGGCTTTGCGTTGTTCGCGCACTTCTTTGGCGCGCTCTTCTATAGAGCGTATTTCTGTTTGAAGCTGCTGCTTTTTGAGCGTCAATGTCGGAAGATAGCGCTTGTACATTTTAAGCGCGTCTTTCTGGGCCTTGAGCTCGTTTTTTGTCAGCTTAATCTTCGCCATTCATCTACCTATAAACGTCAGCGATTTTATCGAGGCCAGTGTTCCTCAATAAGCTCAGTCTTAATTCCAACTTCGTCTTTGTCAAAGCAGTCCTTAAGAATCTTCCAACCCAAGTCCAAGGCGTCCTCAAGCGCGATGTTCTTTGAAAGATCCATCATCTCTCGTTCGAACATTTCGCCGTATTTAAGGAGCTTTTCGTCCCACGCGCTCATGTTAAAGCCCATGCTCTTCTTTTCGAGCGTGTCCTTGTATGAAGCGTAAAGGCGGATCATGCCGTCCATAAGGGCGCGGTGGTCGTTGCGAGTCTTGCCGTTAACGTTCTGCTTAAGGCGCGAGAGCGAACCGAACGGCTCGATGCGGCCGCCCTTAAGGTAGTACTGGCCCTCGGTGATGTATCCCGTGTTGTCCGGAACCGGGTGTGTTACGTCGTCGCCAGGCATTGTCGTTACCGCAAGGATCGTTACAGAGCCTGAATCGGCAAAGTCAACGGCCTTTTCGTAGCGGGCGGCCAACTGTGAGTAAAGGTCTCCCGGATAACCGCGGTTTGACGGAACCTGTTCCTGAGTGATGGCGATTTCCTTCATTGAGTCGGCGAAGTTTGTCATGTCGGTAAGAAGGACAAGAACGTCCTTTCCCTGCAAGGCAAACTGTTCCGCGACGGCCAACGAAAGGTCAGGAATCTTTTTACATTCTACCGACGGGTCGGCGGCCGTGTGGACGAACATTACAGTTCGGCTTAGGGCGCCGCCGTTTTCGAGCGTATTCTTAAAGTACAAGTAGTCGTCGTACTTAAGTCCCATTCCGCCCAAGATGATTACGTCAACTTCGGCTTGCATGGCGATGCGCGCCAAGAGCTGGTTGTAAGGCTCGCCTGAGATTGAGAAAATCGGAAGCTTTTGCGATACGACCAATGTGTTGAACATGTCGATCATCGGGATTCCGGTGCGGATCATGCGGCGCGCCATAATGCGCTTTGTCGGGTTTACCGAAGGGCCGCCGATCGTTACCAAGTTTTCGGCCAATGAAGGACCGTTGTCGCGGGGCTCGGCCGAACCGTTGAAGATGCGGCCAAGGAGGTTGTCGCTAAAGCTGACTTCCATTCTGTGGCCAAGGAATTTGATGTGGTCGCCGGTCGAAACGCCGCGGCCGCCTGCGAATACCTGGAGCGAAACGTTGTTGCCCTGGATGTTCGAGACCTCAGCCAATGACTTTCCGAATCTTGTTTCAATTTCGGCCAATTCGCCGTAAGCCACGTCGTCGGCTTTTACGGTGATTACGCTTCCGTTGATTGATTCAATTTTGCTGTAAACTTTGTTCATTATTCACCGTCCTTAAGAAGAGCTTCGCCCGCTTTTGTGAGCGCGCCTTTTTTCTGTGAATAAATTGAGTCAATCTCTTTTTCGAGAGAATTGAATTTATCCGACTTGTATTCAACGTAGTTCCAGTCGCCGAATGTCTTTCTAAGCTGGTTAAAGAAGCCGCGGGCTTCGTCTTTGTCGTTAAGCTCAAAGTCGCTGGCCATAACCATAAGAACTTTCTTAAAGACATAGGTCTGGCGCTCTACCGGACAAGCGGCGTCGATTTCGTCGAATGAGTTCTGCTGGAAGTAAACCGCGTCAAGGAATTCGCTCTTGAGATAAGCTACAAAGTCCTCTGTCGTAGTTCCTTCTTCGCCTACTACCTTCATCATTTGGTTGACTTCGGTTCCGCGCTTAAAGGCGCTGCGAGCGTAGTCTACCCAGTCCTTGCGGATAACCGGATTGTACTTTGACCAAGAGGCGATCGGGTCAATGGCCGGATACTTGCGGGCGTCAGAGCGCTCGCGGGTAAGGCCGTGGAAGGCTCCTACTACTTTAAGGGTGGCCTGTGTTACAGGTTCCTCAAAGTTACCGCCGGCCGGAGATACCGTTCCGCCGATTGTTACAGAGCCCTTGCTTCCGTCGCGGAGGCGAACCTGTCCGGCGCGCTCGTAGAAGGCCGCGATGTAGCTTTCCAAGTAAGCCGGGAAGGCTTCTTCGCCAGGAATCTCTTCCAAGCGGCCTGACATTTCGCGCAAGGCCTGCGCCCAGCGGGATGTCGAGTCGGCCAAAAGCAATACGTTGAGTCCCATCTGGCGATAGTACTCGGCCAAAGTCACTGAAGTGTAAACCGAAGCTTCGCGAGAGGCTACCGGCATTGAAGAAGTGTTGCAGATGATGATTGTTCTTTCCATCAAAGAGCGGCCCGTGCGGGGGTCTTTGAGTTCAGGGAACTCGGTGATCGTTTCTACAACTTCGCCCGCGCGTTCGCCGCAAGCCGCGATGATTACGATGTCAACGTCCGCGTTGCGGCTGGTCGTGTGCTGGATAACGGTCTTTCCGGCGCCGAAGGGCCCCGGAATACAATATGTTCCGCCCTTGGCTACAGGGAAGAATGTGTCGATCAAGCGGGTCTTTGTGACCATCGTTTCTGTCGGCTCAAGGCGCTCGGCGTAGCAGTCAACGGCGCGCTTAACCGGCCAGTAGAAGGCCATCGTAAGCTTCTTTTCGTTGCCCTTTTCGTCCGTCACGACGCAGAGGGTGTCGTCAAGTTTGTACTTTCCCGCGGGAACGATTGACTTAACCTTGTAAACTCCAAGCATGTCAAAGGGCACCAAAATCTTGTGGGTAAAGGGTCCTTCGGGAACGGAGCCAAAGTAGTCGCCGCGGTAAAGGGTGTCGCCCGGTTTTGAAATCGGGGTAAAGTCCCATTCCTTTTGCGTCGGAAGCGGCTCAACGTAAAAACCGCGCTCCAAGAAGTAGCCGGCTTTTTCGGCCAATTCGGGAAGCGGGTTCTGCAAACCGTCGTAAACGTGGCCCAAAAGTCCAGGGCCAAGGCGAACGGCAAGCATTTCGCCGGTGAACTCTACGTCACAGCCGGCCTTGATGCCTTCCGTCATCTCAAAAATCTGCATTTGGGCTGTGTTTCCGCGGATGCGGATGATTTCGCCCTTGAGTTTTGTGTCCTCGACCTTAACGTAGCCGACTTCGTTCATCGTGACAGTTCCGTCAAACTGAACGGAGACCATGTTTCCGTTAATGCCGATTACTTTTCCTGTGGTCATTTTGACTCCTCTAGTATTTCATCGTAAATTTTATGGTAGGAAGCTTTGCCCGTCTCCACGTCGAACTTTTTCATGCGCTGGGCAAGCATCAACTTCAATCCGTAGGCGATCACCGCGTCAACGCTAAAGTTGTCCAGCGGAGAAAGCGAATTGAGCGTTTCCATCCTATACTCGTTGAGGTATTCCTCGGCCGCAAGGGGGCTGTCCATTCCAACGGCGGTTCTAGCCGCCTGGATGATGTCGGCCGTGCAACCGGCTGGCAGCATCTCGGCCTCCTTTTTCATCTTGAGCGCGCGGACTTGAGCCAAAGCGAAGCGCAGGCAGCGTTCCTTTTCGTTCCATTTGTCAAGGAAAGCGGAACCTGTCTTGCCCTCTTTTTTTGGCGGCTCAAGCGAAAGATTTTGGATAATCTTTACGCTCTTTGCGTCAAGAAAACGGCCGCAGAGATCCCTGTAGTATTGTTCGGTTATCGGAAGCTGCCTTGAGTCGAGGTTTTCGACGGAAGGAAGCTGCGAAACCAAGTAGTACTGCTTTGACACTCTTTAGGCCTCTTTTGCGGCCGCTCCTACAAGCGCGGCGATTTTTGGGTTCAAGTAAGCGGCAAAAAGCTCGGCGACGCTTTCGGCTGAATAGTCGTAGTAAGCGCTTCCGTCCTTAAGGCCGATTCTAAAGCCCGACGTCAAAGAAGCGTCGGCTTTGATTTCCATGCCCTTTGCGATTTGATCCTTGAGGGCGCCCTTAAGGCCGCTTTCCAAAGCGTCCAAGTCGCTCTTGGACAAAAGAACCGCCAAATCGGCCGAGTCGGCTTTGTCAGCCCAAGCCTTTACGGTTTCGGGAATCAACTTGGCCAGCAAGTCCTTTGAATAGGTCTTGGCCGTCTCGTCCTGGACGATGGCCTTAAGCTGGGCGTTGATGCCGTCGCGGAATGAAATGAGTAGATTGCGGGAGGCTTGCTTTACAGCGTCTTCGCTTGCCTTTTGGAAGCGCTCGCTTGTAGCCTTAGCTTCTTTTTCAATACTCTCTGCCTGTGACTTTGCGTCGTTTACAATTGAAGCGGCTTTAGCTTCCGCTTCGGCGATAATCTTGGCGGCCTGTTCTTCCGCCGACGCAACGCCGTCCTTTTTGATCTTGTCGATCAATTCCTGCAATTGAACGTCCATTCATGCTCCTTATTATGCATAAACTAATATTGGGTACAATTTATAATGAACCATTATAGCGCGCCTTTAGCAAAAAATCAAATATTTTTTTTGATATGAGAAATTTTTGAAATTTAAACAATATTAAGGAAGAAAAAAATGGCGCGCTTTTGCAAATTTGTAATTATTGACGTTCGCGCCTCGCGGCGCGAAGGCAATAACACGCTTTTACCATTCAAAGCCGTAGACTGTGACGGCATTGTAGGTCTCTTTTGGCTTTAGGACGCAAGGCGGAAAGTCCGGCTTGTTGGGAGCGTCGGGAAAGCGCTGGCTTTCCAAGCAAATCGCGCCGTGCTTAACCATGCGGATGCCGTTCTTTCCGGGGATTCCTTCAACCCAGTTGGCGGTGTAAACCTGGACGCCCTCTTGGTTTGTTTCCATCGTCATTTTGCGGCCGCTTTTGGGGTCTTTTAAAACGGCGCAGCGGACAAGCTTTTTGGGGTCGGGAGCGGCGCCCTTGCCCTTATAGGCCGGAGTGACGTAGCAATGGTCGTAGCCGGGAGCGACTTTTTCGATGTCGCGGCCGATTGTCTTGGCCTTTGTAAAGTCAAAGGGAGTTCCGGCAAGATCGATGATTTTTCCGGTGGGAATGAGGTTCTTGTCGACTTCCAAGTAGCCCTTGCAGTCGGACTGAAGCTCGTGGTCAAGAATAGTTCCGCTTCCGGCAAGGTTAAAGTAAGCGTGGTTGGTGAAATTTACCGGCGTGGCTTTGTCGGTCTTGGCCTTGTATTGCATTGTAATCTTATTGTCCTTGCTGAGCGTGTAGATTACTGTAACGTCAAGGTTACCCGGAAAGCCCTGCTCTCCGTCGGGGCTGCGGCGCTTGAACTCAACTCCGCAAGAGCTTTTTCCTTCTATGGCTTTGGCCTTCCAAACCTGGTGGTCCAAGCGGAAAAAGCCTCCGTGCAAGGTGTTGATTTTATTGTCGTTTTTGTCAAGCTGGTATTTTTTTCCTTCAACGCTAAAAGCCGCGCCGCCGATGCGGTTGGCAAAGCGGCCCACGATGGAGCCGAATGAGTAGCCGTCTGACATAACGTATTCGGGCAAGGTCGAATAGCCCAAGAGGATGTCGCTTACGGGGCCGTTCTTTTGCGGAAGGTAGATTCCCGTAAGGGTGCAGCCGTAGTCAGTCACTGTAAAGGACATCTTTCCGTTTGAAACAGTGAACAAGTGGACTTCCTGTCCGTTTGCAAGGGTGGCCAACTTTTGTTTTTTTACGCTCATATTTATCTCCTATCTTTATTAGTTCATGTCCAGAACAAGCTGGACTTCGGTTGTCGAATGGTCAGTCTCGGAAGCGATTTCCTCGACTGATTTTCCCAATTCCGCCAATTCCTTTACGCGGCGGACAAAGGGCTTTTTGGGCTTTATCGGGTTGTCGCTGGCGACTATTTTTGTTTTTATAATCGGAACCTTTCCGTAAGCGTCGCCGTCTTTGGTGACCGTAATTTGCGGGTCTTCAAAAAGCGACTTTTGCGCGTTTTCCTTAAAAAGGCCTGTAAGGGCGACAGCCTCATCCTCGCCGGGAAGCTCGTTTTGCTTGTAGGCGGCCGCGGCCTTTGAGGATCCGCGCTTGGAAGACTTGGACACAGTCGAAGAGCTTTGAGAAACGGCGGCCTTTCCCCTTCCTTTTTTGGGAGCCGCGGAGGCGGTTTGCAAGTTTAGCTGGGCTTGGAAGGCGGCGCCTTTTTCGGCGTTTTCCAACTCGTGGCGCAAAATGGCCACCTTTCGCTCAGCCTCGGCGCTGGCGGCTTTTAATTCCTTTATCTTTTCGTCGATCAAGTTTATGTTCGAAAGAGTGTTTCGCTGGGCGTCCGCAATAAGGCTGTCCATTCCATCGCGGAATTTTACCATTATGTCGTCAGCGCTAAAAAGCTTCTTAAAGCGGATCAAAAAGACCAACCATAAAAGAAGGTTTATCAATGTAAGGGAAGAAACTAAAAAGACGCCCATTCTTTTACCTCGTGATGTTTATATGAACGCCAATCGCGGGATCTCTGATTTCGTACTCTTGCTTTTTTGGGGGCTCTTCTTGCTGGCCTTCCTTTTTCTTTTGGGCGCCGGCTTCCGCTCCGTCCGAACCTTTGGCGTCGGCCTTAATCTTTCCTGTTTGCGCCTCGTTCGCCGCGGTTTTTTGAACGGTTTGCGATTGCTGCAAGTTTTGGTTTACAATGCTTTGGGTTTGAATCGATTGCGACAAGGCGGCGCCCTGTCCTTCGCTGGCCACGCGCTGGGCGACGTTGGCCATTTGAGAATACATTGTCTGAAGGTCAATAGGCTGCAAAGCCATTAACTTGAATATCCTTCCGGCATTTGGAGGCCGGTCATGTCGGGCGCCTCGTACTTTCCGGTGCGGATAAAGCCGCCTTCCATAAAGTACGTGACGTTCTTAGTGTCGGCTCGGACTTCCTGCAAGGTGTCGCGAATGTAAATCTTGACGCCCGCAAAGACGTTTCCTTCCGCCTTTACCTTTCCAAAGACCTTAAGCTCGTGCAAATGTTCCTGTATTTGGTCGATTTCTTCTGAAATCTTTTCTGATTCAATAGTGATTTCTTGCCTGCGGCTCTTGTATTGGGCAAGCGCCTCTTCTTTTTCTTTGGGAAGAGTTCGTCTGGCCTTTTTATAGTTCTCCAAGGTAAGAATGTTGTTCTCAACGTCCTCAAGCTCGCGAACCAAATCGTTTTGCTGGCCCTGGATTAATTCCAAGCGGTGCTTGGCGCGGGGGTCAAAGCCGACTTCAAGGATTGTTTCCGTTCCGCCGCCTGGCGAGCCGATATTGCGGGCCGCGATTTCTTCGGTGGCAAAGAGATGGCCGCCGGTAATCTGGGCTTTTTTTCCGTTAAGGACAATGCGCTTCATCGCGCTTACTTCGCTGTTCATGATGCTGTCAGAAACAATGCAGAACTCTTCGACCTCGACCTTGGCGCTTTGAATGAACTTGGCCCACAAGGACTTTCCGCAGTGAACTTCGCCTTCGTCGTGGCCAAAAATGCCGGCCGAAACGATGATGTTGCCGCGCTCGCTCTTGATAAAGCTTTTTCCGACAGTGCCGGAAATTTCGATGTCGCCGGTGGCCTTGATTTCGTAGCCGTCGTCCACGTTTCCTTTGACGATAACGCTTCCCAAAAAGTCGATGTTGCCGGTTTTGATTCCGACGCTTTCCAATTCCAATACAGGCTCGACGTTGATTTTTTGGTCGTCGTAGTGAACGCGGCCGGCCTCGCTGGCGATGACTGTGACTCCGTCTTTGTCAAGCTCAACGTTTTTGCCCAACGGAATCTTGATGTCTTTTCCGTTCTTGGCCTCAAGGTAGCGGCCAAACAAGGTTTTTCCGGCTTTTCCGCGCTCGGGCTGAATTTTTGTGGCAAGGGGCTGGCCTTTGACGACGTTTTGAATTTTGTTAAGTTCCTTAAAGTTAACCTTGCCGTCGCCGGCCTCTTTAATCTTAAGCTTTGTCGGGTCAGTCTCAAAGTTAAAGGCGATGTATGCGTCGCGGCCGTCTTGGGGCATAATGGCGTGGGCGACTTCGCAAGGAGCGCCGTAAACGGGATTGTCAACCCATTCGGCGATTTTGTCGTCTTCGATGCCGGCGACAACTCCCTGGGTCTCCAAGGCGCGCCTGATTTGGTCTGCCGTGATTTCGCCTCCGCTCATAGCGGGAGCTGTTGCCGTAAGAGTGGCTTCCATCTCGTCTTTGGAAACGTCAATGATAAGCATGGCGTCGCCGGCCTTGATGTGCTTGTAAAGGCCAATAGGCTCGTAATTTCCGTTGGTTCCCTTTTTGGCGTATTCCTTGATCTTTCCTTCTTCGATGCTAACGGTGTCGGGACGGCGGGCGTCGTTGATGATGTCTTTGGCGTCAACATGGCGGCCTTTTCCAACAGGCATAATGACTTTGAGCATAATCTCGTCGCCAAAGTGTCGGATATAGTAAAGTCCGTCCTGATCGACAATCTTAACCTCTTCGTCAAGCTCGTCCGTTGCAAAAGCGTCTTGGGCCGCGGACTTTTTCTTTTTTGCAAGAGAGGCCGCGTTTTGGTAAATGCGAAGCTTCCAAGGCTTTTTTGCCAAGCCCAAAAAGCCGTCGCTGCCCCTTTCTAGGATTTCATATTCAAGGTTTACGATTCTGGCGTCAAGCTGAGTGGCGGCGTCGGCCAAGGCCTCGTCAAGCGAATCGGCGTTAACCTCAATCGCGTTGAGAGACTTGTCCTGCTCCAGCAGAGTCTCCATGTCTTTTCGGATGACTTCAAGACCAACCATTCTTACATAATTCCTTTTCGCAAGTTAGTCAACTTGGCTCTAAGGCGCAAGTTTGCCTTTGTGTGCAACTGGCTTATGCGCGACTCGCTGACTTCCAATACTTGTCCGATTTCCTTAAAAGTCAAATCTTCGTGGTAGTACAAAACGATTACCATCTTTTCTTTTTCCGGCAACTCGTTAATCGCCTGGATGATGATTTTGCGGATTTCCTCCCGTTCCACGATAACGTCAGGGTTAAGGCTTGAAGGAGACTCGATGCTGTCTCCGATTGACATATGGTCGTTGTCGTTTCCGCTGTACCAAACGTCGTTAAGAGAAAGAACGCTGGTGCCCGAAAGCTTCATGACAGTTTGCTGGTATTCTTCTTCGCTTACGCCAAGCTTTCCGGCGATTTCGGCGTCGCTGGCGGAACGGCCAAGGCGGGCCTCAAGGTCGCCGATTGTGTCTTCTATCTCGCGCGACTTTTGGCGGACGCTGCGGGGAACCCAGTCCAATTGGCGAAGCTCGTCAAAGATGGCGCCGCGAATTCTTGTCACGGCGTATGTCTTGAATTTTACGTTTTTATCCGGATCGTATTTTTCGATGGCGTCCAAAAGGCCAAATTGGCCAAAGCCCACAAGGTCGTCAAACTCTACGCTAGAAGGCATGCCTACGCTAACCTTGCCGGCGACATATTTTACAAGCGGCATGTACTGCCGAATGATTTTGTCGCGCAAGTCGGGAGAGCGAGTCTCCTTGTATTCGTTCCAAAGTTCGTCTTCTGTCTTTTCTTCAACAAGAGTTGATTCCATACTCCACACCCTGCTTTTATTCTTCTGTCTTCAATATCGTTCTAATCGCTTCCGCCATTATCGGAGCGTCTTTTACATCCGCCACCTTTCCGTCAGAAAGCTCGGTCTGCCTGCGAACATGCGCCATGCCTTCTTCCGCAAACTCACTATCTTCAATGACGCCGTCATCCTGCGCTTCCGCGCCTGAACCGCCGCCAATTTCTCCAATATCAGGCAAGTCGTCCAACTCGTCGCCGCCCGCCGATCCAGAACTTGCCGGAGCTCCGCCCGCCGCCAAATTGACCGGCGAAAACGCAGGCTTTGAGTCGCCGGCGGAAGGCGCCAGACTCTCTTGCGGCTCGGGGCTGGCGGGCCGGCTTGCAACCTCCGCCGCCTTTTGCGTTATGTTCTCCGCGGCCTTTTGCTCGCGAACTTTTTCGGCGGCCTCCAACGCTTCGTTTTGCTCCGCCGCGCTAAAGGCTTCTTCTGGAGCGGAAGGAGCCGCAGGGGCGGCCGGCTTGGCCTGGCTTGAAGGCTTTCCTACATCCTCGTTTGAAAGGACATGCTTTCCTTCAACATAAAAGGCCGGAGCTTCCTTGTCGTCGGGCAAATCCTCTTCGCTTACGACCAAGTCAACTCTTGAGCCCATCGCCTTAGGCTCTTCCGCGGCTTCGGCGGGAGCGCTTCCTTCGACCAAAAACTTTGCGTAGACAAACTGAACGCCTACCGCAATCGCTCCAAACAAAAGCCCAAAAATCGTCGCCTTTAAAAGCGAGACTGGAAAGCCCGACTTTGAGGCGATTGCAATTACAAAGGATAAAACGAACGCCGCACAGGCGCTAAAAACTATCGGCTTAATTTTTATCAATTCGTTTTCCCCTTGCAAAAATTCACTATATTATATCACACATTCTAAAAAAATGCTACAAATTTTTACTTTTTAAAGCCCAAAAATTTCTTTAGGAAATTTGAAACTCCCTCGTTGTCAGGAGCCTCCGTTTTCTCAATTCGGCCAACGATGTGCTTTACGCAAATGGCCGGCTTTGACTGCGGAGCGACGACAATAAAAGGCTTTTGCCTAAGCACCGACTTTGGAACGGTATCGTCCTCGTAAACAAAGCCAACGTAGTTGACCTTGTAGTTGAGGAACTGGCCGACGATGGTGATGATGCGGTCGGCGATTCTCTTTCCTTCTTCGGCGGAATGGACGCGGTTTACCAAAAGCTGGATGTTGATTTCGCGGTCTTCGATTTCGGTCGTGATGATTTTAATCATTCCGTACGCGTCGGTAATGGCTGTCGGTTCGGGAGTGGTTACGACATAGACTTCGTCGCTGGCGGCGACAAACGAAAGAACGTTGTTGGAGATTCCAGCTCCTGTGTCTATGATGATGATGTCGGCGTTTGAGAGCGAAGAAAACTGGGTGGCAAAGTAGTCAAGCTCGTCCTTGCTAAGGTTTGCGATTTTTGAAAAACCGTTGGCGCCGGCGATGAACTTGATTCCGTATTCGGAATCCAAGATGATTTCTTGCATCGTCTTTTGCTTGTTGATGACTTGGAGCAAGTTGTATTTGGGGACGACGCTAAGAAGCACGTTTACGTTGGCCATGCCCAAGTCGCCGTCAATCAAGATTACTTTCTTTCCCAACTGGGCGTAGGCGATGGCCATGTTTACGGCCAAGTTTGACTTTCCTACGCCGCCCTTTCCGCTTGTAATGGCGATGACGCGGGTCTTGTGAACGTCGCGGGACTTGGCTTGGTCGGAACCGCCTCTCATAATTTCTCTAAGTTCGCTAATCTGGTCTTCCATTTTATTTTTCTCCAAATTTTTCTTCGATATGAATTCTGTCCACAGTAAAGCCTGCGAGACGAATCAAAAAGTCAACGACACCAGCGCGCTGAATGTTTCGCGAAATCACTTGTCCGTCAGTCCAGTAAGAAATTGACTTTCGCTTTTCGTTCAACACGCTTATTATATTGCCCAAGCGCGTCGTTTCGTCGCACTTGGTGACAATCACAGAGGTATAGCCAAAGGGCTCGTAGTTTTGCATTATGTTCTTTAGGTCGCTCGCCTTTGTGGAAGCTGTAACGGCAAGGTACACGTCGGGATGCAAGCCGTCAACGCTAAGGGTGCTCTTTAGGCGGGCGATGTTTTCCGAATCGTTGGGACTGTAGCCGGAGGTGTCGATGTAGATTACGTCGTAGTCGCCCTTTATCGATTCAAAAATGTTCTTTAAGTCGTCGGCGTTCTCGGCCTTTTGAACGGGCAAGTCCAAAACCTCGCCAAAAGTTTGAAGCTGCTTTTCCGCTCCGATTCTAGTCTTGTCGATTGTTATCATCGTTATGTTAAGAGGCGGCATGTCGGGAGTCTTTTTGCGGATGATTACATTTTGGGCGGCAAGCTTTCCGATTGTCGTTGTCTTTCCGACGCCGGTAGGACCTACGATTACGATTACGCGCGGCGGCCTGTGCGTCTTGGGCTTTGCGATCTCGATCGATTCGCCGATCCAATCCACGACTTGCCTTTCGACTTTATGGAAGTCGTTTAGGTCGTCAAGCGAAAATTCTCTTTTTAGGCGCGCGGTGATTCCGCTTATAAAATCGCGCGTAAACTCGTTGTCGTCAAGCATTTCTTCGATGCGGTCGATCGACTCTATCCGTTCCTCGCCGGAAGAGCGCGGAATCTTTTGCATCGCGGCGGCAATCTCGTTGACCTTGTTGTTGATTTCGCTGATTTGAATTTCCGTTTTTGTCTTTCCGCCGGTCGCGCGGGCCAAAATTTCTTCGCGAATCAAGCGCTGGGTTTCTTCGTCGCTTTCGTAGACCGAAGCCTTTTCGGAACGGCGGTTGACCACATAAGTCACTTTGACGCCCGGCTTTTTAAACAAGCCCAGCGGACCGTAATTTTGAGTCGTGTTCTTGCGATCCATAATCTCGTAGTCGGAACCGTAAAGCTTTCCCAACTGTTCGCGGCAATCGTCCATCGTGTCCGCTGTAAGATATAAGAGTTCTTGCTTTTTCTGATCGGCAAGCATCAGCCTACCCCCTCAACACTTTCTTTAATTTCGCCAAGCGCCTCAACCTCAACGCTAGTATCGGCGGCAACCACTTCGTTAATTGAAAGAACGACGATTCCCGGCAACTCTCTTTCTGTAGAAGTCTTGACCAAAAGGCGAACTTCGGCAGGACAAAGAATAATCGGCACAAGGCCTCGTTCCTGCATAGCGGCAAAAGCCGCGCTGACGTCAGAAATCCACTTGCGGCCGTCAACCGGATCAAGCGCCACATAGGGCTTTGAGCCGTCGGACGGAATAACTTGATGGTTAAGCAAAAGCTCGGCGTAGTCTTGCGACAAATTCATTACGCGCAGCTTGTGGTTTTCGTCGGCGTACTGAAGGCATATTTGCTTTCCCAAAGCCTCGCGAACTTTTTCGGTCAAAATCCAAGGGCCGGCCGCAGGGCCGTAGTTTGCCAAAGTTTCCAAAATAAGAACGATGTTGCGAATCGAAACTTGTTCGCGCAAGAGGTTCTGCAAAACCTTTTCGATTTGTCCGTATGTGAACTTGCAGGTTTCCAAAACTTCGTCGACGACGACTTTGTCCGTTTCAGAAACCTTGTCAATGATTTGCTTGACTTCTTTCCTTCCAAGAATTTCGGCGGCGTGGTTCCTGATGATTTCGGTCAAGTGGGTGGCGATTACAGTAAGGGTGTCAACCACCGCGTATCCCGCCCGCTCAACTTCGGCGCGCTTGTCTTCCGGGATCCAAACGGCTGGCATTCCAAAAGCCGGGTCGCGAGTGGCCTCGCCCTTTACTTCTTCCTTTACGTCGCCGGTATTGATGGCCATATAGTAGCCCATCTTAAGCTTGGCGCGACCCGCTTCGATTCCGCGAATCTTAAACGTGTATTCGCTTGGATCCAAGGATATGTAGTCAACGATTCTAATGTTTGGAACGACAAGTCCCAAGTCAAGTCCAATCTCGCGCCGAATTCTTGTGACGCGCTCCAAAAGCTTGGCGCCCTTTTCGTCGTCAACAAGCGCGATCAAGGCGTAGCCCAACTCAAGCAACAGCGGATCCAGCGGAACGACAGGAGAAGTGTCGGCGGGATTTTGTCCCGTCTGAGTTTTTCCGGCGGCGGTGGCTTCGGCTTGCTTTTTTGCAAGCTCTTGAGCTTCGTTGTCCCTTTGCATTCTGATTCCAGCAAAGACGCTTATCGCTCCCAAAGGAATCAATACGTACCAAGGCATTCCAGGCAAAACGCCAAGAATGGCGATGGCGGCGCCGGCGATGATGTACGTAATGCCGGACCTTGTAAACTGGCTTTGCAATTCGTCGCTTAGCTGGTTTTCCGAATTGCTGGCTGTTACCAACATGCCGGTTGAGAACGAAAGCAAAAGAGACGGAATCTGGCTTAAGAGGCCGTCGCCGATCGTCAGGCGCGAATAAGTTTCGATGGCGCTTCCAAAAGGCTCGCCGCGCAAAATCATTCCGGTGATCAAACCGGCCACCAAGTTTACGACGGTGATAAAAATGCC
The DNA here is from genome assembly GCA_016290995.1 of Treponema sp. Classification (GTDB taxonomy): domain Bacteria; phylum Spirochaetota; class Spirochaetia; order Treponematales; family Treponemataceae; genus Treponema_D. The sequence continues at coordinate 68,274 of JAEEVR010000006.1, read as the reverse complement.
TGCGATTACGTTTCCGCTTACAAACTTGGAGGAACCGTCCATCGCGCTAAAGAAGTCGCTTTCGTTTCTTATATCAGCTCTCTTTTCCCTAGCCTCTTCTTCTGTGATGGCGCCGGAATTCAACTCTTGGTCAACTGCAAAATTCTTTTGGCTCATCGAGTCCAAGGCAAAGCGGGCGGCGACTTCGCTTACGCGGGTGGCGCCCTTTGTAATTACGATTGTTTGGATAACGATCAAAATGATAAAGATTACCATTCCAACCACAAGGCCGTCGCTTCCCTTGTCGCTTCCTACAACAAAAGAAGAAAAGGCTCTTACCATGCGGCCGTCAAACTGGCTTCCCTTTGTCAGAATCAATCGGGTTGACGAAACGTTTATGCTTAGGCCAAACAAGGTGACAAGCAAAATTATCTGCGGAAAGGTCGTAAGGCGCGAAGGCTTTGGCGTTGAAATTACCGTAAGCAAAAGCAAGACGGAAACGGACAAGTTCATCGCCATAAAGACATCCAATAAAACGGAAGGAAGAGGAATGATCAACATAAGAATGACAAGGATCACTCCTACGCTTACCGCGTTCCGTTGAATAAATGAGAGCGTGTTATTCTGTCCTACTTGCGTTTGCGCCATAAGTCCCCACCCAGGCCTTTATATTTACTCGCGTTCCACTAAGACGCGTTGTTGCTAAACTTCTTCAAATGGCTATATACCAACACTATAGCATTTAAATAATTATTTGGTATTATAGCGCCAAGTTCGACGTCTGCATAGAGGCCTCGGGCCAAAGGCCTGTTTTCCACTATCGGAACGTCATTCTCGCGCGCGATTTCCTTGATGCGCTGCGCCATAAAATCCTCTCCCTTTGCGTTGACCATAGGAGCGTCATTAGCCGCCGCGTCATACTTTAGCGCCACGGCAAAGTGCGTCGGGTTTGTGATGACGACATCGCTTTCGGCGACAGCCTTTGGCATGTTGGAAGCCAAAAGCTGGCGCTGCGCCTGCTTGATGCGGCCCTTTACTTCGGGGTCGCCTTCCATTTCCTTATACTCTTCCTTTACTTCCTGCTTTGTCATCTTGAGGGAATCGATGAATTCCTTTCGTTGGATAACATAGTCAGGAATCGAAATCACCAAAAAGAAAACCGCGGCAAAAAACAAAAGCTTAAATGCGATCGACGCGATTTTTCCAAAGGCGCCAAGAATGTTTCCGTTTTGGTGGATGATAAAAAGCAGCTCGCCCATATTGGACCTAATGATTGTAAATGCGGCAAGCACCAACACGGCGACCTTTGCAAGGGACTTTACGATGTTAAAGGCGCCCTGCCTAGAAAAAATAGTCTTCTTAAAATATTCGCCAAAATGCGGAAGAATCTTCTTAAAGTTTGGAGTTATCGGCTTAAGGCTGAACATCCAGCCGCGGTTTTGGATTATGTTGCCCGCAACGCCGGCAATTAGAGCGACAAATGAAATCGGGAGAACCATCTTGATAAAATAATTAAAGAAGACAACGGCGCTGGTTCCGCTAACTGCGTTTCCTTGCGCGCATCTTGTAAAAAAGAAAACCAAGATTTCCTCAAAATTCTTCAACAGCCACTTTGCCAAAAGCATCAAGGTTAAAACGGAAAACACAAACACAAAGGCGCCGTTGACTTCTTGGCTTTTTGCGACGCGGCCTTCTTTTCTGGCTTTTTCAAGTTTTAGGTCCGAGGGCTCCTCAGTTCTTCCCTCGTCTTCGGCGGCAAACCACTGCAAGTCTATGTCTTCAAAGCTCATATCCTTTTGCCCCCTAAAGCTAAAAACAACTGCTCAAGGCGGGCAAAGCCGCCGTCAAAGCATCTGTTGAACGCGTCTATCAAGCTTGGCATCAAAGCGGTCAAAATAAAGAATGAAGTCAAAAGCATCACCGGGAAACCTTCGCTTAAAAGGTTCATCTGCGGCGCCGCCTTTGAAAGAATGCCGGTCGAAATCGTAATCAGCATCAAAGTTCCAATAATCGGGAGCGAAATCACAAGCGCGTTGGCAAAAAGTTCCGACAAGCCCTTCATAAAGAAGCGCGGCAAAACGGCGCCGGAAAGCATGTCGTTCACTATGGAAAAAGCGTTTAAAGTTTTAAAGCTGGAAACCAAGCCGCCCAAAAAGAGCTTTTGGAAAAGCCGCGTTTGCATGAATATCAGCATAGCGATCAAGTTTAGGTACTGGCCCATAAGGGGGTTTTCGACCTGGCTAAGGGCGTCGTAAACTTCGCTGGCCGAAAAGCCCATTTGGAAGGCAAAGAACTGGCCGGCCGTGCTAAAGGCGGCGAAAATTATCGTGATGTAAAAACCGGTGATAACGCCGATCAAGGCCTCGCCGACCATCAGCATAATGAATTGCGCCGTAAAAGTTTGCTCGGGCGACAAGAATTTTGAGTAAGAGGAGTAATCGACCTGGCCATAAATGTTAAAGGCCATAAAGCCCGCCAAGGCAACCTTTGCCGCGCTGGGAATGTTTCGCATGCTAAACAAGGGAAGCGTCATCAAAAGCGAGAAACATCTTATTGCTACAAGCAGGAACACAGGCGCCTGCGACAAAAGCTGGTCAAACAAAAACTACTCTCTCCTACATCCTTGATATGCTTCTAAAAAGCGTTATCGTGTAATCCCTAAGCTCGGCGAACATCCAGCCGCCCAAAAGCGCCAAGACCGCCAAAATAGTCAGCATCTTTGGCAAAAAAGTCAAAGTTTGCTCTTGGATAGAAGTCGTCGCCTGAAAAATCGCCACAAACAAGCCGACAAGCAAAGCCGCTCCCAAAACAGGAGCGATCAAAATAAAAACTTGCATAATGCCGGCCCGCATTAAATTTGTCACCTGTCCAACATCCATACGCCGTTACCTCAACACAGAATAGAAAAGCTGTTGGGTCAAAAGGCCCCAACCGTCAACCAAAACAAAGAGCATCAACTTAAAGGGCATGGAAATTTGAACCGGAGGAAGCATCATCATGCCCATGCTCATCAAAATGCTCGCGACAACCATGTCTATGATAATAAAAGGAATGTACAAGTAAATGCCGATCTTAAAGGCCGCCGTAAGCTCGTGCAAAATGTACGAAGGAACCAAAACATATGTCGGAACGTCGTCAAGAGTTTCGGGCTTGTCAAGGCCGCGCATGTTCATAAACATTTTGATGTAGCTTGTGTCGTCAGTCATTTGTGAATACATAAAGTAGCGGATCGGCTTTTGCGCGCCGTCAAAGGCGGCCTCTAGGCCTATCTGGCCGTCGCGCATCGGCTTAAAGGAATTGTCATAAATATTGGTGAACGTTGGCCACATTATAAAAAGAGTCATAAAAAAGGCGATGCCGTTCAATACGCTTGTCGGAGGAACTTGCTGCAATGAAAGCGCGCGCTTGATAAAGTCAAGCACGATCGAAAAGCGCAAAAAGCAAGTGAGCAAAATCAAAAGGCTTGGCGCAAGCGTCAAGAGAGTCAGCATTATCAAAAGCTGCACGCTAAAAGCGACTTGCTCGCCGTTTTGCGGACGGGTTATGTTTATGTCAATGTTGGGTATTTGAACCGGGTTTACGTTGCCCTGCATCTGCATCGTTCCGCGGGTTGAGCCTTGCGGAAAGTTTGGATCGTCAACCGCTCGGCCGGCGGCCTGCGACGAAACCGGAAAGGCGCAGAGAACGCTTAGAAACGCAAACAAGGCGAGACGCGCAAAATGTTTTCTTAAAAAAATCGCCTTACTTGCCATTCTTAAACTTCTCTTTTTGCTTGTTAAAGAATTCTGTTATTGACTTTGAGGCGTTTCTTTCGCCTTCGTTTGCGTTGGGATTTTTTGGATTAAGGAAAAGCGAAAGCACGTCGCTAAAATTTCTGGCGCGCGCGACGCTTTGGTTTCTGTCCGCGTTAAGGTTCATCGCGTCAACCAATTCCTTGTCGTTGATTTCGCCAAGCAAGTCGATGGAATTGTCGGTGACTCCGATTAAATACGCGCGCTCCAAAAGCGTGACGATTTGAACGGTTTTTCCGGGCGAGACAGTGACTTGCGCCACTTTACGCAAGAAGGTGTCGTCGTCGGCGATTCCTCCGCCCATTTTCTTTCGCATAAAACTCATCACAAGGTAAATGCAAACGACAACGACGATCAAAACAAAAATCATTCTAAAGAAAACCCAAACCGTCGAGCCCGAGCGAGGCCTGTCCAAAGCGGCGGCTCCCGTTCCGCTTGCATCCCCAATAGCAAGAGTGGATTCGTCAGGCAAAGCGGCGCCTGCGTTTATCGTTGACTGAGAGGAAATTGAATCGTTAGAAGAATTTGCCTGCGCGCGCGCGAGGCCTAGAAAAAGAGAAAAAGCGCAAATAAACGCCAATGTGATTTTTGAGACTTTCAATGTTTCCCCCACCCAAATATAAGCCGGCAGCTTTCCCCAAAACTGGCCGGCCTTTGTTTATTACCTTAACTCGGAGACGCGTTCCTGCGGAGAAAGAATCTCCGTGATACGAACGCCGAAGTTTTCGTCGATAACTACAACCTCGCCTTTGGCGATCGGCTTGTGGTTGACCAAAATGTCAACCGGTTCGCCGGCCAATTTATCAAGCTCGATGATCGTACCTTCGCCAAAGCCAAGGATTTCCTTGATCGGCTTTTTGGTGCGGCCAAGCTCTACGGTCATTTCCATGAAAACGTCCATCAAAAGACCGATGTTTCCCTGGTCCGACGGAGAAGCGCCGCCCATCAAATTTGGATACTGCAAAGACTGTACGTTAGGAGTCTGGCCCATCATCGCGCCCATGCCGCCCATCGGCATTCCGCCCATTGCGCTGCCCATTGGCATTCCTCCCATTCCACCCATAGCTGCTCCGCCCATCGGCATTCCGCCCATAGGCGCTCCACCCATCTGCATTCCGCCCATCGGGGCGCCGGCCATTCCGCCAAGGCTTGCCATATCGGCAGCGTTAAGCGATCCTCCGGCAGGAGCGGCTGCGGCGCCGCCTCCCAATGCGACTGCGATTGATTGAGCGGGATCGCCTCCAACGGCTTCCCACAAAGTATAAGCTTGGCCGTCGATAGTCAACGGAAAAGTGAACAATGCGAATGTATTTTGCGGAATGCGAACCATCGCCTTAGGAACGCTGATTGATTCCGCGGGATTACAAGCAAGGCCTGCCAATTTTCCGGTCTTGTCAAGCGCCGTAATCTCATCGTTTGTATGCGTAGAAAGCGTCTCGTTGATGACACTCATAGCCATGTCATCAAGGGCCGCGTTTTCTTCTTTGTTTATAAGGCTGACCAACTTTTGAGCGCATTCTGTTGAGACAACATAAAGGTGGTCGCCCTTGACTCCGTTAGAGAAATCGGCGGTTGTGGCGATTACCATCTCAGGCAGCTTGGCAAGGAATTGATCGCGCGTGGCTCCTTCGACAGTAGGATCGCCGGCCGAAACCTCAACGCCGGTCATTTGCTTTAAGTTTTCTACGAGAGGATCCTTCAACTCGCCCGCGAATTTTGTAAGAGTCGCCGCGTCTATGTTAGCCGACGGCGCGCCGGAAACTTGCCCTGACGCGTTAAGGCCGTCCATTGGAACGCCCGAAAGCAGCGCGTCGATTTCATCTTGGGAAATTACGCCATCACTCATACTGTTTCATCTCCTTCTACGGAAAGCTCTTCAAATTCATCAGCGCCCTCGTCCGCGAGTTTGCCTGTAACCTGAACCGCCATTTTTTTGCCCACAACACCGGGCTGGCAAAAGTATTTTTTCTTGTCGCCAATATTCAATGTCAGCTGGTCGCCGACTTTTGTGTTTGAAAGTTTTACAACATCGCCGCACCTTAAGCTCAATACGTCTCGGATGGGCAAGTTGATGGAACCAATCTCGGCCACAACGTCCATGTCCACCGTTGAAATCTTTTCTTTCAAAGTTCCAAGGTACTGGGTTGTGGAGCTTCTTCTTACAGAGCTGAACCAGAACTGTGAAGAAAGCTTTGAAATGATCGGCTCGATCGTCAAGTAAGGGATACAGAAGTTAATCATTCCCTCTTCTTCGCCGACCTTTGTTTCAAGCGTAACCAGAACAACCATTTCTGTCGGAGGAACGATCTGCGCGAACTGGGGGTTGGTTTCGATTTGTCCCAAGCGGGGTCGCAAGTCGATTACCTGTGTCCAAGCTTCGCGCATGTTGGCCAAAATGCGAACGATGATTCCTTCCATTACGCTTGACTCAATGTCGGTAAGGTCGCGGCTCTTGTTTCCCGTTACCGCTCCCGTTCCGCCGAACAAGCGGTCAATCATGCTGAATGTAATAGCCGGGTCGATTTCCAAAACCGCGTTTCCCTTAAGCGGGTCCATATTGATTACCGCAAGGGTCGTCGGCGTCGGAATCGAACGGATAAATTCCTCGTAGGTCAACTGGTCTACAGTGGCTACGTGAACGTGAACCAAAGAGCGCAACTGGGCCGAAAGCGAGGTTGTTGTAAGACGGGCAAAAGTTTCGTGCATAATCTGCACGGTGCGGATCTGTTCTTTTGAGAATTTGTCAGGACGCTTAAAGTCGTAAATCTTGATTTTACGAGTGTCGGAAACCGCTTTATAGTCGTCGGTTTCTGACTGGCCCGTATTAATCGCGTTGAGTAACTGGTCAATTTCGTCTTGCGAAAGAACGTCTACCATCTAAAATGCCCGCCTCTTTTTTTATTGCGACACAACGTTCAACTTGTCAAAGGACACGGCCTTGATTTTTCCTCTGTTCAAAATCGTGTCGTTTATTTCGTTGCGTATTTCAATTTTAATATTGCCTTCGTTTCGCGGAGTCAACTCCTCTGCGGTTTTGGCCGCAAAGTAATTGCGCAAAAAGTCGCGAATCGGAATTCTTTGGGCTGTGATTTCGGTTGAAGTAACCTTGTCTTCTTTTTTGTAGCCCAAGAAAATGTTCACGACAACGCTCGCGGGAGTTGGATCGCTGGTGCGAGTCTGGATTTCGCTAAGCGAAGTGTACCATTCCAACTCTTCGGCGATTTCCTTATAGTCCTCGCTTACGGGAATCGCGGCCTGGGCCGGCTTATTGCTTCCCATAATGTTCATAGTAATGATTACTACCGTAACTATAAGAATTATCGCGCCCAAAGCGAGCGCTATGTATTTTAATAAAGTCGGAAGCAAGCCTCCAATTCCGCCTTTTTTGGCTGGGGCCGCCGCGGCGCCTTCTTCGTCGCCAAGGTCATCGTTTACATTGTCTTCGTCAGCCATTTTTTACCTCCGTTATAATCTAGCATTAAAAATGCCCTTCGTCTAGAATTACTATGTCAACGCGACGGTTGTAGGCCATAGCCTCTTCCGTGTCGCCTTCAAATTTAGGCCTGGTGTCCGCGTAGCCCGCGACTGAAAACTGCCGCTCGGGAGCGCCAAAGTCGGCAAGGTAATGCAAGACGTTCATCGCGCGCGCGGCAGAAAGCTCCCAATTGCTTATAAACTCTGAATTTTCAGAGTCCACTGGCGTTTTATCGGTATGGCCTTCTATCCTAAATCTTCGGTTTTTTTGCAATAAATCTTTATCACTAAAAAATTCGCTAAGGCGCAAAAGCGTGTCGCGCGTGTCTTCGATGTCCAAGTCCGCGCTGCCTTTTCTAAAGAAGGCGTCGGCCGCCAACGTTATGATCAAGCCGCGCTCGTCGCTGGTAATCGTAATGCGGTTTGACTTTACGTCGGGAGCGAAAAGCGAAACCGCCTTTTTCTTGGCCATGCCAAGAGAGCGGCCCTTTTCTACGGAAGGAAGAGCGCTGATAGTGTTTCCCAAATCGGCAAGGCGGCCGGCGCTAAGCGACATGCCGCCCGAAGTCGTTTCAGTTTGGTGCATCTGAAGGCTTTCGGTGATTGTGGCCAATTGGGTTATGTCAATCTCGGAAGGGTTGTACAACATTACGAAGAAGCAAAGCATCAACGTAATCATGTCGCCATACGTTCCCTGCCAGGCTGTTGACGGTTTTTCAGGCTCTTTCTTCTTACCCATCTAACTAATCCTTCAATACTTCCGAAGCTACGGCCTTTCTTGTGACCGGATCAAGGTATGTCAAAAGCTTTTGGGCGATAACGCGAGAGTTTTCGCCGGCCTGAATGGCCAAAACGCCTTCTATTACCATTTCTTTTACGCGCATTTCCATTGAGTTTTGGCCGATGAGGTTTTGTCCAAACGGAGTCAAAAGCCAGTTGGCCATCATTGAACCGTACAATGTAGTGATCAAGGCTACGGCCATGTTAGGACCGAGCGAGCTCTTGTCTTCCAAGTTGTTCAACATACCAATCAAACCAAGTACGGTACCCATCATTCCGAAGCCAGGGGCAAAGCCGGCCCACTGGTTTACGCAGTTGATCCATTCCATATGGCGGGCTTCGGTTTGGTTCATTTCGTTTTCCATGATTTTGCGAACTACCGCTCCGTCAGTGCCGTCGATTACCAAGCGCAAGCCGCTCTTAAGGAAGGGGTCTTCCAAATCCTCAAGGCCGTCTTCCAAGATCAAAAGGCCTTCGCGGCGCGCTTTGTCAGAAAGGTTTACAATATTTTGAACCAGGGATTTTTCGCCAAAATCGGGAATCTTAAAGGCCTTTCCCATAACCTTAAAAAGGCCGATCGCTTTGTTTAAGGGCGTAAGAATGAACAAGGCCGCGTAAGAACCGCCTACAGTCATGAACACAGACGGAATGTCGATGATTCCGCCCAGCGTACCGCCTGACGTCAATACAGACATGACGATACAAGCCGCGCCGCCCGCAATTCCGATTATTGTCGCTATATCCATTTTATACCTCTTGGGTGTTTATACCGATTCTTTTTCGATAATCAACAATTTTATTTATAATGTCTTCCGGGGAATTCTTTACGATAACTTTTTTTCCGGAGAGCATCGTAATCGTCAAGTCAGGAAGGCTTTCCATCGACTCGATCATATGCGGATTTAAAAAATACTTTGATCCGTTGAGACGCTCAACTTCTATCATATCTAAATTATTTCCCCACTAATAAAGATATGGAAGCATTGGCAAAAATTTACCCTATGCTACTATTCTTTATAGTATCACACCTTGCTAAAAAAAGCAAGTTTATTCTTATAAATTTTCGGATTTTTTTTTATTGAATATTAGGACAAAAATGGGTTATAATAGGCTTGTATGGAAAAAGCCAAAATTCTGATTATCGAAGACGTTCCCGAAATGGCAGACCTGATAGCCCTTTACGTCCAAAACGCGGGCATGGAGCCGCTTGTATACCCTTCCGCGGAAGAAGCGACTTTGGCCTTGCGCGGAAGAGCCCCGTCGGCGCTTTTGCTGGACCTTAACCTGCCGGGAATGAGCGGCATGGATTTCCTAAAAAAATTCCGCGCGGAATACAGGGACTCGATTCCGGTAATAATCGTAAGCGCGCGCAACGCCGACGAAGACATAATCGCCGCCCTTGACTTGGGCGCCGACGAATTTGTCACAAAACCCTTTAGCCCCCGCGTGTTGATCGCCCGCCTGCAGGCAAACCTTAGGCGCCTTACAAAAACCGAGGCGGCGGCGGAAGAATCGATTCAATTTGGCGAATACACAATCTTGGAAAATTCTTGCGTGTTAAAGCGCGGCGTGGCAAAAGTCCGCCTCAGCGCAAGGGAATTTGACGTTTTGGACTTTTTGGTCCACCATCAAGACGAAAACCTGTCTCCCGACAAGATTTTCAACGCGGTTTGGAAGGTTCCCTTTGGAGACGTGACCGCCGTGGCCGTTTACATCCAACGCCTAAGAAAGAAAATCGAGCGGGACCCCCGCAATCCAGAATACATCAAGACGATTTTTAGGTACGGCTACCGCTTTGAGGACCCGCTCAAAAAGAAGGCCGAACAAAAAGCCCAGCAAGCCTCCGGCCAATAAACGATAAATGAAAATACGCAGCCACTTTATCCTTATCATCGTCATATTGACGGCCGTTCCCATTTTGTTCTTGTCCGGCTTTTACGTTTACCTTTACGCGACGGCGCCGGAACGCTTTTTGTTCGACAATTTGGCAAAAATGAAGTCCTTTGACGTAAAGTCCTTGACAAAAAAAGACCGCGCCGCGATCACCAAATACTTGCGCGAGCGTTCGCCAAACCTTGAGGAGGCCTTCTTTTTTTCAGACGGCATCGTAATCCATTCGACAATTCCGTCGATTCCGGACAAGGGAAGAATCGACGCGGAACGACTTTCCGCCCGCATCTTTGAAAAAGCGGAAGATTATTATTACCAAATAAGCTCGATTCCAATCGAAAGCTACGCAAGCCAATTGATCCACTTGGTCCGATACCCCAGGAACGTGGCTCAACGGGGCGCGCTAAACAACGGCTCCCTGCCCCGCCCCCGCGACTTTATAGTTTTTTTCGCAATCATATTCGAAGCCTTCTTCATAGTCCTTTCGCTTACGATGTTCAAAAAAATCGAGTCCTCCTTGAATTTGGTGGAAAAGGAAGCGCAAAAACTAAGGGACGGAGACATTGAGCGGCCGATAGAAATTCCTTTGAACCAAGGCTTTTCCAACGAAATCACAAGCCTCTTGATTCACATGGAGGAGTTCCGCAAAGCGCTAAAAGAAAAGAAAAACCAGCGCGACCGCTTTGTGCTGGGACTGGGCCACGACCTAAAGACGCCGCTTGCCGTAATCAAGGGCTACACCGAAGGAATCTCCGACGGACTTTTTAACGATTCCAAAAAGGAAAGCGAGGCTTTGCAAATCATTCTCCAAAAGACATCGCAGCTTGAAACCATGGTGGACAACATGGTCAACTTTATAAGGATTAGCGAATCCGATTGGTCCAAGACTTTTGAGGAACGGGATCTTGCCGCCTACATTTTGGAATTTGAAAAGAACGCCAAAACCACAGGCGAAATTTTCAACAGAACAGTAACGGTTTCTTGCTCCGTTCCATCTGGAATAAAAGTCAAAATGGACGAACAGCTTGTCTCTCGCGCGCTTGAAAACATTTTCTCAAACGCGATTAGATACTCAGAGCCCGCCGCGGAAATCGACGTAAGCGCCTGCATTGAGAACGGCCGCGCTAAGATTATGATTTCCGACAAGGGAATAGGAATGACGCAAGAAGAGACCGAACGCGCCTTTGAGCTTTTTTTTAGGGGAACGAACTCCCGCCGCGAGCAAGGCCAAGGGATCGGCTTGTCGGTGGTAAAAACAGTGATGGACATTCACAATTGGGAGATCGACGTAAAAAGCGAAAAGGGAATTGGAACCAGCTTTACGATTACGATTCCAATTACTTCTTAGTCCAAGCGACGTCAACGCTTGCGGGCTCTACCGAATCCCCGGACTGAACCAAAGTCTTTTTCTTTCCTACAAGCGATCCGCTTTTTGTAAGCGTCAAGTTCCACTCAATCGGCGAAGCGCTTTCGGCAAAGTTTAATATTGTCTGCCTGTCTATGTCTGGATAGAACGAAGCGTTGAACTTGTCTTTTTGAACGATTTTAATCGACGTTCCGCCCTCGCCCGCCGAGACAGTCACATTCATCGTGGCGCCGTTGTTAAATACGATAAAGCCGCGGCCGCTTCTGAGCAAGATGATTTTGCTGGCGTCCTTTTCGCCGCCCCAAGAGCCCGCGATGTTTTCGGTTCCGCCTTCCGAGCCGGCCGCGGCGGGGCCGCCAGCGATTTTTTGGGCGCCGGCTGTTTCCGAGTCGCTGTTGCCGGCGGCTCCTGACACTACGCTTTGGATCAAGACCTTTGCGTCAGTCAAAATCTTGTAGTAGGAGTCGTACTCCTTTCCCTTGGACACAACGGCTCCGGTGGCCATGTTCTTTGCGATAAAGGCGCACTGCCACTTTTCGTCGCTGCGGGGCCTGTAGATTCTTGTAACAAAGACGATTGTATTGGGATCGGACACCTGGCTCTGCGCGCGCTTAAAGAAAGCCTCGCCGCTTTCGTCGGTTTGAATTTCCTTGTAGGAATCCTTGATTTCGTCGTCGCGCATGTCTTGCGTTTCTAGATAGCTGATTCCTCTAAGCTGAGCGAAGAACAAGTCTTGGGTGATGTTGAGCATGTTTTGGTCGTTTACGTTTGTGACAACGCCATAATAGCAAAGGTTGTATTTTTTCTCCTGCGCAAAGGAAAGTCCTTGCGCAAAAAGGCACAAAGCCGCGAGAAAAATCGTCTTTGCAAAAAACTTGCCCTTAGCCATTCAGCCCCTTTCTAAATTCCCTAGCCATAAGCCTGTCGTTGTCGCGAGCCTTTATCGTCTCGCGCTTGTCATAGGCCTTCTTTCCTTTGCAAACGCCAAGCGTAACCTTTACGCGTCCGTTCTTTAAATAAAAGTCCAAAGGGATCAAAGTGTAACCCTTTTCGTCAACTTTTCTTGCAAGTCTTTTTATCTGATCCCGGTGTAGCAAAAGCTTTTTGGCCCGGTCGGGATTGTGGTTAAAGACGCTGGAATAGGAGTATTCCGCGATATGAAGGCCTTTAACCCAGACTTCTCCCTTTATAATTTCGGCAAAAGCGTCCGGAAAAGACAGATTTCCGGCCTTTACGCACTTGACTTCGGTGCCTACAAGGGCGATTCCGCATTCAATCGAGTCTTCAATAAAGTAATCATAGCGAGCCTTTCGGTTTTCCGCGATTTTTTTTCCGCCTTCTGCCATAACCTAACATTATACAACACTTTCGTTTTTTTTTCAATAATATTGCGCAAAAGCCCGCCTTTGCGCTAAACTGTCGGCATGAGCAAAAACACGAACATTTACGAAATTTCCTTTTCGTTAAAGCAAGAAAGGCGCCGCTTTATCCGAAACGCCATCCTTTTTGTCGTTTCGTTTTTTATCGTGATGAACGCCATCCTTGCCTTTGTGGTTTGCCCGATCCAGCAAAGGTCCGCGTCGATGGAGCCCAACGTTCCCAGCGGAACATGCGTTTTTGCCACTCCAATCGGAAAGAAAATCAAGCGCGGCGAGATAATCGTCATCGCCCAAAGAGAAACAAAGCTTTCTTTTGGACAAAAGATTATGGACTTGTTTGCCGGAGCCTTTACCTTTCAAAAATACCATCCTTGGACAAACGAAAAGGCCTTGATGCGCCGCGCGGTGGCCCTGCCCGGCGACACGATTTACATGAAGGACTTTATCCTTTACATCCAGCCAAAAAACGAAAAGCATTTTTTCACCGAGTTTGAGTTGAACCAAGTTTCTTACAGCGTTGACATTACCGTTCCGCCGACAGGCTGGACTCCGGAGATTGGCGTGCGCGGCTCGTTTGACAAGATGACTTTGGGCGACGATGAATACTACGTTTTGGGCGACAACCGCCTTTCTTGCGCGGACTCGCGCCTTTTTGGAAAAATCAAAGGCTCCAAAATTCAAAAGCGGGTTTTGATGAGCTATTATCCTTTTAGCCAGCTTAAGATTTTTTCATTCCTAAAGTGAGGCCGCCCCTTTACATCCACATTCCCTACTGCCTCCAAAAATGCGGCTATTGCGATTTCTTTTCAAAGCCCAGCGGTTCCGTTCCAACTGAATACGTAAAAGCAGTCTCGCGCCAGATTGAATATTTGGCGAAAGCGTTTTGCGTTGAGGAATGGAAGAGCGTTTACATCGGAGGCGGAACTCCAAGCCTGCTTAATCCTAGCGACTTAAAAAATTTATGCAAGACCATAAAGGCCGCGGCAACGAACAAAGCCGCGCCGCTTGCCGCGAATTGCGAGTGGACGATCGAGATGAATCCCGGAACAATCTCGCGCGAACTTTTGGAGGCCGCGGACGCATGCGGAATCAACCGCTTGAGCGTCGGCGTTCAATGCAAAAACCAAAAAGTCCTGGACGCGATCGGCCGGCGCGCGAGCGAAGCGCAAATCGAAGAAGCGGCGCGATTGATAAAAAATTTTTGGCCTCATGAATGGTCGGCCGACTTGATCGCGGGCCTTCCCTTCCAGACAAAAGAAGACATCGCGCGCGACATAGATTTTATCGAGCGGAACGGAGCCAAGCACGTTTCGCTTTATTCGCTCACGCTGGAAGAAGGAACGCCGCTAAAAAACGCGATTGACGCGGGAAAGATTCCTTACGACGAAGAAGATGCGGAAGAACTGTGGCTTTACGGCCGAGACCTTTTGGAAGAGCGCGGCTTTGCGCAATACGAAGTCAGCAACTTTGCAAAGGCCGGCTTTGAGAGCAAGCACAACTCGGCCTATTGGGCGCTAGACTCTTACTTGGGAGCGGGAGCCGGAGCGGCCGGAACGATTTACGGCTTGCCAGAAGGCTTTCGCTACACAAACGTTTTGGACGCGGCGGAGTACATAAAGTTTTGGAACGAAAACAAAAAAACAAAAGGCTTTACTGACCAAGAAGCGCGCGGCGGAGATTGCTCGCAAGACCATAACGCGGACCTCGCGCGCCAAGAGGCGCCGCAAGACCATAACGTCCGCGCCGCGCTGGGCTTTCCTTGCCAGCTGGAAGCGCTTGACCAAGACACCCAAGAGTTTGAATACTTAATGATGAACCTACGTACCCGGCGCGGCGCGAGCGCCGCCGAATACAAGACTCGCTACGGCAAAGACCTTGCCGCGCGGCTGGACTTCACTGGCCAAAACGCCGGGGCGGCCGCATGGTTGGAGCGGACAGAGCGCGACGGAGACATCTTTTACTCGATGACGCGCGAAGGCCTTTTGTTCTTAAACCGATTTTTGGAGGAGCTATGAAACTTTTTATCTTTGACATGGGCGGAGTCGTAACCACAAACGCAAGCGAAGCCCGCGGCCGCCCCGCCGCCGCTCTTGGCGTAAGCCAAGAAGAAATGGACAGAGCGACAGACGACCTCTTTGACCTGCTTACAATCGGAAAAATCAGCGTAAAAGAATTTTGGAAAACTGTCGGCGAACGCCTTGGAAAGCAAATCGACACTGATTACTTTCACTTGTTCTTCCACCCTGTATTGAACGAGGGAACAAAAAAAATAATTTTGGCCTTGCGAAAAAAAGGCTTCCGCGTCGTTTGCGGAACGAACACAATCGAGTCGCACTACCTTAACCACATTACGCGCGGCGACTACGCTTTTTTTGACCAAACCTACGCGTCGCAAATGATGGGCGTAAAAAAGCCCGACCCGCTTTTTTGGAAACTGATTTTGGACGCCGAAAAATGCGAGCCAAGCGACGCCTTCTTTACCGACGACTTGGAGGCCAACGTCCAAGCCGCCGCCGCGCTGGGCATCCACGCGTTTCAATTTACAAGCGCAAAGGACTTGCGGCGGGCGATAAAAGAATTTTTGCGCGGCTAATTAGTTTGCGCCGGCTTCCGCCTTTAGCCTGATCGCAGGAACGATTCCTCCGCCGGCTGCGTCAACCTTGTCCAAGTCGCAGGCGTAGCCAAAGTCCGTCACGCCGCGAGCGCAGTCGTCCAAGGAATAGCTTGGAGAGCGCAGCCACCACCAGCCGCCGTAAAGGCCTGTGTCGTCTTGCCGGACGCCTTGCGCCTTCGCAAAGTCAGTCGACTTTCGGATGCGGGCGCTTCCCGCTCCGTAAGAATCGTAAACTCCAAAGCCAAAGGCGCTCTTGGTGGCCTCCCGCTCGCTAAGCAAAAAGACCTTGTCGCTTGTGTCCTCGCAATAATATTCGTTTTTTCCGCCGTTCCACAAGACGCCCTTTGTGTCGGGATTGGTGGAACGCTCGCTGTTGTCCACGGCGGACGTTTGGATCCGCCCTTCTTCCTCCGCCGAAAAAGCCGTTTTCAAAAAAGTTTCGTTTAGCCAAGCGCGGACGCGGCTATGCTTGTAGTTGTTGGGAAAGATTGTCTGGCCTCCAAGAGTCCGCTCGCCGTCCGCGCCGTCATAGTAAGGGCCGGAAGCCAAGATTTTTTCTGCCAGCAAAAGCCGCGAGCCTTTTTTGTCTTCCAAAACGCGCCAAGTTATCGGCTCAACCTTGAACCAGTCTTGGCCTAGCCGCGCGTAAAGGGCGCCGTCGCTCCCCTTGCAATATACAAAGGCGCCGACGGCCAACGGCTCGCTCTGGTCAACCAAAACGCCCTCGGCGGCGCGAGTCTGCGGCCATGAGCCAAATTCAATGTAAGTCCAAACAATCTCGCTTTGCCAGCTAAAGTTTGACAGAAAAGAAAGCGCCGCCGGGAGGCCAAGCAGCGCGAGCGCCGTGAATATTAAGGGCAAGAATTTCCTTATAGCTTTCATAATTCCGCAAAAATTATTGAGCGGAGGCCCCTCTTTTGTCAAGGCGCGATATTGACCTGCGGCGCGGCGATTTTGATGGGGACGCTTATAATTCCCAAAGAAAAAAGCGCTAGAATTTTTCTTCCTACTATGTTATAGTGATTCCATGCCTCAAACCTTCTACCAAAGCGACACAGTTTTTACAGTAACTCAGCTTACAAACCTAATCAAAGACATGGTCGAAGGCTCTTTTCCGGAAATCGTGCTTGAGGGCGAGGTTTCAAACTACAGGCCCAGCTCAAGCGGCCACGTTTATTTTGTCATAAAGGACGCGGGAGCGCAAATCGCGGCTGTCATGTGGAAGGGAACGGCGGCGCGCTTGTCGTTCGCTCCCAAAGACGGAAACCTTGTGCGCGTAAAAGGAAAGCTTACCGTCTACCCCGCGCGCGGCAACTACCAAATCGTAATCAACTCAATGGAATTGGCCGGAAGCGGAAACATTCTCCTTATGCTTGAGGAACGGAAGAAAAAGCTTAACGCCGAAGGCCTCTTTGACGAGTCGCGAAAAAAGCCCCTTCCCGCTTTTCCTGACACAATCGGAGTCGTCACAAGCCCGACAGGCGCGGCGCTGCGCGACATCCTTCAAATTACCCGCAGGCGAAGCAAGTACGTAAACGTAATTTTGTTCCCGGCCATCGTGCAGGGAGACACTGCCGCCGCGAGCATCGCCCGGCAAATACAAACCGCCAACGACTACAATATGTGCGACGTCTTAATCGTAGGACGCGGCGGCGGATCCTTGGAAGACTTGCTTCCCTTTAGCGAAGAAATTGTAGTCCGCGCGGTGGCCGACTCAAAGATTCCCGTCATCAGCGCGGTAGGACATGAAATTGACTGGGCCATTTGCGACTTCGCCGCCGACAGGCGCGCTCCGACTCCCAGCGCCGCCGCCGAGCTTGCGGTTCCTGTCTTGGACGACGTTCTTTATTATTTTGAGCAAAAAGAGGCGGAGTTTGAAACGGAGATAAAAAACCGCGTTCAAAAATTGCGCCTTATGATTCAGGAATTTTCGCCTGAAAATTTGGAGCTTAAATTCCGTTCCATCGAACAGCCCTTGCTGCAGCGCTTTGACGACGCAAAGGACGACTTGACCAGCAACATGGAAGACAGAATCAAGGACGCGCGGCAAAAGTTGGAAAAGCAAATTTTGGTTTTGGAAAACGCAAATCCAGCCGCGCTTTTCCAGCGCGGATATTCGATGGTTCGCGACGCGGCCACGGGAAAAATAATCCGCTCGTCTGACGAAGTCGCCAAAGGATCAAAGATAGAAATAGTTCCCGCCAAGGGAAAAATCATAGCCACGGTTGACGCTATAGGAGAATAAATGAAAAACTTTGAAGAAAACTTGGACAGGCTAGAAGAAATTAGCCGCTCGATAAAAGACCCCAACGTAAAGCTTGAAGACGCTCTCAGCGCCTTTGAAGAAGGAATCAAGCTTGCCAAGGGAATGGAAAAAGAAATCGACAAGATCGAAGGAAAAATTCAAGTCTTGATGAACCAGCCTGTGGCCAGCGCGGGCGACAGCCCCGAATTGGATTTGTTCAGCGGAGCGGACGAATCAAGCGGTTCCGCAGGGGCTCCGACATCGGGCTTGAGGCAGTAAGATTTTGCAAGACCAAAAGGCCGCCGCTTCCGTTCCACAAAGAGACATTAAACTCCTCAACGCGGAGACCGCGCGAAAAATCGCGGCCGGCGAAGTCATCGACCGGCCCGCGTCAATCATTCGCGAAACCTTGGACAACTCGGTCGATTCCGGCGCGACGCAAATCAACGTTGAAATCGACGGCGGCGGCATCGACAGAATCCGCGTCCAGGACAACGGCTGCGGAATCAGCAAAGAAAATCTTTTGATGGCCGCCCGCCCCCACGCCACAAGCAAAATCTCGGCGGACACGGACCTTCTTAACCTTACAACTCTTGGCTTTAGAGGAGAGGCGCTTGCGTCAATCGCCGCCGTCTCCCGTCTGACAATCACAAGCGGCGAATGGAAAATGCGCTGCTCGATTACAGAAGACCACATTTTGGAACCCTGCGCGGCAGTTGAGGGAACGATAGTATGCGCCGAAAACTTGTTCGAGAATTTTCCGGCGCGCCGCCAATTCTTAAAGCGGCCGGCAAGCGAAACAAAAATGTGCCGCCAAACTTTTTTGGAAAAAGCCCTTCCCCGCCCGGACATCGCCTTTAGGCTTACGGTTGACGGCCAAATACGAAACGACTTTAGGGCGGGCCAAACTTTAAAGGAACGCTTTTGCGCGGCGCTGGACATTCAGCAAAGCCCCGACTTGTTCTACGAAATAAAGGGCAAGGGCGCGGACTTTTCGTTTAGCCTTGTGATCGGCGACCCATGCGTGGCGCGGCAAGACCGCAAGGACATTTACATTTACGTCAACGGGCGGCGCATCGCCGAATACTCTTTGGTCCAAGCGATCGAATACGGAACTCAGGGCTACTTTCCAAACGGAACGCATCCAGCCGCCGCCCTTTACGCGCAAGTCCGGCCCGACATGGTTGACTTTAACATTCATCCGGCAAAAAAAGAGGCGCGCTTTAAGGACATCGCAGGCCTTCACCACGAAGTAAGCTCTTCGCTGCGGGAATTTTTCCGCGCCCTAAGCGTAAAGCAAATGAAATCCGGTTTGGACGGAACGGAATCCCAGCCGCAAAACGACTTGGCCGACCTTGCAAGCCCAAGAAGCGCGGCCTCATTGGCAGACCTGGCGGACTTGGCCGGCGGCGCTTCCGCCCCGCAGTCTTGGTCTGGAAACAATTCCAGCGGCGCGCAGCCTTGGTCTGGAAGTCCATCATACGGAGCGGGCCGAGCGCCGCGCATCGCGGAACGGCCGCAAAACCTCCGCGTCGCAAGCCCCGGCGCGTTTTCGGCCAACCAAAACGTTTCGGACGCGGCGCCTTCTTGGCAGGAACCGCAATCATACGCAAGCCCAAAAAGCGCGGCGGACTTTCGCTACATCGGCCGCGCGCTGGGAACTTTTATCATCGTAGAAAAAAACAAGGCGCTTTACTTTGTTGACCAGCACGCCGCGCACGAACGCTACCTGTTTGACAAAATAATGAACGGCCAAGAGCAAAGACAGCCGCTCCTCGTTCCTGAAAAAATCGAGCTTGAAAGCATAGAGGACGACCAATACATGGAATCCATCGCGGACGGCTTAAATCGCTACGGCTTTGAATGCCAGCGAAGCGGCGACGCTCAATGGACGTTCACTTCGTTCAACTCAATGTGGAAGGGCGGCATCATAGAACTAAAAAAACTGATTTTTGAAAAGCGCGTCGAGCCAAAGGAATTGATAAGAAAAATCGCCGCGATGGCCGCCTGCCGTTCCGCCGTAAAAGACGGAGACGTGATTGACGACGCCGCGGCCATTGACTTGGTCAAAAAGGCCTTTGACCTTCCGGACCCCCACTGCCCCCACGGCCGCCCCTGCTGGACGGTCGTCACAAAAGAAAAATTGTTTGAGCTTGTAAAGCGAACTTAATTAGCCGTGGCCGCCAAAAGCCTGTCAACCTCCGACTTTTTATAAGTCGGACTCTTTTGCTGCAAAATCTTAAGATAACTCTGGGCGTTGGCGGTATCCTTTAGCGCGATGAAAACCTTGGCAAGCTCTATGTAAGAGTCATAGCTATTGGGGTCGGAATTGATGATCTCCAAATAGCAAGTCTTGGCGTTCTCAAAGTCGCCGGCCTCGGAATAGCACTTGGCCAAATTAAAGCGGACTGTTTGGTCCTTGGGGCTTTTCTTTAGCGCGTTTTGGAAATGCGTTATGGCGTTGGTGTAATCCTTCTTTGCAAGATAGGCGCTTCCCAAATTGTTTTCAAGCTCAAAACTCTTTTCGACCTTGTACGCGTCAAGAAAGAAAGTCAGCGCCATGTCCGCGTCCGGCGGATTCATAGCCATGAACATCACTCCAAGGTTTGTCTTTGTCTTTGCGTTGTCGGGATCCAAGGCAAGAACTTCTTTGTAAAGCTCAATCGCTCTCGCCTCGTTTTTCATCGCTTCTTCTATCAAACCGTAATTGTAAATTATGTCCGCCTTGGCCTTGTCGTTCTTAATCACGTCCTTTTGCTCGTACGAAAGCTTTGCGTACTTTTCCGCGTCGGCGTATTTTTTTTGCTGGTAAAGGCAAAGCGCCAAGTTGTAGTAAGTGATGGGATCTTTGTCGCCGGGCTGCAAGAGAGCGACGGCCTTTCGATGGCAGCTTTCGGCCTTTACGTAATTTCCTTGGCTTGAATAAACGACGCCGCATTCGTTTAAGGCCGCGCGGTTCACCGGATCCAAAGAAATGACTTGGTTGTAGCAGTTTATCGCGCCGTTCTTGTCGTTGTAAGCCTCGTTAAGGACTCTGGCCTCTTCCAAGTAAGCCTTTGAGTTTTGCGAATTAACCGAATGCGCGTTTCTAAACGAAGCCAGGGCTTCCTTGTTCAACTTTAGCCTTCTGCAAGTCATTCCCAAGTTGTAATGGGAAAGGTCAAACTTGTTGTTGTACTTTATCGAAGTTTCAAAGGCGGAACGCGCGGCCGTGAAATTTTTAAGCCTGTACTGGGCGCGGCCCAACTGATAGTAATACATATAGTTGTCGGGATCGTTCTTGGCTGCGGCTTCCAATTCCTTGGCGGCCTTTTCCCAATCCTTTGAGTCGATGTAGTTCATTCCCAAAATGTAATGGCTTACAGGATCGTTGGGATTGTTCTTAAGCGCTTGGTTTACGTAAGAAAGCGCTTCCCTGTTAAGCTTTGCCTTGCGGCTGGGATCTTTTTCCGTCAAAGACGCTTCGAACAAGGCGCTGGCAACTTCGCTGTACTTGGAGGCGGAAAAAGCCGGCTCGCCTTCAGAAAGCGGAAGCTGCGAAACGGCGTTCTTAAAGTTGTTCAAGGCGCTGTCAACGTTGCCTGTGTTAAGGTCAGCCTTTCCAGCCGCGATCTTTTCGTTGATGCCGGCAATCTTTGACTTAAGCGCCGCGTTCTTTTGAGCCAAGGCTTCTTCGGCGGCCTTGCGCTCGGCCTCCTCTTTTTTCCTCAACTCTTCGGCGGCCTTCTTTTCGGCGGCGGCTTCGGCGCGCTGGGCGTCCTGGCTTTGGCGCTGCTGCTCAAGAAGGTCGTTTATCATTTGCTGGCTGCGCTCGTTTTGCTCTCGCAAGGCGGCGGTCAGTTCGTCGGTGTCGATGTTTATGTTGTAGGAGGAATCGCCGGGCTGAACGACAATGTTTTGGGCGGCGGCCTGGTCGTCGCTGGCCTTCTTTTGCTTTATCGCCTCGTCCAAAAGCCTGTCGGCTTCCTCGTCGTCGGGATTGGAAATCAAAAGGCTGTTCAAAAGATCCATCGCCTTGTCGTACTGGCCCTTGTCCAAATACTTTTGCGCCAAAGCCAAAGTGTTTTGTCTGGCGTCATTGCCTTTGGCCCCGGAAGACGAGGCGGCTCTTGCGATTCCCCTGATTCCAAAGAAAAGCAGCAGCAAAACCAAAAGGGCCGCCGCCGCGATAATTATAATCTTTTTCTTTTTTGTGTCGTCGCGAATGTCCAAAAGCGGAGCCATCAAGGAATTGCTTTCGCCGTAAAGTTCGTCAACGCTTTTTTTTGCGGGAGCCTTGCGGGCAGCGGGCTTTTTCGCCGCCGCAGCGCTTTTTACGCTTGCTTTCGCGCTCGCAGTCTTTTTAGTAGCCGCAGTTTTTTTGCTAGCCGCGGGCTTTTTAGCCGGAGCGCTTTTTTTTGCAGGAGCCGCTTTTTTTGCGCTCTCCGCCTTTGTTTTTGAAGCCGTCTTGGACTTTGCGCTTTCACTTTTTTTCACTGCCATTTTTCTCCCCCAGTTTACAATTCATAATTAATCAATGTCGGAATCGTAGTCATATCCCATAGACTCTTCCGCGTCGGCGCTCATGTTGGTGGTCTCGCCGCCTTCGCGCAAGGAGCCCGCGATTTCTTCCAGCATTTTTCTGCGCCTTTCTTCCTCTTCCGCCCTTTGCTGGGCCGCAAGGCGCTCGCGCTCGGCTTTTTCCTGGGCCAAACGCTCCTCCTCTTTCTTGATTCGCTCGGCTTCCTCGGCGGCCAAACGGTCGCGCTCGGCCCGGGCGGCCAACTCGCCTTCTATCAGGGCGATGATTCTTTCGATTTTGGGCCGTTGCTCGTCGTCCGGCCTTAAAACCAAAAAGCGCTTGTAGTCGCCCACCGCCTCGGCCAGTTTGTCCAGCTTAATCTCAACGTTGGCCTTGTTCAAAAGCGGAGCGGCGTAAGCCGAATCGGCCACAGAAGACATAGCGTAGGAATCCAAGGCTTCCTGCCACTTTTGCAGGGCAAAATACGAGTTTCCCAAGTTAAAGTAAAGCAGCTTTTTGTTGGTTCCGCCCACGCTGGTTCCCTTTTTAAAGGCTTCGGCGGACTTTTCGTAATTTCCTATTTGATAGTAGGAAAGGCCCAAATAGTTGTATTCCTCCGGGAGCGGATTGCCAGAAGCGATGTCCGCCTCCAAAAAAGCGATCGCCTCGGCAGGCTTGTTTTGCTCAAAAAGCTTCATTCCCTCGCGCTTTTCCTGCGCAAAAAGGGCCGGAGCGAAGACCGCGGCAAAAACAAGAGAAAAAATTAAGGGCCTAAATCTATTGAGTTTTATTCTCATATATGGCATAATTACATAAATTAACGTTTTTATCAATAGTTACTATTATTTTGGGAGCGAGTTGTCATGGAAGTGGCGCAGTTAGTGGGAATCATTCTTTTGTGCGCGATCGTCGGTTTGCTGCTTATCTTTGTGGTCAAGAACGTAGCGGCGCCAAAAAAAGTCGAAGGCGTTCAGCGCTATCTTAAGCAAGGAAAAGTCCAAGCGGCCATAAAGCTGGCCAAAGCCATTCTCCAAAAAGACCCCAAAGACTATTTGGCCCACTATTACTTGGGAAAAGCCTACTTGGCCGACAACAAAAACGAGCTGGCCCTTATGGAACTAAAGTACGTTGACCAAAACGGCATTTTTGACAACCGCCTGCCGGAGCAGCAGTTCCGCAAAGCCATCGCCGCGCTCTACTCAAAGTTCAACCAACAGGACGACGCCCTTAAACAGTACCTTCTTTTGACAAAGCTTGAGCCGACAGTGGCCGACAACTATTTTCAAGTCGCCCAAATCTACGAGACTTCCAGCCATCCAGAAATGGCGATGGGCTTTTACGACAAAACCCTCAAATACGACAAAAGGAACGTCAAGGCGCACGCGGCGATGGGCCTTTTGCTCTACCGCGCCAAGCAAGTCAACGAAGCCAAGCGCGAGATAGACATCGCCATCAAGCTTTCGCCCGAAACCTTCTCAACCTATTACTATCAGGGAAAAATTCTCAAGGACGGAAAGGACTATCCGGGCGCGATCCGCTCCTTTGAAAAGGCCCAGCGCGACCCGCAGTTCCGCCAAAAGGCCTTGATCGAAAGCGGCTCCTGCTACATGATGGGAAACAGCGTTGACAACGCGATGAACTGCTACGAACGCGCGATCAGCGCCGACAAGGACGGAAAGAACCCCGAAACCTTGTACGCCCGCTACTTTTTGGCCGCTTGCTATGAAAAGAGCCACAAAATAGAAAAGGCCATCGAACAATGGCAAAAGATCGCGGCCAAGCAAAAGAACTTCCGCGACGTAGGCCAAAAGCTCGCCGAATACAAGGACTTGCAGGCCAACGACTCCCTCAAGGAATATCTCACTTCAAGCGAGATGGAGTTTACCGAAATCTGCAAAAACGCCTGCGTAAAGGGAATGGGCTTCCAGCCCCAGCAGTGCGAGCAAAAGAAATGGGGCTGCCAAATCATCGCCACGGACTCAGGCAACGCCGACTGGCGTTCAGTTCGCAAGCAGTCCTACCTGCTCTACTTTTACAGAGAGTCCAATCCGCTTGAGGATTCCGTCTCAATCAAAGCCTTGGACGACCTCAAAAGCAAAAACTGCACAAAGGCTTTCATTCTTTCCAGCTCAGGCTTCTCCTACCCCGCAAAAAAAGCCGCGGAAGGACGCCCGCTTGAGCTTCTTGGCAAAGACCAATTGGAAAAAATCTTGGACAAAGCCTCGTAACCATGAAAATCCTATGCGTCTCGGATGAAATCGACCCCTTTATCTACAACCCGGCGGTAAAGCAGCTATTCGGCGACGTAAGCGCCGTTTTGTGCGCGGGCGACCTTCCGATGGACTACATAGATTTTATCGTCTCCACGCTCAACAAGCCGACCTACTTTGTCTTTGGAAACCACAACCTGTCTGAATACAAATACTACACCCGCGAATTTTCCTCCTCGTCGTCCTTGGCCGACCAAAATTCAATGGAAGCCCAGGCGGCGCATTCGCACGGAGCCGTTTACCTAGGCTTTAAATGCGCGGCGACGGAAATAATGATAGAGGACCCAAAGACAAAAAAGAAGAGGCCGCTTTTGATCGCGGGCGCTCCAGGCTCGATAGACTACAACCACGGCCAATGCCAATTTTCGGAATGGCAAATGCGCTGGAAGCTTTTGTCGATGGCGCCCAGCCTTCTTTGGAACAAGATTCGCTACGGAACCTACCTGGACATTTTTTTGACGCACGCGGCTCCGCGGCATATCCACGACAAGGAAGACCCCTGCCACAAGGGCTTTGAGTGCTTCCATGACTTTCTAAAAAAATACGAACCGAAATTTATGGTTCACGGACACATACACCTATACAATCAAAATGAGGAAAGGGTTGGCGCGTACTACAACACCACCGTAGTCAACGCGTTCAGCCACCACGTGATAGAAATATAAATATGGCAGACTTAGGCATCTCGGCAAAATCAGAAGAAGATTTCTCAAAGGTCAGGAACAAGGCCTTGTTCAACAGCATCCAGCACTTGCTTTCGCCGGAGGAAACGCAGCTGATTTCGCTCAACGACATTAAGGAGTTGCTGCACCCGGACAACGAAGTCTATGTCGGAATGAAAACCGTTCCCGTAGAAAACATAATCGGAAGCGAAGGCCGCTACAACGACTTTGACAACTTGTTCTTTCCCAAGCACTCGCACTTAAAGAACCGCTGGCTCAACATAGACAAGGCCTACATGAAAGGCGTGATACTGCCCGCCGTAACCCTGTACGAAATCGGCGGCGTGTACTTTGTCCGCGACGGAAACCATCGCGTGTCGGTGGCCAAGGCCCGCGGCGTGGAATTCATAGACGCCGAAGTCACCAGCCTGCGCACCGAAATACGCCTTACCCCCGGAAAGTCGATGGAGACGATAATCAAGCAAATCATCGCCTACGAAAAGCGCCATTTTTACGCAATGACAAACTACGGCGACATCACCGGCGACTGGAGCCTTGACTTTACAACCGCGGGCCAATACGACGTGATTTACAACCACATCCTCACCCATAAGTATTACATAAACCAAAAGCAAGTCGAAGAAATCTCGATGACCGACGCCATAATGTCTTGGTACAACACCGTTTACATGCCCGTCGTCAACACGGTCAACCAGCATAAAATAATGAAAAAATTCAAGCGAAGAACGGTGTCAGACCTTTATGTTTGGATTGTAAAGTATTGGGACGAGTTAAAGAAAGCCCTTGGAGAGGATTTTTCCCTGGACCAAGCCTTGGAAGACTTTACCCACATTTATTCAGAGACAATCTCCGCCAAAATAAAAAACTACTTGAAAAAAGTATGGTTAAAACGCTCCACTTTTAAAAAAAAGTGACCTAAAAAAAAAATTTTCTTGACGATTTCACTATTCTTGTGTTACAATTATAGAAACTAAATTTAGTGGAGAAGTCCATCTTGCAGCCTATTGATAAATTTGCCTATATACCTCTATACGCGGCGACAGCATTGATTGCGTTGACCATATTTTTCTTGTTCATCGCCTCTGTCAGAAAGACGTCAAAAGTTAGTTTTGTTTTCTTTCTATCGCTGCTATGCGTTTTGGCGGGAGCGGTTTTTACGGCCATGCGCCCAAACGTAATTTTCTTTTCCTTCACACTGGCGGCGGGCGCTCTCTTGATACTTCCCTACGCCGCTATCAAAGCTTTTTCAAACAAGGACGGAAGCGAGGCTGAAGAAGACGGAAAGCCCGGCGCCATTAGCGGCGGCAAAAGATTCAATGTAGTTTACGAAGAAGTCGACAGAACCTTGTCGGACGTTCAAAAAGAATTGCTGGGCCGCGCCACGGAATCGATTTCCGCTCCCGGAGCGATAGATTCAATTTTGGAATACTACACCAAGCAAATGATTGAATACACCCATGCCGACGGCTCGATGGCGCTCTTGCTGGACGACTTTGACGACGTTCTTTCAGTAAAGCATTTGGAGGGCTCTTTCGTTCCGCCCTACTTGCTCCCCGAAAACATTCCGCACAAGCAGAACCGCGTCGACATGAGCATGAAGTACGCGCAGTTCCCGCTTAAGGAAAACATCTTTGGCGAGATTCTTTCAGGCTCAAAGGCTGAGCTTATCACAGAACCATTAAAGGACGAGCGCATCGTTCAAAATGAAAAAGAAGACTTCCTAAAATGCGGCTCATACATTTTCGTTCCCTTAATCGCGCAGTCCCAGGCCATCGGCGAAATCGCCCTTAGCCGCGACTTTGGAAACGAGCCTTTTAACGACAAAGACTTTGAAGTGGCCAGGAAATTGGCCGACATCATGGCGCTTGGCGTTCGCTTGATCACGATCCACAACGACATGATCGAACGAAGCAACGACGAAAAGGAAAACGAGATTTCGGCAAGAATCCAAAAGTCGCTTATGCCCGCCAAGCTTCCCTTGCTGCCAGGCATCACAAACGGCGCCTTCTTCTCCAGCGCGGAATCAATTTGCGGCGACTTCTACGACTTGGTCGTTGCCCGCAAAGACCGCATAGCCTTTGTGCTTGGCGACGTAACCGGAAAGAACTTGACCAGCCTTGTAATCATGATTCAAATCCGCGCCATGCTGCGCTTGATCATCAACACGCCGCAGACACCGGCCACAATCCTTAGCTGGACAAACCGCGGCTTGTTCGGCGATGCGGACAAAGACCACTTTGCCAGCATCTCGCTGATCTTCTACGACAGCGTGGCCAATAAATTCACCTACTCTTCGGGCGGAACCAACCCGATTTATTTGTTCAAAGCGGCGGACAAAAGCTTTGTAAAAATTTCAGACGACACAATGCCGGTCGGAATGGAAAAAGAAACCGTTTACACAGACAAGGAAATTGCCTGCCAAAGCGGTGACGTTATCGTAACTTGTTCAGACGGTTTGATTGAAGCGCTTAACCTTGACGGAAAGCAGTATTCAACAGAACGTCTTGAAAAGATTATAAAAGAAAATCATACTTTGGCGGGCAAGGAAATTGCCAAACGCGTCCAAGATGATGTAAAAAATTTCTGCGGAAGCGCCGTCCAGCATGACGACCAAACGCTTCTGTGCATTAAAATCCAATAGGAGGAAGGAGCTCTGTTATGGAACTGAAAATACGTAAAAATGGAGACGTGTATATCATTGACGTCAACGGGGAAATGGATTTGTACAACTCATACAAGCTCAAAGAGTTGGTAATGAAAATGCTCGAAAAGAATGTCAAATTCTTTGTCATCAACCTCGAGCAAGTTGACTACATCGACTCGTCTGGAATCGGCGCCCTTATTTACATCTGCTCTACCATCAAGAAGATGAACCTTAAGCTAGCCATAGCCAGCGTTCACGGTTCGGTAAAGAAAGTTATCGAATTGACAAAATTGATGGGCTATTTCCCGATGGCCAACAGCGTTGAAGAAGCGTTGTTGATGGTCAAAGACTAAATTTCTCACAAAATATAATAGGAGTATGCCATGGCAGAAGAGACATTGAAATTATTGCGTTCAGATGACAACGATCCTTTGTTCGACAAGACAAATATGCTTAAGAAGGAATTTCCTTCAGACTTTAGACAGATCAGATACTTTACTTTGTTGATTGTACAGGCCGCGCCCGCGGAAATCAAAGACGTAAACCTTTTGGAACAGCAGATTTCAGAAGTTATCAAGAACGCCGTTAAGCACGGAAACAACTGCGACGTTAACAAAAAGGTAACGGTTTGGTATTCATTCAGCCCGACGCACGCCCACCTTATCGTACAGGACGAAGGCGAAGGCTTTAAGGACTTGGAAAAGTGGAACGAATTCAACAAAAAGCGCATCGAAGCCTTGCACGAGCAGAACTTTGAAATGCTTTCAAACTTCGTTTCGTTCCGCACAAAGCAGTCTGACGACCAGGACGGCGGAAACGCCTTGTTCGCGGCCCTTGAATATTGGGACGGCGGCTTTGTCTACAATGGAAAGAAAAACGCTGTAGCCATGCTCAAGCGCTACCAGCAAAAGCATCACGGAATCAACGCCAACTAAGGTTGGCTAAAACAATCGGAGGATTATAATGGCAAAGAAAGGATTCAATCTTTCAGTTTATTTGATTGGCATGGCGGTGACTGTAATCGGCTTCTGCTTGCCGATGTTCAAGATTTTCGGAAGCAACGGAAAGAACGGCTTTGGATTCATCAATTTTGACAACTCAGGCTTTGTAACAATCGGAGCCTTGTTGATCATCATTGGCGCTGTAGCCGGTGTTGTTGTTGCCTTGCTCGGAAAGGGCGACCAGCTTGAATGGATTGCCTTGGCGGTAAGCGTCTTGGGCGGAATCATTTTGGTTATCGGCTTTAACGACAACGGCATTTACAAGGCCATCGGAAAAGCCTTGGTAAAGAACTCAACAATCGGCTTCTGGATGGTTGTCGCGGGTTGGGTTGTAGCCGCAGTAGGCAAAGTTTTGAAGAAGTAATCTTCATACTGACATTGAAAGCTGCGAGTTTTGGACGCAAAGCGGACAAAACTCGTTAACCTAAAAAAAATGCAGTCCGCATGGACTGCATTTTTTTTAGTGTTGGAGATGGGGGGATTTGAACCCCCGTCCGGAAGCGAAAATCAGGCGCGTCTACAGGCTTAGCCAAGCGAGGTATTTGTCGGGAAAAGGTAGCGGCATGGCAGGCGTCTTTTCCGTATTCCGTCTAAAAGTCCCTGCCGCCCGGCGAAAATGTCGGCAAGCAAGTCCCTGTTAGCAACAGAAGTTCCAATCGCTAGGAACAGCGCGACTGGACTTCCGGCTCTTTAAGCCGCTGCTTACGCAGCGAGAGCTAACTGTTCGTTTTCAGACTCTTCGTCTTCTCTACGTTTGGCAGTTATAAGTTTTGTCAGTTTGGGGAACCTTCACTCCCGCCTGCAACACAAGCTTTAGCGCAACCGTCGAAACCGGCGCACCCCCAATATATACTTTTAAATTAATAACAAAGCGGCTATTTGTCAAGCACTTAGCGGGGATACTTTACAAAGGCGTCCTTAAAGCCGTAAGACTTAAAGCGCTCAAGCACCACTCCGTATTCGTCTACGTTCAATGGGCCGACCAAAACCGGGGACTTTGAGCCTTGCTGCACGACAGTGATCGGATAGCGATCCGCGTATTTATTCGCGATTTCGCTTACGTTTTCGGCCGACTTGTAAACCGCGATTTGAACATAGTATTTCTTTGAAGCCAATTCGTCAAAGCCGTTAAGGTAAGCCACTCCGCTTACTGGAGACGGGTTGTCAACAACAAGCTCCGGCTCACTCTCTTCTATAATCAAAGGCTCGTCAACCAAGTTGCTTTCGGGCGTCTTGGACTCTGAGGGAACCAAAACGATCGCCTCGTATTCGTCTTCCTCGATCGCTTCCGGCTCGGGGATTTCTTCCGCCAATTCGTCTTCAACAACGGGATCCTCGACAACTGGATCCTCAACCGCAACGTCTTCAACAATTTCGTCTTGAACTTCCGCCTCGACAAATTCTTCCTCGGGATCTTCCTCGATTTCGCCGGCCAACTCGTCCTGGACGGCTTCGTATTCGGGATATTCAGTTTCCGGAACGGCTTCCTCCGCTTCTGCGGCGGCGACAGCTTCCTCGACGGCCTCTTCTCCTTCGGCGACGGCGTCTTCAGCCAACGCTTCTTCCTCGGCGGCTTCTTGAGCGGCCGCCTCAGCCTCTTCTTGGGCTTGGATATCCTCGTCAGCCTTGTCGAACATTTTGTCGGCAAGGTCTTCTTCGGCCTTGGCGACAGCCTGCTTTTCGGCGACATCCACCGGAACGCCGTTTTCAAGAGCTTCTTCGATCACTTGGCTTAAAGGCTTTTCTTCTTGAACGGGAACATCTTCAGCCGGAGAGCCGGAAGCGATAACGGCGCTTCCGTTGGCGATTTCGTCAACGTTGCCGTTACGCTTGGTCAATTTGACCAAATTGTTTGAGTTTTTCTTGATGTTAAGGGCGTTGGCGGCCTCGGGCGAAAGCATTACCGCGACTCCCTCAGACGGATCCAATGAACCGATGACCAAAATGTCAATCCGTTCCGCGTTGGCAGGATTTGTCACGCTGATTGTGTCGCCAGGCAAATAACCAACAGTCTTTGCAAAAAGGCCTTTTGGGAAAACTCCCTGATCCGCGACAACCGCGCGGCCGTCAAGAGACGGGCTTTCTGACGTAAATAAAATTCCCGCCGCCAATACCATTCCAATTACTAAGAGTATCTTTTTCATATCGCGCCACCCCTTTCGGCAAGTTCTGCCTGTATTTTATTCGCTATGTCCTCGGCAAAGTCTTCAACGCCGTTTCGATTGTTATTTAAATCCGTCAATGTCGGAGGAGTAAATTTGCCCTTGCAAATCGTCTTATTCTCCGCAAGAGAGACAATTTCCAAATCCGCGCTTTTGATATTGCTTAGCAATATAGCGGTCGGATTTGCGGAATCAAGCACGGAATAGTTAAGGCACAACTTTACAAACAAGTCCATGCAACCGATTTTGGCTTCGATCATAGAACGTCGGAGGTCAGTTTTGTCCTGAGCTTCATCGTCTTTTGAAATTAAGACAGAGTTGTTGGACACAATCATTCCCCGATCGTAAAAATGGTCGAGAATTGTTTGTTCCACAACAAACGATGAGTCAAAAACTTGGTCGCCAGGCGTATTCTTTTGAACCACTTGCAAAGAAAAGCTCTTGGCATAAGCGGCGCAAACAAAAAGCGCAAAAACGATGGCAAGCAAAGCCTTTTTCATTTCGTCTTATTTTACTCCTCTTTTACTTTTATCGGATTTTTTTACTTGAACATTAGCGAAAACAATGCTACAATTATAAGCGGTGGGTCAAATTGAATCGAAGTGAAACTAAGCTTTACATCATCGGCGCTGGCTTTGCCGGCCAAATGATTGCCGACGACATCAAAAGAAAGAAAATTTTCGGCAAGACAACAGCCTTTTTGGATGACGACAAAAACATTATCGGCGCCAAAATCGACGGCGTGCCCGTTTTAGGCCCCATCGAAAGCATCGCCCAAGCCTTAAATCCCGCTCCAAACGACGAAGCGATCTTGGCAATTCCTTCGGCAGGCGTTGAACGAATCAAGGAAATCTACGAAATCCTCAAAAAAAGCGGCTTTGTAAAAATCAAGATTCTTCCGGCCATCAGCCAAGTAGTCAACGGCACCGCCCACTTGGTTCAAGCGCGCGAGATCGACCCCTTGGACATTTTGGGCCGCACGCCGGTAACGATTTCATTAAAGGAAAGCTTGGCATACCTGCGCGGAAAGCGCGTTTTGATTACAGGCGCGGGCGGCTCGATCGGTTCAGAATTGAGCAGGCAGTTGCTTAGCGGCGGCGCCGAACGCCTTTACCTTTTTGGCCACGGCGAAAATTCCATCTATCAAATAGACCGGGAACTGCGCCTCTTGCAGCAAGAAGGCGTAGGCGAAAAGGCTACTATCGTTCCAATCATCGGCGACATGAAAGACAGGGAGTACACCCGCTACATCATAAAGCAGACAAAGTGCGACGCGATTTTCCACTGCGCCGCCTACAAGCACGTTCCCCTAATGGAAGAAAACCCTGTGGCCTCGGTTGAAAACAACGTCTTTGGCACCAAAAACCTTTTGGACGCCGCGTTGGAATTTAACGTAAAAAGATTTGTATTGATTTCGACCGACAAGGCCGTGCAGCCGGTAAGCGTTTACGGCGCGTCAAAATTTCTTTGCGAAAAACTTCTTTTGCAAGCGTCTGAAAAAGCAAAGAAAAGCCAATCGTTTATGTTTGTGCGTTTTGGAAACGTTCTTGGCTCGCGCGGTTCAATACTGCCCCTATTTATGGAACAAATCAAAAACGGCGGCCCGGTCACGGTCACCGATCCAAAAATGGAGCGCTACTTTATGACTATTCCAGAAGCCTGTTCCTTGGTTTTGCAAACAGGCGGCGTGGGAGTAAACGGAGAGGCCTATCTTTTGGACATGGGCGAGCCGATCAAAATCAAGGACTTGGCCGAGCAAATAATCAAATTTAGCGGATTGGAAGTCGGAAAGGACATTGAAATAAAATATACTGGGGCGCGCAAGGGCGAACGTTTGACCGAACCCCTTTGGCTAAAGGAAGAAAATCCAGAGCCGACTGCCTTTCCAAAAGTTTTAAGGATGGACATTCCTTCCAAAACAGATTTTTCGCTTGACGAACTTTTAAATAAATTGCGGCCGATTTGCTTTGCAAACGAAGGCGCGGCGGACTTTAAGATTTACCGCAACGCAAAGGAATTAAAAAGCATTTTGAGCCAGACGATTCCTTCGATAGGAGAATAAAGTGGCGGATTCTGATTCATTGAAAGTTGCTTTTTCGCGTCCTTCGATTTCCAAAGAAGAGGAAACCGGCGTCTTGGAAGTTTTGCGCTCAGGTTGGCTGACGACAGGAAAGCACGCGCTGGCTTTTGAAAAAGAATTTTCATACTATATGAACAAGGTGGACGATTCCGTAACCGCCGCCAGAAAAGCCGCCGGCCTTAGCGCAAAGGACGTGATTAGCCTTGCGGTGAACAGCGCCACAAGCGGAATGATTTTAGCGATGGAAGCGTGCGGCGTAAAAAAGGGAACGGCAGTAATCACAACGCCCTACACTTTTGTCTCAACCGCCGCGTGCGCAAAGCATTTGGGCGCCGACGTTTTGTTCGCCGACATAGAGAAGGATTCATATTCGATCGACGTTGACAAGGTTGAAAAGCTTTTGGCCGCCGACAAAGGAAAAAAGATTGTCGCCATCGTTCCGGTTCACATCGCTGGAAACGTTTGCGACATGGCTCGCTTGGTTGAACTGGCGCATAAATACAAGGTAAAGGTAATCGAAGACGCGGCGCACGCGTTTCCGTCGTTGACAAAGCTAGGCTACGCGGGAACGATTTGCGACGCGGGCGTTTTTTCGTTTTACGTTACAAAGACGATGACGACAGCGGAAGGCGGAATGGTTTGCGTCCGCGACCAAGCCCTAGCCAAGCGCATGACCGTGATGAGAATGCACGGAATGGACAGAACCACTTGGGACCGCTACACAAGCCCGCGCGCAAGCTGGGAATACGACATCGTGGATTTGGGCTGGAAATTCAATTTGCCAGACTTGCTGGCGGTAATTGGCCGCGTTCAATTGGCGCGCGCGAACGAATTCTTTGAAGCGCGAAAAAAAATCATAAATCTTTACAACAAGGCTTTTTCCAAGTTGGATTTTATCCAGCTTCCGCCTGACGGAGAAGGAAACGCCTGGCACCTATACCTTGCGCGCCTGAACCTTGACAAGCTAAAAATCAACAGGGAAGAATTTGCAAAAGCCTTGCAAAAAGAGGGAATCGGAATCTCGGTTCACTTTATTCCCCTATTCCACTTTAAGTATTGGGCCGGTTTGGACAAAAAATTCAACGCAAAGAATTTTCCAAACGCCGAAAGCCAATATCGAAGAACGATTAGCCTGCCCCTCTGGCCCGACATGACAAAGAAAATGGCGGAAAGCGTAATTGACGCCGTAAAGAAAATCGGAGAAGAAAATCATGTCTGAAAAGCCTCAAACGCAGATTTCCAAAAGCTATTACAGCGATTTGGAAAGAGACGGAATGATTTTTGCAAAGATTATTCGCTCCCCCAAAAAAGCGGGAATCCTAAAAAGCGTCGAAATAAAGGACTTGCCCGACGGTTACTTTTTAATCGACGCAAAAAATTTTCCAGGCAAGAATTCCATTGAAACCCTTGGCGTAAACACAGAAATCTTTTGTTCGGAAAAGCTTTTATACGAAGGCCAGCCGATCGCGCTTTTGGCGGGCCCCGACAAAAATCTCTTGGAAGAATTTGCCTCAAAGGCAAAAATAGAAATCGAAGCCTTGTCGGAACCTGTCGAAAAAACAATTCTTTCACAAAAGAGAATCGTCTTGGGAGGCGGCCGTCAAAAAAACGTCCAAAAGTTTTTCAACAAGGCGGCCTTAAAGGTTCAAAACAAATGGGTTTACAACCTTGACTCCACCGAAGTCAACGAAACAAACGGCGCCCTATGCTATATGACAAAGGACACGCTTACAGTAAACACGCCGACCCAATGGCCGGGCCACTTGATTAAAAACCTTTGCGCCGTTTTTTCGATTCCAGAAGAAAAGATTTTTGTAAACAAAACGATTTCTTGCGAGCCAAGCGTCAACAGCCTTTGGGGCAACACTCTTTTGGTTTGCCAAACATGCGCCGCCGTCATTCTGTCGCAAAAGCCTGTAAAGCTTGTCTACAGCCGCGAGGAGGACGACAAGTTCATATCCAACACCGGCGAAGTTGCGATAACTCATAAGACAGCCTTTGACAAGGACGGAACGATATTGGCCGCCACAATCGACATCGACTTTGACGCGGGCGCCTTTAATCCCTTTGCGGAAGAAATCATCGACCGCCTTACAATCGCAAGCGTTGGCGTATACAATTTTGACAATTTGGAAATAAACGCGGTGGCAAGGGCCTCCCAAAAGCCGCCCGCGTCGGTAAACGTTGAGACAATCGACGCGCAAGCTTTTTACGCCTTGGAATGCCAGTTGCAAAAGGCGGCCGACGTGGCCGGCTTTGCGCCTGGAGAGTTGCGGGCCATCAACTCAAAAATATTGAACAAGCAAGCTTCTAAAATGCCCTTTAACATCAACATTGAAAAAGGCGCGGAATCCTTGGAAGCGATTTTGCGGCAGAGCGATTTTCAGCGCAAATTTGTAACGAATAAAATCAACGCCTCCTACTCATCGGACAGCATAAAGCCAAGGGGAATCGGCCTTTCCACCGCTTACGACGCAAGCGGCTACTACGGGACAAGCATTTTTGAATGCGACCAAAAAATGGAAGCCACCTTGCAAAAAGACGGAAGCCTTGTGATTCACGCGGTGACGCCTTCCAAAACCATTATGGAAATTTGGAAGAACGAAGCGGCGGAAATACTTCAAATCGATCCAAAAATGGTAAAAGTGAATTCGGAGTTCAACCTTAAGGACGATCCCCTTATCCCCGAAAACTTTTATTCAAACCTTTCGATAATGACAAGCCTCTTAAAAAAGTGTTGTCAGGGAATACAAACAAAGAGGTTCCGCTCGCCGCTTCCTATTACGGTAAGCAAGGCCATCACTAAAACGCAAATCAAACAATGGAACAAAACGCGCTTTAAGGGAACTCCCTTTAACTCAACATCCTTTATCGTCGTCGCCCTAGAGCTTACCGTTGACACCTGCGTCTACAAGCCCGAAATTAAAAACATTTGGGTTGCCGTAAGCGCGGGAAAAATTTTGGCCGGAAAAGAAGCTGAAAGCAAAATAAAATTTTCAATACAAAAAACCTTGGCGGAACTGATTCTTGGCGAAAAGCTTTCGGCAAAGAACATCTACATTTCATTTGTCCAATCGGAATCCGAACCGGCGCAAATCGGCGGCTTGATAAAAAAAGCTTTGCCGGCTGCCTTTTCCGCCGCCTTATCGCAAGCCTTGCGCTTGGACATTCATTCAATTCCGTTAAAGAACGGCGAACTCTTTAAGTCTGTCCTTGACCAAAAGGAAGCGGCAAAAGAAAAAGACAACCAGCAAAAGAAGGAAGGCGGCCAATGAAACTATACTTTACGATCAATGAAGAAAAGATTTCCTTGGAAGCCGAGCCGGAATGCAGCTTGCTGGAGCTATTGCGAAGGCAAAAGCTTATTTCGGTAAAATGCGGCTGCGGAAAAGCCAATTGCGGCTCTTGCGCCGTTTTGCTTGACGGAAAAGCCGTTCTTAGCTGCTTGATTCCATGCGGCATCGTAAGGAACGGAAATATCATAACAATGGAACATTTTTCAAAGCAACCGCCGTGCCAAGAAATTTTAAAAGGCTTTGAAAAGGCAGGCGTAAGCCTTTGCGGTTACTGCAACCCAGGAAAAATCTTTGCCGCTTGGGAAATAATTTCCACATACTCAAATCCAACCCGCGAACAAATTGCCGAACGCATCGCAGACCTTAGAGAATGCTGCGTTGAAAACGACACGCTGATAAACGGAATCATTTACGCGGCGCAGATTCACTTTGAAAAGGAAAGGTTAAAGAAAAATGCAAAATAACAAAACAATTTTCTTGGCAAAAAACGTTTCCGAAATTCTCTATCAAATAAAGAATGTCACCGGTCTGGAAATCGTCGGCGGCTGCACCTCCATCAAAGAACTCCCTGAAAAAACCTTGAGCGTTCGCGACGTGGCCGAACTTAAAACAATAAACCACCATGAGCGCTACATCGACTTTGGCCCTGCGGTAACTCTAAACCAAATCTTGGAATTGGACAAAGACCGCATCCCGCAAATTTTGACCGAAGCCGCAAAGAGCGTCGCCAACCATTTTGTAAGAAACATGGCCACTTTGGGCGGAAACATTTGCGCTTCTGTCAAAACGCCAAAAGAAATAAAGCGAAGTCTTTACGCGCCGCTGCTGGCCTTGGGAACAAGCCTCAAATTCCGCAACACAGAAAACCAAATGAGCGTTACCGTTCCAATCGCAAAGTTTACCGGCATCCAGCCCAAGCAGCTTCTTGTAAACATACACGTTCCCGCCGACGACTGGGACGTTTCGGTTTACCGCCGTTCCGGCCCGACAAGCAAATTGACAGAAGAATCATCGGCCTTTTGCTTTTTGGCAAGAACCGACCGAGGCGTTTTGTCCAGCGTAAAAATCGCCTTTGCCGGTCCGATTGTTTTCCAAGACAGCGAGCTGGAGACAAAGCTTATGGGCGAAAAGCTTCCGCTGACCCAAAAGATTATCCAAAAATTTTTGGAAGCGGCGCAAACGGCCTTTGAAAAAAGCTTTGAGCCGACAACGCCAAACATCGGCCGATTAAAGGAAGAATTCTTAAACTTTACCCGCTACAGCCTTAACCAGCTTATTTAATCAACATGCAGTCGCCGTAAGAGAAAAAGCGGTAGCGCTCTCGGACTGCCTCTTGGTAGGCGGCCAAAATATTTTCGCGGCCGGCAAAAGCGGACACAAGCATTATCAGCGTGCTTTCGGGCGTATGAAAATTGGTGAACATTTGGTCCACAACCTTGAACTTGTATCCGGGGTACATAAAGATGCTTGTGCCGCGCGTTCCCGCTTTTATCAAGCCGTCAGAAGTTTCATTCGCGGCCGACTCAAGCGTTCGCACGCTGGTGGTGCCGACTGCTAGAATCGGACGTCCGTCTTTTTTGGCTTGGTTTATTTTTTGCGCCACGTCGGCCTCTATCGTAAAAATTTCTTCGTGCATTTTATGGTCTTCGATTTGGTCTTCGCGGACAGGCAAGAAAGTGCCAAGGCCGACGTGCAGGGTTACAAAAACGCGCTCAACGCCTTTTTGGCTTAGGCGGCCAAGCATTTCTTCGGTAAAATGAAGGCCGGCCGTTGGACAAGCGGCGCTTCCGGTTTGGTCGGCGTAAACGTTTTGGTATCTCTCGCCGTCTGCGGCCTCGTCATCGCGCTTAATGTATGGAGGAAGCGGAATGTGGCCGTTCTTTTCAAACCATTCTTCCGTTATAGGAAAGGCAAACTTTAATAGGCGGAATTCCGTTCCCGCGTTTTGCGGGTCGTCCAAAATTGTGGCCACAGAGCCGTCGGGGAACTGGTATCTCATTCCGGCCTTTTGCTTTTTGGCGTTCTTTACCATTGTGTTCCAAACACAGCCTTCGCCAAAGGCCGCCTGGTTAAGGAACATAAACTCGACTTCGCGGCCGGTGTTTTCCTTTACGCCAAAAAGTCGGGCGCGGCGCACGCGGCTGTTGTTGAATACCATCAAGGCGCCGTCTTCTATCAAGCCCGGAAGGTCGTCCATTTTGTGGTGCTCCACCGCGCCGCTAGTACGCCCCAAAAGCATAAGGCGGTCTTGGCCGCGGACGGCGCTGGGCCGCTGGGCGATGAGTTCCGCCGGGAGGTCAAAGTAAAAGTCAGTTCGTTTCAAAACAAGGATCCCTGGCCGCCCTTTCCAAGGCGGTCTTTTATTTCAAGGCCCAGCTGCTCGTAAGCGCGGGCGGTGACGATGCGGCCGCGGGGCGTTCGTTGAATCAAGCCGCATTGAATCAAGTACGGCTCGTAGTAGTCTTCCAAAGTGTCTTGGCTTTCGCCAATGCTTATGGCAAGCGTTTCCGCTCCGACAGGACCGCCGCCAAAATTATTTATAATTGAAAGCAAAATCTCGCGGTCGTATTTTTCCAAGCCAAGGTCGTCGATTCCCAAACGCTTTAAGCCTTCTTGCGCGATTTCTTTTGTAATGACTTCGCTTCCCTCAATCTGGGCAAAGTCGCGCATGCGGCGCAGAACGCGGTTGGCCACGCGGGGAGTTCCGCGAGAGCATTTTGCAAGCAAGAGCGACGCGTCGTCGTTTATCTTTACGTCCAAAATTTTCGCCGACCTTTTTACGATATCGGACAATTCGTTGTGATTGTAATAGTTAAAGCGCTGAACGATTCCAAAGCGGCTTATAAGGGGGCTGGAAACCATTCCCGCCTTAGTCGTCGCTCCGACCAAAGTGAATTTTGGAATCGGGATGCGAACCGTGCGCGCCGCCGCTCCCTGGCCGATAACCCAGTCAAGCTCGTAGTCTTCCATCGCGATGTAAAGCATTTCTTCGATGGCGGGCTTGAGGCGGTGGATTTCGTCGATAAAGAAAACAGTACGCGGCGTGATTGTGGAAAGAATGCCCGCCAAGTCTTTTGGCTTGTCCAAGGCGGGAGCGCTTGTCACCTTAAAGTCGGCGCCCAATTCGTGCGCTGTGATTTGAGCTAGCGTCGTTTTTCCCAAGCCCGGCGGACCGATCAAAAAAAGATGGTCCAGCGCCTCTTCCCTGTCGCGGGCGGCTTGGATAAAGACAGAAAGGTTTTTCTTGATTTCTTCTTGGCCCAAAAACTCATTTAAAAGCTGGGGGCGCAGGCTTCCTTCCTGCGCGTCGTCGGCCAAGGGAATCCCGGCGCGGACAATGTCCTGGTATTCGTCGCTCATACAGTTCCAAACGCCTTAGGCCAAATCCACAAGGGCTTGGCGGAAAATCATCTCTTCTTTTCCGGTGTGCGACTTTGAAGTGAACTCGGAATTTTCCATAAGTTGCTCGGTGATTCTGTCTACGACTTCGGTAACGTCGCGCTTGTCGTAGCCCATGTCGACCAAAGAATTTATTACGTCCTGGAATTCCGCCTGCTCTGTGTGGTGAGAGGACTTTGTGGAATCTTCCAAGGTGAGTTTGCCTTTGAGAGTGAGCATGATTTTTGCGGCGGTCTTTTTTCCGATGCCCGAAACCGCTTCTAGCGCCTCGGTGTTTCCGCCGTCAAGCGCTTCAATGAATTTTGAGATGCTGATGTTGCTCAAGATTTTTATAGCGCCCTTGGCTCCGACGCCTTCGACCTTAAGAAGGTCCAAGAAAACGTT
The DNA here is from genome assembly GCA_016290995.1 of Treponema sp. Classification (GTDB taxonomy): domain Bacteria; phylum Spirochaetota; class Spirochaetia; order Treponematales; family Treponemataceae; genus Treponema_D. The sequence goes on along the minus strand of JAEEVR010000006.1, from coordinate 28,336 downwards.
GCGCTCCTCTTCCGTGGCAAAGCCGAACATTTTCATCATGTCTTCGCGAACGTACATCCAAGTGAAGATTCTCGCTGTCGAGCCGATGTCGCCCAACTCCTCAATCGCGCTTGTGGGAACGTACAAATCCCATTCCCAGCCGTTCACGTCAAGGTGAACCGTGTTGTGCGCCTTGTAAGTAATCACGCCTTTTAAACTGTTGAACATAGATTATATATTAGCGCTTTTAGGGCAAATTTGCAAGCGGAAGACTGCCCGCGTTTATGTGCGTTATCGCGCCGGCAAGGGCGTCGGCGGCGTGGTCGGGCTTGGGAGGAGCGGCAAGTCCAAGCAAAAGCTGAACGTAGCGCTCGACCAATTCCTTGTCGGCGGCCCCGCTTCCTGTGACGGCCTGCTTTATTTGGTTGGGCTTGTATTCTCCAAGGGGAACGCAATTTTGGGCAAGGCATAGAGTGACCACGCCGCGGGCCTCGGCCACCGACATGGCGCTAGTTTGGTTCTTCGCAAAGTAAAGGGTTTCCATCGCGGCTTCGGTTGGCTTGTATTCTTGGATTACCGCGTTAAGATGGTTGTAGATATGCAAAAGCCGCGTTCCGTGAATTTCGGACGCGGCCGTTTCTATCACGCCGTATTTAACCAGCGTGAACTTGCTGCCGTTCCAGTCAATGATTCCCCAGCCGGTGTTGGCCAGGCCGGGGTCAATGCCCAGAACGCGGCGAATTTTAGGCATTTGCCTTTCCTTACTCTTCGGGAACGAAGTCTTCAGGATATTCTACAGTTGTGTAGACGTTCTGAACGTCGTCGTTGTCTTCAAGCTTGTCGATCATCTTCTGGACTTTGGCGGCTGTGTCCTTGTCTACAGGCTGGTAGGCTTCGGGAACCATTCCAACTTCGCCAGAGAGGGACTCGAATCCCTTGGCCTGCAAGGCTTCCATAACGCCCGCGAAGGTTTCCTGGCTTGTTGTTACAGTGATGATTCCGTCTTCGTTCTCAACGTCGTCGGCGCCGGCTTCGAGGGCGACTTCCATAACTTCGTCTTCGTTAACCTTTTCGGCGTCGTATGTGATTGTTCCCTTGCGGCTGAACATGCGGCTTACAGAACCAGTTGTTCCGAGGTTTCCGCCGTTCTTGTTGAAAATGTTGCGAACGTCAGCGGCGGCGCGGTTCTTGTTGTCGGTCAAAACTTCAACCAAAACGGCGACTCCGCCCGGAGCGTATCCTTCGTATACCATTTCTTCGTAGTTAGATCCGCCGTCTTCGCCTGTTCCCTTCTTGATGGCGCGCTCAATGTTGTCCTTGGGCATGTTTGAGGCGCGGGCCTTAAGGATGGCCGTGCGCAAGCGGGGGTTTGAGTCGGGATCGCCGCCGCCCATTCTGGCCGCGATTGAAATTTCCTTAATGAACTTTGTGAAAAGCTTTCCGCGCTTGGCGTCCGCGATTCCTTTGGCGTGTTTGATTGTCGCCCATTTACTGTGTCCTGACATAGAGGATCTCCTATATTGAAAAAATTTATAAGCGTGTAATGCTAGAGTTTGATTTTATCATAAATTAACGCTGTTGGTCAATACATTTGCGAGGGAACGGCTAGCAAATCCGTCATTTTTGTGATATAATGGAACAATGGTAATCGCGGAAATCGGAACATCGCACGAAGGCTCTCTGGAAAAGGCCAAAAAATTGATTGACGCGGCAAAGGAAGCCGAGGCCGACGCGGTTAAATTCCAGTGGGTCATCGCCGACGAAATTCTGCACCCAAAAACCGGCTTTGTGGACTTGCCAACCGGCCGCATTCCCCTTTACGAGCGCTTTAAGCAGCTGGAATGCCCGCCCGACTTTTACGCGGCCACTTTGGAATACGCGCGCTCGCTGGGCCTAAAATGGATTTGCTCGCCCTTTGGCCTAAAAAGCCTGGAACTTCTTTTGGAACTAAAGCCCGACGCGGTTAAAATCGCCTCGCCGGAACTGAACCATTTTCCGATGCTGCGCAAATTGGCGGAATGGCGAAAATCGAATGAGGCGGGCGACACCGTTCCCGTAATCGTGTCCAGCGGCGTGTCAAAGAAAAGCGACATCGAGGCCGCCCTTGCCGTTTTGGGAACGGACGGAGTGACGCTCCTCCACTGCATAACAAGCTACCCCGCCCCCGAAGAAGAATACAACGTCCGCCTTATCGCCGCGTTCCAAAAAGACTTTGGCATCGCGACGGGCTTGTCCGACCACTCGCTTGACCCGATACTTGTTCCCTGCCTGGCCGCCTCGCACGGAGCGACCGTTTTTGAAAAGCACATAACGCTTAGCAAAAAGACAAGCGGCCTTGACGACCCGGTGGCCCTGGAGCCCCAGCAATTTTTGCAAATGACAAAGGCCCTGCGACAATGCCAAGCCGCCATAAACCGCTACGGCCCGGAGCGCGGCGGCCAAGAAATCATAAAGCAAATGGAAGAGCAGTACGGAAGCGAGCGCGTCCAAAAAGTTTTGGGAAGCGGAATCAAGGCGCTGGCCCCGGCGGAAGAAAAAAATTACGGCCGCACCAACAGAAGCCTTCATTACATGAAAGCCTTTGAAGCCGGCCACATTTTGGCCGCCGAGGACATTGGCGTTTTGCGCACCGAAAAAATTTTGACGCCAGGGCTAAGCCCGGAATTTTTGGAAAGCGTCATAGGAAAAAAACTTCGCCGCGCGGTCCAGGACGGAGCGGGCGTGGCATGGGAAGACATTACGGAGGAAGGGCATCTATGAAAAAAATCTTTGGACTTTTTGTTTTTATTCTGGCGGCGCTGACTTCCGCCCTTTACGCCACGCCCCAAGAAAAGCTCGCGCGCGTCGGCTACTTTGAAAACGAAGTCTTCCAAGAAGGAGCGCAAAAAGGCTCGGTAAAGACCGGCTACGCCTACGAGTATTACCAAAAGCTTTCGGAATACACTGGCTGGAAATACGAATACGTCTACGGCGAGTTCGGCGACTTGTACCAAATGCTCTTGGACGGAAAAATTGACTTTTTGGCCGGTCTTGCATGGCGCGCCGACCGCGCCGGCATCATCGGCTATCCCGACGCTCCGATGGGAAGCGAAAACTACAACTTGGTAAAGCGCGCCTCGCTGGACCAAATCACCGCCGACCCCGCCACTCTTAACGGAAAAAAAATCGGAGTCTTGGACAGCGCGATGGCCGGCGTCTTGGACGACTTTTTAAAGGCGCGCGCGATAAAGGCCGACGTGGTCCGCTTTAACGACTACGGGCCGCTTTTTGAGGCCTTTGACAAGGAGCAGATTGACGTTTTGGCTGCGGAAGGCGACGGCGCCTACGGCAGGTCCAACGCGGAGCTTTTATACCCTTACGGATTTTCGGACTACTACCTTTGCGTGGCCAAGAACAAGCCGGAACTTTTGGCGGAACTGAACGCGGCGCAGGCCGAACTTTTTAAGAACGAGCCAAACTACATAAATTCGCTTAAAAGCAAATACTATCCTGTAAGCGTGGCAAGCAGAGCCTTTAGCGCCGCCGAAAAAAAATGGCTTTTGGAAAACAAAAAGGCGCGCGTGGGCTACCTTAAAGACTACCTTCCTTACAGCGCTTGCGCCAAAGACGGAAAGGCCACTGGACTAGTCACCGACGTAATGGCGAGAATGTGGGAAGGCCTTGGATTGCAGAACATAGAAGTTTCGTACGAAGGCTTTGACAGCTACGACCAAATGACGGCCGCGCTCGCTTCAGACAAAATAGACATTGCCTTTCCCGTGGGCGGAGGCTTGTACTATTCCGAGGAAGGCGGAATCTTCCAGTCAACGCCGCTTGTTTCCGCGGTGACCGAGCTTGTGCACAAGGGCGAGTACACGGAAAAAACGACGGAGCGTTTTGCGGTCAACGAAAACAACCGCATGCAGTATTACTTTGTAAAGACCTATTATCCAAACGCAAAAATAACTTTCTACAGTTCCATCGACGCCTGCCTAAAGGCCGTCAAAAACGGAGAGGCCGGCTGCACGACGCTCAACGGCCTTAGAGCCAACGACATTTTGCGAAACAGGCGCTACTCGGGCCTGTCGGTGATCCAAACCAACCACAACGACGACCGCTGCTTTGGCGTTCAAATCGGAAACGCGGGCCTTTTGATGCTCTTGAACCGGGGAATAAACATACTGGGCGCCGACTACGCGCAGAACATGGCCTTTAAGTATTCGGACATGCTCTACTCCTATTCGCTCGCCGACATCATAATGAACAACCTTCTGATTTTCGCGGGCGTCGTTTTCGCAATCTCCGCTTTTGTCATAGCCTTGCTTTTCCGCGACATGAAGCGAAAGCAGCGCAATTTGGAGGAACGCGCCTCGCTCAACAAGACTTTGGCGCAAGCCCTTGAAGCGGCGGAACAAGCCAACAAGGCAAAGACAGCCTTCCTTTCCAACATGAGCCACGAAATCCGCACCCCGATGAACGCGATCATAGGACTGGACAGCCTGGCCCTGCGCAACAAAGACCTTCCGCAAGAGACTCGGGAACAGTTGGAAAAAATCGGAGAAAGCGCGCGGCACTTGCTTGACTTGATAAACGACATTCTTGACATGTCAAGGATTGAGTCGGGCCGCCTTACGCTTAAAAACGAAGAATTTTCTTTGGACGCAATGTTGGAGCAGCTGAACACAATCGTCCGCGCCCAATGCGACGAAAAGGGCCTTTCCTATGAATGCCGCGCGCTTGCAGGCGCCGAAGGCCGCTACGTTGGCGACGAGCTGAAAATCAAGCAGGCGCTTTTAAACGTTCTTTCCAACGCCATAAAATTCACCGACGCTCCAGGAAGCGTTTTGTTCACAGTGGAGATGGCGGCCTCTTACGGCGACCACTCCAGCCTGAAATTTTTTGTCAAGGACACGGGAATCGGAATGGACAAGGACTTTATTCCCAAAATTTACGACGTATTCGCGCAAGAGGACAGCGGCCGCAGCAACAAGTACGGAAGCACAGGCCTTGGCATGGCCATCACCAAAAACATAATCGAGCAAATGAACGGATCGATCACAGTCGAATCGCAAAAAGGAATCGGAACCCAAGTCACGATAACCGTTCCCCTGACCAACTGCGCCGCCCGCGCGGCCGAAGACAGCGCCGGAAAAAGCAAGCAAAAAGCGCGCGCCTCCCTTAGCGGAAAGAAAATCCTCTTGGCGGAAGACGTGGAGATAAACGCCGAGATAATGCAAGAAGTGATTGAGGCGCGCGGCGCGAAAATCGACCGCGCTTCAAACGGAAGGGCCGCCGTCGAAATGTTTGAAAAAAGCGCGGCCGGCCATTACGACGCGATTTTAATGGATGTCCGAATGCCCGAGATGGACGGCTTGGAAGCGGCCGCCAAAATCCGCGCGCTTCCCCGCTCCGACGCGAAAAAAATTCCCATCGTCGCGCTAACGGCCAACGCCTTTGACGAAGACGTGCAGCGCTCCTTGCAAGCAGGAATGAACGCCCACCTTTCAAAGCCGGTGGAGCCGGAAGACTTGTACAAAACGCTGGAAGAGCTTATTGCGGAAGCATGATTCCGCCAAAGTAGTCAGGAATGCCGTCGCTTCCTGTCATGATAAAGCCGCGAGTCGACATGGCCACATAGGAACCGTCGGCTTTTCTGGCGCGGTAAACAAAGGGAACCACGGTGGCGTCTCCGTTAAAAATCAAATCGATAGCTTTTTTATAACCTTCCAAGTCGTCGGGGTGAATGTAATCCCGCCAAATCTTGTCGGCTTGGTACATGTATTCAGACTTCAGTCCAAAGTCGTCGACAAGCGAAAGAGACCACCTTGAATAGTCATAGCGCATGTCGCAAAGGTAAATGTAGCCGCCGCCGGCGACGGTATGCAAGGCTCCGAACAAGCTGTCAAGCATGCGCTTTCTTTCTTCGGGAAATGTCTCCACAGTTCCAAGCTGGCTCTTAATCTTTTCCATGCCCTTGCGCGATTTTACAAGATTCTTGTTCTCGTACATGTCGCGGTCGGCGCGCTCAAAAACGTCCGAAAAAGAGTTGTCCTTATAGGGGTCGTAAACGGCCAAGCCCACGGCCAATTCCGGGCCGGACTTGAAGCGGCCGTTTTTTTCGGACCTTTCCCTAAGTTCCTTTACAAACTGCTCGCGCCTGTCGTAGTCGTAGTCAGTCAAGACCGCGACAAACTCGTCGCCGCCTATTCTAAAGACAGGACTGTGCTTAAAGACGTCGCAAATCATCCCGCTGGCGCGCTGCAAGGCTTCATCGCCAAAAGCGTGGCCGCGCGTGTCGTTGAGCATTTTTAGGTCGTTCAAGTCGCACATCAAGACGGCAAAGTTAAAGTCATGCGAGCCCGTCCTTATCTTTCCGTCAAGGACTTGGGAATGTTCGGCAAAGGCGTTCTTGTTCTTTATGCCGGTAAGCTCGTCGCGCCTTGCCATCCGTTCCGCCGACAAAAGGTTTTTGGCCTGCGCCTCCTTCTCGCGCACTTCGTCGTCAATGTCTTCCATGCCGCAAAGAATGTGCTTTTTGTCTTCGCACATGACGACGACAAAGCGCGTGTAAATCATCTTTCCGTCGCGGACAACGCGGCCGCTTACCGAATAGGATTTGCCCTTGGCAAGGTTCTTTAAGACATTTTCCTTGTCGTGGATTTTGAGCATTTCGGAAAGGTCGTCAGGGTGAACGTAGTTGTAGGCGTTTTTGGTCGCCGTCATAAAAAAGTCTTTTCCCTCTTTGGGAATGTTGACGCTGGCAAGAACTTTAGGCTGTATGAATTCTATGTAATCGTTGGTCTCAATGTCGACATAGTAAAGGCAGTCAAAATGCTTTGCCAAGGATGTCGCGATGTGGGAAAACGCTGTTAAATCTATCTCCATAATATTTCAATTATATCACGGATTTGGATTTTTCGCCACAAAAAATTTATTGAGCGCAAGAGGGAGCGTTTGGCGGCTCAAGCGGAGGCCCCCAGCCCTTTTGCAAGTCTTCGACCACAAAATTGTCGTCAACTTTTACCGCAACTTGATATTCGTCTTCGTAGACGATTTCGCCGGGCATATTCGTGTAGATGACGTAATAGGGCTTTTTGTACCGTTCCAAAAGCCAGAGCATTGGATGAATCATTTTCATCATCATTTCTGTGTTTTGGGCCTTAAAAAAGCAGATGACTTTTTCCTGCCGCTGGCATTGGGGCGGCCAAGGAAGAACGTCGGCGAACCAAGCGTCGATTTCCAAAAAAAGGTCCGCGTCTTCCTTTTCCATAACGCCGTCGGTGACCATTTGGTGCAGCATGCTAAAGACGCCCTTTCCCCGCTTGGTGTTGGCGGCAAGCTCCCTGCCTTGAATTCTGCAATACTTGAACTTTTTTACAACCTGCACTTTTTTTCTCCGCCCCGTAATCGTCGACAAGACCATAAGGCCCGCGGCTTGGCAAAAAAAAGAGGCCTCCTAAAAAGAAAGCCTCGCTCAAGCGGCAGAAGGGAGTCGCCTTCCAGTCGACCGCCTCCTGCGCTCTCCTTCCAGGCCGTCTCCGTTGCCTGCCGGCGGCCTCCATGCCGCCTTTTCGTCTGTCGACGCGGCAACACCGCTTCGACTCCCGAATTCTTTACTAAAAAGCATTTAAAAAAGAAAAAGAGTTCTCAATATAGAACTCTTTTTTTATAGCGGCAGAAGGGAGTCGAACCCTCGTCATCAGCTTGGAAGGCTGAGATAATGAGCCGTTATATGACTGCCGCAAATGTTCCTAAATAATAGCAAAAAGAACGAAATATGTCAACCCCCGCGCGCATTTTTTACGCAAGAATAATTTTCGCGGCGGCGGCGGGGTCTAGGCCGTCGGTTTGCTCGCGGGTCTTGAGGTTCTTTACGCTAAGCTTTCCGTCGGCGGAAACAAAGACGCCCCACAAAACGCTCTTGGCTTCGGCAAGAGCGTACTGCTGGTTCATCTTCTTTGCCTCGGGGAATACCTCTACCTTTACGCCAAGAGAGCGCAAGGCGGCGGCGGCTTTTTGGTTTTCAATCAAAAGGCTTTCGTCCTGGCAGAAAATTTCAGCGTCAAGGTAGGAGCCCTTCTTTCCCGCGATGCCAAGCTGTTCCATCGCCGCCATCAAGCGGTCTAGTCCTATCGAGCCGCCAACGCCGGGAATCCGTTCCTTTGTGTAAAGGCCGGCCAAGTTGTCGTAGCGGCCGCCGGAGCAAACCGAGCCGATTGAAGGAAGGTCGTCCAAAAAGCTTTCGTATACAAGGCCCGTGTAGTAGTCAAGGCCGCGGGTGATCGACGGATCGAGGACAAAGGAAGACGCGATGCCGGCAGCTTCAAGCATTTGGTAGACTTGGCGCAAGCGATTTGTGTCGTCCCCCGCTCCGCCGCAAAGGCTTTCCATTTTGCCAATCGCTTCTTCAAAATTGGCGCTGGGCTGGATGTAGTCCAAGATTTTTTTGGCGGCGTCGGAGCTTTTTGTCGCCTCCTCCAGTTCCGCCATGACTGTGTCCGTTCCGACTTTGGCAAGCTTGTCAACGGAACGCAAGATGTCCTCGCTTTTGTCTTGAACGCCAAGGCCGGCCAAAAAGCGGTTGAAGGCGCCGCGGTGGTTTATGTGTATCTTGATTTTTTCGATTCCGATGGAAGCCAAGGCGGCCTTCATAGCGCAAAGGATTTCGGCGTCGCAAACGGCCGAGTCGCTTCCAACCGTATCGATGTCGCACTGAACGAATTCACGGTAGCGGCCGGCCTGGGGCTTTTCTCCGCGCCAAACTTTGGCTATGTGGTAGCGCTTAAAGGGAAAGGCCAGTTCCGCCTTGTGCTCGGCGGTAAAGCGCGCGAATGGGACGGTAAGGTCAAAGCGCATCGCTACGTCGCGGCCGCCATTGTCCTCAAAGCGGAAGACTTGCTTTTCTGTCTCGCCGTTAGACTTTCGCAACAAAATTTCTGTGTATTCCAAAACAGGCGTGTCGATCGGCACAAAGCCGTAGGAACGGTAAACGCCGGTAATTTTTTCGATCAATCCAGAGCGAAAAATCTGCTCTTGCGGAAGCGCGTCCCTAAAGCCCTTTAGCACGCGCGGCTGAATGATTTGATTTTCCATGATTTTTTTATTTTAATGAAAACGACGCTTTGTTGCAAGCAAGGAAGTTATTTTATTTGCTCAAGCGCAAGCTTAGCGGCTTCTTGCTCGGCTTCCTTTTTGTTCTTGCCGCGGGCCGGGCCGTAAACGTCGTCGCCCAAGCGCACTTGCACGTAAAAGACGCGGTCGTGGTCGGGGCCTTCGGTCTTGACCAACTGGTAGCGGGGAATGTCCTTGCATTTTTTTTGGAAACTTTCTTGCAAGAGGCTTTTGTAGTCGCGGCCGGACTTGTTTTCTTGAACGGAGCGGACCGCGGGAATGATGAATTTTAGTATGTATTCTTCGGCGGCCTGGTAGCCGGAATCAAGGTAGTAGGCGCCAATGACCGCTTCCATGCAGTCGGCCAAAATCGCGGGCTTTGTCCGGCCTCCGCTCATTTCCTCGCCGCGGCCAAGGATCAGCATTTTGTCGATGCCGTATTCAAGCGCCACAGGGGCCAAGGCTTTTTCGCTTACGACAGCGGCCTTGATTTTTGCCAAGTCGCCTTCTGGCTTTTGGGCCATGTCCTCGTACAAAAAGGCGGCGGTGGCCAAGCCCAAAACGCTGTCGCCCAAAAATTCCAGGCGCTCGTTGTTGCAGCGCTTGAATTCTTTGCTTTCGTTTGAGTAGGAACGGTGGTGAAAGGCCAAGTCCAAAAGCTCCAAGTCGTGGAATTTTAGTCCGAGCGGCTTGCAAAAAGCCAAAAGCGCGGCCTTTCGTTCCGGGGAGATTTTCTTGGAGCCTCTAAAGATTTCCTTAAAATTGCGCACTGCGTTAACCTAACGTTCCAAAAACACAAAAAAAGCGCGGCAAGCGCCGCGCTCCTTTTAAGACATTTTCAAAAGCGGGGCTTTTGAAAGTTCTTACTTAGACTGCTCAGACTTGATAAAGTCATAGGCGTCCTGAACTGTCTCAAATTCGTTGGCCTTTTCGTCGGGGATGGAAACGCCCAACTCTTCTTCGATGGCGTAAACCAACTCGTAAGTGTCAAGGCTGTCCGCTCCGAGATCGCCGCGGAAAGATGAAGAAAGCTGAATCTTGCTCTCTTCGATTTCGAGCTTGTCAGCGATGAGCTTCTTGATTTTCTCAAACAATTCGTCCATAGTTGTCTCCTAAATTAATTATTCTTACGCGTTTGTTTCCGGTGTAATCACCTGACGTCCGCGATAAAAACCGCATTTGGGGCAAACGTGGTGCGGAAGGACTAAGTTTCCGCAGTTGTTGCACGCAACAAGCTGAGGAGCGTCAAGCTTCATGTTGATGCTTCTGCGCCTTCTGGTCACCGCTTTTGACGTTTTCGCTCTTGGTACTGCCATATATTCAACCTCACTTAATTATTATTACAGATGTATCGGTCAAATATACCGCAAACCTGCTTGTTATGTCAATATATTAAACGAAAATATTTGTTTTGTCAAGCAAATTCTTGACAAAAATCAAAAAAATGTCGTGGAAAATCACTTATTTTCGTCAATAATGGCTTCCAAGGCGATTTTCATCATATTGGTGAACGTAGTCTGGCGCTCCTCCGCGGTAGTAAGCTCGTGAGTGACGAGGTGGTCGCTGACCGTAAGAATCGCCAGGGCCTTGCGCTCAAACTTGGCCGCCAGCGTGTAAAGTTCGGCCGCCTCCATTTCCAAGCCCAAAACTCCGTATTTTGCCCAAAGCTTCCAATAGTCGTTTTCGTCGTAAAAGGCGTCGCTTGAGGCGCAAAGGCCAACATGGACCGGAATCTGCAATTTTTGGGCCGCGTCATAGGCGCTCTTTAAAAGGCCAAAGTCGGCGGCCGGAGCGTAGTGCAAGTGGCCAAAGCGCGACGTTTGCATGGCCGACTCGGAACAGGCGGCGCTGGCGATTATCGTGTCGCGAACCTTTATGTTTTTATGCAAGCCGCCGCAAGTACCGACGCGAATGGCCTTTTGAACGCCATAAGACTCAAAAAGCTCGTTTACATAGATGGAAAGCGAAGGCTGGCCCATTCCGGTGCCCTGCACGCTTACGGGAACGCCCTTGTAGGTTCCCGTAAAGCCCAGCATTCCGCGGACTTCGTTGTAGCATTTGGGATTTTCCAAAAAGTTTTCGGCTATGAATTTTGCCCTTAGGGGGTCTCCCGGCAGCAGTACCGCCGGAGCGATGGCGCCTTGGGGCGCGTTAATGTGTATGCTCATTCTTCTATTCTATCACGGGAATTGCGATTTGGCAAATTTTTTCTATTGAGCATAGACATTTTTTGTTATACAATGGCGCTATGAAAGCATCAAAATTCGCTCTGGCGGCGTTGGCCGCGCTTGTTCTTGTTGGCTGTTCCAAAAATGGAAAGAATTCCAGTTCCGCGAAAAAAACGGACTTTGACTCCCCTGTTAAAATCGTAAAGGAAGACGGAGAGGAGTACGCTTCGTTTGACGCGATGAAAACCGTCTTCAATCCCGACTTTTCATACAAGTACGTCGAGGAAGACGAAGACGAGGAAGCCGTTCAAACTGAAGGAAAAAAATCCTCCAAAAAAGAAAAGAGCGAATCCGCGATTCCCGGAATCCGCGAGCTTTCAAAGTACAAGACAAAGTACTCCGAAAAAAGGCAAAAGATGTCCTTTCCCAAAATCGAGGAAGCGGACGAAAAGATTGACTCCTCAAAGCCCTTTGTAATAGAAGAGTACGGCCCGCAGGGAGAGGTCGTGGCCGAAGACAGAAATCCTTCTTTCTTTGTCGTGTTCTCGCAGCCGGTAAAAAGCCTTTCCGCGCTTGGCGAGCCGATGGCAGAATGCGACGCGATGAAAATCGAGCCCGCCCTGCCCGGCGTTTACCGCTGGCTTGGAAGCCGCCACTTAAGCTTTGACGCAAGCGAAGCCGCCGATCCTTCTGTTGAATACAAAGTCTCGATTAAAAAAGGCTTGCGTTCTTTGAGCGGAAAAAAGCTTGAGGGAATGACAGAGTTTACGACAAAGGCTGTTCCGTTAAAGTTCATCCGCTTTTACGGCGGCTACGTAAAGGACAGCATTGACGAATGCGATTCAAGGAGCGGAGCCCTGCCAAAATACGCGGCCCGTTCCTACATGCGCCTAAATTATATGGTAAGCGAAAAACGCCTTTCCGAAATGCTTGACGTTACGGTAAACGGCCGCCCGGTTGATTTTACGGTCAAGGCCGACGACAACAAAAAGGCTTACGCTTGGGGAACAAGGATGGCCTTTGACCAAGCGACTGGAAAGGCAAACAGTTTTGTCGTTACGATAGCAAACCAGATTCCATACGACGCCGACATCGTCCTTTCTCTAAAGGGAACCAACGAAAAGCGAAGCTACCATTCACTAAAGCCCTTTAAGATTGACTCGCTTCCGAATAACGCGGACTACGCCCAAGGCGACAAGGGAAATCCCGTAACGATAAAGTTCACGCAAAAAATCGACCCGGCAACGGTGGCGGGAAACATCGCCTTTGACTTTGACTTTACGCTGACGCAAAAGAATTACGAAGTCCAGGGCCGCTCCCTTACCCTATTCAACTTGCCTGTTTCATACAACGAGGACAAGGACGACAACAGCTTTAGAATTTATTTTAGGGACGGAATCAAGGACGTTTACGGACAAAAGCTTGTCATAGACTCCGACAAGCGGTCTGCGAAGATTGCGCTCCTTCCGCCGCTGAGCTACGTAAAGTTCACCGACTACGGCGCCCGCCTTTTGGAGGCGCAATTCAAGCCAAAGCTTTTGATCGAGTCGCAGAACATCCTTCCGCTTTCGTTTTACAAAGTGGGCGCCACAAGCAATCCCCTTTTCACTTCCAGGCTTTACGAGGAATGGAACGAGCTTCCGCCCGGCGCGATCGAGCTTAAAAACAAGCAAAGGAACGTCCGCCAGTTTGAGGAAATCGACTTGTCCAAGTTTTTGAACGGCGCCGGCTACGGCTGGATTGACTTTGAGGCGCGGGTCGTTTGCAACCAGTGGGACCGCTGGGACGAAAAATTTTACGAAAACGCAACCTCAAGAAAAATCACGATTCAAGTAACCGACTTTGGCGTGACCGCGAGAATCGGCATCAACCGCGCCGTCGTAATGGCGCGAAGCCTTAAGGACAACAGTCCGATTCAAGACGCGGAGATCAGCGTTTTGACGCCTTGCTATTCCGACACGGAAGCGCTTGACTTGGACAAGGACTTGCTCGGAAAGGGAAAGACCGACAAAAACGGCTTGGCGGTAATCAACTTTACGGAAAGCCAAGTCAAAAAAATTGAGGAAATCGGAAGAGACGTTTCTTGCTCCAACATCCGCATTCTTGCGCAAAAGGGAGAGGACAAGGCGCTCTTTTATCCGAACACGCACAACACTTGGCGCGAAAACGTTCCGACCGGAGACTTGGACACGGCAAGAAAGTCGCATATCCGCGCCTTTATCTTTACCGACCGCGGCATTTACAAGCCCGGCGAAACAGTTTCGTTTAGGGGAATCGTAAGGAACCAAAGCCTCGGACAGCTTGTTCCCCGCTCAAACGAGCCTTACACGCTGGCGGTCAGCGAGAGCGTTTGGGAAGGAAAGGAAATCCTTCCGCAAATCAACGGAACGCTTTCGGAAAGCGGCGGCTTTTACGGCTCATTTAAATTGCCCGACGAGCTTGATTCCGGCAATTACAAAATCCGCTACAAGGCCGGAAAATACGAATGGGACGATCCTTACGTCACATTTACAGTCGCAAACTTTGAGCGGCTAAAGTTTGAAGCCTCTGTCACCGCTCCCGACATAAAATATATTGGAGGCGACAAGCTTTCGGCCGCCTTAAAGGCCTCTTACCTTGCCGGCGGAAGCCTTGCCGGAGCGGACTACGAGTCCAGCTGGTTCAAGCAATCGACCAGGTTCAAGCCGACCACGCCCGAAACTAAAGGCTGCTCGTTCGGTCCCGCGGACTCGTATTCCGGCCGGACTCTTTTTGCAAACGAAAAAGGCGTTCTTTCCTCCAACGGCGAGGCGGGCCTTTCTTGCTCGTCCGAAAAGATCACAGACGGAATGCCTTACATTTACCACGTTGAGGCAAACGTCACCGACATTTCAAACCAAAGAATCTCGGCGCAGTCAAACATTCTTGTCCACCCGGCCAAGTTTTACATTGGAATCAAAAAGCCCGCCGACCTTAACGGCTTTGCAAAAAAAGGAAGCAAGCTTGACTTTCCGTTCATCCTCGCGACTCCTGACGGCGAAATCGTGACAAAGACGAACATCGTCGCCTCGCTTGAATACAAGTTGACGCGCGAAGTTTGGACGATGGCCAACGAGCAGAGCGTTGACGACTCAATTTACACCCGCTGGGAAAAGACGGAAGAAGTCGAGGCCAGCGGAAAAATCCAGCCGCAAAGCGCAGGAAAGCTTTCCTTGGAATTAAAGGAAGCCGGCTGGAGAACCCTTGCGATTTCTGGCCGCGACACAAGCGGCAACTGGACAACGACGGAGTACGGCTTTTACGTCACCGGCGGATCTTCCTCTTGGTACGACCGCTACAACAGCCACTCAATCAACTTGACTCCGGACAAATCAATCTACAATCCCGGAGACAAGGCGCAAGTCCTTATGGAAAGCCCCCTTCCCGCCGGCGACTACTTGATCACAGTCGAGCGCGAAGGAATCTTTACAGAAGAAATAAAGCATTTTGACAGCCCGGCCAACGTGATTGAGGTTCCGGTTTCGATCAACTACACGCCGGTCGTTTACGTCGCCGTCTCTTCCTACTCTTGCAGGAACGGGCAGCCGACCCACCAGTACGGGGAGCCGGACTTGGACAAGCCCGCCGGATACTTTGGCGTGACCGCGATTATGGTCAACCCAAAGGCCAAGTCCTTTAACGTAAAGATCGAAAGCGACAAAAAGGTTTACAGGCCCGGCGAAAAGGCCACGCTGACCCTTACGGCGACCAAAGGCGGAAAGCCTGTCGAAGGCGCCGAGCTTACCGTAATGGCGGTTGACCGCGGCGTCTTGGACTTGATCAACTACCACGTTCCAAACCCGATAGACTTTTTCTACGACAAGTACAACTTCCGCCTGCATGTAATGGGCGGAGACTCGCGCGACATGCTGATGGATCCCGTAACCTACAGCGTAAAGAATTTGCTTGGAGGCGACGCGGCGGCCGAAAGCGACGAGAAGGAAGAGGAGCGGAAAGACTTTAGGCCGACGGCGCTCTTTGAGCCGGTAATCGTCACCGACAAAAAAGGAAAGGCCGTTTGCGAGTTCACGATGCCCGACAACTTGACCGCCTACCGAATCACAGCCTTTGGCGTAAAGGGAGAAACCTTCTCGCTTAAAGAAGACGAAGTGAAAGTGCAGAACCCGATAAACGTCCAGCAAGTTCAGCCCAGGCGCTTGAGAGAGCGCGACACAGCCGAATGCGGCGTTTTGATCACGAACCTTGACAACAAGGGACAAAAAGTTACCGTAAGCGTTGAGGCCGTAAGCCCGACAAAGAACACCGCGCAAGACGAGCTTGAAGGCCGAGTCACAATTCCCGGCGCCGCCTTTGTTGACGGAACGGCTGAAAAAACCGTTTACGTCGCGCCCGAAGGCTCAAGCGTAGTCTTCTTTGACATTGCCGCCGTTCAAAGCGGAACAGTGGACTTGATTTACAAAATCAAGTCCGAAGTCCTCAACGAAAAGCTTGTCTCGCCGATAGCGATAGAAAAAACTTTTGTCTACGAAACCGTCACGATGACGGGCGCGACAGACGACGAGCAAAAGGCAAGCGAAAACGAAAGAATCGCGATTCCCAGCTGGGCCAAGGAAGGCCAAGGCGAAATTAAAATAACCTTGGACACGACCCGTCTTGGCCCGCTTGGATCCGCCGTCCGCTACGTCTTTGACTACCCCTACGGCTGCCTTGAGCAGCAGGCCTCAAAGGTTTTGCCCTTGCTCTTGTTCGGCCAATACATCGACGCGTTTGAAATGGACTCAAGCGTTTCCAATCCAAAGAAATGCGCGCTTTCAATCATAAAGTCTTGGGCAAAGAGCCAACATTCAAACGGCGGCTTCCCCTATTGGCCAACCGAATCGATGTACGAAAGCTTCTACGTCTCGCTTAGAATCGCGCAAGTTTGCGCCGCGGCGAAAGAAGCCGGAATTAAAGAAGCGGACCTAAAGCTTGACCTTGCCGCGCTCAAGGCCTACATAAAGGAACAGCTTAAAGAAAGGGAAAGAAGCGACGCGGAAAAAATCTTGGCTTGCAAAGTCTTCGCGGCCTTGGGCGACAGCTCGCTCGACAGCCTCCTTTTGGAATTCCAAGGAAAGCTGGACAAGCTGACCTTGTCGCAAATCGCCGACGTCGGAAAGGCTTGGGCGCTCAAAGGAAACAAGGGCAACGCAGAAACTTGCGCGGCTAAAATCCGCCCCTACTTGCAGGCTTCGCAAAGAAGCGTTTCGGTCGCGGAAAAAGATTCCTCCAAAGGTTACTCTTGGTGGGAGTCGGACTCTTCGCGCCTTGCGAAGATTTTGGATTTGCTTTCGGACCTTAACGCCGACGACAACATGGTTGACCGTCTGGTTTTCGCTCTCCTTAAGGAAGAGTCAAAGGGCTATTGGAAGAACACTTCGTCAACCGCAGCCGTTCTTGAAGCGATGTCGAATTACATCAAGAGGCGCGACTTGGCCAAGACCGACTTGGAAGGAAAGGCTTTCTTGAACAAGACGGAGCTTATGGCGCAAAAGTTCAAGGGAGTCGCCGCAAAACCGGAGACGCTCAGCCTGCCCTTTGACGACGCCTTTATTTCCAGCCTGCCGCGCGACAAAGAGCTTCCGATGTCGTTTGAAAAACGCGGAACGGGCCGCCTATTCTACACGGTGGAAATGAAATACGCGATTCCCGACGAAGCGCAAACAAGGCGCGACGAAGGAATAAAACTGGACTACAAGATTGTCGAAAGCGAAGGCGGCGAACAAGTCAACAAGATTCCCGACGACCTTTCCGTAGTGGAATTGGAAAGCTCAAAGCTTTACAAGGCTACGATAAAAGTCTCGTCGGCAAGGAACCGCGACTACTTGGCCTTGCGCTGCCCGATTCCTTCCGGCGCGGAAATCCTTGACTCAACATTTGTCACAAGCGGCGCCGCGGCGGAGATAAAGACCAGCGGAGATTGGAGGCATTGGATTTCGAACAAAAACGTTCGCGACAACGAAATTCAATTCTTCTGGGACAGCTTTAAGACCGGCGAATGCGAAATCACCTTTACCTTTAGGGCCAGCCGCCGCGGAGTTTACCCGACCCCGCCGGCGCAGGCGGAATGCATGTACGAGCCTGAAGTCTTTGGCCGCTCGGACGGATACTTATTCGTCATTAAATGAAAAAAATCATCGCGGCGCTTGCAGCCCTTGCGGCGCTCTTTTTGCTTTTCGCGCTCTCCCCTTATCCTGAGTTCAAGGAATTCAGGAATAAGGAAAGGAGCGTCCGCTTTTACGACAGGAACGGCATTCTCTTGCAGGCGACGGCGGTGGACAACGGCCTTAGGCGGGAATGGACGGATTTAAAAAAAATCCCAAAGAAAGTAAAAAAGGCCTTCCTTAAGGCAGAAGACCGCCGCTTTTACTTTCACCCGGGAATCGATCCGATTTCCGCCGCCGCCGCCGCGATCCAAAACGCAAGCGCAAAGAGAACTGTCCGAGGCGCGTCTACAATCACGATGCAATTGGTAAAGATGGCGTCTCCCGGCGGCCAGCGCTCTATGGTCAAAAAAATCGGCGAGGCATTGAACGCGCTAAGAATCGAGGCGCGGCTTTCCAAAAATAAAATTTTGGAGCTTTACCTAAACTCCGTTCCCTTTGGCCAAAACTGCGAGGGCGTCACGTCCGCCGCCAGGACTTTTTTTGGAAAAGAGCTGGCCGACTTGACCGACGGCGAGATCGCCTGCCTTGCGGTGATTCCAAGGCGGCCCGGCGGCTACAACCCGATCCACAACCCGGAAGCCTGCGCCTCTCGGGCGGCGGAAGTTTTTGGCCGCGACTACAATTCCTTGTTAAAAACCGCTAAGGGCGCCGGCGCATTTTCCTACCCCTTTGAAATGCCCCACTACATCGAGCGCGTTAAAAGGCAAATCAAGGCAGGCAAAAAAAAGGCGCCCTTTGAAGTCCGCCTTAGCGCTAGCCTTGAAATACAAAAAACGGCCGAACGCTACATAAAGGAAGCGGCCAAACTCGCGCGAGGCTCTAGAATAGCGAATTCCGCCCTGCTTTTGATCGACAACAAGGATAACTCAGTCTTGGCGTGGATCGGAAACAGCGACTGGTTTGACTATTCGCACAGCGGGCAAATCGACGGCGTCCTTTCAAGAATCCAGCCTGGAAGCTCGATGAAGCCCTTTTTGTACGGCCTCGCGCTGGACGCAAAAGCCCAAGAAGGCCGGCCCCTTTTTACGCCCGCGACGGTTTTGCCGGACATTCCGCAAGAATTTGGCGGACAAAAAATCTACATCCCAGAAAATTTCAACAACCGCTTTAACGGGCCCGTCCGCTTTAGGATCGCGCTCGCCTCCTCGCTGAACGTTCCGGCGGTTTACATATTGAACAAGCTTGGCGTTGACGCATACCTTTCACAGCTGGAGAAGCTGGGCTTTGAAAGCCTTAAGAGCGGAGGACGGAGCGCGGACTTGGGACTCGCGCTTGGAGCGGGCGAAGTAAGCCTTTACGAATTAGTCAACGCCTTTAGCGTTTGGACGCGGGACGGAAAGGACGCAAAGGGAAAGCAAATTTATTCCAAGGACGCCGCCCGCCTTATTTGCTCGATTCTTTCGGACAAGGACGCGCGGGCCTTGGGCTTTGGCTACAACCAAGTTTTTCAAACCGACTACCCTTCAATCTTTAAGACGGGAACTTCCAACCAGTACCAAAACATCACAGCGCTCGGCTCAACCAAAAGATACACTGTCGGCGTTTGGATGGGAAATTTCTCCGGCCAAACGGTAATGGGAAAGACCGGAAGCTCCCTGCCCGCTTGGGTCGCGAAAAACACGCTGGACTTTTTGGAGCTAAAGAATCCAAAGCATGAGCCTTTTCCCGCTCCAGAAAATTGGGTCAAGGAAAAAATCTGCCCGCTTTCAGGAATGCTAGCGGGAAAGGACTGCAAAAATTTTGTCTTTGAGTACGTAAAAAAAGACGAGCCCTTGGAAACTTGCGACTGGCACAAGAGCGAAGGCGGAGAGCGGGTCACAGTCTACCCGCCCGAATACCAGCGCTGGCTATTGAGCGAAAACATCGAGGCTCAAGTTGACCACACCTCGGTTCCGCTCACAATAACAAGCCCCAAAAACAATTCGGTCTTTTACACAAGGGCGGCAAGCGCCTTGACCCAGCTGGAGGCGATCAGCGTCGAGGCGATCGGCGGAACGGAAGACAGCGCGCAAGTTTATTACGACGGAGTCCTGCTTTTTGAAATACAACGGCCCTTTGTCTTTAAGCTTCCGACAGAAAAAGGAAAAAGAAGCTGCAAAGTCGTCTGCGGCGGCCAGTCAGCGCAAGTCGAGTTTGAAGTAAAATAGTTGATTGCAAATGAGCGAAAAGCGCGCTATAATGTTGGAATGAAAACAACAGCCTTGATTATGGCGGGCGGACGCGGAGAGCGTTTTTGGCCCAAAAGCCGACAGAGTCTTCCAAAACAGTTTTTAAGCCTTACAAACGACAGCCGCACGATGATTCAGCTTACGGTTGACCGAATAAAGCCCTTGGTCGCGATTCAAGACGTTTACGTCGCGACAAACCAAAAATACAAGGCGCTCGTAAAAGAGCAGCTTCCCGGAATCCCAGAAGAAAACATTCTTTGCGAGCCGATCGGCCGCAACACCGCTCCCTGCATCGGACTTGGAGCCGCCCACGTTCAAAAGAAAAACGGCGACGCCTTGATGATGGTTTTGGCCAGCGACAGCCTTATTAAAAACGACGGGCTGTTCGTAGAGACCTTGCGAAACGCCCTCGCGGTGGCCGAAAAAGGCTCAAACCTTTGCACGCTTGGAATCACGCCCAACTATCCCGAAACAGGCTACGGCTACATAAAGTTCGACTCGCAAAAAAAAGACGGCGAGGCCTTTGAGGTGGAGCGCTTTGTGGAAAAGCCCGACATCGAAAAAGCCAAGGAATACCTTGCCGACGGCTCATACCTTTGGAACAGCGGAATGTTCATCTGGAAAGTTTCCACGATTCTTTCCAACATAAAAAGCTTCATGCCGCAAATGGCCGATGGACTTGAAAAAATCCAGGCTTCAATCGGAACGGCGGACTACCAAAAAACTTTGGAAGAAGTTTTCCCGACGCTTGAGTCGCAGTCAATCGATTACGGCGTCATGGAAAAAGCCAAGAACGTTTGGGTTTTGCCCGGCGACTTTGGCTGGGACGACGTTGGCTCTTGGCTTGCGGTGGGAAGAATCAAGGAAAGCGACGACACCAATTCCACGATAGAAGGAAAAGTCGTAACCGTAAATTGTTCAGGCAATGTCATACTGGGCGGAAAGAAATTGATCGCCGCGGTCGGCCTAAAGGACACGGTTGTGGTCGACGCCGACGACGCGCTTTTGCTTTGCGCCAAAGACGCTTGCGGCGACATAAAGAAAGTTTTGGCCGCCCTGCGCGAAAAGGGCATGGAAGAATACTTGTAATGAAAATCGCGGTTGACCTCCGCATGAGCGGAAAAAGCGGAATCGGCGCCTTTTTGGACAATATGCTTCCAACGCTCAAAGCGGGAGCGGAAGTCGTTGAAATAAAGCCGGACATAAAGCCTTTTTCGCTTAAGGAAATGTTTTTCTTTCCCAAAGACGAGCTAAAAAAAATCAACGGATGCGACGCTTTCTTTTCGCCCTACTGCAACGTTCCCGGCCGCCTTTTTAGCCGCGGAATAAAAGTTCCTATATTCACGACGATTCACGACGTGATATTTTTGGACCTTCCGCTTGCCGGAAAGCTTGGAACGATGGCGCGCAAAGCGATTTACCAAAGAGCCATAAACAAGTCGCGCGAAATCTTTACCGTAAGCGAATTTTCAACGAGCCGAATCCTTGCGCGCCTTAACTGCAAAAAACCGATAACCGTCGTTTACTCAGGCGTTCCCCTTTACAACGAGGAGCCGCTAAAAAAAGTTCAAAAGACCGACACGATTATCTTTGTCGGAAACATAAAGGCGCACAAGGGAATCAAGACCTTGATTCCGGCCTTCCTAAAGGCGCGAGAAATTTTGGCCCGACAAGACAGCTCGCAAGCCCAAGACGCGGCCGAAAATCGGAAGCAAGCCCAAGACGCGGCGCGCCCGCTTCCACAGCTTTTGATTGTAGGCTCAAAAGAAAACTTCCGCACAAGCGACACGGAATTGGACGCCCTTATGCAAGACGCTCAAAAAAACGGAATCGAATTCACAGGCTTTCTTCCCGACGAGAAATTGAAGGAATTGATATCGCGGGCGCGCCTTTTGGTCCAGCCATCCCTTTACGAGGGTTTTGGCGTTCCACCCCTGCAGGCCCTTTATTCGGGAACCCGCGCCGTCATTTCGGACATTCCGGTATTTAAGGAAATATACAAAAATCTTCCCGCGGCATTCT
Source organism: Treponema sp. (assembly GCA_016290995.1). Lineage (GTDB taxonomy): Bacteria > Spirochaetota > Spirochaetia > Treponematales > Treponemataceae > Treponema_D. Next base: position 6,727 of record JAEEVR010000006.1, on the reverse strand, counting down.
TTGGGGCGGGCGACGCGGACGACTTGGCGCGAAAAATCGTCGAAAATTACACGATAAAAGAGCCCCTTCCGCCCGTGGAGCGCGTCTACTCATACCGTTTCAGCGCCCAAGCGGTATTGAAAAGAATCGCCGATTCCATTAAAATGTAGGAATGATTATCACAAAAACCCCATTCCGCATGAGCTTCTTTGGAGGCGGAACGGACATGAAAGAATTCTTCAACGAATACGGCGGAGCGGTTCTTTCGACAACTTTCGACAAATACTGTTACGTGACGGTACGACATTTGCCGCCTTTTTTTGACTACAAGACAGAGCTTTCATATTCAAAAATCGAGCGAGTCACAGACCAAAGCCAAATCGTCCACCCCGCGGTGCGCGAGGCGATGAAGCTTTTGGACACAAAGGACATCCGCTTGACCTACGAAGCCGACCTTCCTGCCAGAAGCGGCTTGGGAACGTCTTCATCCTTTGCAGTCGGAATGCTCAACGCCTTTTATTGCCTTAAGGGAAAGTACGCCGACAAAAGGCTTTTGGCCGACCAAGCGATTCACTTGGAGCGCGACCTTTGCCAAGAAGCGGGCGGTTGGCAAGACCAAATCGCCGCGAGTTTTGGCGGCTTGAACCGAATAAATTTCAAGGACAACAATTACAGCGTCGTTCCGATTATCATTTCGCCGGAACGCAAGCGGCTTTTAAACGACAACTTAATGATGTTCTTTACCGGCTTTACCCGCTTTTCGTCGGACGTGCAAAAGGCCAATCAATCCACGCCAGAAACGCGCGCGGCCAAAATCGAACGATTGAAGAAAATGCTTGACTTGGTTGACGACGCGCAAAAAGTTTTGCAAGACAAAGATTCCGACCTTGATGATTTTGGCCGCCTCTTGGACACAACTTGGCGCCTAAAGCGGCAAACCGGCAGCGCGGTCTCTACCAGCGGAATCGACGCGCTTTACGAAAAGGGAATCAAAGCCGGCGCCTTGGGCGGAAAGCTTTTAGGCGCGGGCGGCGGAGGCTTTTTGGTTTTCTACGTTCAAAAGGAAAAGCAAGCCGCGGTTCACGAGGCTATGAAAGACCTTCTTTACATTCCGTTCAAATTTGAAAACGAAGGAACAAAGGTCATTTACTACAACGCGGAGGAAATCTAATGAACTACATCAAAGAACTTATCGAACGCTACCCGGCCCTTTCGGTTTGCGAAAAAGACATTCGCGCCGCGGCCGACGCTATAATCAACTCATACAAGGCCGGCGGAAAGCTAATCGTCGCCGGAAACGGCGGAAGCGCCGCTGACAGCGATCACATCACAGGCGAACTTCTTAAGTCTTTCGTAAAGAAAAGAAAGCCCGACCAAAAATTTTTGGACGCGCTTTCCGCGATCGACTCGGACACGGGAGCGTATCTTAGCGACAAATTGCAGGGCTCGCTTCCCGCCATCGCGCTGACCAACAATTCCGCCTTGATGACGGCGAGCTTGAACGACGTTGACGGTAACGTTTTGTTCGCGCAGCAAGTTATGGGCTTTGGAAAAAAAGAAGACGTCTTTTTGGGAATCAGCACTAGCGGAAATTCCAAGGACGTGATTTACGCGCTCGCCGTCGCAAAGGCGATTGGCGTAAAGACTGTCGCGCTTACAGGAAAGACAGGCGGAAAATGCAAGGCTCTTGCCGACGTTTCGATTGTCGTTCCCGAAAACGAAACGTTTAAAATCCAAGAATTACATCTTCCCGTATACCACGCCTTGTGCTTGACAATAGAAGAATATTTTTGGAAAGAGTAAAGGGCGCGCGACTATGAAAGCTGTCATAATGGCCGGCGGAAAAGGAACAAGAATCGCAAGCGTGCGGAGCGACATTCCAAAGCCGATGATTCCAGTTTTAGGAAAGCCCATTTTGGAATGGCAAATCGAATGCCTCAAAAAAAACGGAATCACCGACATCTTGATAGGAATCGGCCACTTGGGCAATTTTATCCGCGACTACTTTGGCGACGGAAAAAAGTTCGGCGTTGACATTTCCTACTACGAAGAAAAGGAGCCGCTTGGAACGGCGGGCTTTTTGTTCAAGGCGCAAGGCTTGGACAAAGACTTTTTGCTCTTGTGCGGCGACACGATTTTTGACATAGACTTTAACCGCTTCATAAACTTTCACCAAGAAAAGAAAGCGCTCGCAAGCCTTATGACGCACCCCAACAACCATCCTTACGACTCCTCGCTCATCGTCACCGAGATTGAATACCCGCAAGAAGGAAGCGGCGGCATGCCCGCGGACACCCACAAAGTCGCGGCTTGGCTTGCCAAAGAAGACGAGCGCTTGTGGTACAAAAACCGAGTCAACGCGGGAATCCAAATCATAAGCCCGGAACTTTTGGACCTTACAAAAAAGACGCTCGTTCCCCGCCATCCAGAAAACCCCGACAAGATTGACCTTGACCGGGACGTGTTAAAGCCCGCCGTAAAAACCGGCCGCATTTACGCCTACGACACGACCGAATACATAAAGGACATGGGAACGCCCGACCGTCTGGAGCAAGTTGAGGCCGACCTTAAAAGCGGCCTTGTCCAGGACAAAAACCTTTCGCAAAAGCAGCGCGCTATCTTCCTTGACCGCGACGGAACGCTAAACAAGGAAGTGAACTTTTTGACAAACATCGACGACCTAGAGCTTTTGCCGGGTGCCGCCGAAGCGGTAAAGAAAATAAACCAAGCGGGTTATTTGGCAATCGTAATCACAAACCAACCGGTAATCGCGCGCGGCGAAATCACGCTCCAACAATTGAATGAAATACACGCAAAACTCGAAACGCTTTTGGGCCGCGAGGGCGCCTACATCGACGGCCTTTACTTTTGCCCCCACCACCCTGACAAGGGCTTTGAGGGCGAGCGGCCGGAATACAAGCGCGACTGCGAATGCAGAAAGCCCAAGGCGGGCATGGTTTTGCAGGCGGCGCGCGACTTTAACATCGACCTTTCGGCATCATACATGATTGGCGACCGCGACAAAGACGTTGAATGCGGCCAAGCCGCCGGATTGAAGCAAAGCGTCCTTTGCGAGCGGAACGGAAATTTGCTTGAAGCGCTGAATAAAATCTCCTTGTAACGGAGCGAACAGTAACATGGAAAAAAAATTGAAAGTAGCGTTGGTTCATGATTGGCTCGTCAATTACGGCGGAGCGGAAACTTGGTGCGAGCTTGCGCTGGACATTTATCCAGACGCTGACATTTACACTCTTGTTTACGACAAAAAAAAGCTTAAGGGCCATTTTGAAAAAAACGCGATCCATACAAGCCGCCTTCAAAAAATTCCGTTCGCCACAAAAATTTACACAAAGCTTTTAAAGTTCATGCCGGCGGCGATAGAAGCCTTTGACTTTACAGGCTACGACTTGGTAATTTGCTCGTCGTCGTCTTGCGCCAAAGGAGTCATAACGCCGCCTTCCACCGCGCAAGTAGCATATGTCCACACACCGATGCGATACGCCTGGGACCTTTTCTTTGACTACAAAAGAAGGAGCGGCTTTTTGACCCGCTTTTTTATGGACAAATGGATGCCGCAAATTCGCTTGTGGGACTACACAAGCGCGCAACGAATAGACACGATAATAGCGAATTCAAAATACATTGCGCGGCGAATAAAAAAATTTTGGAATCGCGACGCGCAAGTGATTTACTCGCCCGTAAACGAAAGGCGCTTTTATCCTTCGACAAACGCCGTCGAAAAAAAAGACTATTATGTTTTCTTTTCGCGCCTAGTTCAATACAAGCGCGCCGACATCGCCATCCAAGCCTGCGCGTCGCTTGGAAAAAAATTGGTCGTAATTGGCGGCGGCCCAGAAGAAAAAAATCTTAAAAAACTCGCCGCGGGAAACCCAAACATTGTCTTTGCCGGGCGCGCGAGCGACGAAGCCGTCCGAAACTACTTGTACGAAGCCAAGGCTTTGATTTTTTGCGCGGAAGAAGACTTTGGCCTCACTCCCCTAGAGTCCCAAGCTTGCGGAACGCCAGTCATCGCATTTGGAAAAGGCGGCGCTACTGAAACTGTCGTGGAAAACAAAACGGGCGTCTTCTTTGCCGAGCAAACCGCGGAATCTTGCGCCGCCGCAATCCAAGCCTTTGAAAAATTAGACGCGGCGGAAAAGTTTGACGCTAAGAAAATCGCGGCCCACGCCAAGACCTTTAGCCGCGACCGTTTTATAAAGGAATTCAAGGCCGCCTGCGAAGAAACCTTGGCCAAAATCCGCGGCTAGCCCAAAACTTCCTTAATAACCTCAAACAAGCGGCGCGCGGAGTTTTGCGCCGTAAGCTCTTTTAGCAAAACAGCGGGCGTCGCAACTGGCTCCTTTAGCAATTCGCTTATGTCGACATTCGGATTGTCGGGGTCGATGTAATGCGCGCAATCCTTGTAAATTTCAGGAAGCGACGTCCTGTTTGAAACAACAATCCGCGCGCCGCAGCTCAAGGCCTCAAGCGGCGGAAGTCCAAAGCCCTCAAAGTAAGTCGGAAACACAAAGGCCTTGCACTTGGAAAGCAGCGCCTTTACCTCGCTGTCCGAAAGATATCCTGTCATTAAAACATTGGGCAGAGCTTTCATCGCCTCCAGTTCCGGCGGAACCACCGACGGAAGCGGCTTTCCAGACACAGCGAAGAACGCGTTTGGAAAAAGCCGCGCGTTCTCGGCAATCCATTTTAGGTTTTTGCGGGTGGAAAGACTTCCCAGCGTAAAGTAAAATTCCTTTTCTTTTAATTGCGGAAGTCGGTCAAAAACAGTGAAATCGGGTTTTATATCCTTGTAAGAGCCAAGTCCGTCGTATATTACTTCGATTCTTTTTGGATCGGCCTTGTAAACGTCGACAATCGTTTTTTTTGTGTATTCGCTTACGGCGATAATTTTCTTTGCCTTCTTTGCGATTCGGCGGTACATAATCTTGCTGTAAAGAAGAATCAGCTTGTCGCGGCGGCTTTTAAAGTCGGAAGGATAAAGCTTTGCGTAAATGTCGTGCAAGAATTCCACGCCGGGACAAAAGTAAGGGCAAGTGTTTGAAAAATCAAGGCTTACGCGGCGATTGAAAAAAACGTATTTTTGAAAATGGATTTGCGTCCACTTTGGGAAGAAAGCCGCCGCGACAGGCAGCGTTACGCATTTAATGTTTTTGTATTGGGGAACGTTTTGGGCGTTGGCGGGAAGAACCAACTCAACGCTGCCGGGCGACACAAGCGCGTCCAATTCCAGCAAAGTGTCGGTGGCCACGCGCTCGATGCCCGTAAGGTTTTTGCAAAAAAATTCGCCGTTAATTGCAAGGATCTTTTTTTTCACGCTCAGCTCCTAAATCAATCGCCCAGCCATGCCGAAGCGTCAAAGTTAAAGTATTTTTTTTGAGGATCAAAGGTTGGATGTTTTTTATCTTTTTCGGACAATATGGGCTCGACGCTTTGACCGGCGACTTGCGCGGCGCCAAACCAATCGACATTTATCGTAGGATCGTTCCACATAAGGCCGTCCTCGTCTTCGGGATAATAAAAATCCGAACACTTGTAAGAAGAAATGGCCTCGTCGCTTAAAACAAAAAAGCCGTGCGCAAAGCCTTTGGGAATGTATAATTGGTTTTGCTTTTCAAAATCCAAGACAAGCCCTTGCCACTTTCCAAATGTAGGACTGTTTTCCCTAAGGTCAACGGCAACGTCAAAAACTTTGCCCTTAAGAACGCGAATTATTTTTCCTTGGGGATGGCGTTTTTGAAAGTGCAAGCCGCGCAAAACGCCTTTTGTTGAAAAAGATTGGTTGTCCTGCGCAAAGCGTTCCGTTATTCCAGCCGCGAAAAAATCCTTTTCATTGTAGGATTCAAAAAAACTGCCGCGGCCGTCTCCGTAAACTTTCGGAATGATCTCAAAAAGGCCCTTTATGCCGCATTCCTTAAATTCAAACCCCATCTAAAAACCTTAGCTTTCTTGCGCCAAAAATCTAAGGTATTCGCCGTAAGACGTTTTGTAGCCCGCGGCAAGCTTTAGCAATTCGTCGCGGCCAATCCAGCCGTTCTTGTATGAAATCTCTTCCAAACAGCTTACGTAAAGGCCGCTTCGCTTTTGAATCGTGGCGATAAAGTTACCAGCGTCCAAAAGGCCGTCGTAAGTGCCTGTGTCAAGCCAAGTGAGGCCTCGGCCCAACAACTCGACGCTAAGCTTTCCTTTTTCCAAGTAGGCATTGTTTACGCTGGTGATTTCGATTTCGCCGCGGGCGGAAGGCTTTACGTCCTTGGCTATTTGAACGACGGAATTGTCGTAAAAGTATAGGCCTGGAACGGCGTAGTTAGACTTAGGCTTTTCAGGCTTTTCCTCGATTCCCAAAACCTTTCCATTTTTGTCAAATTCAACGACTCCGTAGGCAGTGGGGTTCTTGATGTAATAGCCAAAGATTACCGCTCCGCCCTCATTGTCTATTCTTTGCTTGGAATTCTTTAGCGATTCGCTAAAGGCCTGGCCATAAAAGATATTGTCGCCAAGGACAAGGGCTACGGAGTCCCCCCCAATAAATTTCTCTCCGACGATAAAGGCGTCGGCCAAGCCGCGAGGGCTTTCCTGAACGGCGTACTCAAAGCGCATTCCCAGCCAAGAGCCGTCGCCAAAAAGCTCCTTAAAAACGCTTATGTCTCGCGGAGTGGAAATTATCAAAACCTCGCGAATTCCAGCCAACATAAGAACGCTGACCGGGTAGTAAATCATCGGCTTGTCG